>JBMOLL010000017.1:0-116448 GCA_049325415.1 Bacteroidota bacterium | reverse complement strand
AATTTTGTCAGACTTTTCAGTTATTTTGTCAGTTTTGAGATGGAAGTACTTCAGATTAAACAACGATTTGGGATAATAGGGAACGACCCGGTGCTTGACAGGGCAATTGACATAGCACGGCAGGTAGCGCCGACAGATCTTTCCGTATTTATTACGGGAGAGAGCGGAACCGGCAAGGAAGTTTTTCCCCAGATCGTTCATCATAACAGTGCCAGGAAACACGGACCCTATATCGCAGTGAACTGCGGAGCCATTCCCGAGGGCACGATAGATTCGGAACTTTTCGGGCATGAGAAAGGGGCATTTACCGGAGCCCAGGATACACGTAAGGGCTATTTTGAAGTGGTGAGCGGGGGAACCATTTTTCTGGATGAGGTCGCCGAGTTACCGCTATCCACCCAGGTAAGGTTGCTCAGGGTGCTTGAAACCGGTGAATTTATACGGGTTGGTTCGTCGAAGGTATTAAAGACCGATGTAAGGGTAGTGGCGGCCACCAATGTGGATGTACAGCAGGCTATTAAAAAAGGAAAGTTCCGTGAAGATCTTTTCTACCGCTTAAACACGGTTCCCGTATTTGTCCCTCCTCTCCGGGAAAGGGGGAATGATATTCTTTTGCTGTTCAGAAAATTTGCTTCCGACTTTGCCGAGAAATACAGGATGCCTCCGGTGCGTATCACGGAGGATGCACGCCAGCTGATGCTTTCCTATGAATGGCCGGGGAACATCAGGCAACTGAAAAACCTGACCGAGCAGCTTTCGATCATTGAGAAGGAGCGGGAGATCAGTGCCACCCTGCTACAGTCCTATCTGCCCGATTACCAGAAAGCACGTCTTCCCGCGCTTTATCATATGGAGTCTGTTTCGGGAGAAACATTTAATTCGGAGCGGGAGATCCTTTACAAGGTTCTTTTTGATATGAAGAACGACATGAATGATCTGAAGAAACTGGTGCTCGAGATCATGCAAAAGGGGAGTGTAAGCAAGGAGGTGGAGCATGAAAATGCGCGGATCATCAGGAAGCTTTACGGGAGTGTGGAGGAATATGAGGAGGAGGAAGAACCGGTCTTTAATCCGGTGAAGGGTGTTGTTCCGGATAAGAAAGCCGAGCATATTGTGGATACGGAGGAGATCCTGGAGGAATCATTGTCGCTGGAAGAGAAGGAGATTGAACTGATCCGCAAGGCACTTGAAAAGAACAACGGGAAGCGCAAATATGCCGCCCAGAACCTGGGCATCTCGGAAAGGACGCTCTACAGGAAGATCAAGGAATACAATATCGAATAATATAAACCGGGTTAAGATGGGACTTCGTCTTGTAAAATGGCTGACTATTGCCTTACTGATCCTGCAGGTCAGCAGTTGTACAGTAAGTTATTCCTTTAAGGCAGGGGTGATCTCTGCGGATATCAAGACTTTCTCGGTGGAATATTTCCCTAACCGTGCTCCCGTGGTTCAGGCACAGCTCAGTCAGTACTTCACCGATGCCCTTATTGAGAAAATTCAGTCGAACACCAGTCTGGAACTGGTACCGAGCGGAGGCGATGTGGTGTTTTCCGGAGAGATCCGCAATTATGATACAAAGCCTACAGCCATTACAAGCCAGGAAACGGCCGCGCGGAACCGGTTGACGATCGGTGTACTGGTCCGTTTCAGTAATTCGGTGGAGCCGGATAACGATTTTGAATCATCGTTTTCAAGGTATGAGGATTATGATGCCTCCCTGAACCTTACCGACGTGGAAAATGAGCTGATCGAACTGATCGTCGAAAATATGGTAGAAGATATTTATAATAAGGCTTTTGTAAACTGGTAAAGGATGGAGGGGATGGAGAAAGAACGCCTTGCTGGATGGATGTCGGCAGATTCCTTTACCGGGGATGATCTGGAAAAGATCGATGCATTGTGTCAGCAATATCCGGGCTTCAGCCTGGTCCACCTGCTGCGCGCGCGAGCCCTGAAACTTTCGGGCCGGGAATATGATAAGGCCCTGCAACTGGCAGCCGTTTACACGAGCGACCGTACCCGGCTTTTCACCCTGCTGGAGGGGCCGCTGAAAAAGAAGGACGGCCAGGCAGCCGGGCAGTTGCTTGATTTTATTGATGAAACAGAAGCTGAGGAAGAACAGGTCACGACGCAGGAACCCACGCAGGAACCCACCGGGGAAGTAGCGGAAGAACCCATGGAGGAGGAAATGGAGGGCGGTCTTCTGGAGGATATTTTAAAGGAAGAAGGCCCCGAAGATAACCAGGAAGAGGAGTTGTATGATGAGTTCAGCGTGATTGTTCCGGTAATTCAGGCGTCGAATGATGTGCCGGAGGCCATTATTGAGGAGAACATCCCCCTGATCAAAAAAGTGGAGGACGACCGGCCGGCTTCCCCTGCGGAGGAAAATAACGACGGGGCAACTGCCGGTCAGGAAGAGGGGAAGCCCATAAATCCGGTAGCGGGCGACAGCCGGACGCTGATCCAGCGTTTCATTACAGGCGACCATGGTGCGATCAGGGCCGATGCCCCGGTATCGCTTAAGGGTGATGTCGCTGCCGAATCGGCAAAGGAGAATGACCATCTGATCACCGATACCCTGGCGCAGATCTATATCAGACAGGGACTTTACGCCAAAGCAATTTATGCTTATGAAAAATTAAGTTTGAAATATCCGGAAAAAAGTGCTTATTTTGCAGCGCAAATTGAAAAGATCAGGAACATAAATCATTCTAACTAATAAGACAATGTACATTTTATTTACCGTGCTGATTGTTATAACCTGTATCCTTACCATTCTTATTGTACTGGTACAGAACTCGAAAGGTGGCGGACTGGCTTCAAATTTTGCCTCTTCAAACCAGATCATGGGCGTTCGTAAGACCTCTGATTTCCTGGAAAAAGCTACCTGGTCACTTGGTGCTGCCCTCATTCTTTTCAGCCTTCTCGCCGGGATCACCATGCCGAAAATTAAACAGGCTGAAGAATCAAGGCTTCAGGGTCAGTTCGATGAATCGCAGATGAATACCGCCCCGACGGATCAGACCATTAATCTGCCTGAAAATTTTAACGCCGGAGAGGAACAGACTCCCGACGGAAATTGATCTACATAATTTAGGGTTGAAAAGTGTCAGATTGTCATATGATCTGACACTTTTTTTTATTCCAGCCCTGCCTGGTAATATTTGTAAATTACTAATATACAGCGGTATATAGGTAATTCCCTTGAAAAACACTGTCAGGTACTGTTTGCGGGAGATGCAAAATTGTCCTTTTGCCGGCTGAAAATTGTCCGATTCCTTCTTTGGCACAGATTATGCAAAGCCTTTATCGATTTTGATAAAGTTGAGAAGAGAAATAAGATCTGGCAGAACCTGGAGATGAATGCTCACTGCCGTGTTGAAGGGTACCCATCGGGTATCAGGCAGAGCAGGCTGAAGAAGGCAGATGATAATGGTAAGAGTTGTCCGGATGAGCCCGGTAACCGTAATGGTGCGGGCGGCAGGTAGGAAACAACCCAAAAAAAGTTAAACAAAAGCTGGAGCAGTGTCAGGTCCCTGACAGGCAGGGCTCCCCGGAAAAGTAAATAACCAATTAAATGAAATAGAAAATGGCAAAAGAGATCAAATTTGATATCGATGCCCGTGATCAGTTAAAGAAAGGAATTGATGCACTGGCGAATGCAGTTAAGATCACTCTCGGGCCCAAAGGCCGCAATGTGGTGATTGAGAAGAAATTCGGTGCTCCCCAGGTCACCAAGGATGGGGTAACCGTTGCCAAGGAGGTCGAACTCGACGATCCCTTTGAGAATGTGGGTGCGCAGATGGTCAAAGAGGTTGCTTCCAAAACCAATGATGATGCCGGTGATGGTACAACGACGGCTACCGTTCTGGCCCAGGCTATCGTTAATGTTGGTTTGAAAAACGTTACAGCTGGTGCCAACCCGATGGATCTCAAGCGCGGGATTGACAAAGCTGTTGGCCAGGTAGTAAAAAGCCTCCAGAGCCAGTCGAAAGAAGTTGGTGATGATATCAAAAAGATCGAACAGGTAGCCACCATCAGTGCCAATAACGATAACAGCATCGGCGCACTCATTGCTGAAGCTATGGCCAAGGTGAAAAAGGAAGGGGTTATCACCATTGAAGAATCCAAGTCGTCCGATACCTATGTGGATGTAGTGGAAGGTATGCAGTTCGACCGCGGCTATATCTCCTCTTATTTTGTTACCGACACGGAAAAAATGGAAGCCGTACTGGAAAATCCCTTTATCCTGGTGCATGACAAGAAGATCTCCACCATGAAGGATTTCCTTCCCATCCTGGAAGCTACCGTTCAGACCGGTCGTCCGCTGCTCATCATTTCGGAAGATCTTGACGGTGAAGCCCTGACCACCCTTGTGGTGAATAAACTGAGAGGATCGCTGAAGATTGCTGCCGTTAAAGCCCCCGGGTTTGGCGACAGAAGGAAAGAAATGCTGGAAGATATTGCCATCCTGACAGGCGGTACCGTTATTTCCGAAGAAAAAGGTCTCAAGCTGGAAACAGCCACGCTGGATATGCTGGGTGAGGCTGAAAAAGTAACCATCGACAAAGACAACACCACCATTGTCAACGGTGGCGGTGAGAAAGCCATGATCGATGCAAGGGTAGGCCAGATCCGCAAACAGATCGAGACCACAACTTCCGATTACGACCGTGAGAAACTTCAGGAACGTCTTGCCAAACTTGCCGGTGGTGTAGCTGTGATCTATGTAGGTGCTGCATCGGAAGTTGAGATGAAGGAGAAGAAAGACCGTTTCGACGATGCACTGAGTGCAACCCGTGCTGCCGTTGAAGAAGGAATCATTCCCGGTGGTGGTGTCGGTTATATCCGTGCCATTGAAACCCTTAAAAACCTGAAAGGCGAGAATGAAGATGAGACCACCGGTATTGCTATTGTAAAGCGTGCCCTGGAAGAGCCTCTTCGTCAGATCGTGGAAAATGCCGGCCTGGAAGGTTCCGTTGTGGTTCAGAAGATCCGCGAAGGGAAAGATGACTTCGGTTACAACGCAAGGACCGAAAAATACGAGAAACTCATTGATTCAGGTGTGATCGATCCTACCAAGGTATCCAGGATCGCGCTGGAAAATGCCGCTTCCATTGCCGGTATGTTCCTCACCACCGAATGTGTCCTCGTAGAGAAGAAGGAAGATCATCCTGCACCGATGATGCCACAGGGTGGCGGAATGGGCGGAATGATGTAAGAAATTTTCCGCAAACCAATATATGTTCAGGGACGTCCACAGGGACGTCCCTTTTTTTTGACCGGAACAGTATTAGTGTTCGTTGTGAATCCCCCTCTATCATGCTGGGGAACATGGATCCGCTTCGGTTAGCCCGGAATGCACGGATGAAACAGGTTTCAATGAACCAAGATCTTACGACTGAAAAACCGGTAAAAACACCTGGAAAAATGCCACGAACAGGAAAGATTAACAAGTAATTACACGTATATATGAGTGAACAAAACGCAATAATTTTGTCGAAATGTAATTTAAAAGGAGCAGTTATGGAATACAAGGGGAAGTTACTGGTTGTGGATGATTCAAGATCGGCCCGGGCATATATCGTAAATATGTTTCAGGAAGCAGGCTACCAGGTGTATGAAGCGGGAAATGGAAAAGAAGCCCTAAAGATTATGGAAGAGTATCTTCCTGACGGTATCATTCTGGATCTCCTGATGCCGGAGATGGACGGGATGGAAATGCTGGAAATGCTTAATATGAAGGGTGTCAGACTACCGATACTTGTGCTGACTGCTGACATCCAGGATGAAGTGAGACAGGAAGTCCTTGGATTAGGTGCAGCAGCCATGCTGAACAAACCTGTGGATAAAAATGTGTTGTTGGATACCTTAAAAAGCATCCTAAAATGACTTTTAGTGAAAAACAGACGGACCTACTGGTAGAAATCATAAATATTGGCATCGGAAGAAGTGCCAATATTCTGAATAAAATGGTAAAAAGCCGTGTCAGGCTTTATGTGCCAACAGTTGAGGTGATTCACCTGAGTAAAATAGAATCGCAAATCAATTTAATTGAAGGTGGAAGAGTATCGTTTGTTTCAATGGGTTTTAAAGGGGACTTTAAAGGCAATGCTGTGCTTCTATTCTCATCGCCTGATGCCAGAAAAATTGTTGATCTTATTACCGATAAAAACTATGAACAGCTTGATATGGATCAGCTCAGGGCCAGTGTACTCAATGAGGTGGGAAATATCGTGCTGAATTCTCTTATCGGTACGCTCGGCAGTTTGCTCAAATGCCGGTTCAGGTATAATATTCCCAAATTTCTGGAACTGGAAAGTAAGGAGATCATCAGTTCGCAAAATTCCGGAAGTGAATTTGTCGTAATTGCCCGTACTCACTTTCAGATCGAAGACCATAATATTGGCGGAAGTTTTATGTTGTTTTTTGAGGTGGGTTCCCTTGATCCTTTTATCGGAAAACTCAATGAAAAGTTGGCGGAGCAGGGAGATGAAATTTGATGAGTGGTCCATAGAATTGCTTGACAGTATCTCAATTGGTATCTGTATTGTTGACCGGGATTATAAAGTCCTTTACTGGAGTGATTTCATGCAGTTTAATACCGGGATAACACAGGAAGACATTCTCGGGAAAGGAATCCATGAATTTTTTCCCGAATTTGGCAGGGATATTTACAGGGAAAACATTGATCTGATCTTTTCCGGTTGGCCTCCATTGTTTTTTTCATCGAGATTAAACAGGTTATTCCACAAGGCCTCCGAAACCGATGATAAATACCTTTTATATCAGGATGTTACCATCACTTCTCTTTCCCGGAAAACTGGTGAAGGCTATGACGCGCTGATAACAGTAAATGATGTTACCGAACTGAACAGGAAACTGGAGGAAAGGAATAAGCTTTACCGAACCGCCCAGGAGGAAATAAGGAAGAGGTTACAGACAGAGGCAAGACTCCGTGATTCGGAAGCAAAGCTGAAAGAGCTGAATGTGATGAAGAATAAACTGCTTTCCATCATTGCACATGATCTTCGCAATCCTTTATCTTCAACCATTAATGGCCTGGATTTACTTATGAAATCCTCTGAAGATATTGTTGCCGAAGAAAGGCAGGAAATGCTGGGCCTTCTTATGGATGGTTCCAGAGAAGCGTTGAACCTCCTGGAAGATTTGCTGGCATGGGCCAGACTGAATTCAAAAGGAGTTGTAATTGACAAAACAGCATTCCGGATCAATGAAATAATCAGTGAAGAGTTAAGGAGAATTTCACCGGTTGCACGGAAGAAAGGGATCTCCCTGTCGTTGGAGAATTTTAAAGATTCCACTGTATTTGCCGACAGGAATATGATCCAGGCAGTTTTGAGGAACCTGATCAGTAACGCAATAAAATTTACAGGTTCTGGGGGAAGTGTAATTCTCAGTTCTGAAGTGTTTGCAAACAGTATTACTATTTGTGTAAAGGATACCGGGGTGGGAATGGATCACCATGTTATTGAGAAATTATTCAAGGCGGAAGAGCTTTCTTCGAGCAGAGGGACCGCAAACGAGAAAGGAACAGGCTTTGGCCTGATTTTTACAAAGGAACTTTTAGAGAAAAATGAGGGCTCGATCCATGTAGAAAGCTCCAAAGGCATCGGAAGCAACTTTATTATTACCCTGCCGCTTACGGATACGATGGTGTAAGAAGAAGGAGGAAGAGTAACGGATACTGTCTCAATGAAAGATCGGTACCGGAATACGGCTTCAAAAGGAAATAAGTGTATTATTCTGATATACAGAAGATAATGCAGAGAACGGAATTCTATCCATCTCAATTTTTTTTTCAAATTGTTCCACTCCTTTAATTATCTTTGTAGCTCTAAAAATCAGATCAGTGGAAAGACGGCAGGAGCACATCCGGAATTTTTGCATTATAGCTCATATCGACCATGGGAAGAGTACCCTAGCCGACCGGCTTTTGATGAAAACGGGTACGCTGGATGAACGTGATTTCCACGATCAGGTCCTGGATAACATGGAGCTGGAGCGGGAACGCGGTATTACCATAAAGAGCCATGCCATCCAGATGGAACATATGGCGGGAGGGAAGAAATATCTTCTGAACCTGATCGATACCCCGGGGCACGTGGATTTTTCCTACGAGGTGTCCCGTTCAATCGCAGCCTGTGAGGGGGCACTGCTGGTGGTGGATGCCACTCAGGGGATCCAGGCACAGACCATATCCAACCTTTACCAGGCTATTGATCATAACCTGGAGATCATCCCGATACTAAACAAGATGGATATGGATTCCGCAATGCCGGAAGAGGTTAAAGATCAGATTGTTGACCTGATTGGCTGTAAGAGGGAAGAAATTATTGAGGCCAGCGGCAAGACCGGAATGGGTGTCGATGAGATCCTGGATGCCATAATTGCAAGGGTTCCGCCCCCGGTGGGTGATCCGGAAGCGCCTCTGCAGGCCCTGATCTTCGATTCCGTTTTCAATTCCTTCCGGGGGATCTATGCTTATTTCCGGATTGTGAACGGGACGATCCGTACGAGCGACCACGTGAAGTTCATGGCCACGGGAAAGGCCTACGATGCTGATGAGATAGGCGTGCTCAAACTGAAAACAGAGCCCCGCGAACAACTGAGCGCCGGCGATGTGGGCTATATTATCTCCGGGATCAAAACCTCAAGGGAGGTCAAGGTGGGAGATACCATCACCCAGGTGGAGAATCCGGCTAAGAAAGCAATCTCGGGATTTGAAGATGTCAAGCCGATGGTCTTTGCCGGGATCTATCCCGTTGATGCAGATGATTATGAAGATTTAAGAGCGTCCATCGAAAAACTCCAGTTGAATGATGCTTCACTGACTTTCATCCCTGAATCGTCAGCTGCACTGGGTTTCGGCTTCCGCTGCGGATTCCTTGGCCTGCTCCATATGGAGATCATCCAGGAGCGGCTCGACAGGGAATTTGATATGGATGTTATTACAACGGTTCCGAACGTTTCGTTTAAGGTTGTTACTACCAAAAACGAGATTATTGATGTACACAATCCGTCAGGTTTACCGGCAGTTAATGCAATCGAACGCATCGAAGAACCTTATATCAAAGCGCAGATCATATCCCAGGCCGAATATGTGGGCAGCATTATGACCCTTTGCCTGGAAAAGAGAGGTGTTCTCAGGAACCAGATCTACCTGACTAGCAACCGTGTTGAACTGACCTTTGATATGCCCCTGGCGGAAATTGTTTTCGATTTCTACGATAAGCTGAAAAGCATTTCCAAAGGTTATGCCTCCTTCGATTATCATATTTATGGTTTTGAGAAAGCAGACCTGGTTAAGCTTGATATCCTCCTGAACGGCGAGATGGTCGATGCCCTTTCCACGCTGATCCACAGGGATAATGCCTATGATTTCGGCCGGAGGATTTGCACAAAACTGAAAGAGCTGATCCCGCGCCAGCAGTTTGATGTTGCCATACAGGCGGCCATCGGGGCCAAGGTGATTGCCCGGGAAACGGTCAAAGCGGTCAGGAAGGATGTGACAGCCAAATGTTACGGGGGTGACATCACCCGGAAGAGAAAACTCCTCGAAAAACAGAAGAAGGGAAAGAAACGGATGCGCCAGGTAGGCAACGTGGAAGTACCGCAGTCGGCTTTCCTTGCTGTACTCAAGCTGGACTGAGCTCCTTATTCCTTTTTATTTTCCCTGCGCCCGGGCCTGATCCGGTAGGTCTCGTTGTAGTTATTCAGTGTGTGAAATACAAAGAATATCAGGGCCATGACCACCATACCCAGGGCAAGCCACTTGAAAGCGCCCGGGAAAAACTTCAGTGCCGCCAGGGAAAGCAGGAAGGATAGGGCAGAAAGGCCACCGGAAATCAGCATGATCCGCTGGATCAGGGTCGTGTTTTTCATAGGATGCGGTAAATTGGCCTATTCTTCATCAACTACCAGTTTATAACCCTTTCCGTGCACATTGATGATCTGTACATTCGGATCAGCTTTCAGGTATTTCCTCAGCTTGGTGATATATACATCCATACTTCTGGCGTTGAAATAATTATCGTCAATCCAGATGGCTTTAAGGGTGAAATTCCTGTCGAGGACCTGGTTCATATTGTTGCAGAGGAGCTTCAGGAGGTCAGACTCCTTGGTTGTCAGTTTCTGTTCGGTATTGCCGTTTTTCAGAATTTGCTTTTTGGCATCGAAATGAAAATTTCCAATCTGCCAGACCTGCTGGTCGGAACCCTTGAGACCCTTGGTCCTCCGCAGAATTGCCTCAATACGGAACAGCAATTCCTCCATGCTGAAGGGCTTGGTCATATAATCATCGGCTCCCAGGCTGAATCCTTCCAGCACGTCCTCTTTCATGGATTTGGCCGTGAGGAAGATGATCGGAATTTCGCTGTTCAGCAGCCGTATTTCCGAAGCCAGGGTGAAACCGTCCTTAACCGGCATCATGATATCCAGGATACAGAGGTCGTAATGGAACTGTTCAAAATGGCGAAAAGCTTTTTCTCCGTTTTTTACCCAGTCGGTGTCGTAGTTTTTTGCCTTCAGGTATTCCTGCAGGAGGGAGCCTAGGTTTTCATCGTCTTCGGCAAGCAGAATGCGGGTTTTTATTTCTGTCATGATCGGTTGTTTTCGTGATAAAGAGGAACTTTAAATTCAAACTGTGATCCTTTGTTAAGCTCACTTTTCAGGGAGATGTTACCGTTGTGGTGCTCGATGATCATTTTTACATAGCTGAGACCCAGCCCGAATCCTTTTACATTATGGATGTTTCCGGTCGGGACACGGTAAAACTTGTCAAATATTCTCTTCTGGTTCTCTTTGCTGATCCCGATGCCTTTATCTGCAACAGTAACGGTGAGGTAGCGTCCTTCATTGCGGGTGGAAACGGTTATTTCAGGATTTCCGGGAGAATACTTGACGGCATTTTCGAGAAGGTTGGAAACGACATTGGTCATGTGAACCGGGTCGACATACACATGATCATCGGCAGCTTCCGGTATGACCATCAGTTTACCGTTGCGTTTCTCCACCTGAATAATAAAATTATGAACCACATTGCGTATCAGGTCGTGGAACTCCACCTGTTTCAGTTTAAGTCTGAGCTGGCCCTGGTCGAAGATGGCCATTTGCAGGACCCTTTCCACCTGGTATCCAAGGCGTTTACTCTCTGTTTCTATAACCCTGGAAATATGGGGCAGGTTTTTGTTTTCCAGGGGGATCGACCTGTCATTCAGCATTTGGGAAGCCAGGCTGATGGTGGAAATCGGGGTTTTAAGCTCGTGGGTCATGTTATTCACAAAGTCATTCTTCATCTCCGACAATCTTTTTTGCCGGAAAATAATATAGAGGGTGAAGGAGAAAAGGACGACGATGGCCACAGTGAGGATAATGGATGAACCACCCATGAAACCGAGCGAATGGATCAGGAACCTTCTTTGCTCGGGGAAGTATATGGATATGAAATTGGATTTGGTAAAGAGGTCGTCGGGGAAAAGCGGGGCCTTGAAATAATGCGCTTTAACTCCGGGTTTATAGTGGTCGCTTTTATACAGGATTTCCTTGCCTTCCAGGATCACGGCATATTCAAAGCGGAGGCTGATCCCTTTATCCAGGAAGCTTAGCTGCAGTTTCTTTTCCAGTTCCTCCCTGCTGATCCTTTCCTCAATCTTCAAATCTTCCCGGCTCAGGTTACTCAGGACTTTTTTAATCAGTACTTCCTGTTTCATTTCCGACGAGCGCAGTTTTTTCTGTATCTCCTCCTTCGAGAGTCCGGAGGAGGAATAGTTTTTTGCTTCCTGCTCCCTGTCTTTCGTCGTCAGGATCAGGGTGTCGTTGTGTATATCGATCTGGTGCGCATAGGCCTTTTTAGGGTCGGAATTCAGATAGTAAACATCATCCTCGCTGATCAGCCGGAGCGAGTCTCCTGCGCGAAAGTTGAAGCGGTCGGCAGCGCGGGCATTCCATATGAGCACCCTTCCGGTACTGTCCATCCGGGGATCGATCTCATTGATAATCCTCACAACGGTTTCCTGTTGCTGCAGGTCGTTCCCGAGGTCCATGAGGATCCGGTCGACGAGCTGCGAAAACTGCTGTTCTTTCAGATTGACGGCATTGTTGATCCAGTAAGCCTGCATAATGATGAGGGCAATCATGGACAGGCTGAGAAAGATAGATAGGGTCCAAAGTAATCGTTTGCTCATACTGCAAAGATAGAATTCCTTACTTATTCTGGTTGAGACCTTTAACAAACTTTAACATCTGTTATCATTTGTCAACGCAATGTCGGTGTAGCTTTGTTCCAATAACAAATACCGCTATCCAACATGAGAACATTTAAGCCTTCAGTTCAAAAATTCTTCTTCCTGGTTATGGCCATTATTCCCATGGCATTGTTCGGCCAGGAAAAGGTGAAAGTCCTTGTAAAGGTTGTTGAAGACGGGAAAACAATTACCGATACAGTATACTCTTACAGCAGTGCTGAAGAAGCTGAAAAAGCCCTGCAAATGATGGATCTGGCAGGCAGCGATAAGTTTCATTTCTATACCGGGAAGGAAGAAGGACACGGAAGTCATGTGATGTATATCAGTGAGGATGGAGAGACCCGGGTGCTTGAGGGAAGTAAAGACATGGTATGGACTACCACAAAGACCCTTGAGGAAGGAGATTCATTAAAAACGGTGAGGATTGAGAAAAAAATCTGCGGAGACCATGGAACCGGAATGCGGGTTTTTGTGCTGGGAGAGGACATGAGCGACGAGGACCTGGATATATTGCTTGAAGAGGAAAAGGCGATGGAAGAAGGTGCCAGTGACTGCAGGGTTAAGATTATACGGAAAGATGCCGGGGAAAATGGTGAGGTGAAAGTCTATGTGTTAAATAACGAGGGAAGTGAGCCGGGCAAGCATATTGAAAAGAAGGTGATCATTATCTCCGGAGATGAGGAAGGAGTTAAGGAAGGTCTTTGGACAGATAAAGAGAAGATGGATCAGGAGATGAAAATGAAGGAGAAGGAGATGAAGATGCAGGAGCAAAAGATGAAAATGGACCAGGAGATGAAGGCTAAGGAACAGGAAATGCAGCAAATGGAACAGGAAATGAAGAAAAAGGAACAGGAGATGAAAATGAAGGAAGAGGAAAGTCAGAAGAAGCAGCAGGCTCCTGAAAGTCAAGATGTAAAAAAGGAAAAAACAAAGAAAAAATAGGTTTAGGTTTCTTATAGGTTTAGGTTTAGTTTAGGGTTGAAAAGGGTCATCAAAGCGATGACCCTTTTTTTGTGCTCTGTAGCATTTTAGGTATATTGGCTGAAAATCAGTCATGGCCCTCCAGGATCCATATAAAATTCTAGGTCTTTCTTTCGGGGCTCCGGAGCCTGAAGTGAAGCGGGCCTACAGGAGACTGGCGATGAAGTATCATCCGGATCTCAATACCGATCCTTCGGCAGAAGGTCGGTTCAGGGAGATACAGGAGGCTTACGACCAGATCTCTGCAGGTAAGCCCGCGGGGAATGATCCCTCGGCGTACAGCTGGGATGAGGTAATGGACGAGATCCGTCGCGACAGGGAAAGGATGGCCAGGCAGGCGAGGGCCAGGCAGGCAAAGAAAAAGAAGGAAGACGAGTTCTTTTCGCGTGGGGAGTGGCATGATATTATTCTTGTCGCGCGGTATCTGATCCATATTTTTGCCATCCTGTTCGGTCTGGCGGCAGTTCTTTTCCCCCTTATACTTGCCTTTTTTGAGCCTTCTTCACTGGTTGGGACAGCATATTTTATCATTATCGGGGGCTTCTTGCTTTTTTACATCTGGAAGAGGAGGAAGACCTGGCTGAGACTGGGACGGTTGAACCTGAAATGGACGGAAGTCAGGACCTTCTTCAAAAAACCTGAGGCGCATCCTGCATCTGATCACTGTTGTTTTACTACAGGAGAGCAGGCCGATGGCAAAGCTGTACGAATCGAACTGATCCATATCCAGGACATCAAGGTCAGGTCTTTCGGGGCCATGGACCATCAGGCTTCCTACAAGAGCAAAACCCGGCACGTCATCCTGCCGAGAAGCAGCCGTGCCCAGTACTGGCACCGGATCAGCACCTTCGTCAAGCTGAGCCTTATTATTTCCGCACTGGTTTTCCTGCCTTTCGAAAGTATCCTGTGGAGATTCCTGGCCGGAATGGCAGCAGGGGCTTTATTATCTTTTGTATTACTCAGCCTGGCAAGGGTGAAGGGAAAGAGCGGTTATCTGCTCACACCGGGCCTGCTGATCAAGAGTATACTCTGGATGGCCGTTCTGCTTTCCATTTCGCGCTTTGGACCCGGTTTCAATGTCTATATGACTTCGGCAAGGTATATCGTTCTGGCGGGTATGCTTTTTCTGCTGGATATGGTTTTTGATCTGATCATGGGCCTGTTCCCGTTTTATGCCCGGCTTTTCATGCCGCTAACCAGGCAGGGAGAGGTAATGACCGGTTTGTACCGGGAAGGATATCAGAATTATCAGGAACTTCCGTTTTATTCGCTGCTATACCCTTTCTTTCGCTGGTTGTTCTGAGTTTACCAGAGATACAGTCGTTCTGTTGACCGAAGGCGGTTAAGGTCGACCGGCACACACATTCTTACTGAAGTGACCCGGCTTATTTTTTCAAGGAAGCGTTCCATTTCATCGGGAAAAACTTCTCCCTGGATCAGGATCAGAAAGTCAAGATTTTTCACTTCCTCGAGGAAAAACCCGTTTTCGCAGCGATTGCCGATCAGGCGGTAAGTCAGCAGGCTGTCGTCGTCGTAATACTGGAACAGGGGGAAGGTCTGCTCGCTGTCGAGTTTTTTGTGATAAAGGTTAAGGTCTTCCATGCGGATGAAACCGGTTCCGGCTTCCTCATTGATCAGCCATACCAGCCTGTAATCCGATTCATCGGAGGAGAGTCCGATAAGTCCGATATTGTCATCGATAGCTGTTAGCAGCCTGTGAACTTTTTTTGCCACGGGTTCCGGGAAATTCTTGGTGTAAATTTAAAAAAAGCGGGAGAATCATCCAATGGCTGCCAGGGCTTCTTTGGCAGCCTGCTGTTCGGCTTCTTTTTTTGAGCTGCCGTGGCCCATTCCCAGTTGCTGTTCATAAAGACGCACAAAAGCCACAAAAACCGGGGAGAAATCCTGGGCTTTATGTTCCTCATAGCTTTCAAACACAATCTCCTTCCTGTTTTTCTGGGCCCATTCGATCAGCTGGCTTTTGTAATCAGAATCCTTTTTTACAACCTGAAGCAGGTCGACATCCTTCATCATTTTGTGCTCAAAGAACCAGGCGGCTTTCCGGTAGCCCTGATCAAGATAGATGGCTCCTATCAGGGCTTCCAGGGCATTTCCGTAAAGGTGTTTGGAGGTACTCCCCGGTGCGGTATGGCTGATGACATAGGACGGCAGGTTGAGCTTGGAGGCTACATTATCAAGGTGTTTTCTCTTGACAAGCCTGGAACGGAGCTTGGTCATGAAGCCTTCATCCTTTCCGGGGAATTTCCGGTACAGGTATTCGGCAACAATGGCACCCAGTATGGCATCTCCCAGGTATTCGAGCCTTTCATTGTGATTCTTCTGGCCGCTTTCGTGTTGCCGGGTGGCCGATTTGTGGGTCAGTGCAGTTCGGTAATAGCTTATCTTCCCGGGTGCGAACCCGAGGAGGGAAACAAGTCGGAAGCAGAAGTTTCGGTCTTTACGGAATAGGTAAATAAACTGTTGGATCAAACTTCTCAAAAGTTCACTCCTTAAATTTTTTAAAGATAACCGATGTGTTGTGGCCTCCAAACCCGAAAGTATTGCTCATGCCAATATTTACGACCCTTTTCTGAGCCTTGTTGGGGGTGAGGTTCAGCTTCGGATCGATTTCGGCATCCGGGTTTTTCAGGTTAATTGTCGGGGGAATAGTGTCTTTACAGAGCGCCATTATTACAGAAATGGCTTCAACGGCACCGGCGGCACCAAGCAGGTGACCGGTCATCGATTTGGTTGAGCTGATGTTGAGTTTATAGGCATGTTCCCCGAACAGTGCCACCACGGCTTTGGTTTCGGAAACATCACCCAGTGGCGTTGAGGTACCATGAACATTGATGTAATCAATGTCTTCCGGATTCAGGCCGGCATAGCGTAATGCGTTGGTCATGACAAGGCGGGCACCTTCCCCTTCGGGATGGGGTGCTGTGAGGTGATACGCATCGGCCGAAAGACCAGCTCCGATCAGTTCAGCATAGATACGGGCACCACGATTTTTAGCATGCTCCAGGTCTTCAAGGATCAGGGCACCGGCACCTTCGCCGATAACAAAACCATCCCTCGTGGAATCGAAGGGCCTTGAAGCAGAAGCAAATTCCTCATTCCTTGAAGAGATGGCCTGCATGGAACTGAAACCTCCCACACCGGCTTCGGTGATGGGTGCTTCGGATCCACCTGCAATGATCACATCCGCTACGTTCAGCTGAATAAGGTGAAAAGCATCGATTAGTGCATTGTTTGAAGATGCACAGGCGGATACTGTGCCATAGTTGGGACCACGATAACCGTATTTGATCGACATGTGGCCGGCGGCAATATCGGAGATCATCTTGGGAATGAAGAAAGGGCTGAACCTGGGATTCTTTTCAGTAGCCAGGAAGCCCTCTATCTCATTCTGGAAAGTCTCAATTCCACCAATGCCAGATGCCCAGATAATACCGGCCCGGTCCTTGTCGATTTGTGCATCGCCAAGTCCGGCGTCCTGGTACGCCTCTTCAGCCGCAACCAGTGCGTACTGCGCATAGCGGTCCAGTTTACGCGCCTCTTTACGGTCAAAATGATCCTCTGCATTGAAGTTTTTGAGTTCGCATGCGAACTTTGTCTTAAATCTTTCAGTGTTGAAACGAGTGATCATGACGCTTCCGCTCACACCTTCCTCAAGGCTTTTCCAAAACTCATCCTTATTGTTTCCGATGGGAGTTAAAGCACCGATACCTGTTACAACAACACGTCTCATAACTGAAAAAATGGTTAAGACTTATTACTTAGCGTTATCTTCAATGTACTTGATGGCTTCGCCTACTGTGCTGATACTTTCAGCCTGATCATCAGGAATACCAATGTTGAATTCTTTTTCGAACTCCATGATCAGTTCAACTGTGTCAAGAGAGTCAGCACCCAGGTCGTTTGTGAAGCTGGCTTCCGGAGTTACTTCGTTCTCATCAACACCTAATTTGTCAACGATGATTGCCTTTACTCTTGATGCAATGTCAGACATGACTTAAAATTTTAATTAATACTAAGGTTTATTTTAACGGTGCAAAGAAATGCAAAATTCGACTATTTTCAAAAATTTCGGAATTTTATTGCGTGTCATTTCCTTAAAACGCAACTTAAAATTAACTTTATAGCTTCTCTTTTAAATTCACAAATACCGGATAATGAAGAATATAGCCATCTTTGCCTCGGGGTCGGGAACCAATGCTGAAAACATCATACAATTTTTTCGAACGACCTCCATGGCAAGGGTCTCCCTGGTCCTGTGCAACAAGCCCGGTGCCGGGGTGCTGGAGAGGGCCAGGAGATTTGATATTGAGACAGTTGTATTCTCAAGGGATCAGTTTTACGAAACGAATGAGGTGCTCCGGATCCTCATCGACCGCCAGACGGATCTGGTGGTTCTGGCCGGATTTTTGTGGCTCGTTCCGCCTTCCCTGCTGCAGGCTTATCCCGGACGTGTGATCAATATCCATCCTGCACTTTTGCCACAGTACGGGGGCAAGGGCATGTACGGGGAGAAGGTGCATGAGGCGGTAATCAGAAACGGGGAGAAGGAGAGTGGAATTACCATTCATTATGTGAACGAGCGCTACGACGAGGGCAGTACGATCTTCCAGGCCCGTTGCAGCGTGGAACCTGGCGAAAGCCCTGAATCGCTTGCCCGGAAAGTCCATGAACTGGAATACCGTCACTACCCGCAGGTGATCAGCGATTTACTTGAAGGAATTTAAGGCATTAAGCGTAAGCCCCCTGATGGTCCTGAAGGCAAGCAGGTTCTCTTCTTTTACGGGTTCTACGGGAGGAGCCTCGACATTCAGGGGATTCACCGGCTGACCGTTTTTGTACATCCTGAAATCGAGATGCGGACCGGTTGCCAGTCCGGTATGACCCACATAGCCGATCACATCGCCCTGGTGAACATAGACCCCTGAACGGATCCCTTTGGCAAAACCCCGCAGGTGCATGTAGGTCGAACTGTATACGCTGTTATGTTTGATCTTTACGTAATTGCCTCCCCCCGATTCATAGGCAACCTTGAAAACGAGTCCGTCGCCGATCGCCTGTACAGGTGTTCCTTCCGGGGCAGCATAATCTACTCCGTGGTGTGGCCTCCTGATCTTCAGGATCGGATGCAGCCTGGAAGAGGAAAAACCCGAGCTGATATGGGAAAAGCGGAGCGGAGCTTTGAGAAAGGCTTTTCTAAGGCTGTTACCATCCTGATCGAAGAAACTGCGCACACTGTCCTGGGTAAAGGGGATGGCCCAGAAAACATTGCCGGCATGTCTGAACCAGGCGCCGTGAATGGTTCCGATACCGGCCGAAACGGAATCGATATACAGTTCGTCGTAGATCACCTTGAACTGATCACCGTTCTGAAGGCCGAAGAAATCGATCGTCCAGGCATAAATCTCACTCAGTTCGACAGCGAGCATGGGATTGGCTTCTTCCATCTTCATCGCTTCCCAGAGCGAGGAAGTTATTTCCCCTGATATTTTTTTTGTAACGGCATTTACGGGTTTTTTCCCGGCCGATGCAGTGATGCTGTCGCCCAGTGTGATCACGGCATAATTCACCAGGTCTTTCTCGTAGATGAAATAGGCCGGGGTATGCAGACTGTCGTTCCGTGTTATCAGGGCGTAGCGGTTACCGGGCCTGATCTTCCTGACATCGAAGACCTCATCAGGCAAAGCAGAGATTTCAGCCAGCTGGAGCTGGGTAATCCCCATCGGCAACAGGATACCCGACAGGAACTGGTTCTTTTTTACTTCACCATAGCTGATCTCCAGTCCGTTTAGCCGGATTCCATAGACTTCCGGAAACTCCGGAGACAGAATCGTATTGAGTTCCTCCCCGGTTTCCCGGGCCGGGTCGGCCTGGCTTCCCGATAAACAACCGGGGATCAGAAGTGCCGGCAGGAGCAGGGTCAAAGCAATAAAAAGGCCTTTTCTCATGCTCAGACAACGATATTAATAATTTTTCCGGGCACGATGATGATGTTCCGGGCGGGCTTGCCTTCCATCCATTTTACCGCAGTTTCATGCTGCAATACTTCCTTTTTCATGTCATCCTGCAGCTTGTCAAGCGGGAACTCGATCTTAAAGCGAAGCTTGCCATTAATCATTACCGGGTACTCGTAACTCTTTTCTTCCAGGTATTCCTGCCGGAATTCCGGCCAGTCCTGTTGCGAAACCGAAGGCTTGTTGCCCAGCAGGCTCCAGATCTCCTCCGCCAGATGCGGGGCAAAGGGAGAGAGGACCCGGATAAATTTTCCGGCTGTATCCACAGTGACCTTTCCTTTTTTCATGCAGAGGTTGGTAAAGATCATCATCTGGGAGATGGCTGTATTGAAATGCAGGCTCTCAATATCCTCACCGGCTTTTTTAATAGTGAGATGCAGTTCCTTCAGTATTTCCCTGTCCTCTTCACCGGTAAAGAGATGCTCCGGCTCAGAAAAGAATTTATAAACCCTGTTCAGGAAGTTGAACACCCCTTTTACACCGTTTTCAGCCCAGGGTTTAACCGCGTCGAGGGGCCCGAGGAACATTTCGTAGAGACGCAGGGCATCGGCACCATAGCTTTTAACCACATCGTCAGGGTTGACAACGTTTTTGAGCGATTTGGACATCTTGGCCACGATCTGGCGAAGTTCCTCTCCGGTCTCGGTATGGAAGAACTTACCGTCGGTTTCTTTAACCAGGTCCGAAGCCACTTTGGCACCGGTAGCTGTTTCGTAGGCAAAGGCCAGGATCATGCCCTGGTTGAAAAGCTTTTTGAATGGTTCGTCGGTGGAAACGATTCCCAGATCGAACAGAACCTTGTGCCAGAAACGGCTGTAGAGCAGGTGAAGAACGGCATGCTCAGCACCTCCGATATACAGGTCGACCGGCATCCAGTATTTTTCCTTCTCCGGGCTGAACGCGGCCTGCTCGTTTTTCGGATCGATGTACCGGAGATAATACCAGCACGATCCGGCCCACTGGGGCATGGTATTGGTTTCGCGGCGGCCTTTCCGGCCTTTTCCGTCGCTTACATATAACCACTCGTGTGCATTGGCCAGCGGGGATTCGCCATTTCCGCCCGGTTCATATTTTTCCAGCTCCGGCAGCATGAGCGGCAACTCTTCAGGTTCGAGCATGGAGATCTCTCCGTCTTCCCAGTGGATAACCGGGAAGGGTTCGCCCCAGTATCGTTGCCGGCTGAAGAGCCAGTCGCGCAGTTTATAGTTGACCGTTGCCTCACCGATGCCTTTCTTCGCGAGCCATCCGGTAATGGTACTGATCCCGTTTGCCTTATCCATCCCGTCAATGGAAATACCTGCCTCGGGGTTGGAAGAACGGATGAATTTCCCGTCGCCGGTCCAGCAGGCTTTCCCTTCCAGCACCAGGGTACGGGTGGCATCGTCGGCACCCTCCGGGTCCATGATGCAGATCACCGGGATGCCAAATTTTGTCGCAAATTCAAAGTCGCGGGTATCATGCGCGGGAACGGCCATGATGGCTCCTGTTCCGTAGCCCATCAGTACGTAGTCGGCCACCCATACAGGGATCTTTGCTCCGCTGACCGGGTTGATGGCATACCGGCCCGTAAATACCCCGGTTTTGTCCTTGGCCAGGTCGGTGCGGTCGAGATCCGACTTCATCGCTGCAGCTTTAACATACTGATCGACAGCGTTTTTCTGCTCACCGGTGGTGATTTCGTGAAGCAGGGGATGTTCGGGAGCCACAACCATATAGGTGGCGCCGAAGAGGGTATCGGGGCGGGTGGTGAAAACACGGAGTGTATTTGTACTGCCGTCCAGGCTGAAATCAATTTCGGCGCCGGTGGATTTGCCGATCCAGTTCCGCTGCATGTCTTTCACTCCTTCGGGCCAGTCGAGCTGATCCAGTCCGCTCAGCAGGCGCTCGGCATAGTGAGGGATACGAAGCATCCATTGTTTCAGATTCTTCTTTTCGACGGGATTCCCGCATTTTTCATGCGTACCGTCGTTCAGCACCTCTTCGTTGGCACATACAATTTTGCAGTGACTGCACCACCAGACCTGTGCATGGTCGTAATAGGCCAGACGTTTTGCATCGGTATATTCGCGGACGCTTTCCCTTCCGGCTTTTTTAACATATTCAGGAACAGGCAGTTCGGAAACGGGCCAGCCTTTTCCTGCTTTTTCATCGAACCAGGTGTTGTAAAGCTGGATAAAGATCCACTGGGTCCAGCGGAAGTAACCAGGATCGGTGGTGTTGATCTCCCTCTCCCAGTCATAACCCAGTCCGAGGGCCTTGATCTGCCGGCGGAAATTGTCGCAATTCCTGTTTGTGGTAATGGCGGGATGGGTGCCGGTCTGGATGGCATATTGCTCTGCCGGGAGCCCGAAAGCGTCCCAGCCCATCGGGTGAAGGACGTTAAAGCCCTTCATTCGTTTGTACCTGGCAAAGATATCGGTGGCAGTATATCCTTCGGGATGGCCCACGTGTAAACCTACGCCCGAGGGGTAGGGGAACATGTCGAGGATATAGAATTTCTTTTTGCTGAAATCATCTTCGGTCCTGAATGTACGGTTCTCTTCCCAGTACGCCTGCCATCTTTTCTCGATATCACTGAATTGGTAATCCATTTTACTCCTTTTTATACAAGGTGCGAAAATAGGAAAAGTTTGGGAGAATTCCGCTGTAATCATGCGTTGTATGGCTGGTAATAAGTGACTGGCCTGACCGTATTGACTTGTAATGCTTTTTTTTGGATATTGGTCGTTTATTAACCCTAATCTTAAAAAGTATGAAACTGATGATTAAACACCAGGAGCGGTATTCCCGCGGTGAGTTGTTGTTAAGGACGCTTTTTGGATGGTTGTACATTGTATTGCCTCACGCCTTTCTGCTTGGATTTGTGGGGATCTGGGGAGCCATTCTTTCCTTTGTGGCATTCTGGGTGGTTCTCTTCACGGGGAAATATCCGCAAAGCATGTTTGAGTTCCAGGTTGGGATGATGAAATGGGGCAACAGGCTGCAGGCCCGCGTGAGCAACCTGGTCGACGGTTATCCGCCTTTCGGGGTAAAAGCTTCGGAAGAGTACACGGACCTTCAGGTTCCGTATCCGGAAAAAATCAGCAGGGGACTTGTTCTGCTCCGGGTTCTGTTCGGTGCCATTTATGTATACCTGCCTCACGGATTCATTCTGATGTTCCGCCAGATGTTCGTGGGTATCCTGGTATTTTTCTCCTGGTGGATCGTACTTTTTACCGGCGAATATCCCAAATCGTTCCATGATTGGGCCGTTGGCCAGATCCGCTGGTCGAACCGGCTTGCCCTCTATATGGGTTTCATGACCGATAAATATCCTCCCTTCACGGGGGATGAGCTACCGGAAGAAGTGTAAACCTTTAATATTTAAAAGTAACAGAAATGGAATATCATCCTTTACCGCAGCCCGACGAGATTGAGATCCGCGTCAGGGAAGATGCGATGGGGGCCTACCTGATGATGTTCGCGACGGCAGCCATCGGGCTGCCGTTGCCTTTATTGAATCTGGTGGCTGCCGTAATTTATTATTATGTGAACCGTTCCAAGGGAAGGTTTGTCAATTTTCACACCCTGCAGTCTTTGTATTCCCAGATCCCCGTGACTATTCTGAACACGGTTCTGATTATCTGGTTGATTATAAATCTGGTGAACGAGTCTGATTTTACCAGCCTGTTCTGGGGTTACCTTATAATGGCAGGAATTGCCAACCTGATCTATTTTGTATTCTCCATAATCGGGGCAGTAAAAGCCAGGAACGGTCATTTTTATTATTTCCTGTTTTTTGGTAAACTCGCCTATCATCAGGTGTACCGTGTCAGACCGGAAGATACACCGGGTGCCGTGGTGAACAGGCCGCCAAAACTTTAAGTGGATGAAGAATTCGATATTACGGGACCTGGTGATCCTCCTGGGGATCTTCGGACTGATCTGGGCTGTAATCACCCTTTTCCCTGTTTTTCCTGAGAAGCCGGCGCTGATCAGCGTGGAGCAGGAGGAGGAACTGGGGGACCAGTACTACAGGATGTTAAGAGACGGGGGAGACTTTTCAGAAGTGAAGGATACCCAGATCAGGGAGGCCACGGACCGGATCATGGACCGGCTGACCGATGCCCTGGAGAACAGGCATTTTGATTACAACCTGATTGTTTTCCGCAACGATACGGTGAATGCCTTTGCACTGCCCGGAGGTTACATCCTGGTGAGTACCGGGCTCATTGCCTTCTGTGAAAGTCCGGAGGAACTTGCTGCGGTAATTGCCCATGAAATGGGGCACGTGGAGAAGCGGCACCTGATCAGCCGGCTGGTGCGGGAAATCGGCCTGCAGCTTATTTCTTCGGGGGATGTGTATGTGACAGGGGAGATAGCCAGACTGCTCACTTCGGCCGGTTTTGACCGGAAACAGGAGGAAGCAGCCGACCGTTTTGCCTGTCGCCTGCTGGAGAAAGCCGCCATTGAGCCGCGTTCCCTCTCCTCACTTTTCCGCCGGCTCAAGGAGAAGGAGGCGGATGAACTTTACGAAAAATTCGAAATAATCAGCAGTCATCCCAACTTCAGTTCCCGGATCAGGGAGGTTTTTTCCTATGAGCCGGCACCTGATTTTGAGGTAGAAGCCTTTTCTTTCGACTGGGAAACGGTGCGGAAAGCCGCCGCTGAAGAAACGGAGCAGAACTAATGCTGAGATATTCCGCCGGACCATTCGGAGAGTAAAGTTTTTTTTTTACATTTGTGCTCTTTCCGGCCCCGTAGTTCAGTTGAATAGAACGTCAGATTCCGGTTCTGAAAGTCGTGGGTTTGAGTCCCGCCGGGGTCACACCAAGAAGCGCCATTCCGGCGCTTTTTTTTTGCAGCCCGGGCAAACAAAAAGCCGCCCTTGATGGAAGGCGGCTTTTTTATCAGAGAGGGGGAGGCGATTAACGGCCTTTATCCTTGTACTCTTTCTTAGCAGAATAGTTGATGATAAGCGCTTTGGCCCTTCTCAGTGCCTGCTTCACATCGATCACCTTACCCATCGGGATGTCTTTGTCGATCCTCAGGGACATGGTCATCTTGCTTTTGTCAATCTCGGGGAGCTGTTCCCTTTCGAAGAGGACAAAGTCCTGTACTTCATCAAAGGGAATGCCTTCCTTGTTGACCAGCTTATCATTCATCTGGATCATAGGTTCCGAACCGTAAAGTTTCTGGAGAGCGGTGATCGGCCGGCCGATATAAATATAGCTGACCAGCGATTTCTTTTCCAGTTTCTTCACTTCGGTGGCTTCGGGAACTTTCACCTTCACCTGTACTTCGGTTTCCCTCATGGTGGTTACCACCATGAAGAAGAAAAGCAGCATGAACACGATATCCGGCAGGGAGGCAGTATTGATCTTCTGCTGCGAATTCCCTTTTTTTCTTTTGAATGATGCCATGTTACATTCCTCCGATATTTTTGGGTTCGGCTTCGGAAATGTTCATCTTGTAGATGTTTTTGATCCCTTCCTTGATCTCGCTTTCGATCGGATTGTTCTCATTCAGCTCATCAAATTCCTTATCGAAATAGAGCCTGCAGAAATCATTCCTCAGCTGGTTGATCGCAGCCACGATCTCGTTCTGCACCTCCAGGTACTTGCCGTAGGTGGTCGAACGGTCGTTCTGCAGGGAGATCACTCCCTTGGAAAGCTCGATATTCAGTTCACCGTTGGCTGGAAGGAGGGAAGAACTTCCCGGGGGGAATTTTATGGTTTCCACTTTCATCTCCGGAAGGTCTTCCGACCGCATGGGGTTGGTGAAGAATTCGATGGTTTTATCCTTGAGATAGGCCTTGTCCATGATCTGGCCACCTACCATCAGCTCATCGCTCTTGTTGATCAGCACTACGAGGACGTTCCTTTGTTTAACCTTTACTTCCTGATCAGGTGTATTTTCATCCATCGGAGGAAGCAGTCGGGTGATCCCGGTATCGGTGTCCATCGTTGTGGCAACAAGGAAGAAGATCAGCAGCAGGAAGGCGATATCCGCCATAGACCCGGCATTAATCTCTTGTATTTCTCTTTTTGCCATTGAAATCCGTTTTAAGCGGGTGCAGGGCACCCGGTAGGTTTATTTGAATATCTTGGATACCGCTGAATAAAGGATCGAGATCAGGGTAAACCCGAAAAGGGCGTAGGTTGTGAAAAGCCCGGTATCGATCCACTTCAGTGTGACAGGATCCCTGTTATCGAATTTCTCATACCCGATAATTTCAATGGGAGTATCGGACGATAACAGGTAAGATATCAAAATAAGCACTGCGGCAGCTGCAAGTACACCGCCGAGCCGCACCAGCGCCTTGGTGTTGGTGACCACGCCGAAGAGCGGCAGGATAACGGCAGCGAGCAATGCAATTACAAGAAGGATGTAGCCCCAGATGAGGGCGATGTCGGTACGTGACCAGACCAGGTATTCCCAACCGCTGAGTTCTTCCCTGAGGTTGACCTCTTCGGCAGGGGCCGGTGCAGACTGTTCCATCGCGGGAGCCTGGGCAACGGTGCCTGAATCAGTTTTGGTGGTATCTGTAACAGGGGCAACCGGCAGTATGGCCGTGGTAGTTGTCAGAGAATCCACTTTTGCTTCCAGCGCGTCGTAATCAAGGGTCTTGGGTGCTGCATAGAAGAACAGCATCACCAGAACCGAGATCCCGGCTATGATGTACAGTGAATAGGATGTTATTTTGGAAAATGACATAGCCTTATGCTTTATTTTTTAAGATTGTGTTTTACCAGCAGGTCGGTGAGGGAGATAGAAGCATCTTCCATTTTGTTTACGATGCTGTCGATCTGCGAAACCAGGTAGTTGTAAAAGAACTGTAGGATAATGGCCACGATAAGACCACCTACCGTTGTGATAAGGGCGATTTTAATACCACCGGCAACGATTGTCGGGGAAACGTCACCCTGAGCCTGGATCTTGTCGAAAGCGTCGATCATACCGACAACTGTTCCAAGGAACCCGAGCATAGGCGCAACTGCGATAAAGAGGGAGATCCAGGAGAGGTTTTTCTCGAGGAGGCTCATTTGCACGCTACCATATGAAATAACAGCTTTTTCAACCACATCAATGCCCTGATCTGCTCTGTCGAGACCCTGGTAGAAGATACTTGCAACCGGACCGCGGGTGTTGCGGCATACTTCCTTGGCAGCTTCGATACCGCCTTCTTCGAGGGCAGTTTCAATAGCACCGAGAAGTTTTTCGGTATTGGTGGAGGCAAGGCTCAGATAAATGATCCTTTCAAACACAAAGGCAAGACCGAAAATGAGGGTAAGCAGCACAGTACCCATAAAACCGGCACCACCTTCGATGAATTTGGTCTTGAGGTTGGTGTGCATTACACCAATTCCACCTTCAGATTCAGCGGCAACGGTTTCAGCCGGAGTCTGCTCAGCCTGTGCAGGCTGGTCAGCAGCTACCTGAGTGGTATCGGTAGCAGGGGTCTGCTGGGAGGCTTCGTCCTGCGCAAAAACTGATGCTCCCATCAAAAGCATCCCGAAAACTGCTATCAGTGCAAATAATTTTTTCATGGTTGTTTCTGTTTGTTAAACTTTTAATATAAACGGTTTAAGTTATTTCAATATTTTGCGGAGAACCGGCAATTCCGCACGGTTTTTTCATGGTCCTGAAGCCGGCACCCTGTTCTCCGGTACGGGGGAGAGAGGGGGATGACTCGAAACTACGTTTCTCGTGAGCTCGTCGCTTTGCTCCTCGGTTACTCGAAACTACGTTTCTCGTGAGCTCGTCGCTTTGCTCCTCGGTTCGAACCCCGGCACCCTGTTCTCCGGTACGGCGGAGAGAGGGGGATTCGAACCCCCGGTACCCTTTTGAGGTACACACGCTTTCCAGGCGTGCCAGTTAAACCACTCCTGCATCTCTCCAAAACCCAAAAGGGTGAAAAATATCAAAGAACAGAATGGAAAAAGGGCGTTCAATCACGCATTCACTTCCCGGCGCACATTGACCTGCCTCCGGGATAGCCTTTTTTCCATGATGATCGTCAATTTTTAAGAACGTTCCGATATATTTCCTGCCTTTTGAAAAAGCTGAGTTTAACCGGAATTTCGCGGCGCAAATTACGAAAAAAAATTATAAAATCATCACGGCAAACTAATTTCTCCCTTCAGTGATTTATTTAAAAGCATTTTAATCTTCTCATCGGAGTAATCGCTGCCCAGTAGGATCATCAGTTTTGTGGTAGCGGCCTCAGTAGTAATATCATAACCGCTGATTACCCCGGCATTCAGTAAATGCCGGCTGGTCTCATACAGGCCGAGTTCCACACTTCCCCTGGAGCATTGGGTGACATCCAGTATGATAATGCCCTTTTCCACGGCTTTCCGTATCCTTTTGATGAACCATTCTTCGGTAGGAGCATTTCCGGCACCATACGATTCAAGGATTACGGCCCTCAGTCCTTCGATACCCAGTATAGCATCCATGTATTCCCTGTTGATCCCCGGGAAAAGTTTAAGGATGGCGATATGATTGTTGAATTTCTTGTGGACGATCAGGGGAAGGTCAAAATCGGGATAATGCACCAGATCCCTGCTGATCTCCAGCCTTACACCGGCCTTGACAAGGGCGGGGTAATTGGCCGACTGGAAGGCGTTGAAGTATTCGGCGTTTACTTTGGTTGTCCGGTTACCCCGGTACAACCTGTTTTCGAAATAAACGCATACCTCCGGGACAACCGCGCGGCCGTTTTCATAGGTGGCGGCAATCTCAATCGAGGTAATGAGGTTGTCTCTTCCGTCGGTCCGGAGGGTACCGATCGGGAGCTGGGCACCGGTGAAGATGACGGGCTTTGAAAGGTTTTCCAGCATAAAACTCAGGGCTGAGGCCGAATAGGCCATCGTATCCGTGCCATGCAGAATGACAAAACCATGAACCCGGCCATAATATTCCTCGATGGTTTCTGCAATCCGGATCCAGACCTGTGGACTGATATCCGACGAGTCCATCGGAGGGTGGAACTGGACCGATTGGATATCATAGCCAAACATTTTCAGCTCGGGGATCCTGCTGGTAATTTCATCGAAATTGTAGGGGGTCAGGGATCCCGTTGCCGGATCCTTCACCATGCCGATGGTCCCGCCTGTATAGATGATCAGTATCGATTTCTGTCCGACCATGTTATCCTGCTTTAAATAATCTTGTTGCATTATCTGTGCTTATCCGTGCTATTTCCTCAAGAGGCAGGCCGTAAACCGCTGCAAGTTTTTCGGCAATATGGATGAGATATGCGCTCTCATTGCGTTTTCCCCTGTGGGGGACCGGGGTCAGGTACGGAGCGTCAGTTTCCAGGAGGATCCTTTCGGGGGAGATGCCTGCCAGGACCTCCGGCAGCTTGCTGTTTTTATAGGTCACGATCCCGTTGATCCCGAGGTAAAAACCATAGGACAGTGCTTTTTCGGCTTCTTCTTCATTCCCGGTAAAGCTGTGAAAAACTCCCCTCAGTTCCCCTTTGTGTTCTTTATCCAGAATCCGGAAGATTTCGCTGAAGGATTCGCGGGAGTGGATCACCAGTGGCAGTCCGAGTTCCCTTGCCCAACCGATCTGGACAGTAAAGGCATCGACCTGTTCATTATAATAGGTCCTGTCCCAGTAAAGGTCAATCCCGACTTCTCCAATGGCGGTAAAAGCCTGCCCGTGAGCCAGGGTTCCGATTGTTTCCAGCTGTTGCTGATAGTCCTTTTTGACGGATGTGGGATGCAGTCCGATCATCGGAAAGCAGTTTTCGGGAAAGCTGCGGGCCAGTTCCAGCATGGCATCGATCGATTCCAGGTCAATATTCGGCATATACAGCCTGGTGACACCTGAATCAACAGCCCGCCGCACCGCTTCTTTCTGCTGGTGGCCAAATTCTCCGGAATATATATGGGTGTGGGAATCGGTGAACATGAGCTACATTAAGAACAAGGATACAAACTTACATATTCCTTTCCGAAGTGCTGGCGGAGCGGCATAAAAAAAGGCTGCCGGGGTACGGGACTGTCCTGTGCATGTCGGGATAAACGAACAGGCCTGTAAACCGGCAGCCGGAATATGGGTTTAAACGACGCCCTGGGCCATCATGGCATCGGCAACTTTAACGAAGCCTCCGATGTTGGCACCTTTAACATAGTTTACATAGCCGTCGGATTCGGTTCCGTACTTCACACAGGTGGCATGAATATTCTTCATGATCGTATGCAGGCGGTTATCCACCTCTTCCCTGGTCCACGGCAGGCGCATGCTGTTCTGGGTCATTTCCAGTCCGGAAACGGCTACACCACCTGCATTGGCAGCTTTACCGGGTCCGTAAAGGATTTTACCATGCTGGTAGACTTCAATGGCTTCGGGAGTGGAGGGCATGTTGGCGCCTTCGCTGACCACCAGGCAGCCGTTCCTGATCAGGGTTTCCGCATCGGCTTTATTCACCTCGTTTTCGGTGGCAGAGGGGAAGGCAGCCTGGCAAGGTACTTCCCAGGGACGCTTGCCGTCGATGTATTCACATCCGAATTTGTCGGCATATTCCTTGATCCTGCCGCGGCGTATATTCTTGAGCTCCATCACCCAGGCCAGTTTCTCCGCGTCAATACCCATCGGATCATAGATGTAGCCGTTTGAATCGGAAAGGGTTACCACCTTGCCTCCGAGCTGGTTTACTTTCTCAACCGTGTACTGGGCCACATTGCCCGAACCGGAAACGACCACCGTTTTTCCCTTCAGGGAATTGCCTTTGGTTTTAAGCATTTCTTCGGCAAAGTAAACGGCACCATAGCCGGTTGCTTCCGGACGAATAAGGCTACCGCCCCAGCCGAGACCCTTGCCGGTGAGCACGCCCGTGAATTCGTTGCGTATCCTTTTGTACTGGCCGAACAGGAAACCGATTTCACGTCCGCCAACACCAATATCGCCGGCCGGTACGTCCGTATCGGGTCCGATGTGGCGGCTTAATTCGGTCATGAAGCTCTGACAGAAACGCATCACTTCGTTGTCTGACTTGCCTTTCGGATCAAAATCCGATCCGCCTTTTCCACCTCCCATAGGAAGGGTGGTAAGGCTGTTTTTGAATACCTGCTCAAATGCAAGGAACTTCAGAATACCGAGGTTGACGGTCGGGTGGAAACGCAGGCCTCCTTTGTAGGGACCGATGGCCGAGTTCATTTCGATACGGAAACCGCGGTTCACTTCCACTTCGCCTTTGTCATTGATCCAGGGAACCCTGAAAATGATCACCCTTTCGGGTTCGGCAATTCTCTCAAGTACCTTTGCATGTTTGTACTTCGGATTTTCTTCAATGAAGGGGATGAGGGATTCAGCCACTTCATGAACAGCCTGATGAAACTCAGGCTCTGCAGGATTCTTGGCCTTGATCCGGGCCATGAATTGTTCGACTCTGGGATCCATAAAAATTCAGTTTTTTAGTTTTTTTTGTTTGACAGTCAACAAACTTATCAATATTAAGAGCGGGAGTATATGCCGGACAATATGTTTTTCCTATGTCCTTCAGCATGAAATGGAGACTTTTACTTCAATCTTATTTTGAGACGGTACTGGTTCCCGGGAAGCAACAGTAACCATCCTCTCAGTTCCATTGCCAGCATCAGACTTATACATTTGTGCACGGGAATGCCCGTTCTGATACTGGCAAATTCGGTACTTACTTCTTTTTCCGTTTCAAGCAGGCGCAGGATACTTTCTTCCTCCGGGGTCAGCGGAAGGTCAAGGACCGGAAGAGCGATTGCCGTATCTTCCCTTCCGTTCCAGCCCAGCTGCGCTGCCAGATCCTCCGCACTTTCAACAAGTGCGGCGCAATTCTTCTTTATCAGCAGGTTACAGCCCCTGGAGAAGGTGTCGGAGATTCTTCCCGGAACGGCAAAGACCTCTCTGTTATAGGAGGATGCCAGTTCGGCAGTGATCAGGGCTCCTCCTTTCTCTCCCGATTCAACAACCAGGGTGGCATCAGCCAGTCCGGCTATGATCCGGTTCCTCCTCAGGAAGTTGTTTCGTTCAGGTTTATGGATGGTGGTAAAGTCTGTAACGAGGGCGCCCTGGCGAACCATCCTTACCGCGGTATCCCGGTGAACCGACGGATAAAGCGTATGAAGTCCATGGGCAAGAACGCCCACCGTCGGAAGCTGCCGTTCCAGGGCCGTGCGGTGTGCGACAATGTCAATCCCGTAGGCCAGGCCGCTTACGATCACCAGGTCTGGAAAGCGCTGGGACAGATCGGAGATGATCGAGTTGCAGATTTCCCTGCCGCCGGAGGTGGCATTACGGGTGCCCACCACACTCAGTATTTTTGCGGATGACAGGCAGTTCACCCCTTTCATGAACAGGACCACCGGCCCGTCGTCGCAGTTTCGCAAGCGCTCGGGGTATCCCTCGTCGAGAAATGAAAGTGCAGCAATCCTGTGTTTTTCCAGGAAATTTACTTCGCGATCCAATTCCGGCCCTGCTGCCCCGGATGAGATCCGGCCTACGATCCGGGGACCAATTCCCGGGATTTTTAGCAGGGCACTGCGCTTCTCGCGGAAAACAGCCTCCGCTGAGCCGGTATAGGCCATAAGTTTCTTTGCAGTAATGGCACCGATATCCGGAAGCATGGTCAGGGCGATCTGACAAATATGCTCATTGTCCATTTTTTTTATGTTAATGTGTTTTCGAACAGAATTATCGATCGTTTGAAGGAAATTTTTATCTTTAAAAATAAATCCACCTGCCATGAAAAATCTTACAAGCCTGTTTCTGTCAGTATTCCTTATATTCTTAAGCACCGAGCTCTACAGCCAGGAAAAGAATGTCAAATGGGGAAAACTGACCGGGGAGGAAATTGCCTACAAGCGTTGCTATTTTGATACGCTGGCATCAGCTGTTGTTCTCTCGGATATTGGTATGATCAGTATCCGCTACAGCCAGATCCCCATTACCATGGACCGGCATGTAAGGATAAAAATCCTCAACGAACAGGGTCTTGACCGGACTAATATTGAGTTGCCTTACTATTCAAAGGACGGGACCGAAAAGATCACCTCGGTTAAGGCGCAGACCCTTAAAATAATCGGTGATAAAGTGGTTAAGGTTCCGGTCCCGAAGGAGGAAATCTACGATGTCAGGGTTGATGATAAATACAGTGTGATCAGGTTTGCTTTTCCTTCGGTGGAACCGGGCGATGTGATTGAATACCAGTATACCCTGTTCGACGAAAATGTGCTGCTCCCCGAAGGTTGGGAATTTCAGACCGACATTCCTACCCTTTACAGCGAGTATAATGCCATGGTACAGGAGGGCTGGGACATCCGGATTTTTTATGCCAGCGACCTGCTGATCAAGAAATACGGAACGGCTAATGCCCGGAAATGGATCCTGGAAAACATGCCGGCTATCAGGGAGGAAAGCTGGTGCCCCTGTCCGGCCGACTATACCAATAAACTTACCTTTCAGCTGGCAGGGTACCTGACTTCGAAACCCATGGGAGGGACCGAATACAAGACGATCGCCATGAACTGGGATGAACTGGCATCTGCCTTTCTGACGTCTTCGGAGTACCTCGATTTTCTTGCTCCCGACAAGTCTGTGGAAGAGCTTGGCCTCCGTTTTGCCAGCTTACCCGAGGAAGAAAGGATTCGCGAGATTTACCATTATGTTAACAGTAACTGGAGGTGGAACAAGTATTACCGGTCTTTTCCCGAACAACGCCTGAGTCGTTTTCTCCAGGCCAGGGCCGGAAATTCATCCGAGATCAATCTGCTGCTGGTCAACCTGCTGAGAGCCGCCGGGCAGACTGCCGATCCGGTACTGATCAGTACAAAAACAAACGGGATCATCAGGAAGGAATATCCGCTGATCCGGCAATTCAATCATGTCATCGCAGGTATCCGGAGGGATGACAAAATTATTTTTCTTGACGCCACCGATCCGAATCGTTCCATGGACATCCTCGATGATGAAGATTATTGCAAAGAAGGTTTTCGGATCATTAAAAATGCTTCATCCTGGGTGACCCTGCCGGATCCGCCGGTATCCAGCTATATGTGCCTGAGCAATATTGATCTGCAGGATCAGGAAAACCCGAAGGTGGAGGTGCAGGTAAAGGTAAATAACCACGAAGCTGCCCGGTTGCGGAATAAACTGACGGATATCAAAGATTACGGGAAGTTTGTTGAGGATGAGCTTTTAAACGGTGAAAGAGGGCTTGAATTGTCCGATTCGGTAAAGGTCAGGAATCTGGATGATCCGGATTCCGATCTGATCTTCGAATTCAGCCTTTTGCCTTCGGGCCTGCTCGAACAGATGAATGATATCCTCACCCTGCATCCTTTCAACATGGGATTGGTGACCGAGTCGCCCCTGAAGCCGGATAACCGGGTGTTACCGGTGGATTTTATCTACAAAAGACGCTTTCAGCAGATCACCAATATCATCCTGCCTGAGAATTCAGTCATACTGAATATTCCCAAAACGGATAAGATGATCATGAAGGGTGACCGGATGAAGTTCAATTACCTGGTTATTACACTGGATGGAAAAATCCAGCTCGTACACGATCTTCAGATCAACGATACGGTATTCATGCCTTTTGAAATCAGGTACATGCTGGAGGTTTTCAATTCCGCCATCAACCGGCAGGCAGAACCCGTATTGATCGGGGAAAAAAGTAGCTCAATGCCTTGAGTGTTTGTCAAGGGAGGCAATGATCCTGTCCAGGGTGGCGTGATCGACAGCCGAAAGGCTTATCGGGGGATATTTAGCCACCTTATTTCGGAAATGCTGGTATACGATCAACTCTTCCTGCGTACCGAGCAGGAACTTCCGGATCTCATACTTCACGAAAAACTTCTTTGGGATCTCAATGGAGTTTTTGCGCTGATTGAAGATACTTACCGGGTAATACCTGAAGATCAGCATTTCGCCATTATCACTGAAATAAAAGAAGTATGGACGCCGGAGATAACCCCAGATACTGATCAGGGTATAAGCCAGGGCAATAGCAATAATAAAATGATATTTGGTCAGTCCTTCAACCAGGTTGTCGAACCATTTGGTGACCAGGATCAGCACAATGGAGATCGTAAAAATAATGGCAAATGCGAGTTTTCTCAGCCACAGTCTGTAGGTATTCCGTTCGTTGGAAATCTTCATTTCATCCAGGTTTTTTGCAAGATACTAAAATCCGGGGAGTTGAAAGAATCCGGGCCGGTCAGAGCAGTTTGCGGCGTTTCATCTCCTTGCTGATCAGGTTCAGTTCCCTGCCGGTCTGCCCCTTTACCGAGGTGTTTTCTTCTGCCCGTCTCATCAGATAAGGCAACACATAACGAACCGGTCCGTAGGGAAGGTACTTGGCCACGTTATAACCCTGGTCGGCAAGGTTGAAGCTGATATGATCGCTCATGCCGTATAACTGCGAAAACCAGATCCGCGGATCGTTCTTTTCCAGCTTTTCTGCGGCCATAAGTTCGGTCAGGTACAGGCTGCTCTTTTCATTGTGTGTCCCGCTGAATACAGAGATCCTGTCGATGTGCATCACGGAGAACTCCATGGCCCGGTTGTAGTCACGATCGGTACTGTCTTTATCCGGCTGGATGGGATCGGGGTATTTCAGCCGTCTTGCCCGTTCCCTTTCCTTTTCCATGTATGCTCCGCGAACGAACTTGGCACCCAGGAAAAAATTTCCCTTTACGGCACGGTCATAATCACTCCGCAGCATCTCCAGCCTGTCGCGCCGGTACATCTGGTAGGTATTGAAAACAATGGCGCGCTCCCTGTTAAACTCGGCCATCATCTCCATCACCACAGTATCAATGTAGGTCTGGTACCAGGTGTCTTCTGCATCGATAAGGAGCGGGATCCCGGCGTCATGGGCGGCTTTACAGAGGAGGTGAACCCTTTCCCGAAACTTCTTCCCTTCATTGAGCACTTCCTTTGATGGCACCGGGTCGGTACTCATCGACTCGAGGGCATGGGTTTTTGCAAACGCGGTGGGTTTGAATACGGCGAAAGGGATATTCGGATTCAGTGCTGCGTTCCTGATCGACCGCAGGGTCTCTTCCAGTGCGGCGGCAATGTCCTTATCATCTTCTTTTCCTTCGACCGAATAGTCAAGTATGGCACTTACCTTGCCCGTACGGAGTTTATCAACGGTTTCGTTGCATGATTCAAGAGTTTCACCACCAACGAACTGCCGGTAAACGGTTGGCTTTACAATCCACCCGATGGGGAGACGAAGGAAGGAGGCCAGCCTGATCAGCGGATTTCCGGTTTTCACCAGCCACCTGTATGAAATAAGTTTATAAAGCCGGTAGGCCCTTCTCAGATCACGGTCGCTTTTAATCCGGAAGGCAGTTTCAGTATTTTCAAAGTTCAGCATGATTCAAGGTTTCGACCTGATTTAACAGTCATTCGTGCATATTGTTCCCCGCGAAGTTATGTTTTATATCATTTCGTTCGGGGCTAATTATTAACTTTACGGCAAACAGAGCCCTGTATCACAGAAGATGAGAGGTTCGTAAAATTGTTTGTGCAGTGCAGTACCAGATAGCGGTGTCCAGCCGTTCCATCCAGGAAGTGATCCAGTTGCCGGCCTCCAAGAGCATCAGCAACCGCTTGCTCATCATTCGTGCACTTTCCGGTTCTTCCGGGGAACTGATCAACCTCGCCGACAGCGACGATACCCGGCTCATGCTGGAAGCTCTTGAATCGGACTCGGCCGGCAAAAATACCGGTCATGCAGGAACGGCCATGCGTTTTCTTACAGCCTATTATTCTGCTCTTTCTTGCCAGGTGACGCTTACGGGTTCGGAACGGATGAAGCAGCGTCCCATCGGAGAACTGGTCGGAGCACTTCGCAGTCTTGGCGCTCAAATCCAATACCTTGAAAACGAAGGCTATCCGCCCCTGTCCATTTCAGGTGGAAAAATGAAGGGGGGAGAAGTGACCGTGAACGGTGCGATCAGCAGTCAGTTTATCAGCGCCCTGCTGATGATTGGTCCGGTTCTGCCGGGAGGGCTGACCCTCCGGCTTGAGGGGGAGGTGGTATCCGGTTCCTACATCCGGATGACACTGGCACTTATGGAAAAATTCGGGGCCAGGGTCGAATGGACCGCCGACCGGATACGGATCGGTGAAGGAGCCTACCGGATGTATCCCTACACGGTGGAGTCGGACTGGAGTGCTGCGGCGTTCTGGTATTCGATCATGCTGCTGTCGGGCGATTCCCAGATCGCACTCCCCTTTCTATATGCGGGCAGCCTGCAGGGCGATTCGGTTCTCGCGGAGATGTTTAAACCTCTTGGGATTGAGACCGCGTTTGGCCCGGAAGGTGTCATCCTTTCAAAAACAGGGGAGGAGTTCCCCGAAGTTTTCACCTTCGACTTCACGGAGTGCCCCGACCTGGTCCAGGCCGTTGCCGCAGCACTGTGTGCTAAAGGCATCCGCTTTCACTTTACAGGAACCAGGACGCTGCGGATCAAGGAGACCGACAGGATCTTTGCATTGCAGGAAGAGTTGGGCAAACTTGGTTTCCTGCTTGTCAGCAATAAGGAGGGTTCCTTTCTATCCTGGGAAGGAGACCGTCTGCCGGCTGTCAACACTCCCGTCATCGGCACCTATCACGATCACCGGATGGCGATGGCCTTCGCCCCGCTTTCCCTGGTTATTCCGAAAATCATTATCGATGATCCAATGGTCGTTACCAAATCATACCCTGGATTCTGGTCCGACCTGATGAAGGCGGGATTCCGCATTCTCGAAGTTTAGTTTTTCAGATCCCTCCGCTCAAGAAAAAACCTTTTCAGCAGTTCACTTCCCGGTAATTCAAGGATACCCGGTGTCACGAGGGTCCGGGGATGCAGGACTCCTGCGCGTTGAACCGTATACCCGGCCCGGCTGTCCCCCGCTCCGTAAACAATCCGGTCGATCTGGGCCCACGCCAGGGCCGAAGCACACATCAGGCAGGGCTCCAGGGTAACGAACAGGGTACAGCCGTTCAGGTATTTAGACCCCAGGTGGTTTGACGCAGCCGTTATAGCAAGGATCTCCGCATGCGCCGTGACATCCTGTAACTGTTCCGTCATGTTGTGGGCACGGGCGATGATCCGGTTGTCGGCAACGATCACGGCACCTACCGGGATCTCCTGTTCATCATAGGCCCGGGCAGCCTCTTTGAGGGCTTCGTTCATGAAATATTCGTCGGAGAAGACAGGAAAACTCATAGCGGCTTCAATATTTCTTTATAATTTCGCAGGGTAAAAATAACGAGGAAATTTTAAAATCAAGCTAATGTACAGGACACATACTTGCGGCGAACTGAATATCCATCATACCGGAACTGAGGTTACCCTCAGCGGCTGGGTACAGAAATCACGTGATCTCGGGGGGATGACCTTTATCGACCTGCGCGATCGTTACGGGATCACCCAGCTGGTTTTTAACATGGATACCAACGCCCCGCTCTGCGAGCAGGCAAGGAAGCTGGGCCGTGAATATGTGATCCGCGTAAGTGGCACAGTGGCAGAACGAAGCAACAAGAATCTGAAAATCCCAACCGGTGAGATTGAGATCATTGCCGGGAAGTTTGATATCCTGAACCGTTCGGTAATACCGCCTTTCACCATCGAAACAAATACCGACGGCGGGGATGACCTTCGGATGAAATACCGTTACCTGGACCTTCGCCGTGAGGTGGTCCGGAAAAACCTGGAACTCCGGAGCCGTATGGCGGTGGAGACCCGCAATTACCTGAGCAGGGAGAACTTTATTGAAGTGGAGACTCCTGTGCTGATGAAATCCACTCCGGAGGGGGCACGCGACTTTGTGGTGCCCTCACGCATGAACCAGGGGGAATTCTACGCCCTGCCCCAATCGCCGCAGACCTTTAAGCAGATCCTGATGGTGGCCGGTTTCGACCGTTACTTTCAGATAGTAAAATGTTTCAGGGACGAGGACCTGAGGGCCGACCGTCAGCCCGAGTTCACCCAGATCGACTGCGAGATGTCGTTTGTGGAGCGGGATGATGTTCTGGCGGTTTTTGAGGGGCTCACCAAACATCTTTTTAAGGTGGTTAAAGGGGTGGACCTCGCTGACCATTTCCAGAAAATGCCGTATGAAGAAGCCATGCGCCGCTTCGGGAACGACAAACCCGATCTGCGTTTCGGTATGGAGATATCCGAACTTACCGGCCTGGTGAAAGGCAGGAATTTCCAGGTTTTCGATAGCGTGGAATATGTCGGAGCCATTGCGGCCGAAGGCTGTGCCGAGTATTCACGCAAGCAGATCGATGAACTGACCGAATTCGTAAAAAAGCCCCAGATCGGTGCAAAAGGCCTGGTATATGTTAAATACAATACCGATGGCACGCTCCGTTCGTCGGTGGATAAGTTCTACAGCGAGCAGGATCTGAAGGCCTGGGCGGAAAAGACGAATGCCAGGCCCGGCGACCTGATCCTGGTCCTTGCCGGTGAGCGGATGAGAACCCTGAAGGCACTCAGTGAGCTGAGACTGGAGATGGGCCGGATCCTGAACCTGCGCGATCCCGGTGTTTTCAAGCCACTCTGGGTGGTTGATTTTCCACTGTTGGAATGGGATGAAGAAACCGGGCGCTACCATGCCATGCACCATCCCTTTACCAGCCCTTATGAAGAAGATATCCCGCTTTTTGATACCGATCCCGGAAAGATCAGGGCCAAAGCCTATGACCTGGTTATTAACGGGGTGGAGATCGGCGGTGGTTCAATCCGGATCCATAACGAGGACCTGCAGGCCGTGATGTTCAAAAACCTGGGCTTCACGCCCGAAGAAGCACAAAAGCAATTCGGCTTCCTGATGAATGCCTTTAAATACGGCGCACCACCGCACGGTGGCATTGCCTTTGGTTTCGACCGCCTGGTGGCCATGTTTGCCGGCATCGATTCGATACGCGACGTGATTGCCTTCCCGAAAAACAACTCGGGCCGCGATGTGATGATCGATTCACCCTCCACCATTGCGCAGGCTCAGCTGGATGAACTGGGAATCAAAATCGTGGAGAAAAAATAATTTTTGCGATCCTGAAGAACAGAAAGCTGTCCTGCGGGGCAGCTTTTTTTTGTGAAATTTCAGGTCACCAGGCCGATAAAGTGTGGTCCGGACACATTAAAATATGCCGGATCAACAGATTACTTAAAAATGGAAGAAGCAAAAATTCAAATCATTACGGATGAAAACGTTGTCAGCAGGATCTTTTCCATCAGGGGCCGGAGTGTCATGCTGGATAGTGACCTGGCAGAATTGTACGGGGTTGAAACAAAAAGGATCAATGAACAGGTAAAACGAAACCCGGAACGTTTTCCGGAGGATTTCATGTTTCAGCTGTCACAGGATGAATACCTTAACTTGAAGTCGCAAAATGCGACTTCAAGTTGGGGTGGTCGCAGAAGCTTACCCTTTGCCTTTACGGAATACGGGGTGCTGATGTTGTCCAGTGTGCTGAACAGCCCCCGGGCCATTCAGGTGAACATCCAGGTGATGAGGGTGTACAGCCGGATCAGGCAATTGCTGTCGACCGAGCAGGAACTGCGCGAAAGGCTTCAGCAGTATGAACAGAAATTTTCGGAGCACGATGAGAAAATAAACCTTATTCTGGAGTATCTCCGGAAATATGATCAGGCGAAGCAGGAGGAAAGGGAATTCAAAGACAGGAACAGGGTGGGTTTTAAGCAGGAGAAATGATCGGGCAGTACATTGCCGCGGTCATCTGGCTGCACGAAGACGGGGATCACTCCTTTTCCAGCAGTTCCCAGTATTCCAGGGCTCGCCGGGTGTGCGGGATCACGATGGTACCTCCCACCAGGTTCGCCACAGAGAAGATCTCCATCAGTTCGGCTTTGGTCACACCCTGTTCAAAACATTTCTCCAGGTGGTATTTGATACAGTCGTCACAGCGAAGGACCATCGAAGTGGCCAGTCCGAGCATTTCCTTTACTTTTGAAGGCAGGGCCCCATCCAAATAGGTATTGGTGTCGATGTTGAAAATCCGTTTGATCACCTTGTTGTCGGCAGCGAGGAGCCTTTCGTTCATCATGGCGCGGTATTCGCGGAATTCCCTGATTTTGTCGTCCATGTTATTTTGGTTTATTGCTTTTGGTTCTGTTCCGGGGTGTTTGTTCCTTCGGCCTGTCCCAGCAGCGTAGCCGAGGTGCACCGGTCGATGGTCACCTGCACATATTCGCCCGTCCGGAACTGTTCTTTCGGAAATACCACCACTTTGTTCTGTGAAGTTCTTCCGTACAGTTTGTCCTTTGATTTTTTCGATTCGCCTTCAACCAGCACTTCCACGGAACTTCCGATATCGGCCTGTTTGCTTTTCAGCGACAGCCTGTTCTGGAGGGCTATGATCTCATTCAGCCTTTTCGTTTTATCCTCATCGGTTACGTCATCCTTGAATTTCCTGGAAGCCAGGGTGTCGGGCCTTTCGCTGTATTTGAACATAAAGGCGAAGTCGAATCCTGCCCATTCCATCAGGGAAAGGGTTTCAAGATGTTCCTCCCTGGTTTCACCGCAGAATCCTGCAATAATGTCGGTGGAGATGCTGGCCCCGGGGAGATATTTACGGATGGCGCTGATCCTGTCCATGTACATCTCCCGGGTATATCCCCGTTTCATTCTTCTCAGAACGGCATTGCTGCCCGATTGCACAGGCAGGTGAATGCTGCGGCACAGGTTGGGATAGCGTGCGATGGTCCGGAGGAGTTCGTCCGACATGTCTTTGGGGTGGGAGGTGGCAAAACGTACCCGTAGCTTCGGATCAAGGCCCGCTACCCGGGTCAGGAGCTCTTCAAAACGGATATCCTTTTTCCCGTCGGCTGTTTTCCAGCGATAGGAGTTGACGTTCTGGCCCAGCAGGGTTACTTCTTTGTAGCCCCTGTCCAGCAGTTCTCTCACTTCCTGAAGGATGGTCTCCGGATCGCGGCTTCTCTCGCGCCCCCGGGTATAGGGTACCACGCAGTAGGCGCAGAAATTGTTGCAGCCCCTCATGATGGAAACAAAGGCTGAAACATGATTCTGATCGAGGCGTACCGGAAGGATATCATCATAGGTTTCTTCAAGCGACAGGTAGGTGTTGATCCCTTTTTCGCCCTCATCTACCCTGTTCAGAAGTGAAGGGAGCTCGCGGTAGGCGTCAGGACCGATCACCAGGTCGACCGACTTTTCTTCTTCGATCAATTGTTCCTTAAGACGTTCAGCCATGCACCCGATCACTCCGATGCGCAACTCCTCCCTGCTTTTTTTCATGGAGGCAAAATCGCGGAGGCGTGCCCTGACCCTCGATTCGGCATTATCGCGGATCGAACAGGTATTCACCAGGATCAGGTCGGCGTGCTCGGGCCGGTCCGTGACTTCAAAGTCCTGTTTCTGCATAATGGCCACCACCACTTCACTGTCGACCACATTCATCTGGCAGCCATAGGTCTCTATATATAGCTTTTGTTTCGTCACTTTTATTCTGCTTATCTTAATTGTGATGATTCCTCCCGGATTTCTTAGGGGTCCGGATCAGACCCTGATCATCCGCCACCATTCCGGATGAACCCGCGGCAAAGTTATGAAAAATCACCTTCAGCGCCTTTACAACTGCCTGCATAACTCATTTTTAACAGTCGATCCTTCCTCCATTCACCGGCAGCAGGCAGAAATCAGGATTCCGGAGCCCCTGAAATACCGGAAATATTCACCGTTCACCGATTTTTTTCCGCCACTGACCGAATTCGGCTGTTTTAGCGTGTACATTGGTTGTAAGTTTGTCTCAGATAAACAACGTTAAATTAAAATAAAATGAAAATGGGAGCTGGTCTTTTCTGGGGTGCATTCCTTCTGTTACTGGGTATCGCCCTCATCATCAAAGTGGTTTTTAACATCGATTTCCCGGTGTTCAAGATTCTCTTCGGACTTTTTATAATCTTTCTCGGATTAAAAATCCTCTTTGGCCGTACATTCTTTCACCACGGGAATATAGGCCCCGATGAAACGGTCTTTAATGAACGGGTCTATGAGACCCCCGAAAACAACAAGGAATACAGTGTGATCTTTGGGAAAGGGGTCTATGATTTCACCAACGTCGACCTTTCAGGCGGCAGCTTTTACACCGAAGTAAATACGGTATTCGGCGGTTCAATCATCAAGATCGACGAAAGCATGCCCGTCAAAATTGAAGCAGATGCCGTTTTTGCAGGTGCAGAGCTGCCGGGCGGAAATACCGCGGTATTTGGCAATGCCCACTATGTTACGCCTTCCTACCGGCCCGACAGTGCCAGTGTGAACATCAAGGTCAGCGCGGTGTTTGGAGGGGTTCAGGTGGTCAGGAAATAGTTTGTCCTCAGACTTTAGTTTCACTATATCATCCTATGGGCACGGTATTCCGGAAGGAAAACCGGGCCCATTTTTATTTCCGGGGGGAGGCAGGTGTTAAGGAAATCAGTCTGGCAGTGAAAACCAACGAACACCTATAGCCATGTATAAGGAAAAAGGAAGGGGGTTTCGGGGGATAAAAAACCGGTAATCAGCCACTTGATTTTTTCTATTCCATTAAATGGCTTAATTAAGGCAAATGCTTATTTTTGCGTGTCAAATAAAACTTAACTACCATGTCAGGGCATAATAAATGGTCGACCATTAAAAGGAAAAAAGGTGCGATTGATGCAAAAAGAGGTAAGATTTTTACCAAGCTGATCAAGGAAATCTCTGTAGCAGCCTCCGAGGGAGGTGCTGATCCCGATGCCAACCCGCGTCTCCGGCTGGCAATCCAGAATGCCAAGGGAGTAAACATGCCCAAGGAAAATATTCAGCGGGCTATCAGTAAAGCCAATAAAGATTCGTCGAGCTTCCAGGAAGTAACCTTTGAAGGCTACCTTCAGAACGGGATCGGGGTGTTTGTAGAATGCCTGACGGACAACAACAACCGTACAGTAAGCAACATCAGGGCCATTTTCAACAAAAGGGGAGGGACCCTCGGAACCAACGGATCCCTCAGTTTCCTGTTTGAAAGAAAAGGGATTATTACAGTGCCCAAATGTGACATGGACCCCGACGAATTCGAACTGGCCATGATCGATGCCGGTGCCGAGGAAATCGATGTCGATGAGGAGAACTGCATCATTACCACTGCCATGGAAGACTTCCATGCCGTGCAGAAGAAACTCCTGGAGATGGGGCTTGAACCCACCAATGCCGAACTGCAGCGTATTCCGACCGATATGAAGCAATTATCGACCGAGGATGCCGTAAAGATCCTCCGTGTCATCGAGGAATTTGAAGACGATGATGATGTTCAGGCTGTTTTCCATAGCCTCGAAGTCACCAATGAGGCACTGGAACGGATGGATTAATCCTTCTCCTTTTTCAGCATTTTTCTGAGCCGACGCGGAAGCGTCATCAGGCCTTTATTGATCAGCCGAAGGCCCAGGATAACCATGCCCAGCGCCCCGGTGGCCATGGCACTGGTCAGGGCCAGGTTTTCCGGGTCGTACCAGCTGAAAAACACAATGACCGGTCCCGATAAAATAAACAGCAGGGAAGATACAAAGGGGATCCTTCTGGCTTTAATCTTGCTGAAGGTGAAGATGATCAGGAAGAGGCCGATCAGTATTCTTCCTGCCACCACCAGGTTCTGCTGAAGGCGGATCAGCTGAAGGAGGGAGGTGAGGCCTGCATTGTCTGTTCCCGCGATAAATTCGGGAGAAAGCTGCCTGATCAGTGAAATCATTCTGAAACCAAGCCCACCTGTGATAAAATAGTAAGTGCTGATCATCAGGATCAGAACCCCGTTGATATAGTGGTAGACCCTGGTATGATGGGAGAAAGTGCTCAGAAAAAAGGGCAGCAGAACAAGGGTCAGAAAGCCGCAGATCAGTCGGATCAGTCCGCTTATACGCAGACTTTCAATACTATCGGGCAGGTAAGTCATGTCTTCCTGCAGTGAGGAATAGGGCGTCACCAGGGAAAAATCGGAAAGCATCGCCAGGAGCATGCCGGTGACACCAAGGATCAGCAGGATCCCCGTGGTAACCTCAGCAAACCGTATATTCTTTACCTTTTCCGGCATGGGGCGAAAGTAAGGAAATAATTTACTGCAAAGCCAAAATCCTTATAAAATTGATTAATTTTATGCCACAAAATCCGGAAAATGAAGGCAGTTGTCAGTCTTTTGATTATCACCACCTTATCAACTGGTTTGTTGCTCGGGCAGGATCTCACCCGGGAACAGTTACCCTCCGATGCGCTCTCAAGGTTGGAATACTATGCCGCCAACGGAGCGGCTCTTTCGCTGTACTCCGACAGCCTGATCGTGTCGAATTACTACAAGCTGTACCAGAAGAACAGGCACATCACGGGGGTTCCGGGCTACCGGATCCGGATCTTTACCGATAGCGGTCTGGGAGCCAAGGAAAATCAAAAAAAGGAGAGGGCCCGGTTCCTTTCCCTGTATCCCGATATTGATGCATATTACAAATACGATCAGCCCGATTTCAAAGTGTATGTCGGAAACTGCAGGACCCGGAGTGAAGCAGTTAAACTGTATGAACGGATCAAGGGCAATTACAGTGATGCCCTGATTGTTCCGGACATGATTTATATTGAAGGATTGGAATAACCGGTTGAGGAATGAGTGACGAAATCAAGCACAAATGTGGGATTGCCCTGGTAAGGCTTTTAAAACCCCTTGAATACTATCAGCTGAAATATGGCACCTGGAAATACGGGCTGCAAAAGCTTTACCTGTTAATGGAAAAGCAGCGTAACCGGGGTCAGGATGGTGCCGGGCTGGTCAGCCTGAAACTGGATGTCCCGCCGGGAAGGAAATATTTTAACCGCCAGCGCTCAGCCGATCCCTCGGCCATCAATGTGGTGTTTCAGAATATTTATGCTCAGTTTCACCGGGCTGAACGTCTCCACCGGACGGCTGCACTTGATGCAAACTGGGCGAAACACAATCTTCCCTTCGTGGCGGAAGTCTACCTCGGGCACCTGCGTTACGGAACTTTCGGGAGCAATAACATAGATAACCTCCATCCGGTGATGAGGCAGAACAACTGGCGGACCCGAAACCTGGTAATTGCCGGAAACTTTAACCTCACCAATGTCGACGAGCTTTTCGACACCCTGGTCGACCTGGGTCAGTATCCCAAGGATTATTCCGATACGGTCACCATCCTGGAAAAAGTAGGACATTTTCTCGATAAGGAGAATCAGCGACTGTTCGATCAGTATAAAGCCAAAGGTTATTCGAACCAGGATATTACCGAAAAAATCGGCCAGGACCTCGACGTCCGGCAAATCCTGTTTGATTCCAGCAAGCGCTGGGACGGAGGCTATGCCATTGCCGGCATGATGGGACATGGTGATGCTTTTGTTCTGCGCGATCCCTGGGGAATCCGTCCGGCTTATTATTACCACGATGAGGAAATTGCCATCGTAGCTTCCGAAAGACCGGTCATTCAGACCGTGATGAACCTGAAGGCCGATCAGGTAATTGAACTTCCTGCAGGACATGCCTTTATCGTGAAAAAGAACGGCCGGATCAGTGTGGATGAAGTGCTCCCCCCGTTCCCCAAAAAATCCTGTTCCTTTGAGAGGATTTATTTTTCGAGGGGAAGCGACCGGGATATTTACCAGGAAAGAAAGAAACTCGGGGAACTGCTTGTTCCGAAGATCCTGGAAGCCATTGATTATGACCTGGAAAACACCGTCTTCTCCTTTATTCCCAATACAGCCGAATCGGCGTTTTATGGCATGGTGAAAGGTGTGGAGGATTACATGATCAGCCAGAAAAAGGAAAAGATCCGGTCCATGAACGGCAATTTCAACGAGGAAGATCTGGTGAAGATCATTTCAGCACGACCCAGGGTGGAAAAGGTGGCCATCAAGGATATCAAACTCAGGACCTTCATTACCCAGGATAAAGGCCGTGAAGATCTGGTCAACCATGTTTACGACATTACTTACGGGACCATACGCCGCGGAGTCGACAACCTGGTCATCATCGACGATTCCATCGTGAGGGGGACAACCCTCAAACAGAGCATTATCCGGATACTGGACCGCCTCGGGCCCAAAAAGATCGTTGTCGTCTCATCGTCGCCACAGATCCGCTACCCGGATTGCTATGGGATTGATATGGCCAAACTCGGTGATTTCATTGCCTTCCAGGCTGCCATTGCCCTGTTGAAGGATTCAGGTAAGGAACATATCATCAACGAAGTATACCTGAAATCGAGGGAGCAGAAGTATTTGCCCAAAGAGGAAGTGATCAACTACGTCAAGGAAATTTACAGCCCTTTTACCCCCGAGCAGATCTCCGCGCGAATTGCCAGCCTGATCAAGGACCATTCAGTAAAAGCCGAAGTGAAGGTGGTCTACCAGACGATCGACAACCTCCACCTTGCCTGTCCGAACGACCTGGGCGACTGGTATTTTACCGGAAATTATCCCACACCCGGCGGGAATAAAGTGGTCAACACCTCCTTTATCAATTTCATAGAGGGGATCAACAGCCGGGCCTACTGAGTCAGCTCCGGTTAAACCGGAAACGTCTGAAAAGCTTTTTGATTTTGAAATCCCTGATCCGGATATTCTTGATCCTTCGCAGGCTGATCGGAATGTAATTCGACAGGTGACGTTCGATTTTTGCTTTGTACAGATCGTTGATATTGATCAGGATCGCCGTTTCCTCCACATTGCCGAAATAGGTATTCATGACCGTTCCGAAAGTCTTCATGGACGGGGATAGATTCATGTAGGCATTGATCAGCGGAGGGATGACTTCGCCGCGTTCACGTACCTCTTTGGAAAGGATCTTGTAATCTTCCACATAGTCCTTCCCTGTAAAGATCCTGGCCAGCTTTTCCCTGTCGGCATTGGTTTCAAGCGGAACAATCGGGCGCACCAGGTCGTCGTGGTCCGGAAAATGCTTTTCCAGGAAATACAGGATCATGTTACGTGCTTCCTGGTGATAATCGGTGTACATCGTTACCTTTCCGAAAAAATAATGCTTATCGGGATGATCCATAACCAGTGTACCCAGACCGTCCCAGAGGTTATCCAGGGCGTAAAGACCCTTGCGGGCAAGGTTGGTCGACTGGTAGGCGGGTTGCACGAAAGACCGGCCCAGTTCAATCATGTGGGGCAGGTAGTCCTTTACGAATCTGTCTGAGAAATTGAAAAAGCGGGAAGTAGCCAGGTGAACGGCTCCGTCCTTGATACAGTTCTTATCACTGCAGATATGAAAACGGTAACCGCCCAGGATCTGCTCCGTGTCGGGATCCCAGACGATCAGTTGTTTGTAGGCCATCTCACCTGTATCGTAATCGTCAATATCATAGGCCTTTCCTGTTCCACCACCGGCAAAGCGGAAGGTTTCTTCCCTCAGACGGCCGATCTCCATCATTGTATTCGGTGAATCATTGGCTGTGATAATGTACAGCAGGTTTCCGCCCTTGTTGGTTTTGCGGACAAATCTATCCTCCGTCAGCTCGGCTTTAATCAATTCAACCGGAACGGGTGAAATAATATCTTTCATTCTCGTATAATGATGCATTTATAATCAAAACTCAAACCTGGCTTCAGGGTCTGAAGCCAGATGGTAGACATGGTCCTGGACTTTGAGTGCCCAGTCTTTCGGTGTAAATCGTTTGTCAAACACACTGTTCGGTATGGGCTTTCCAACGGTGACTGTAAAATGCTTTCCCCTGTTTTTATAGGTTTCATTCATCAGGAAGAACATCTCCAGGTTATACTTTACGCCCAGGAAGGTCCGGGTATTGGCCAGGTTATAGAAAAAATTGCTGTTCCTGCCGGTAATGTGGATCGGAACTATCGCCCGGTCGGTACTTTTTGCCTTGGTAATGAAACTCTTCTGCCAGGCATCATCGCGGATAACTCCCTTCTTTCGGCGCGATACCAGGCCCGCAGGGAAGGTCAGGATCTGGGCGTCCGACATGAACAGCTCATCGATCCGGCGTACATTATCCATCGGCTGACTGCCATGCTTATTGATGGGAACAAAGGAATTCTCCATATTCCTGATATTCATGAGAATATCATTCACAAGAACCTTAACTTCCGGATAATGCTTGCTGAGCTCATGGTAAAGCAGAAGCCCGTCGAATCCCCCCAGGGGATGGTTAGAGGCGAAAATATATCTTCCATCCGGCGGCAGATTCTGCTCCCCGATTACGTCTACCGATACACCAAAAGCATCAACGGTCGCCTGAGAAAAAGGAAAGTCACGCTTTTCCTCGTTCGAGAGCATTAAATTATTGATGAAATCAAGGTGGAGTATCCTGTGAATATATCGGAAAACAAATCCGGGAATGATCCGGGCCATCCGTGGGTTCTTATCCCTGAAAACTGCCCTGATATCAATGGCTTTGATTCTTGATACCTGTTCTTCTTCTGTCATCTTCTTACTTTGGGGAAGGCACATCCTTTCACCTTGCAAAAATATTAAAAATAGTGATACCGTGAACATCAGCCCGGCCTTTGGGAGTACAGCCCGCGCGGACAGGAAATCACTCCCCTCAAAAGTTATTAACAAAGTGGGAAAAAGTGGGGTGAAATGGAGAAAAGTGGAGAAATTTACCTACATTTACACATTAAATCCGGCTGAGAGACATGATCACGTTTATTGGAGATTACAATATCAGGATTGATGCCAAGGGGAGGCTGTCGTTTCCGGCTGCATTCAAAAAGCAGCTGGGGGAAGCCATTCCTGCAGGATTTGTGCTGAAGCGTGATGTGTTTGAGCGCTGTCTGAACCTATATCCGATGGAGGAGTGGGACAGGCAGAACAGGATGATCAGGGCAAAGACCAATCCTTACAATAAGGAGCATGCCCGTTTCCTGAGAATGTTCTATTCGGGCACGGCCGAGCTTTCACTGGATAACAGCGGAAGGATATTGATTCCCAAAAGGCTGCTGGACTACGGGGAGATCACCGATGAGGTGGTGATGGCGGGACAGGCCGGGAAGATAGAGATATGGTCGGCAGCCAACTATCAGCAGGTAAGTACGGCAGATGATGAATTTGCAGCCATGGCTGAAAGGATTTTGGGCGGATCGTTTAGTGAACCTGAGATATAATGACATACCACCATCCGGTACTGCTGAATGAATCGATAGAAGGATTGAAAATACAGCCAAAAGGGGTTTATGTGGACCTCACTTTTGGCGGAGGGGGACACTCCCGCGAAGTTCTAAAAAAGTTGGGAAGGAAAGGCCGGTTAATCGCCTTTGATCAGGATCCCGATGCAGGGGAGAATATTCCGGGTGATCCCCGGGTCACCTTTGTCAGGGCAAATTTCAGGTTTCTGAAGCATTTCCTCCGGTATTATGAGATTGAACAGGTAGATGGCATCCTGGCCGACCTGGGGATCTCTTCTCATCAGATCGATGAGCCGGAACGTGGATTTTCATTCAGAACACAGGGAAGGCTGGATATGAGGATGAACAGCGAATCATCCCTTGATGCGGCTGCCGTGGTTAACCAGTATGCTCCCGATGAGCTCAAACGCCTGTTCAGGGACTATGGTGAACTGAATAATGCCGGACAAATCGCCGGTGCCATTGTCAGGGGCAGGGAGCAAAACCCCGTCGATACTGCCGCAGACCTGGAACGGGTTCTTGGCAGACTCATCCCCGCGAAACATCCGCACAGCTTCCTGGCCAGGGTATATCAGGCTCTGAGGATCGAAGTCAACCACGAGATGGAAGCACTCCGGGAAATGCTGGTTCAGACCACTTCACTCGTCAGGCCCGGTGGCCGGTTTGTGGTGATCACCTATCATTCGCTGGAAGATCGCCTGGTCAAGAACTTTTTCAGAAGCGGGAACCTGGAGGGAGCGATTGAAAAGGATTTTTACGGCAATCCGCTTACCCCCTGGATCCTGGTCAACAGGAATGTGATCACTCCGGGAGCTGAAGAACTGGAAAGAAACAACAGGGCACGCAGTGCCAAGCTGAGAATAGCCGAGAAAAACTGATGGAAGAGGAGAAGAAAAATATTGAATTTGAAGAACCGAAAGAGGAGGAGGCAAAGTTTGCGTTCCGCGATCTGATCGACGGGAACGTCCTGAACCGCGGGTTTGTCGTCAGGCAACGACGCTTCATGCTCCTGCTCGTACTCATCGCTTTTCTCAGTATCGCAAACCGGAACCATGCCGAAAAAATGGTGATCATGGGCGACCGTCTGCAGGACGAGGTGAAGGAGGTCAGGGCCCATTCCATTTCGGTTTCTTCGGAACTGATGCGGGTCAGCCGCGAATCGGAGGTGATCCGGATGATCCGGCAGAACGGGATGAACCTCGAGGAAAGTCTTGATCCGCCGAAAAAACTGTATAAGTGACAAGAAACTGCCATGTCGATAAAGAAGGACATACTGGTCAGACTGAGCATCGTTTATCTGGTGATTGTAGTCTTCGGACTGCTGATCATCGGGAAGATCTTTTATCTGCAGTTTTTTGAGAAGGATAAATGGGCCAGCGCAGAGATCCAGAGCATTCGTCACATGAGCATCGCTTCGAACAGGGGGAACATCTACTCCTCCGACGGCAGAATGCTGGCCGTATCGGTTCCTTTTTACGAGATCAGGATGGATATGCTGAGCGATCCGCTCACAAGGGATATCTTTTACCAGCGCGTTGACTCCCTGTCGAGGGCACTGGCCAATCTCTTCCGCGATCGTTCATGGGCTGCTTACAAGCAGGACCTGGTGAGAGCCCGGGAAGACGGGAACCGGTATTACCTGGTAAAAAGAAATGTAACCTACGACCAGTTGCAGCAGGTGAAGAAATTCCCCATTTTTCGCAGGGGGCGTTTCGAGGGAGGCGTGATCTACGTACAGACCAACAAGCGGGTCAGACCCCACGGTCTCCTGGCGGCCCGTACCATCGGCTATACCATGGAATCCAACTCGGGAAGTGTGGTTGGAATAGAAGGAGCCTTCGAGAACGACCTGAAGGGAGTGGAGGGCTACCGCCTGATGCGCAGGGTAAAGGGGGATATCTGGATGCCGATCAGCGACCGGAACGAAATCGAACCCCGCGACGGATATGATATTATCTCCACCATCGATCTGGACCTCCAGGACGTTGCCGAAAATGCCCTTCTGGAGCAGTTGCAGCGCCATGATGCCGACCATGGCACCGTGATTCTCATGGAGGTGGAAACAGGTAAGGTCCGCGCCATTGCCAACCTGGGTAAGGATGTCGACGGCGTCTACAGGGAGACCTATAACTATGCCATCGGGGAGAGTGCCGAGCCGGGATCGACCTTTAAACTGGCTTCTGTGATCGCCCTGCTGGAGGATGGTTATATCGAGCCGGAGGATATCGTGGATGCAGGCGACGGTGTGATCACATACTACGGTAAGCGGCTGGAAGACAGCGGAGATGAAGGTCTTGGGAAGATCACGGTACAGGAGGCTTTTGAGAAATCCTCCAATGTCGGGATTTCCAGGATCGTATATGAGAACTACAAGGATAAACCCGAGCAGTTTATCGACAGGTTATACAAGATGGGACTCAACCAGAAGCTCGATCTGGATATTAAAGGAGAAGGCGCACCGGATATCAAATACCCGGGTAGCAAGCTCTGGTCGGGAATCTCCCTGCCCATGATGTCGATCGGTTATGAAGTGAGGATGACCCCGATGCAGACCCTGACCTTTTACAATGCCATCGCCAACAAAGGTGAAATGGTCAAACCGCAGTTCGTCGAGGAGATCAGGTATCATGGAAAACTGGTGAAGAAATTTGACCGTAAGGTGCTGAAACGTTCCGTTTGCTCGGCAGATACGCGGAGGAAGGTGGAAAAAATGCTGGAGGGCGTTGTGGAAAGGGGCACCGCGGAGAACCTGAAAAACTCCTATTACAGGATCGCGGGAAAAACCGGTACGGCCCAGATCGCCAACCTGAAATACGGATACAACAAGCGCAGCTACCAGGCATCCTTTGCCGGATATTTTCCTGCCGATCATCCGAAATACTCCTGTATTGTGGTGATAAACTCGCCCTCACGCTGGGTTTATTACGGAAACGTGGTTGCCGGACCCATTTTCCGGGAAGTAGCCGATAAGATTTACATCCGCGAATTTGAGATGCATAAGGACAACGGACCCGATCCGGAAATGGCACGGAGTGCGCCCTATTCCAAAAGCGGGAACCGGAAAGAGACGGTGGCTTCCCTCCGGTACCTTGATGTACCCTATAACGAGGGCGACGCAGATTCATACTGGATCTCCACCAGCAGTGATGAGGAAAAAGTGAACCTGAGGATGCGCAGCGTGAGTTCGATGCTGGTGCCCGATGTTACCGGAATGGGACTGAAAGATGCTGTTTACCTGCTCGAAAATGCAGGTCTCAGCGTGATTGTGAGCGGAAGGGGAACGGTAAGAAGACAATCCATTGCACCGGGTACCTCCATCAGGCGGGGGGAAACAGTGCGACTTGAAATGAGCATAACTGAAGGATGAAGTTAAGTAAACTGATACGGCATGTGAAGACGGTCTCCGTAACCGGTGATACCGGGAAAGAGATCCGTTCGGTGGTTATTGATAACCGTCAGGCGGAACCCGGCAGCCTTTTTATTGCTATCCGGGGTACCGCAGTAGACGGGCATCGCTTTATTCCTGCGGCCATTGCAGCCGGCTGCATTGCCGTAGTGTGTGAGGAGATCCCCGAACAGGCCGGTGAACAGATCGCCTGGATCAGGGTGGCCGATGCAAGGATCGCCCTGGCAGCCGTTGCCGCCGAGTTTTACGGAAATCCTTCCCACGATCTTAAGCTGATCGGAGTTACCGGGACCAACGGCAAAACCACCATTGCCACTTTGCTTTACAAACTTTACCGCGGACTGGGATACAAAGCCGGATTGTTATCGACCGTTGAGGTCAGGATTGAGGATAAGGTGATCCCGGCCACTCATACCACACCCGATCCCCTTCAGCTAAACAGGCTGCTCCGGGAAATGGCCGACGCCGGCTGCGGGTACTGTTTTATGGAGGTTTCATCGCACGCGGCCGCACAGCACCGGATTGGCGCACTGCTTTTCAGGGGCGGGATCTTTACCAACCTCACCCACGACCACCTTGATTATCATCCCACCTTCAGGAATTACCTGGAAGCCAAGAAAAGTTTCTTCGATCAGTTGGGGCCGGAGGCTTTTGCACTCACCAATGCCGATGATAAGAACGGAATGGTAATGCTGCAGAACTGCCGTGCCATGAAGGAAAGCTATAGCATCCGTTCGCTGGCCGGATTCCGGGCACGGATCATCGAGGAGCATATCGATGGTACGGGCATGGAACTGGAAGGTCAGACCTTCTGGACCCGTCTGCCGGGAAGGTTTAATGTCAGTAACGTACTGGCCGTTTACGGGGCTGCGGTCATGGAAGGCCAGGACCGGGAGCAGGTGAAGGCAGTGCTCAGTGGTCTGGGATCGGTCAGGGGACGTTTTGAGACCCTGCAGGGAAGCAGCGGGGTCACAGCCGTGGTCGATTATGCACATACACCTGATGCCGTAATGAATGTACTGGAAACAATCAGTGGGCTGAAGAAGGAGGGATCGGCTATTATTACGGTGGTCGGAGCCGGGGGTAACCGGGATAAGACCAAACGTCCGAAAATGGCAGCTATAGCCGCCACTTACAGTCAGAAGGTGATCCTAACTTCCGATAATCCGCGGGATGAAGACCCGGAGGCCATTCTGCAGGATATGCTGACGGGAATTACGCCGGAACAGCAAAACCGCGTGCTCGCCGTTGTGAATCGTGAAGAGGCGATCAAAACAGCCTGCCTGCTGGCCCGGCCCGGCGATGTGATCCTGGTAGCCGGTAAGGGGCATGAGACCTACCAGGAAGTGAAAGGAGTGAAAAATCATTTCGACGACAGGGAAGTCGTCCTAAAATATTTAAAATAAAGACCTATGTTCTATTGGTTGTTCAACTTTCTTAACCAGTATGATATTCCCGGTGCAGGGATGTTCCAGTACATTTCGTTCCGTGCAGCAATGAGCGTGATCACCTCCCTGCTCATCTCCCTTCTTATCGGAAAAAGGATCATCATTTTCCTGCAGAAAAAGCAAATCGGGGAGTCGGTGAGGAATCTCGGTCTCGAAGGTCAGTATTCCAAACAGGGCACACCGACCATGGGCGGCATCATCATTCTGGCGTCCATCCTTGTCCCGGTGCTTCTCTTCGCCGATCTGTCGAATGTCTATATCATCCTGATGATCATCACTACGGTCTGGCTCGGGCTGATCGGTTTTATCGACGACTATATCAAGGTCTTCAAAAAGAACAAGGAAGGACTTCAGGGGCGCTTTAAGATCATCGGACAGGTCGGTCTCGGGGTCATTGTTGCCCTTACCCTCTGGCTCAGCGACGATGTGGTGATCAGGCAACGTATCCCGGTAACGGAAGATAATATCTCCAGTTACGAACCGTCGCAGATCCTCAAGGATGAGCGGGGAAACAGCTATGTGGTAAACGACCAGAAAAATAACCTGACCACGATCCCCTTTGTAAAGAATAACGAGTTCAATTACCGCTGGCTCGTCTGGTTCGCCGGGAAACATGCCGATACCCTGGTCTGGATTGTCTTCGGACTCGTAGTTATTTTTATTATCACCTCCGTTTCGAACGGTGCCAACCTCACGGATGGGCTCGACGGACTGGCAACGGGCACGGCAGCAATTATGGTAACCACACTGGGGATCCTGGCCTACCTGACAGGTAATGCTATTTATTCAAACTACCTGAATATTATGCATATACCCTACACGGGTGAACTCGTGATCTTTGCAAGTGCCTTCATAGGGGCAACCATTGGTTTTCTCTGGTACAATTCCTTCCCGGCCCAGGTTTTCATGGGTGATACGGGAAGCCTGGCCCTGGGCGGGATCATTGCCGTATTTGCGATCGTGATCAGGAAAGAACTGCTGATTCCGATCCTGTGTGGCATCTACCTGGCCGAAAACCTTTCAGTGGTTCTTCAGGTAGGACATTTTAAGCGAACGAAACGAAAATACGGTGAAGGGCGGAGACTTTTCCTGATGGCTCCGCTGCACCATCATTACCAGAAAAAAGGATATCCGGAACCCAAGATTGTAACGAGGTTCTGGATCGTGGCCATCCTCCTGGCAGTCATTTCTGTGGTCACCTTGAAAATCAGGTAAAAAAAACCGACAAACCTAAACAACAAATGGAAAGAAGAGATCGCATCGTCATTCTGGGAGCCGGGGAGAGCGGAACCGGTTCAGCCATCCTGGCCAGGCAACAGGGCTTTGATGTCTTTGTTTCAGACAGTGGCCAGATCAAGCCGCGCTACCGGGAGATCCTCGACGAGAACAAAATAATCTATGAGGCGGGCGGGCACACCGAAAGACTGATCCTGAATGCCGATGAGGTGATCAAGAGTCCGGGAATCCCCGAAAGTGCACCCATCGTGAAACTGCTCCGTAAGAAAGGGGTCAGGATCATTTCCGAGATCGAATTTGCCGGCCGGTACACCAAGGCCAGGAAGATCTGCGTCACGGGAAGCAACGGCAAGACCACGACAACCTCACTGATCCATCATATGTTGCGCAAAGCCGGTCTGAATGTGGGAATGGCCGGAAATATCGGTAAAAGTTTCGCCTACCAGGTGGCCACCGAGAACTACGACTATTATGTGCTTGAACTCAGCAGTTTCCAGCTCGACGGAATGTATGAATTCAAAGCCGACATTGCGATTCTGCTAAATATAACTCCGGATCATCTCGACCGCTACGACTATGATCTGCAGAACTACGTGGATTCCAAGTTCAGGATCACACAGAATCTCACGGAAGACGAATATTTTGTGTTTTGCTCCGACGATGAGATCACCATCAAGGAACTGGAAAAGATCGTTTCGAAGGCTCAGCAGCTGCCCTTCGCCTACCGGAAGAAAAATGACGAGGTGGCCTGGGTCGATCAGCGGAATTTCATGCATATCGAATTCGATGATGTTGATTTTACCATGTCGGTGGAGGAATTGTCGCTTAAAGGCCGTCACAACACCTACAACAGCATGGCTGCCGGGATTGCCGGTAATGTACTGAAGATCAGGAATGAAGTGATTCGTGAGGCCCTGATGGATTTCCAGGGGGTTGAGCACAGGCTCGAGCAAACCCTGAAGGTACACGGGATCCAGTTTATAAACGACTCCAAGGCCACCAATGTGAACTCTACCTGGTACGCCCTGGAAAGTGTTACCGGAAATGTGATCTGGATTGCCGGGGGCATCGATAAAGGTAACGACTACAGCGAACTCTATCCTCTGATTCAGGGTAAGGTCAAAGCTCTTGTTTGCCTTGGAAAGGACAATTCGCGCCTGGTGGAGGCCTTTAAGGGGAGGATCGAAACGATTATTGAAACCGATAATATGCCCGAAGCGGTGAAAACGGCCTATTACCTGGGAAAGAACGGCGATTCAGTGCTTCTTTCCCCGGCCTGCGCCAGCTTCGATCTGTTTGAAAATTACGAGGACCGCGGCCGCCAGTTTAAAGCAGCAGTAAGGGAACTCTGAAATTGAAGTAAAGGATGAAGATAGCAAGGTACATGAAAGGTGACCGGATTATCTGGGTGATCATCATCATTCTGGTGGTGGTTTCCCTGCTTTCGGTCTACAGTTCGACCGGTTCGCTGGCCTACAAGGTCAGGGCCGGAAATACCTTTTATTACCTCGCCCGCCAGTTTAAATTTTCTCTGATCGGGTTCATCGTTATTTTCTTCATCCACCTGATCCCCTACCAGTTGTTCAGCAAATTCAGCGTTGCGGCGCTCATCATCACCATACCCCTGCTGGTCTTCACGCTGTTCTTCGGGTCGTCGATCAACGATGCCAGCCGCTGGCTGCAGATCCCGGGAACCGGCCTGACGATCCAGCCCTCCGACTTTGCCAAAGTCACGATGGTCATGTTTGTGGCCAAGGTCCTTTCGGTGAAGCAAAATGAAATAGACGATTTCAAGGGGGTATTCCTGAAGATCTTTGCGGCAGTGACCGTCGTCTGCCTGCTGATCCTGCCCGCCAACCTCTCCACGGCAGCCATGGTTTTTGCCATAGTTTTTCTGCTGATGTTTGTGGGCCGTATCCCGTTGAAATACCTTTCCATGCTTGTAGGGGCCGGTGTTGTTGGGCTGGCACTTTTTGTACTGTTGGCAACGGCAGTGAACAAGGAAGGCAGGATATCCACCTGGAAGAACAGGATCGAAGCCTTTGTCAGCGGTGAAGGCGACAATTTCCAGGCCGATCAGGCCAAGGTGGCCATTGTACGGGGCGGACTGTTCGGGAAAGGAGCAGGAAACAGCACGCAGCGAAACCTTCTTCCGCATCCCTATTCCGACTTTATTTATGCCATCATCATCGAGGAATACGGATCGCTTTTCGGAGGGATCCTGATGGTGGCCCTCTACCTGTGGTTGTTTTTCAGATCAGCCATGATTGTCAGGCGAAGTCGCAGCACCTATGGGGCTTTTCTGGTCTTTGGTTTATCGTTAACGCTTGTAATACAGGCATTTATAAATATGGCAGTAGCAGTCGGACTTGTTCCGGTCACCGGGCAGACCCTGCCGATGGTAAGTATGGGGGGATCTTCCATCCTATTTACCAGCCTGGCCCTGGGTATGATCCTGAGTGTCAGCTGGGGGATCAAGGAAGAAGAAGCTGTTGCCGCGGCAGTGGAAACTGAAGAAATGCAAGGAAATGGAGAAGAGCAAAATGCATAGGGTCATTATCGGGGGAGGAGGTACGGGAGGACACGTTTTCCCGGCCATTGCCATCGCGAATGCGTTGCGAAAGAAGGATCCTTCGCTTCATATCCTTTTTGTGGGAGCGCTGGGCAAGCTCGAAATGGAAAAGGTTCCCGAGGCAGGGTACAGGATCATCGGGCTTCCGGTATCCGGTTTGCAGCGGAGGCTTACCTGGAAAAATGTTGTTTTTGTGTCGAACCTCATGCGGAGCATGGTGATCTCACGCAGGATCATCCGCACCTTCCGTCCCGATGTGGCAGTAGGTGTGGGCGGATATGCCAGCGGCCCGATTCTCAGGGCGGCTTCGCGCAAAGGCATCCCGCTGGTCATCCAGGAGCAGAATTCCTATGCCGGACTAACTAACAGGCTCCTGGCCAGGTCTGCATCGGCCATCTGCGTGGCCTATGAAGGCATGGAACGTTATTTCCCGGCGCAGAAAGTGGTTCTGACAGGAAACCCGGTAAGGCAGCACCTTTTTGGGAGTCCGGATAGCCGTGCCCGTCACCTGGAGCAATTCGGACTTGACAGGGATGCGCCGGTGGTCCTCATCATCGGGGGCAGCCTGGGCGCAAGAACCCTGAACCGGGCCATGATGGACGGACTCGAGGCTTTTGCCCAAAAGAATATCCAGTTGCTCTGGCAGACCGGACGGTACTATTTCCAGGAGGCTGAGGAGAGGGTTAAGGCCAGCGGACTGAAGAATATCCGTGTTCTGCCCTTCATCTCGCGAATGGAGCATGCCTATGGCTCAGCCGATGTTATTGTATCCAGGGCCGGTGCAGGAACAATTTCCGAATTATGCCTGGTTGGCAAACCGGTGATCCTGGTTCCCTCACCCAATGTGGCCGAGGATCATCAGACCCGGAACGCCCTCGCTCTTGCTGAAAAAGGGGCGGCACTGATGATCAGTGATCAGGCGGCACCGCAGGCACTGGTCCCGGCAATTATGGAGCTGGCTTTTGATGAAGAAAGGAAGACAAAGCTTTCCGGGGAGATTAAAAAACTTGCCATTGTTGATTCGGCAGACAGGATTGCAAATGAAATACTGAAACTGATAGGGATATGATCTGGAATAACCTTGATAGCGTTTATTTTATCGGCATCGGCGGCATCGGCATGAGCGCCCTGGCCCGCTATTTCGCCAGTCAGGGAAAAAATGTGGCGGGCTATGACCGTCAGCCCACCCTGCTGACCGATGAACTTGGCGAGGAGGGGATTGCTATTCATTTCCAGGATAAAACGGCCATGATCCCGGCGGCCTTCCGGAACCCGGAACGGACCCTGGTCATCTATACTCCCGCGGTTCCCGAGGACCATCACGAACTGGCATATTTCCGAAACCGCGGGTTCAGGGTGATCAAGCGTTCCGCAGCCCTGGGAGAAGTTTTTAATGCCGGATATGGTGTAGCGGTGGCCGGTACGCACGGGAAAACATCCGTTTCCACCATGATCGCGCATATCGTTTCCAGGTCGGCTATTGGCTGTAATGCTTTTCTGGGAGGGATCAGCAAGAACCTGAAGAGTAACCTGATCATTGATCCGGCTTCCCGGTATATCATTGCCGAAGCCGATGAATTCGACCGTTCCTTCCTGACGCTTTTTCCGCAGGTTGCCGTGGTGACTTCCATGGATGCCGATCACCTGGATATCTACCATTCCCACGAGAATCTGAAAAAGGGCTTTGAGGCATTTATCAGTCAGATCCACGACAAGGGCCGCCTGATCATCAAATCCGGGCTGCAGGCTCATATCCCCGATCATCTCGAGGTATATACCTACTCGCTCAGCGACCCGGGGGCGAACTACTATGCCAGTTCCATCGAACGTCTGCCGCGCGGGTTCCGTTTTTCGGTTTCCACCCCGTCAAACATCATTGAAGGCCTTACCCTGAACCTTTACGGAAGGCTGAATGTGGAAAACGCCATTGCAGCCATTGCCGTTGCCGACCAGCTTGGTGTGCCCGGACAGGTGATTGCCACGGCCATCGAATCCTTCAAAGGGGTCAGGCGCCGCTTTGATATTCATGTCGACAGGCCCGATGCGGTTTATATCGACGATTATGCCCATCATCCCGAAGAGCTGAGAGCTTTCATTACCTCCGTGAGAGAGGCTTTTCCCGGTAAGCGGCTCACGGGTATCTTCCAGCCTCACCTGTACACGCGTACGAGGGATTTTGCCGGAGGTTTTGCCACCAGTCTCGGTTTGCTCGACGAACTGCTGCTCCTGGATATTTATCCTGCGAGGGAAGAGCCGATCAAAGGAGTATCCTCAGAAATGATATTGAACCAGGTTGCCCTGGAAAACAAACAGATGGTTACAAAAGACAGGTTGTTGAATAAGGTGAAGGAACTGAAACCCGAAGTGCTTCTTACCATGGGCGCCGGGGATATTGACAAGTTTGTCGAACCGTTTAAAAACTATATGGAGAAAAGGTGAAAAAAGTGGTCCGCATCATATTATGGGTACTGATCATCGCCTGGTTCTTCGTGATGATGGGCTTCGTCTCCTCCCGCGAGCAGGCTGTGATCTGCAGTCGCGTGGAGGTGATCCTTGCCGACAGCTCTGACCTTGGTTTTATTACCAAAGCGGGGGTGAACCGGATGATCAGCCGAAAGGCGCCGGGACTGATAGGGAAAGCCATGGATGAGATCGATATGAATGCGATAGAAACAGCCATCAGCGAAAACCCTTTCATTAAAAGTGCCGACGTGTACGGAACTGTTTCCGGAACCCTGGGGGTAAGGATCGAACAGCGCCAGCCGGTGGTCCGGGTCATGCCCAATGGTTCGTCGGGGTTTTATATCGACAGGGAAGGTGCCGTGATGCCGGTAACGCCCGGATTCTCACCGATGCTACTGCTCGCCACAGGCGATATCGATTTTCCGGCCGATCTTCTGAAAAGAGGAAATATTGGCAGTTTCAGCGAGGAGGAGAAAAAGATGTATCCGGCCCTGTTCGATATTGTTGATTTTGCAGACTATATCGGGAAGAAGAGTTTCTGGAAGAACCAGATCGTACAGATCTATCTGAACAGATCGGGCGACTGGGAGCTGATCCCCAGGGTCGGTGCTCACCAGATTATCCTCGGCCCGATGGAAGGATACCGGGAGAAGCTGGAGAAGTTACTCCTGCTTTATAAACAGGGTCTTCCGGAATATGGATGGAATACCTATGATAAAATAAACCTTAAATATTCAAACCAGATCATTTGTTCAAAACGTTAAAGCTATGGCTCGAAAAGATCAGATTGTTGCAGCAATTGATATCGGTACTACCAAGATCGTAAGCCTGGTAGGCCGGTTGAATGAACAAAACAGGCTCGAGGTACTGGGCATCAGCAAAACCGTTTCCAAAGGCGTGAAACGTGGGGTTGTGCTCAATATTGAAGAGACCGTTAACGCTATTCAGACCACCGTAAATGAAGCCCAGAAGCAATCGGGCATTCGTTTCAAGGAGGTCTTTGTGGGAATCGCCGGTCAGCACATCAAATCGGTGAGGAACCGCGGTTATATCAACCGTGATTCGTACGAAGACGAAATCGTTCGCGATGATGTACAACGTCTCATCAACGACATGTACAAGATCCCCGTGGATGTGGGTGAGGAAATTATCCATGTTCTTCCGCAGGGTTATATTGTTGATAATGAGACAGGTGTTAAAAATCCAGTGGGGATGTTCGGAAAGCGCCTTGAGGCGAATTTCCATATTGTGATCGGCCAGATCTCCTCTGCCCGGAACATTGAAAAATGCATTAACCGGGTTGGTCTGGAGGTCAAGCAGCTCATCCTGGAGCCGCTGGCATCCAGTGCGGCTGTGCTGACCGAAGATGAGAAGGAAGCCGGTGTGGCCCTGGTGGATATCGGCGGCGGCACCACCGATGTAGCCGTTTACTATGATGACGTGATCCGGCACACTGCCGTCATTCCCTTTGGCGGGAACGTAGTGACCCGTGATATCAAGGAAGGCTGCTCCATTCTTCAGCGCCAGGCCGAATCGCTCAAGGTACAGTTTGGCTCGGCCCTTGGTGACCTGGCCCAGGAAGACAAGGTGGTGACCATTCCCGGTATCTCCGGCAGAGATCCCAAGGAGATCAGTTTCAGGAGCCTGGCCTACATCATCCAGTCGAGGATGGAAGAGATCATTGATGCCGTCATCTATGAACTGGAGAATTCCGGGTACATGGATAAGCTCAGTGCCGGAATCGTCCTCACCGGTGGTGGTGCCATGCTGAAACACCTGAGTCAGCTGGTGAAGTTCAAAACGGGTATGGATGTCAGGATCGGTTTTCCGAATGAACAGCTTGCTGCCAATACCGGCGACGAGGTGAACCAGCCCATGTATGCCACTTCGGTAGGTCTGCTTCTCAAAGGCCTGGAGTATTACCAGGAGCATAAGGAAGAGATGAAGGTAGCCAGGGAAGAAGTGAAGGAAGAAGTAATCTTCGAAGAGGAGGAGAAGAAGAAGGAGAAGGAACCCCGGCCGATCTTCAAACGCGGAAAGATCCTTGAGAACCTGAAGAATACCCTGAGCGAGATCTTTGATGAGAGCGATGTAAAGATGTAAAACTGCTAATGTGCAATTAAAACTCACCCGCAATGGATGATTTGATGAATTTTGACCTCGAGCCCGGACGTTCCTCCATTATCAAGGTAATCGGAGTAGGCGGCGGGGGCAGCAATGCGGTTAACCATATGTTCCGTAAAGGGATCAAGGATGTGGATTATATCATCTGCAACACCGATGCCCAGGCTTTGAACAACAGTCCGGTTGCCGTGAAGATCCAGCTTGGAGAGAACCTGACCGAGGGCAGGGGTGCCGGAAGCAAGCCCGAGATAGGCCGGCAGGCGGCGCTGGAGAGCCTGGATGAGATCAAGGAGGTTCTGGGGGTCAATACCCGGATGGTCTTTATCACTGCCGGAATGGGCGGGGGCACCGGAACGGGAGCCGCACCGGTTATCGCCCGTGCCGCCCGGGAAATGGGGATCCTTACGGTTGCCATACTTACCATGCCCTTCCGTTTTGAGGGTTCGGTAAGGATAGCCCAGGCCATCGACGGGATCAATGAGATCAAGGACCATGTCGATTCCCTGCTGGTGATCAATAACGACAAGCTCAGGGAGATTTACGGAAACCTCCCTGTCAGTCAGACTTTTGCAAGAGCCGACGATGTACTGGCCATTGCCGCCAAGGGCATCGCCGAGATCATCACGGTCCATGGCTATGTAAATGTCGATTTCGCCGATGTGGAAACTGTCATGAGTAACAGCGGGGTGGCCCTTATGGGCTCTGCCACGGCTACCGGGGAAAACAGGGCGCAGAAGGCCATTGAAGGAGCGCTATCCTCACCGCTCCTCAACAACAATGAAATTACCGGTGCAAAAAGCGTACTGCTGAACATCACCTCCGGGAATGATGAGGTGACGATGGATGAGATCTCCGAAATTACCGACTATGTGATCACTGCTGCATCACGCGATACCACCATGATCTGGGGGATGAGTATCGACGAGAGCCTCGGGGATAATATCTGTGTCACCATCATTGCCACCGGCTTTAAAATGAACAGCATTCCGGAACTGTACATCACCAAAAAGCTCACGCAAAAAGTATCGTTGAAGGACGCTGAGACCGGGCGGAGCAATGTAAACTCCGGGTTCGAGGTTACGAACGGACCGCGCCAGAGCGTTCTGCGTTTTCCAGATGGAGAAAGGCCCGATGAGTATATCCTCTTCGATGATAATGAGGCCGCACCCGATAAGGAAAAAGAACGGATCCTGGCCGAAAGGGTTAAGAACATCAAAACGACCCATGAAAAACTGAAAGAGGCAGGTTATGTCGGTCCGTCGCCTGACGAACAGATCGACGAACTGGAAAATGTACCGGCCTACATCAGGAAAAAGTTGCAACTGGATAACAGCAAGCCATCAGAAAATGAAGAGGTATCGCGTTACCGTCTGTCCGACGGAGGAGAGGAAAATGCTCCGAAGCTGCGGCAGGATAATGCCTACCTGCATGATAATGTAGATTAAATTTCTTGTTATGTTACTTTCCGAAATCATCAGTCAGGACCTGAAAAAGGCCATGCTGGCCAGGGAGAAGGACAGGCTCGAGGCACTTCGTGCCGTTAAGACTGCATTTACCCTGGAGCGCAGCAACAAAGGTACCGGTGTGGAGTTAAGCGGGGAGGAGGAGATCAGGATCATACAGAAACTGGTCAAACAACGCAGGGAATCGGCCGAAATTTATCGTTCCCAGAACCGTAACGATCTGGCAGACAAGGAGATTATCGAGGCAGATGTAATTGAAGCCTATCTTCCCGAGCAAATGGGAAGTGAAGAGCTCCGTGCCTTCCTTCTTAAAATGATTGCCGAGCTGGGTGCATCGGGGATGAAGGATATGGGAAGAGTGATGGGCCAGGCTACAAAAGCCCTGGCAGGCAAGGCCGAGGGAAAAGCGGTTTCAGCCATGGTCAGTGAACTGCTGGAGAAGCAGTAAAACCGCGCTTTTTCAGTCTTAGACGCAGAGTCAGTGATTCTGCGATTGCCGGATGCAGCTTGTTCAAGCTCCGGGAGCCGGCTGAAAAAATGCCGGAAAAGGATATTTTCGCTGTTGAATATTTAGGGTAAAAAAAACCTGCCACGGAATACCGGGCAGGTTTTTTTCTGTTTTATCTGAAAGGGATCAGAAGAACCTGATCCGGTTATCCACTACTCTGGCGGCATCGATGAGCGCATTGTAGGCTTCATAGCTTGTTCTGGCTTCCAGGTTGTATTTCAGCCTGTTCAGCGAGGTCGACAGATCGGTGCCCTGGGCTTCCGTGCGGTTGGTGACGTCGATCACGTACACGCCGGTTTCGCCTTTCAGCGGTTTCGAAATTTTTTCGACCGGTAATTCCATGGAAGCACCCACTACGAGAGGTTCCATCCCTACTCCGGCAATATAGGCGTTGGCGAAGCGGACCTGGGTAGCTTCTTTCATTTCCAGGTTTTCTTTTCCGGCAACATCAAAGAGCGTAGTCGAGGAGGAAGCTTCAGGAGCAAGTCTGGCAATGAGTTTCTCAGCTTTCTTGTCCTTGCGTACCACCATTTCGATCTCGGCTTTGACCTCTTCCATGTCGGCATAACCTTCTTCATGGGCTTCGGTCAGCACAGCCACCACATATTTTTCATTCATGTCGAAGATATTGCTGACATCTCCTTTTTCAGCATTGTAAGCCCAGCGGATCACTTCCCGCGGGTTATCCAGTCCGGGTATGGCAGTCTGGTCGGCGGTAATATCGGGCACAACACGCGGATCCATGCCAAGTTCACGTGCCTGGGCTACAAATTTATCGTAGGATGTGGAGGCTCCGCGGAATTTCACGGCGCGGCTGTAATAATCCTGGTAGGTCTCGTCGCTCGGATCGAGATGCAACACGATGGTGGCCACCTGTACCTTCTTCACGGGGCGGCTCTGCTCGTCGATACGGATGATATGATAACCGTAACGGGTTTCCACGATCTGCAGGGAACCTTTCTTACCGGTGAAGCAGGCATCATTGAAATCTGTGATCATCTGTCCTTCCCTGAACCAGCCAAGGTCGCCGCCGATCTGATTGGTCTGCTCGTCGGCCGAGAATTTGACTGCGAGCTGGGCAAAGTCGGCTCCGCGGTTCAGGAGGTCTACGATACTGTCGGCCAGCTGTTTGGCTGCTTCCAGGTTCCGGTTAGTCTCGGGAACGACCAGGATATGACGGGCCCTGACCGAGTCGGGACGCTGTTCCACCTTTTGCAGACGGGATATCTTATAGGAATTATTTTCAAAGTACGGTCCGAAGACGTCCGTTGTGGAGGCATTGAATATGGAATCCCTTATGGAAGCGGGGAGTTCGTTGTACGCATAAAATTTATTATCGAGGGATTCTTCCGAGATCCCGGCAACAAAAGCAGTTACGCGCTCATCTTCAACCCGCTTGAACTCAATTTTTGTAGATGCGGCACGGAAGCGGGCATTTTCCTCATCTTTGGCACTGGGCACAACATCAAAGGAAACATACTGGAGCGACCTGGTTGCAGCCTGTTTGTAGTTCTCCTTATGCGCTTTGTAGTATGCTGCCAGTTCGGATTCGCTGACCGTGATTTCTTCATCGGGAACGGTGGAATAGTTGACAGCGATATAGGAAAAGTCGACCGACTTCCCGTTCATGGCAAAATGATCCTGCACATCCAGTGCGGAGGGTTGCAGGCCTTTTCTGACCAGGTTGAGGTATTTTTCGTTCAGACGTGCGTTCACGATCTCATTTTCGATAAACAGCCATCTTTTCTTTTCCTGGGCCATCTGCGGGTTATCGAGGGCCGTGAAATACTGGAGCATCAGGGCACGGTTGAACTCACCTGTTTCGGGATTGGAGAACATCTGCATGATGATCGGGTGGGGCTGCGACTGCTGCATGCCCATTCCCTGTTCGCCCGTAACCATTGTTTTCAGTTCATCGGAGCTGACCTCAATGCCAAGCTGGGCATAGGACTTATCCATAATGGTTTCCCGGAGAACGCGGCTCCAGGTTTCATTTTTGATCTGCTCCTGTACCTGCTGGTCCAGATTGTTCTGGCCATAGTTCATCTGGTAGAATTCGGTGAGATTCTCGATGCGGGCCACATAATCCTGGTAATCAATAGCTTTGCCGTCAATTACTGCCACCTGCATTTTTTTGCGGTTAAAAATGGACTGGCCCGAAGAGAGCATATCTCCAAGTATAAATGCAAAAAGTGCCAGGCCGATCACGGTAGCAACCAGAATACCTGCCCTGTTACGAATCTTTTGTAACGTTGCCATCTATTCATTCAATTTTAGTAGGTTCCAAAAAAATCAGGGTACGAATATAGTAATAATTAACCCATTTCCTGCAAGCGTTTCAAACCTTTTTCCTGCATAGCCGGAAGCCGCTGCTGGCGCGTATTACAGAAGATATGCTCAGCGCTTGTGATCAATCAGTTCGATCAGATCGATACGGTTTGCACTTACTTTGATGATCCGTACTTCAAAGGGTTCGATCCACAGGGTGGTATTGACCTCCGGGATGGAGGAATGATGATAGATCACGAAGCCGGCCAGGGTGTCATAGTCTTCCGCTTCGGGAAGGTCAAGTCCGTATTTCTCGTTCAGGTAATCGATCTCCAGTCTTCCCGAAAAACGATAACTGTTATCAGAAAGTTGTTTTTCGATGAGATCGGTGGTATCGTGTTCGTCTTCAATTTCTCCGAAAATCTCTTCAATGATATCTTCCGAGGTGATCAATCCGGAGGTTCCGCCATATTCATCGACCACAAGGGCAATGTTTTTCCCTTCTCTGATAAAGGTGCGCAGCAGTTTGTTCACCGGCAGGGTTTCGGGAATGATGGGCACCGATTTGAGGAATTTCCCGATATGATCGGGTTGACGGAACATGTCCTTTGAGTTGACATAGCCAATCACATTATCGATCGATTCGCGGTAAACAAAGATCCGGCTGAGTCCGGAATCACTGAACTTCTGGATCAGGTCGGTAACGGGGCTTTCGATCTCAACGGCGACCATCTCGGTGCGGGGGATCAGACAATCGCGGACTTTCAGCGTAGAAAATTCCAGGGCATTCTTAAAAATTTTCAGGTCGTGTTCCGTCTCAATGGCTTCATGCTGTTCGGTATTGCCTTCCATGACCAGGTGACTGAGATCGACCTTACTGAATACCGGTTGTGCGCCTTCGTATTCAACATCTACCCGGAACAGGTGCTTCATGGTGAAGTTGGAGATCCAGATGGTCAGCAGTGTTATGGGGTAGAGAATGACATACAGGATAAGGGTCGGAAGGGCAAGGATATTAAGTACTGCATTGGGATTGATCCTGAACAGCATTTTAGGCAGAAATTCGGCCGTTAGCAGGATGAAAAGCGTGGAAATAATGGTCTGGATCACCAGTACTGCTGCTTCCGATTCGATGGAGAGCGCTGTTTGTATCGGGTTGTGGAGGATCCTTCCCACGGCGATACCGTAAAGTACCAGGGCAATATTGTTCCCGACCAGCATGGAGGCAATGTACTTGCTCGGTACGCGGGAAAAAATGGCGATGATCTTTGAGGGAAAGGTGTTATGCCGCCTGTCGATCTCAAGCCTCAGTTTGTTGGAGGAAAGAAAGGCGATCTCCATCCCGGAAAAAAAGGCTGAGAAAATAAGGGATACTATAATAATCAGGGTATCGTGCATCACTTGTTCTTTGATAGCCTCCGGCTTCTCCGGTTATAATACATTAGCAGTGCAAGCAGGGCAAGTACAAAGAACTGCCAGCTCTGGGCAAAACCTTTGCTGATGGCATTTTCCACTCCGAGAAAGAGTACGAAACCACCCAGTACAAACCAGATGATCTCCAGTATATATCCGGCGTTATTCTTCATCTCTCACATTAACGGTTCCTTTAGATCCGATTAGGGTCCAGCGGGTCAGGTTCTGGTCCGACTCAAAACCGCCCTGGCCGTAAAAAGTTCCGTCCTCATTTTCAATGCGGGTATAGGAGGAGGAATAAATGAGGGCTTTGTTTTCATCCCAGAACAGCTCTTCAGTATTAAGCCGGTTCCCGTTTTTTAGGTTCCGGGCCACCACATTGCCTTTGGCCTGCCAGAGCTTATCCTCGTTATAATAGATGCAGTAATCGGTAACGATTTCTGATTCGATCCTGGAGGAATCGTCGTAAAAGAAGACCCGCATCCCTTTGGGAAATTCCAGGTAGGGCCTTTCCACGTTTGTGAACTGTTTCAGTTCGGGAGTCAGCATCTGCACCTTGACCCGGGCCGAATCGCTGTAGATCACTTCCACATCCTTCCCGCTCAGGTTAGCAAAGTTCGGACTCTGGGTAAGAAGATTAATGGTTTCGATATCGTTTTCACACGAAACCAGCAGGGCGGTTGTGAGAGCCGCCAGAAGAAAACGGGATGTGTTGCCTTTTTTCATTCTGAAAACAACAGTGCCTGTAAAGTTAATTAAATTACCGGAAGCATCCGATCATTAACATTACAGGCACCTGTGACTGCTTTTATTTAAGGTCTTGCCCTAACGGTGGTATATTCGTTGATACAACCTTTAACCAGGAAGGAATCGCCTTCTTTCAGGGTGCGGAAGAAGATGTCTTCACCGTTCGGATACTGTGACATGTAATCGCTGATCCTCTTGGTGGCATCGCCGGCAACACTGGGATCGACGGTTTTGGCCTTGCTGTATTTATCGGCTGCGGCCCAGAAAGCAGTGCGCTGCTGGAAATCATCATCGCCAAGGCTGCCTTTTCCGGCAATGTAGAGGTCACCGAGCAGGATATACGCTTTACCGAAATCGGGATTCAGAGCGATGGCTTCCTTCGCATAGCCGATGCCTTCGCAATAGTCTTTCAGCATTTCGGTAACATAGGCCAGTTCATAATAAATAGTGGCCTTGCTGATATTGTCGGCTGTAGCGGAAGTAATCGCTTCCTTGTAATATTTGCTTGCCTTCACCCATTCGTTTTTCTGCAGGAACATCCTTGCCAGGGGCAGGGCAGCTTCAGGGGTGGGGCTCATGGCATACAGCAGTTCCGAAGCTTTGGCGTATACATCGGCCATATTGCATCCGGTAGCGTCATAAAACTTGATCACTTTCTCCAGAAATTGCTGGTTTTCCTTGCCCTCATCAAACTGGGGTTCGAAATAAGCGTTCAGCGATTCGCAGGTCAGGATGCCGCTGGCGAGCATGGTTTCGTTAATCGTGGCCTGGGCTTTTTCAATGGAGGAGGATTTCTTTTTCGCGAGGATTGCATCAATAAGTGTGGTTGCGTAGAAGTAATCTTCAATAGCGTTCTTTGAATCGATCATACCGGCTTTTTCCAGGGAAATGGCTGAAGAGACGAATACTACAAATACCACGTCGCGTGATTCTTTTTCTTCCAGATCAAGACTGCGTTTCAGCCAGCCGTGGGCTAGGGCTACCGACTGGATATCGTCGCGGCGGTATCTTAACAGATCAATGGCTTTTCTTCCCAGGATGTTTCCTTCACCGCCGAAATTCTGGATCCTGCGGTCGTAGATCAGCATCAGGGTATCTATCAGTTCGCTATTTCTTTTAGGATCGGAGGTCATTGCTTCGATTAAATCCTTGTACATCTTGACCCCGTCGAGGTACATCTGTTCGCTGGACGCCGGGCATTCAGTAAACACGAGCCGCCATGGGCTTATTGCATCGGTATAATTGTCGTGCTTGAAAAACTCCCTGTAAAGCGAGAGATTCATCAGACAATTGATGCTGTCCTGGCCATGACCATATTTTGACCCGTCATCTACACCTTTCTGCCCGTTTACAGGAAGGACCAGCATCATTGTGATGGCTGAAATCACAAACGTCTTTATTATCTCTTTTTTCATTGTAATTGTGGTTTTCTATATAACTATTCAAATCTTCGCTTGATAAACCAAAGGTCGTGCAAAGTTACATTAAATGTGATAATTCCATAATTTTCCTTTATCAAATTGTTCTCTGTCGTGCCCCTGGTCCCCAGAGTAAACGCCACGTTAAAAGTGGACCTCGTGCCTTTCAATGGCAAACCTACTCCAAAAGTTATGCCATAATCTTTCAGCTGGTAACCGTTCACTCTCAGGTAATAATCCGAATAGTATCCTCCGACCCTGTAGGCAATGTGTTTGCCATAGCTGCGAAGGTCGTTACGGTTGGGGATCAGCTCTAAGCCAACCCGCAGGGATTGTGAAGAGGTGAGGGAATCGCCGATCCCTGAAATATTGTTCGACCAGTCCTGCGAACTGTAGTCTCCCGTTATGGTGAGCTTGCCGGGGATGCCGAATGCCAGACCTATGCCCCTGTTCATAGGGATGATCAGGTTGGAATAGCCGGTATCCTGCACAATGACTGTAGTAGGTGAAATGGAAACGGAATCGTTGAGCGCGCCGCTGTTGCCGGTAAAGGAGCTGTAGGTCTTGTTATAAATCCCTGTATTGATGCTGGATTCCAGATCGTAGCGACCTCCGATAGAGAAGAAGAATTTGTCCTTAAAAGTTTCTTTATACTGGATGCCGAGGCTGTAAACAGGTTTTTTAAAGACGATATTCTGCTCACTTGTTGTGCTGGCATAATAGGGATTGACAGGAAAATCAATGGTTTTCTGCCGGGAGATATTGGCCATGAGGTAGTTCATGGAAGCGCCGATCGAAATCCTTTTAAACAGCAGGAAGGAGCCTCCCACGAAAAAATTCATGATCCCGCCGTCACCGGTGTAGTAGTAATCGACCGGAACGCCGTTGGGCATGGAGTTGTATTCCTGCTTGATCTTGTAGCCGATGCTGCTGTAAGGTACAATACCGGCAGCCAGGCCGAAGTATTTCGTCACCGGGGTGGAAAAAGCCACATGGTGAAAATTAGCATTGAAAAAGGATTTGTTTCCGTCGACCGTTGAGTAGAAATCGGAGGTGGTATTCATACCGAAATCGAAGAGCACCGACATGCTGTCGCCCGAAGCATAGGATGCCGGGTTGAGGTAGTTCAGACGGTCATTGTTCCGGAGGGCAAGCCCCGTACCGCCCATGGCGAGGTTCTGTCCGAATCCCTGCATGGTCAGCTCACCAAGCCCGAAGCGGGTATAGGGGGAATAGGTGTTGTACTGTGAGAAGGCAGAGCCGGATAATACCAGTAAAAACAGGTAAACGAGAAATCTACGCTTTGTGTCGGGCATTATAATCCAATATACGGTTTAAACCTATGAGGTTGAGATTTGAATTCACAAAGATGCTACTTTTTAATTTCTTCTCAAAGTATTTTGCATCTCCGCCGGTCATCACCACTTTCAGGTCGCGGTATTCACTGCTGACGGCCGTGATGAACCCTTCGATTTCAAATATAACCCCGTTTATTACGCCTGACTCTATAGCCTCGGATGTGCTTGAACCGATCAGGGGCGCCCCTTCTTCAACTGCCTCAAGAAGAGGTAGTTTGCTGGTAAACTTATTCAGTGCCCTGAAGCGCATGTCCATACCGGGAGCAATATTGCCCCCGATGTAATTCCCCTCCCGGGTGATCACATCATAGGTGATAGCCGTTCCGGCGTCAATTACGAGAACGTTGGTTTCAGGGTAAATAGTGTGTGCCCCCGTTGCTGCCGCGATCCGGTCGTACCCGAGCGTTTCGGGTGTGCGGTAGAGATTTCTCAGCGGAAGGGGGGTATGGTGATTCAGTTCGATGAAATGTCCGAAGAGGTTTTCCAGGTAGTCGATGATTTCCCGCGAATGGTTCACAACAGAGGATACAATGGCTCCGTCGAGGGGTTTGTAGGCAGAAACGAAATAGGCGATCTCACGGCTTGTGATCTCATGAAAGACGGCGGTTTCAACGACCTGTGACCCCTCACAGATGGCAATCTTTCCCAATGTGTTTCCAAGGTCGAGAACCAGGTTCATGACGTTGAGTCGTATATTTTAATTACGGTTGAACTGCGGGCTGTTCGGCCACCATCTGTTCAAGGACACGGATTGCAGCAGCCACATCCCCAATCCTGTCAATCCTTACACTCAGTTTCTCATTTTCTTCCTTCACCCTGAAGGTCTGATGCCTGCGCTGAATATTCGCGATGATCCTCTGGAAAAGTTCGGTCCGGTAGAACCTCGCTTCCGGATTGCTTACAAAATAAACGATCATCGTACTTTTTTTCAATACAATTTTTTCAACACCCGAACGCATGGCCAGACGACGCAGCCGGACAATCAGCATCAGTTGCTCGGTTGCAGCGGGCGGCTTTCCGAAGCGGTCTGTTAACATCTCGCTGAACCTGTTCAGTTCCTCATCCGTGCTGATCTCATCCAGTTGCCGGTACAGGCTGATCCTTTCCGAAACATTCCTTATATATTCTTCCGGAAGTAGTAATTCGAAATCGGTGTCGATGTGGCAGTCGGGCACAAAACTGACTTCAGCAACACGCTCCGGCTTATCCGGCTTCTCAAAAAGCTCCCTGAATTCACCTTCCCTGAGTTCGGCCATGGCTTCATTGAGGATCTTCTGGTAGGTCTCATAACCGATATCGGCAATAAACCCGCTTTGTTCTGCCCCCAGGAGATTCCCGGCTCCCCTGATGTCGAGGTCCTGCATGGCAATATTGAAACCACTGCCCAGGGATGAAAACTCCTCGATGGCCTTCAGCCTTCTCCGGGCCTCGGGGGTCAGTACCGAGAGGGGCGGGGAGAACAGGTAGCAGAAGGCTTTCTTATTTGACCGGCCCACCCTTCCCCTGAGCTGGTGCAGTTCGCTGAGCCCGAACTGATGGGCATTGTTGATAATGATCGTATTGGCATTCGGTATATCCAGGCCCGACTCAATGATAGTGGTGGCTATCAGTACGTCATAATCTCCCATCATGAACTCCAGCATGGTGTTCTCCAGCGTCTTGCCGTCCATCTGGCCATGGGCCACGATCGATCTGACACCCGGTACCAGCTTGTCGATCATGATTTTTACCTCGCCGATATTCTGGACCCTGTTGTGGATGAGGAATACCTGGCCTCCCCGGTTGACTTCGTAGCTGATGGCTACGCGGATGATCTCCTCGTTAAAAGGATGCAGCTCGGTAATGATCGGGTGACGGTTTGGCGGGGGAGTGTTGATGATCGACAGGTCGCGGGCCCCCATAAGTGAAAACTGAAGGGTTCGGGGGATGGGTGTGGCGGTCAGGGTCAGGGTGTCCACGTTCAGCTTCATCTGTTTCAGCCTTTCCTTGACACTCACGCCGAATTTCTGTTCCTCATCAATGATCAGCAGTCCAAGATCCTTGAATTTCACTTCCTTCCCCACAAGTTTGTGCGTTCCGATAATGATGTCGATCTCGCCTTTTTCCAGCTGGTTCAGAATTTTCTTCTGTTCGGCTGCGCTCCTGAGCCTGCTGATGTAGGCAACGTTACACGGAAAGCCCTTCAGCCTTTCCCGGAAGGTATTGTAATGCTGGAAAGCCAGAATGGTGGTCGGAACCAGGACAGCCACCTGCTTGCTGTCGCTCACCGCCTTGAAGGCGGCCCGTATGGCCACTTCCGTTTTCCCGAATCCCACATCACCGCACACGAGGGCGTCCATGGGATACGGGGCTTCCATAGCTTCCTTGACATCGTTGGTAGCCTTGAACTGGTCGGGTGTGTCTTCGAAAAGGAATGAAGCTTCCAGCTCACGCTGCAGGTAGGTATCGGGGGAGAAGGCAAAACCCTGCTCCGCCCGCCGTTTGGCATACAGGGCAATCAGTTCCTGGGCAATATCCTTGACCTTCTTTTTGGTGGTCTGTTTGAGCTTCTGCCAGGCGCCCGACCCCAGTTTGTAAACCCGTGGGGCTTCTCCGTCCTTGCCCTTGTATTTGGAGATGCGGTGGAGCGAATGGATATTGACGTAAAGCACATCCTGGTCGCGGTAAACGAGGCGGACCGATTCCTGCACCTTCCCGTTAACCACAATTTTTTCCAGTCCGCCGAAGATCCCGATCCCGTGATCCACATGCACGACATAATCACCCGGGTTCAGGCCCAGCAGTTCCTTCAGGCTGATCGACTCCTTCCTGCTGAAATGATCGTTCAGCCGGAATTTGTGATAGCGCTCGAAGATCTGGTGATCGGTAAAAACGGAAATTTTGAGGTCATGATCTGTAAATCCCTCGTGAACCGTCCCCGAAACCGTTTCAAAAGGCAGGCCGGGATCAATTTCGTTGAAGATGGCGCGCAACCTTTCAATCTGCTTTTCGGATTCGGAAAGGATGTAGTTCGTATATTTCCTGAAGTCGTTTTCCTTCAGCACGGATGCCAGCAACTCGAAGTTTTTGTTGAAAGCAGGCTGCGGGGTGGTGTTGAAGGTCCATGCAGCTACCGGTACCGTGGTGTTATCCTGTCGGTGGAACTCCACCCGGGGAAAGGCAGCCAGTGCCGCAGCCGTTTCTTCACTTCCGGCAAGAAATTCGCTTTTCCCCTGGTTTTCACCGGAAACCGGCAGAACGGTCTTGTCAAAAATAGTACCGATATGGTCCAGTACCAGTCCGGTATTATCGATCCACAGCAGACTTTCGGCCGGGATGTATTCGAGAAAAGAGATCCTTTTTTCGTCAAGGGTGGCTTCCCATTGCATGTTGGGTATCACGGATATTTTACTCATCCGTTCATTGGAAAGCTGGGTGTCAACATCAAAGCTGCGGATGGATTCCACTTCGTCGCCGAAGAAATCAATCCGGTAGGGCTGACTGGCTGCAAAGGAGAATATATCCACGATAGATCCCCTGATGCTGTATTGCCCGGGTTCGTAGACGAAATCAACCAGCTCAAAATTGTAGGTCTGCAGCACCTCTTCCATGAAGGTCCGGTCGATCCGGTCTCCTTCTTTGACCTGTAATGTATTGTTATTCAGCTCCTTTTTAGTAATCACCTTTTCGATAAGGGCCTCAGCATAGGTAATAATAAAGGAGGCAACCCTTCTTTCACTGAGTCGTTTCAGGGTCTGGGTGCGGGTGATGATATTGGCTTCATCGGTCTGGTTGTACTGAACCGAGCGCTTGTACGATGAAGGAAAGAAGAGTGTGCGGTCGGCCGTTCCTTCCAGGCTGACGAGATCGGTATAAAAATAGGCCGCCTCTTCCTTGTCTTCAAAAATGATCAGGTGAGTTCCCTTCAACCCGGAAATTACAGCATGGATAAAGGCTGCTTTCGATGAACCGGAAAGGCCTTTGAGATGGAACAGTTTTCCCGCCGGTTCTTTCAGCGTGGAAACAACCTCATTCCTCAGCGGATGGATGATATACGGATTTCTGATCATGTTGGTACCGACCTGCAAAATTAGTCAATCCCTGCAAAAAAGAGACGCTCCCCCTTGAGGTTTGGAGGAGCGTCGGTTTATTTTTCAGGGATAAGTGTTCAGATTCCAAGCTTATCAAGCTGAGCTTTTCTCTTATCAGCTTTTTTTACAGCCTTATCCAACTTTACCTGGAGTTCTTTTTTCTTTTTCTTGCTGCCACCTTTTTTATCAGCTTTCTTGATTTTTTTGGTCAGTTTTTTAATCTTCCTGGCCAGTTTTTCGAGTTTGCCGATCAGCATCTCCACTTCGTTACCGGCCGAATTCAGCGCAGGTATAACTTCGGAGGGAAGTGCGGGCGCAGCAACCTTGACACGGCTGGCAGGTTTTTTACTTTTTACCGCGGGTGCCGTTGCAGATTTTCTCGGACGACCGGGTTTTTTCCTGACTTCCGCTTTCGGAGCGGGAACGGCGGCGGGGCTTTCCGTTTGGACGGGAATCGCTTTTTTTACTGCTGTTTTGCGTTTACCGGCCGGTCTTCCCCTGCGTGCAGGTGCTTTTGTTGCAGGAGTTTCAGGAACAACTGCTTTTACCCCGGTTTTCTGATCAGCAGCTTTCTTTGCCCTTGTCACGGGTTTACCTGCTGGCGCCTTTTTGGCTGCGGGAGCTGCTTCTTTCTTTGCTGCCGGTGCTGTTGCTTTCTTCACCGCCGGTGCAGTTGCTTTCTTCACTGCCGGTGCCTTTGCTTTCTTCGCTGCCGGTGCCGTTGTTTTCTTTGCGGCTGGTGTTACCGGTTTTTTGGCAGCTGTTGTTTTTCTGGCCGGAGCAACTTTTTTCCTTGCCGGAGCAGGGGTGTTTTTCGTTTCCGGTACAGTTTCAATTCCGGCTTTTTCAGTAACCGGTGCTTCTTTTTTAACGGCCGCAACCGTACTGGTCACCTTTTTCTGAGCCGGTTTTTTGCTTTTGGCAACCGGTTTTTTCGTTACCCGTTTTTTTGCCGCGGGGGTGGTTTTTTTTGCTGCAGCGCTTGTTGGTTTCTTCTCTGCTACTGGTGCAGCCTCGTTTTCGGAAGCAACATTTACTGCTTCAGTTCCTGCCTTTAACTGGTCATCCATAATAAATTTGTATCTATGATTAGTACTGCAAAAATAATATTATTTGTGTATCAGCACCTTAGAATCTTACGATTTTTGTTTCTTTTTATAACACCCTGAAAGAGCATTTTTTACATTTTCAGCGAACTACTGGCTTTGTCCGAAAAAGAAAAAATCCGGGGTGCAATGTCAGGCAAAATAAAAGTAAGTAACTTTGGCAATACTGCGTTTTCAGCCAAAGGTATGTTATAATATTGCAATAAATTCTTCAAAAAATTATAAATTTGCAGCCGATTGGCGAAATTTGGTTACAATTTAACAGATAAAGATGAAAAATTGGATCGCTGTACTCGATGAAAAGAAGATTGAACTGCCATTGCACATCAGGGACCTTTTACTGTCCTGCAAGGGGGTGAGATTTTTCGAGGACAGTGAATCGCTGGCTTTTGCAGCGACGGGAGGGGCAGAGCAAAACAGTTTTGAGGTCAGTTACGAGATCCCCGGCCGGGGCAAGGTTACCGAAGCCATTGTGCACCGGGTAAAGAACGGCATTTCGGCGAATTATGCGGAAGCATACATGCGGAGGCGGGACCCGGATACCATGGCTATTGCCGATGATCTGCCAACGGATAAGATCAGGTTCAGTGAAAAGTATGGTTATCCTTTTTCTGTACTTCGCGAAGAGACCTTTGCCTGGCTTAAGGAGCAGGAACTGGCAGTCTTTCTGTATTTTGCCGGCCGTTCGCAGATCGGCGTCGGTGGGATAGCCATAGCTCCGGTCAATGCGGCTTTTTTTGCCATGGGGCTCTCCATGTTGCAGCGCATTCTTACAACCGGCGAACTGAAGACAGGTTTCAAAGTGGAGTCGGTTCTTTATGTGGCTCCACCTTTCCGGCATACCCATTTCGGGGGGAAACAGGTTGTGGTGCATAACCGGACCGAAGGGCTGCACGAGGTGTATGCCTTTAACCTGTACCCCGGACCCAGTGCCAAAAAAGGTCTCTATGCCGTTTTACTTGACAAGGGTGAGAAGGAAGGCTGGGTCACTACGCACTGCTCAACTGTGCAGGTGACAAGTCCGTACGACAATATCACCACCTTCATGCATGAGGGTGCCAGCGGGGGAGGAAAAAGTGAGATGCTGCAGAATATAGTCCGGGAATCGAGCGGGCAGGTCCTCATCGGTGAGAATACCGTCACCATGGAACAGCGCCTGATCTCCCTGCCGCTGTTCTGTTCTTTCAGTCCGGTAACCGACGACATGGCCATGTGCCACCCCTCGATCCAGAAAAAGAACGGGAAACTGTCGGTGCTTGATGCTGAAAATGCCTGGTTTATCCGAGTCGATGGGATTACCGATTACGGGGACGATCCGTTTCTGGAAAAACTCACGATCAAGGCGAAAAGATCACTGCTCTTTCTTAATATCGAATCGAAGCCCGAATGTACAGCGCTCATCTGGGACCATATCGAGGATGCCCCCGGAAAACGCTGCCCCAACCCGAGGATTATTGTTCCGCGGGATATTGTTCCCGGCATTGTCAATGAGCCGGTGAGTGTTGATGTCAGGAGCTTTGGCGTTCGTACCCCGCCCTGCAGCATGGAGAACCCGTCGTACGGGATTATCGGCCTGTTCCATATCCTGCCACCCGCTCTGGCCTGGCTATGGCGTCTGGTGGCCCCCAGGGGCTACGCCAACCCGAGTATTATCGGGACAGGAAACATGGAGAGCGAAGGGGTGGGATCCTACTGGCCCTTTGCCACCGGGGAAATGATCACCCATGCCAACCTGTTGCTGGAACAGTTCATACAGGCCCAGCGTACGCGCTACACCCTTACCCCGAACCAGCATATCGGTGTCTGGAAGGTTGGATTCAAGCCCCAGCTCCTCATGCGGGAGTATCTTACCCGAAGGGGGAATGCCAAACTGCGTGACGACCAGTACCAGCCGGCAAGGACGCCGCTTTTAGGTTATGAGCTAAATTATCTGACCATTGAAGGGGCCAAGATCCCATCGCGTTTCCTCAAGGTTTACCGGCAGCAGGAAGTGGGAATGGAAGGCTACGACAAAGGGGCAGAAGTGCTCAGGGAATTCTTCCATCGCGAGGTGAAAAAATACCTTCAGCCGGGCCTGTCGGGTACAGGAAGGACCATAATCGAAGCCTGCCTGGCCGATGCCACGGTGGAGGAATACCGCAGGATCATCCCCATGGAGTACCAGTACGCCTTCAATCACTCTGAATAAGCAAGCTGCCAGGGCGATCTCATTTCAATTAAGTTTTTTTAACGCGAAGCCTGCCACGCAACTGCAGCTTTTAAACTAATTTGCGGTAAAAAAGCGCGCTGCCCATGCTTACTCCACAACGTATTGTCCTGTTGTTTGTTACCCTTATGACACTCGTGCCATTACAGGCACAATTATTTGAACCAGAGTATTTCCGGGGCCGGATTATAGACGACTCCACCGGCAACCGGGTTTCATGGGTGAATATTTTCAATGAAAGCCGGAGGGAATGGTACACCTCCGACGGGGAAGGACGTTTCAACCTTCCATTGAAGGGGAACGATACCCTTGTATTCAGGGCAATGGGCTTCCTGGGAAAAGTGGTGATCGTGGACGCGACCATGAGCGATTCGTTCACGGTCGTACGAATGGCACCGAGATATTATGAGATCGGAGAGGTGGCGATCAGAGCTTTCAGAAGCTATGAGGATTTCAAACAGGAATTCAAAACTTACAGGGTTCAGCCAACGGAACAGGAGATTATGCGTGAATCATTTGCCTCCATGGCAGCATCTGAGGGGAAAGCTGCCTTTGAGGAAAAAGTGATCGAGGAAACCATAAAAAACAGCGGACAATATACCATTGCCACTGTGCCGATCCTGTCGAAAGAGGATAAATTCATGATCCGTTATAATAAGAGGATGGAAGAAGAAGAGGTCCAGCGGCAGATAGATAAAAAATACAACCGGGAGATCATTGCCCGGGTCACCGGCCTGCCAGAGGATGAGATCACCGATTTTATGGTTTTCTGCAACTTCAGTACAGCGTATCTGACCAGGGCTACAGAGCTTCAAATTATAGAGTTGATAAGGGATAAGCTGGCACTTTACCTTAAAATGCAAAAATCGGGTTTTTATCCCGATACCGGAGAGTCAGACAGCCGTTTTCTTGGCTGATTCCGGTTCCCTCCAGTACTGTTTGTTTTTCATGTATTTCATTTTACGGGCACCACCTGCATATACCTGAGGGAGTCTCCTTCCGGGAGCCTCTTTTCATCGGTTTTTCAGAGCTTTTCAGATTTCTGAAAAAATTTGTCCCATATGCAAAAAAAAGCACTTTTGGCCGCAAGTTTTTTTTATGGAAACCGTCTGTATAATATCCGGAATTCCCGGCCAGTCTGGGAATCTGGGTTAATGCACTATAGATCAGAACATTGATCTGATTCAGGCGGGATGGGTGGAAACTTGTTATCCATCATGCATTCAGAAACCGGCCTGGCATTATCAACAGGAAGAACAAACAACAATGAGTAAATCAGCTTACCTTACTCATAGTGTGCGATCCGGACGGACTGAAGTCAGACTTTATCCGGAGTTATCTTTTTTTTCATCATCGACAGGAAAATACCATAAACAGGTTAGAAAAATAGGCCCTGTAAAGGCTAATTTTAACCCTGCTGTTTATCCATGTTGTGCCTTAGAACAACACCGTATTTTGCTAACCCGAATCAGAATTAAATAATTTAATCTCTTCAACATGAAAAAAACCTTTACACTCCTAACTGTACTGATCCTCTTACTTCCCGTGACGGCCACGGGACAGTGGATTGCAGAGGCTACGGGTTCAGGCAGCATCTGCCAGAAGTTGTATGCTTTTGATGACAATACAGCCCTGCTGACCTTCGGCAGCTCTTTGGTCTATAAGACCATTAATGGTGGCCAGAGCTGGGTGGATGTTTCTCCCATTGGTGTAGCATCGAAAAACCTGATGAGCATCGATTTCGGTGATGCTGATACCGGAATGATCGCCGCGGGGGATACTTTCCTGCTCCGTACAAAGGATCAGGGCGACACCTGGTCCGTTGTGTCCATGACAAAGGTCTGTGCTGACCTGGCCGGTACGGCTGATGATATTAAAACCGGCTCGGGCTGGAAACTCTATGCCGTCGGATTCAACGACAAGTACAATTGCTTTACGACGATATCCTATAAAAATGCTGCAGCCGCTTATCGCTGTTATGTATTTCGTTCACAGGATGCCGGACTTACCTGGCACAAGGTTTCCGACGACCTGGCAGGTGGTAAGACTGTCACCACCACCGCCATTGATTTTGCCGATGACGGACTCACCGGCTACATCACCGGCTCGGGTTCCTTCCTGCTCAAGACTGAGGATGGCGGTGCTACCTGGACCAAGTTGACCACCACGGGCCTTGCTTTTGATACCAAGTACCTTACCGACCTTGTCCTGATCAACAAGGATTCCCTTTACATGCCTTCCCAGGTTGGCGTATTCAAATCCACCGACGGGATGCAGACATTTACCCAGCTTTCCACGGCCTATGCCCAGGACTTCATTATCGTATCCGATACCATCTTTCTGGCTGTCGGTACCAGCGGGAACACCATCAGGAGTCTGAATTACGGTTCAACCTGGGAAACGGCAGGCAATGGCGCCGGCAGCTTCTTTGAGGCAGCTGTTTTCAATAATAAGGTTTATTCTCTGGCTTCAGGGGGTGTGACCTATATCACCACTCCCGACCAGTTGCTCGATCCGGTGGCTGCCTTTGAGGCTTCCGTGGATAAGAATATCCTTACCATTAATGATCAGAGCGCCAACCTGGGAACAAAGGTATGGACCATCGGTGACCAGACCGTGACCGGTGACCTCACTACCTTTACACTCCCGAAACTGGGTAATTTCACTATTGCTCTGACGGGTACCAATACAGTGGCTGAAGTCAGCTCAGATCCCGCTGAGGTTTATGTGGATACGATCAGCACGCCATGGGCCACGAGCAAAGTGGGCGATCAGATCCTTCAGAAAATGGCCATCCTCAAAACCGACACCATTGCTGTGATCGTCGGCAACAATACCTCGATCTTCTATACCACCAACAGTGGTAAGACCTGGAATCCTTCGGTTTTTGCCGATTCTCTGATTGGCCATGTTGCCAACGATGTTAAGTTCTTTAACCAGACAACAGGTCTGGCTTCCTTCTCCTATGCTTCAGGGAAAGCCTATACAAACGGGTTCCTTGCACGCACGACAGATGGCGGCGCAACGTGGACTGCAATCAAACATTCAGTTTTCGACAGCGGTGAAGCCAACGATACCCTGAATCCTGTTCTGGGTACCAGCCCGTATTACTATGCCCTCGGGGTTAAGGCTCCGGATTCGGCCTTCGTAATGGTTCGCTACCAGGCTTCGAACGGCACCAAGTATGGCTATCTTTATGTATCAGGAGATCAGGGTCTTACCTGGTCGCTGTACAGGAAAAACTTCTGCTATCCGTCCTATTCTTCGCCGTTTACCTGCATGGGCTTCGACGAGACCGGTAAAACCGGGTATATTACAGGTGTTTCGAAATACTGGAAGACAAGCGATTACGGTAAAAGCTGGACTGAGGTCAGCCGGACGGATTTCGGATCGATCAACGACATGGAGATCCTTGATGCCGACCATGTATTCTTTGCCACCCAGTATGGCGCGGCAAAAACCAGCGATGGCTTTGCTACCTATACCCTTAATCCGACCGATTATTCTTTCGACGTGATCAAAGTTGCCGATAATGTATTCGTAACCGGAAAGGATGAGAACACCTTTAAGGTTACCACCGACGGAGGCGACACCTGGGAATTGAATACAGCCGGGATGGATAACTTCTTCGAACTGACCCTCTTCAATGATGAGGTGCTGGCCTTTGGTGCCGGTGGAAATATCTACCATGCACATATCGACAACTTCCTTCCTGTTGTTGCAGGATTTGACTACAGTGTGGATGACCTTACCGTTACTTTCACCAATACCTCGGTAGGTGGAGAACCAGCCTGGGATCTGGGCGACGGTAATACTTCTGCAGAACTTGATCCTGTTCATACCTATGCAGACTATGACACTTACAATGTATCTGTGACGGTCTCAAACCTTTGCAAGCTTCGTACCTACACTGCTGCTGTTCCTGTTGTTGACGCGATCAACCCGACCATTGACAACTGTCCGTCGGACATCACCGCCGATCTTTATACCGGTACGGCTGTTGAGGTCTCCTGGACCGAGCCTACCGCCAGTGATAATTCAGGCACTGTTGAACTGACGTCTACACATCAGCCCGGCGACCAGTTTGCACCCGGAACAACCACGGTGACCTACACAGCCACCGATGCTGCCGGAAATACCGCAAGCTGCAGCTTTGATGTCACGGTTGTTGACCACACCGGTACCGACAACCTTGAATTGCCCACGGTAGGGATCTTCCCGAACCCGTCGGATGGTACCTTTGTTCGCCTGTTGCCGGGTAATCTGGCCATGGGGATGATGGATATTGAGATTTTCTCCATCGACGGAAGGAAAGTACTTTCCACCCGGGTTGACTATGCCGGTGGCGAACTTCCACTCAATTTAAGCCTTGCTTCCGGTGTATACCAGGTGAGGATGACCGATGCGGAAGGTGCTGAAGGTGTTTCTAAAATGATTGTATATTAATATTCAGGCCGGACCCCTGAAACGGGTCCGGCCTTTCTTTTTTTCTCTGATCTGTTTTAAGTGGATGTTGGCCATAAAAAGAAAACTTCCGGGGCTGCTACTGTTCCTTTTACTTGCTTCCTCCCTGTCCGGACAGGAGAGGATCGCTTTTTTCGGGAGAATAACGGATGCGGATAATGGCGAAGGTCTGCCTTTTGCCACGGTCTATCTTGTCGACCAGGAAATAGGTTCCGCAGCCGATGTCAATGGTTATTTTCGTTTGCCCGGTCTTTCACCGGGACGCTACACCGTGCGCTTCCAGATGATGAGCTACCAGGCCGAGGAACGTGTAGTGGACCTGGCAGCAGGTAAGGACACGGAGCTGAATATTGTCCTCCGGCCGGCCACACTGGCCCTGGGTGATGTAACCATTGTTGCCCAGGAAAACAAGAATTCCATGTCATCATCCTCCGTGATCGGATCCCAGGCGGTGGAACATGTTCAGGCTTCAAGCCTGGGGGATGTGCTGCAGCTTATGCCGGGGCAGGCAGCGGGGAACTCCGATCTGACGAGCAGTTCACAGGTCAACCTGAGAGGCAGTTCTGCAACCAATGCCGATGACAGGATCAGTGCCATGGGAACGGCCATCGTGGTCGACGGGGCGCCGCTCTCCAACGATGCCAACCTCCAAGTAACCAACACCTCCACGATCGGTGCTGCCGGATATTTTGAGACGGTCAGCGGCGGCGGTGTCGACCTGAGGAGAATACCCGCCGATAACATCGAATCAGTTGAAGTGATCAAGGGCATTCCCTCGGTAAAGCATGGCGATATGACCAGTGGCGTAGTCATTGTGAATACCCGGAGAGGAGAAATGCCTGTTACGACCAAGGTAAAATTCAATGCCACCTCTGCCGTGGCTTACCTGGGAAAAGGCTTTCGCCTGGGAGAAAAGGGCGGGGTGCTGAATGCGGATTTTGACTATGCCTTTGCCCAGGCCGATCTTCGCGTGCCGGTTCCTTCCTACACCCGGGCAACGGGTAAACTGGCCTGGTCGAACTCCCTGTTCGGGAATTTCTGGAATCTCAAGGGCTCACTTGATCTCTTCCGCACCTTCGACACGGATAAAGACGACAAGGATGCCCTCAGCGACGAAAAACGGTTCTCGGAGGAAAAGGGGATCCGTTTTACCACTTCCGGAAAAATGAATTTTAACAGGAACTGGATTACCAATATCGATTACAATGTTTCAATTAATCTGGAAGACCAGGTCTCCTATACCCGGATGCTCAACTCCGGGACGGTGAAGTTTCTGAGTACAGCCCTCACGGATACCACGATGGAGGTCCCCTATATCCCTGCCGAGTACCTGAGTGCTACCTATATCAAGGGAAAACCCTTCAATTTTTACAGCGAACTGAATTATAACCTTGTGAGGTCGACCGGTCCGCTGCAACACAAAATCCTGGCGGGAGCTGAATGGAAGATCACGGCCAATTACGGAGAGGGCCGTTATTTTGAAGAAGGATACTATCCGCCCTCCTCCACTCGTCCCCGTTCATTTTCAGATATTCCTCCGGTAAATACACTCTCGGCTTATATCGAGGACCTGGTCGTTATGACCCTGTTCAAAAGGGAACTTAAGGTACAGGCAGGCTTAAGATTCGAGAATACCCAGCCGCTGTCTTTATTAAGGGGAGAGTTCGGACAGGCACTTTTGCCCCGTTTCAACCTGAATTATAAAATCTCCGGGTCGCTGAAGATCAGGGGTGGTTACGGACTGTCGGCCAAATCACCTTCGCTGGTGTATCTATACCCCGACAAGGCCTACATGGATGTGGTCAGCTACCAGTATTATTCGAATACCTATCCGGACGAGAACCTGGCTATTATGACAACACGCGTATTCGAACAGCAAAGCACGGATCTGCAGATGTCGGTCATGAAAAAGTGGGAAGCCGGATTTGATTACGAGCACGGACGTAACAGTCTGAATATAACCTTCTACAGTGAAAAACTCGAAAACGGCTATAGCTTTAAGGATGTGCTTGCCGTAATCCCCTATCCTTCCTACAATGTTTATTTCTACATTCCCGGTTTCGGGATGCAGCCCATGCTCGATACCATCAACGTGGATACGCTGGTGGCACGCGATACCTATAAAATCCCGCAGAACAACCGTTCCTATACGCGTCGCGGGGTCGAGTTTACCTACAACTCACCGAAACTGCCTCTTACGGGTACCTCGTTGAACGTAACCGGGGCCTGGATGGTGAACCAGTCGTACGACAATTCGAATCAGATCTATATTAACAGCCAGTATTTCAGCGGGAACACCGACAGGCTGATCGGGATCTATCCCTCGAATGGTTATGAGACACAGAATTTTCTCACCACCTTCAGGTTGATCCAGCATATACCCTCTATCCGTTTCCTCGCATCCTTTGCCGTGCAGGTTTCCTGGTTCGAGCAGGAAAAAACCCTGCTTTTTGAAGAGTTTCCCGTGGCCTACGTCGACCGTCAGGGAACCGTGGTTGCCCTTACGGAGGAGGAGGCGCAATCTGCGGCCTATGATTTTCTTGTCTGGGAGCAGGACGAACTGTCATACATGGTGGTGCAGAAGCCGGCCCTGTGGAATATCAACTTCAGGGTTACCAAGGAGATTACGGATAAATTCAAATTTTCCTTTTATGCCAACAATATGTTCATGCATCATCCGGCATTCGGGAACATCAGAAGCGGAAACCTTGAAAAGCGCAACCCTGAACTTTCTTTTGGCGGAGAGATAAATTTTTCGTTTTAGATAATGAGAAAAGTTAGTTCCATACTCCTGTTTTTAATCCTGGTTCTGCCGGCCTGTGAAAGGGATTATTTCGGACAGCTGCCCGGAAAGTACACCCTGACGGTACAGGTAAGTTACCCGGAGTATTATACTGCGGGACCTGCAGAAGGAGTTGAAGTTAAGCTGGTTAATCAGTCAAACCGGCTGTTCTCGGTCGGATACACAAATGCTACCGGCACCGTGGTTTTTGAAGATATCATACGCGGAACTTACAGGGTTTCGGCCGGCATGAAACTGAGTGCTGAAACAGCAGTAAGTCTGGGCGATACCGTGCCGACGGCGCAGGACATCGCCGACGGACGTCTGATCAACCTGAATGCCAGCAAACAGGACATCTTTATTGAAAGCGATGGTGGGGAGGAGGCGCTGATCCTTCGTTCCTCCATCCCCGGAACCCTGCTGATCAAGGAGGTTTTTTATACCGGCACCACCACCCCGGCGGGGAAGGCTTATTATTCCGATCATTTTGTGGAAATATACAACAATACCAATGAGGTCATCTATGCCGACAGCCTTTATGTGGCAAATTGCTTCGGTTCGAACGGGAACACCGACGGAGAGGTGTCGCGTTTCCAGGACCTCCTTCCGGATACCGTTGCCCTGGAATTTGTATGGATGGTACCGGGTAATGGCCGAACCTGGCCCATTGGCCCGGGTGAAAGCCTGATCATTGCCCAGGATGGCATGAACCACAGGGACGACCCCAACGGAAATCCCAACAGCATAGACCTTTCCGTAGCCGACCTGGAGACCTATCTTTACCGTCCTGAAAATCAAAAGGATGTAGACATAACCGAAGTTCCCAACATGACGGAAATCTTTTACAACAGGCCCGGCACGCACGATTGGATCCTTCACAGCTACGGAGCAAGCATTGTTATTTTCAAAGCTGAGAAAGGATGGGAAAATGGGGTCAGGATCGTTCCGGAGCCCTATGATACGGAAGGTCACGAGGTTGCACTGATCCCTTCCAGCTGGGTGCTCGACGGTTTTGAAGCCCTGGCCTATGCACGGTCGGGAAAATATAAGCGGCTGCCGGTCCCGATTGATGCCGGGTTCCAGTATTGCAACGGCATTTTTAACGGTCAGAGTTGCCGGAGAAAAGTGGAGGACAGGATTGGCGATCGTTTGATCCTCCAGGATTTTAATAACAGCAGTGAGGATTTTGAGGTGATCTCCTTTCCGACACCTGGAATTTTGGAATAAATGAGAAGAATTGTATTCATAGGCATATTACTTGGCTGCTCACTGCAAATGGCGGCCCAGGCTCAGGGTACCGGCTGTTCCACCCTGCTGGATGAAGAACTGTGGCTTTCGGGAAATCTCTATACCCGTACCTGCAATGCAAGCGGACTTTCCCTTGATTCCATCCCTGAACTCAGGCATTTCGAATTTTTTTACAGTCACCGGCAGGGAAGCTTCAACCGTGCTGCCGAAGCCGACACCTCTGATTTTCTCGGTTTCCGTACTCTCGGATTTCGTAAGCTTAAAAAGGTGATCCTGGCCGGAAGCTTCGATTACGACCGCACCTACGATAAAAACGTGGAATGGTATATGCGTTTTGATCCCTCGGAATCCAATTCGTTTTATTTTGCCGATTCTATCGGCGGCGACTGGCTGAAAGACCGGTTCAGGACCGTTTTCAGCATTGCCTCAGCACAGAGCTGGCACGGATTTCTGGCGGGTGTCAAAACAGAATATCATGTCGGACTGGGAGGAAGGGACAACGACCCACGCCCGCAGAGCCTCTGGATGAACCTCAGGGTCTATCCTTCCCTGACCTGGAATTCAGGAGGAGGATGGTTTGCCGGACTAACCGGTATTGCAGGGACAAAAAGGGAGGATATCGACGTGATGAACCGGTACGGGATCGGTGGTAACACCATCTTCAAGATCAATGGCCTTATGCTGTACGGTCAGCCCCTGGTGAAGAACTCCCTGAGCTACCGCTATGATGCCCTTCAGGCAGGTTTTGCTTTTCAGACCGGTTACAACGACTGTGCCACACGATGGATTGTGGAACTCCAGTACCTTAACACTTTTGAATCGGCCGTTCAGTCACCCTATGCAGCCGATATGAATGAAGAAACCTACGATTTCACTTCCACGGCCATTCATGACGCCGATTTTCTCGAAAATGACCTGAAAGCCTATACCAGCCTGAAGCTTACCGGCAATGACCGGATCCTGCTGAGTGATCTGTCGCTAAACTCTTCCGTAAGCAAAAGTTACATTATTGATAACGAGCAGGTTGAGTTTACCTCACGAAATCTGGCCCTGCGTTGGAGCGCTGACCTGTTTTTCGGTCAGCCCGGCGAACTGAGGTCCGGGCTCGGTCTTGAACTTTCCTACGGGCATTTCGTTTCGCTCAATTATTTCTATGCAGAGCAAACCATTGCCAGGGCAGGTGGCGAAATTCATTTTCACTGCAACCGGAGTCTTGGAAAGGGCTGGAGCCTCGGGCTGATGCTGAGTTCCGGAGGCTACCTCGATGCAGGCTCCGATCTTGCTATTGAACCCGAAACTCCCTATTTCCCGGAAACAACGGCCATCACTGACCCGCTCGTTCGGCATGATTTTACCGTATTATCCTCCAACTATCTTTCTGAAGCCTCGCACCTTACCCTTTATTTTCCCCGCGGACTCAATCAGCGCCTGTATCTGAAAGGAAGCGGCAGGATCTTGATTCCGGGCGGCGATCAGGGTAAGTTATGGGAACTGAATGCAAGCCTCGGAATGCTTTTTTGAATCTAAAAACACACGCATATGATCAGAAAAATACTTTTTACCCTGCTTTTGGTCCTGCCCCTGGGACTCTTTGCTCAGAAGACTAACTGGATACTGTCATTCGGCGGGACAGATGACGACCAGGCCTATGACTGCGTTCAGGCTTCCGACGGAAATCTGCTGGTATGTGGTGTCGTAAGCGATACTGCCGATTTTGGCGCCGTGCACCTGGAGACAGCCGGGAGGGACCTTTTTGTAATGAAACTCGATACCGCAGGCAATGTACTCTGGGTAAGCACTGCCACTTCGCTTGGCGGGGCTTCGGTGACCGGCTATGGAATTGCTACAGATACCGACGGAAATGTATATGTTGGTGGTCGTTATGTGGATACGACCTATTTCGGTACCACCACCCTGTATCCTAATTCGGACGAGAAGGGCGAGGCTTTTGTGGCCAAGCTGAACAGCGGGGGAGATTTTCTGTGGGCAAAAGGTTTCGCGGGTCCCGGAGGCGATCAGGTTGAAAAACTGGCCGTTTCAGGGACCGATGTAATCGTTACGATCCGGGCATCCAACATCATCACTATCGGAGGTACCGAGGTGAAAAACGATTACCCCGACGCTTCCACCACCTATTCTCTTGCGGTGGTTGTGTCGCTCGATGCAAGCGGTGAGGTGAACTGGATTGATAAGGTAAATGCCAAATCATCCTTCGTCAGGGATGTTAAAACAAGCTCCGGCGGGGCGGTGTACACCGTATTTGAAGCCACCATGGTAGCCGCCACGCCGTATATTTCAACGGTGGGTGTTGCCGGTCTGACCCCGATGGGGAACCCCCTGGGCAATTCCGATGTATTCCTTGCAGAAATCGATCCCTCTGACGGATCAGTTGAATGGATCAACCGGATCGGATCAACCGGAACCGACATGAGTTATGCCCTGGCACTCGACAAAGACAACAATATCTTTGTAGGCCTCCTGGTTCAGGGGGAGACCCAGTTGAACAGTCAGGATGGAAATTATATCAAAGTGCCTCTGCACGGGGCAAAATTCGATTATCTGCTCTGCAAATACAGCAAGGAAGGGAATGTACTCTGGGGGGATATGGAAGGAGGATCCGATAATGAAGGCATTTATGACCTTGCAGTGGCTGAAAAGGGCGAGATCTATACCATGGCCTATTTTCTTGATCCGGCGACCACCTTCGGGGATGACGAGTTCACCATAGACCGCGACGGGAATGGCAGCCTGCTTGTAAGACACGATAACGATGGAAGCTATCTCTGGGGCCTCAAAGCTGAGTCGAGCTATGCCGACGGAGTTTCCAGCAATATTTACGGCTGGGCCATGTCGATGGGTTCCGACTTCCAGTTACTGATGTGCGGTTCTTTTATCGGATCGGTCACGTTCTTTACCGGCGAAACTTTTGATGACGGGATGCAGAACAAGGATGTTTGGATCGCTCTGCTTGAACCCGGTGATATTGATACGACCACGGTGATCATCGAAGGACTGAATCCTGTTGATGATGAAAGAGCTTTCTTTTATCCTAATCCTGCCAGTGATGTTCTCACCTTCAGCGGAACGGAGCTCAGCCGCGTGGTAATCCGCGATATGGCAGGCCGGGTGGTCGTTGATGCTGCTCCTGAAGGCAAACAGCTCGGGGTGGGGAACCTGCCCGTTGGTATGTACCTGCTTTCCGGGTTCAACAGCGAAGGAATATTGTACAAGAAAAAATTACTGATCTCAAGGTAATCCGCAAGGATTCATTTTCCCTCCGGGAATATAAGCAGTAAGGTCCGCTTTCCGTTTTACCGGTCGGCGGACCTTATTTTTGAGTTATTTGCCAGAGACGGACTCCGGCATCAAACGGTTTTATTCGTATCTCAGTGCCTCACCGGGGTTGGTTGCCGATGCTTTAAGGGTATGGTACAGCACGGTAAGCAGCGATACCGACAGGGCAAGGAAGGCCGACAGGGCAAAGATCCACCACTCCAGACCGGTCCGGTAGGCAAATTCCTGTAACCAGGTCTTTGTAATAAACCACGAAACAGGAATGGCGATAAGCACCGAAATAACCACCGTGCTCAGGAAACGGTACACCAGCAGACCGGCCACCTGTCCTGCGGAAGATCCGAGTGTTTTTCGGATGCTGATCTCCCGGGTCCGCTGTGCGGTTTCAAGGGCCACAAGGCCAAACAGTCCAAGACAGGCTATCAGTATTCCCAGCAGAGAGAAGATCATGATCAGCCGCGTCATCTGCCGGTCACTCTGATAAGTTTCTTCAATTTCAGTATCCATGAAATGATAATCGAAGGGATATTGCGGAAGCAGTTCCTGCCAGCTTTTTTCCAGGTAGGCAAGACCGTCCTTCCAGCTACCGGGATCAAGACGGATCAGCATGACATTGAACCAGGAGGGGGGCGTTACACAAAGGGCCAGGGGCTCAATTGGATTATTAACGGAGTTGAAATGAAAATCCTCCATCACGCCGATTATTTCTCCGGTAACACCGATGAAATTCAGCCTTGAACCAATAATATCCTCCTTGCCGATCAGGCGGGCCAGGGACTCATTGATCAGAAAGGGACCCGTGGTATCGGTAACCAGGTCGGTGGAAATCTCTCTGGAAAATGAGCGGCCTTTAACGACGTTGATCTTCAGTGTTTCGGTATAGTCAAAATCAACGGTGGTCAGCGATACCAGGACCACAAGGTCAGGATCTTTTCCCTCCCAGTCGATCCCCCCCGAATTGCTCCCGATACTGCTCGGAAGGTGGAGCGAGCCTGTAACACCAAGTATCCGGGGACTTTCGAGAAATTTATCCTTAACTTTCAGATAGTTGTTCTTTAATTCATTCCGCATCGGGATGTAAACGAGATAGTCCTTGTCAAACCCCAGGGGCTTGTTCACCATATAATTCAGCTGCCTTGAAGATACAATCGACCCGGTAATGAGTACTACCGATAATACAAACTGCAGGGCAACAAGTATCTTTCTGAGAATCAGTCCTTTTCCGAAACGGGCGTTCCCGGTTCCTTTCATTACGGTGACCGGATTGGGTTTTGACAGGAAAAAGGCCGGGTACAGACCAGCCATCAGTCCGGTAAAGATGAAAATAATCAGGTAGCCGGCCAGGTATTCCCCCCTGAAGATGGCTTCCGGGCTTATTTCCTTGCCCGAAAGCTGGTTGAAGGAACCCAGCAGAACCTCAACCAGGATGAGGGCCAGCAGCAGGGCCATGAAGATCTGGATGTAGGATTCGCTCAGGAACTGGAAAATCAGGTGTATGCGGGAAGCCCCGTTGGTCTTGCGCAGACCGATCTCTTTCGAACGGCGGACCGATCTCGCCGTGGTCAGGTTCATGAAGTTAATGCATGCAATAACCAGGATAAAAAGCGCCACTGCCGCAAATATGTATACCAGTTGTATGCCCCGCTGATCCTTTGAGTATCCGAAGTATCCGAAGAGGTGGATCCGGGTCATTGGTGCTGCCATGAACACGGTTTGAGTGTCGGGATTATGCTGTTTGACGATTTCCGTTAGTTTGCGGTTGACAGCGGTATCCGATGCAGCTTCGCCCAGTTTGATATAGGTAGTGATGGAATTTGTACCCCAGTTTTCGGCATAGAACGAACGGGTTTTCATGAAGTCGGCCGGGATCAGGGCATCAAATCTCAGGTTGGAGTTGGAAGGATACTTTTTTACCACGGCAGTAACCGTAAACTCATATTTTTCCTCGACCGTCAGGGTTTTCCCCAGCGGATCTTCCTTCCCGAAGTATTTTTCAGCCATAGGTTCATTCAGGACGATGGAATACGGATCCCGGAAAGCGGTTAACGGATCCCCCGAAATAAAATCGAAACGGAACATGCTGAAAATCCCGCTGTCGACACAGACCATGGCATCTTCAAAAAATTTGTTTTCCCCGTATTTCACAAGCAAGCCTCCGGTATAGGATATCCGGGTCATTTCTTCAATCTCCGGGATCTCGGATTTCCAGGTTGGCCCGGCAATAAAGGGTGTTACATTGACATGATAGGGCTCCTTTCCGGAATAGAACTGGTCTTCCTCGACCCGGAAAAGCTGTTCTGCATCGGGCTGGAAACTGTCGTAGCTTCTTTCATCCTGGATCCAAAGGAAGATCAGGAAAGTGCTGGCGAGTGCAATGGCAAGTCCGATAATATTCAGGAACGACAGGAGTTTCTGCCGCGAAAGCGAGCGGAGTGCAACAAGGAAATAGTTTCTGAGCATGGTTTGGCCGGTTAAAGGGTTAATAAATATACGGGAACTGCCTGTAAAAGGCAATTCCCGGTGCACTCACTCAGGAGTTATATGCGGATGTAATCTACTCATAACGCAATGCTTCACCCGGGTTAATGCGTGCCGACCGCAGGGTGGAGAAGGTAACGGTCATCATGGCAATTAATACAGCCAGCATTGCTGCGCCTAGAAATAGAAGGGGCTGGAACCCGACGTTGTAGGGGAAGTTGTTCAACCAGTCGCGCATGGTATAATAAGCTACCGGCCAGGCAATGAGTATGGCCAGTCCGACTGATATCATCGCGGTTCTTGAGACCAGTGCAAGAATACTTTGTTCGCTGGCTCCCATGGCTTTGCGTATGCCTATTTCCTTGGTCCTTTTCTGGGTATTGTAGAGGGTCAGCCCGAAAAGTCCCAGGCTTGCAATGAAGATGGCCAGTATGGAAAAGATCATGCTCAGAGTACCGATACGTTTTTCGTAGTCGTAAAAACCTTTCAGGGCATCGTCGAGGTAAAAATACTGCAGGGGCTGGTCAGCGGTAAATTCTTCCCAGGTCTTTTTAATATAGGCGAGTGCGGCTTCTTTTTCACCCGGGGCAACCCTGATGGAAAGAACGCCCGGCCAGTCCCATTCTTCTCTCTTCGGTAAAAAGATCTGGGCCTCGATCTCGCCCTTCACCGAGCTGAAATGATGATCCTTTACCACCCCGATGATCCTTGTCTCGGTATACCGTCCATCTCCTTCAGGCTGAAGGATGATGGTATTCAGGGGATCCTCAATTCCGTATTTTTTAACGGCAGTTTCGTTCACCAGGCAGGCAGCCGTATCGGTCCGGAAATCCCTTGAGAAAAAGCGCCCCTGGCCATCGGCGATCTGCAGGTTGTAAGTATCCATGAAATCCTGGTCGGTATAAAAAGTGGCATGCATATATCCCTCGGACCGGTCTCGCCCCTTGATCATATAGGTACTGTTGCTGTTTGGATTTCCTTCGTATGTGGATGCGTTCGAAGCGGCAAGGATCAAAGGATTCTGCAAAAGTTCCTTTTTAAAGGTCTGGATCCGTCGTCCGAGCGGATCAAGCCTTTCCACTACGATAATATTATCTTTTTCAAACCCCAGGTCCATATTGGTCATATACCGGAACTGCCAGAAAATTACAAGAGTGCCCACAACAATAATGATGGAGATGGAGAACTGGATCACCACCAGGATGTTCCTGAGCAGTCCGCTGCCGTTATTGCCGCTCCGGTTCCCTTTCAGGGCTTCCACAGGTTTAAAGGAGGCAAGGACCATGGCGGGGTAGCTACCGCTCAGCAGGCCGACAAGCAGGGCAAGAAGGATCAGGGCGGGGATCATAAACCATTTGAGCATGTCGTGTGCGTGGAGGGATAATCCCAGCAGACTGTTGAACGCCGGCAGTATTAAGATCACCAGTCCGATCGCCAGGATCAGGGAGATCATGGTAAGGAAAGTGGATTCTGTGAGGAACTGCCTGATGAGAAGACCCTTACCCGATCCAAGCACTTTTCTCAGGCTGACCTCCTTGGAGCGGCTGAGAGAACGTGCCGTTGACAGGTTCATAAAGTTGATGCTGGCAATAACCAGGATGAGAATGGCAATCAGTCCGAAAATCACCAGGCTCTGACGGCTCCTGATCGGCCTGAAACCTGCATCGTTTGGCAGTTGAATGGACGTATCAAGATGAATGTCGAGCAAACGCTGGGAATATATGCCGTATTTATTCCCTTTCTCGGTGAATTGTTCCAGTGTAATACCCAGGAACTGTTCCAGAAGGGGACGCACATGTTCAGCCATCACTGCATTGATACTGGCTTCAAGGCCTTCTTTTGTGGCATGTTCATCAACGAGGAGATAGGTGTACATGAAATTATTCAGCCAGAAAGTCGAACGGCTCGCCTCCAGGGTACAATAGGAAATAATGAAATCGTAATAGAAATGTGAACTTTCAGGTGCATCTTCCACCACACCGGTCACCATATAAACGGAAGAGTCATTGTTCATATAAACGGCTTTCCCGAGAGGGTTTTCGCCTGGGAAATAGATGCTTGCCTTCGATTCGGAAAGCAGGATCGAGTTGGGGGCCTTTAAGGCGGTGTTCGGATCTCCCTGCAGAAGTTTTATGCTGAAAACCTGGAAGAATGTGGAATCTGCAAACTGCACATGGTTCTCGAGAAACTTCTTTTCAGGGTTGGACCACATCAACTGGTTGTTCCAGAAATCGAAACGACAGAAATTGACCACTTCGGGGATCTCCTCATAAAAAGTGGGCCCGAAAACCGGGGCATTCCAGGCTCCCTTAAATTCCTCGTTCGCCATCTTTCCATCGACATACAGACGGTATATCTGTTTGGCATTGGTATTGAAACGATCGTAGCGCAGTTCATTAAAGATAAATAACATGATCAGGATTGCACTGGCCAGGCCAAGCGCCAGACCGGAAATGTTGATCAGGTTAAATGAACGGTTACGAGCCAGATTACGTAAGGTCACAACAATATAATTCTTCCACATGTTTTTTTGCGTTTCCGATATTTGAACAGAAATAATGCCATAAAACATAAAATTATGAATGATAAGTATTTAATCGGCCGGTCGTTAAAGCTCACTTTGACCGGAATTGCACAGGGATGTTCGGAAACGTACACCTTCCTGAATGGGTTCTTGCTGGCTGGAGAGTTGTTTGAAGAGCGGATTTTCCCGGACAGTACCCGGGCTGTTTACCTTTCAAAATGAACCGGTAGCTTACAGGACTGTTTAATTGCTTAGGTACTGTTGTATTTGAGCAGAATCTGAGAAATTTTGTAACTTAATGCAGTTCAATCATTATCAGGAAAAAATGAAAAAACGTCCGATTTCCCGCCGTCAGTTCATGCAACTCACCGCTGCCAGTGCAGCCGGAATGGCCCTTTTGCCGGGTTTTACCTTCGCAGGTGACAGGATTCCTGCACCATTGAAGAGGACCTTTGGCAAGACTGGTTTCAAGGTCACCACCCTGGGCCTGGGAGGGCAGGCTTCCATCCAGTGGACACCGGAAGATGTTGATCCGGTAGCTATTATTCTTAAGGCTTTCAAACTGGGAGTGAATTATTTCGATACTTCCAACCTGTACGGACCTAGTCAGTTGAATTACCATAAGGCTTTTGAGAAGATGAACCTGATCCCGGGACGGAAGGGCTATGACGAAGGCCTCAGAAAGTCGATCTTCCTGACTACGAAAACCCACATCCGCTGGGGCAAAGGAGGTTTTATTAACTCCGATGCAGTCGGTAACTGGACCAACGGCGATCCGGCAGCCGGGGCTGTCGGAGATCTCAGGCGGTCCCTGTCGCAAATGTTCGGCGATGGTGAGGGCAACTACCCCAAAGGTGCTTATGTGGATATGGTCCTGATCCATTCCCTGAATACGACTGAAGAAGTGGATGTTTTATACATCGGACTTGAAACACCGCTGGTACCCGAAGAGAATTTTGGTGCTCTTGTGGCACTGCGTGATTTCCGTGACGGCACCAATCATACGGGGCTCAACCCGGATCACGAAAAACTGATCCGCCATATCGGGTTCTCCGGTCACCGTTCGGCACCGGTTATGATGGAAATGATCCGCAGGGATGAATATGGGATACTCGATGCCATGCTCGTGGCGATCAATGCCAACGACAGGAATATGCTCAACATGCAGTACAATGTGATTGAGGTGGCAGCGGCCAAAAATATGGGCATCATTGCCATGAAGGTTTTTGCCGATGGTGCCATGTATACCAAGGAAGCCCGCTGGTCGCGCACACCGGAAGATGTGGTCCGGAGCGTCGGAAGTGAAGCATTGCCGAGCCGTCCGCTGGTCGAGTATTCCCTCACCACCCCGGGTGTGCATACGGCAATTATCGGCATAGGTCAGATCGATGATGATCCGCTGAAATGCCAGCTGGTACAGAACTTTTATTCGGCACAGATCAAACCGGATGCACTGTCACAGCAGGACCGCAGGAAGATTGAAGAGATGGCAGGCAGGGTGAAGGACGGAGCCACCAATTATTTCCAGTTGCCCAAACAGGACCTTACAGCACCCGTCAGGGCTGAAGTATTGCGCGACAAAGGTGTGGAGCTGAGATGGGATACGGCCATTGCCGGTGATGAACCACTGGTTGGCTATGAAATCATGCGCGACGGAAAACTGATTGCCACGGTACCTCACCGGCCACAAACCACAACCGAACCCTTCCGTTACAGCGATACGGGTGAAGGCAGGGAATACCGGATTGTCAGTGTGGATGCTGCAGGGAGGAAGGCCGCCAGCGAGGCGCTGAGCTAACCGAGATCCCTCACCACCAGTTGTATGTTCTGGGTTCCCCGGTGTTCGAGGATCAGCTCCTTGTTCTGCATAACCCGGGCTATGGTCGATTCATCAAAATAACGGATCGTGATCAGCTCCAGGTTATCTTCCCGCATAACCTTGAAATGTTCCGACAACTCTTTGACCAGGGGTTCCGTTTTTCTGGGGTCAAATCCCGTGCATACCTGGAAACTGACGGCCGAGTTCTGCATAAGGTTAATCCTTGCGCCGTGTTTGTTGATGATCCTGAAGATCAGTTCCAGGTTATGTTCTGCGATAAAGGAAAAATCGTGAGGTGATATTCTCAGCAGGACCTGGTTCATTTTGAATATGAACGAGGGTACCAGCTTTTCATAGCTGAGGTTCCCGATCATGGTCCCGGGGGCTTCGGGGTTAAGAAACGACCTGACATACAGTCGTATATCCCTGTTCTGTAAGGGCTGGATTGTTTTCGGATGGATCACACTGGCCCCGTAATAAGCCAGTTCGATAGCATCGAGGTATGAAAGCTGTTCGAGCAATACCGTATCGTCGAACCATTTGGGATCGGCATTCAGGACACCGGGTACATCCTTCCAGATCGTAACACTTTCGGCATGAAGAGCATAGGCCAGAATGGCGGCCGTATAATCGGATCCCTCCCTTCCGAGGGTGGTGGTCAGATTGTTTTCGGTGGAGCCAAGGAAACCCTGGGTAATCAGCAGGCGGTCGGGAGCAAATTTAAATAATTCGGGCACGAGCCTGGAGGTCAGCTGCCAGTCAACCCGTCCTTCACGGTAGTTATTGTCGGTTTTAATGGCTTCCCGCACGTCGATCCAGCGACAGGGTAGCTGTTCCACCTCTTTTAGGTAGCCGGCTATGATTGCCGTCGAAATGAGTTCTCCATAGCTGACGATCTGGTCGTAATCAAAATCGTAATTCAGGGCAGGTGTGCGTTTCAGTCTTTCTGAAAGTTCGGCAAACAGGCTGTGTACCCGATCGCAGGCTGCCGAATGTATATCGGGGAAGAGCCCGCTCATGATCTGCAGGTGGTAATCCTTTACCTGGGCAAACTCGTCACTCAGTTTCTTTTCATCGCGGGAGACATACCACTCCACAACCCGCTCCAGCGCATTGGTGGTCTTTCCCATGGCAGATACCACCACTACAACCGGCTCCCTGAACCGGGAAAGGATGCCGGCCATATTTTTTACGGCCTCAGCACTTTTTACAGAGGCACCACCGAATTTAAATACAAGCATCTGTTAAGATTATTTCAATTCAAAGGTAGCAAAAAGATAAAACGGCAGGCAGTCATTCCTTCCCCGGGCCGGTTATATCCGACCGGCCGGGAAAGGCTTTTACTGATCAGTGTTTATTTGTCCAGACTTCCGAAGACCTTTTGAAGCAGTGGCGTTACCCTTGCTGAAACCTGGGTCCGGATTTTCAGTTCTTCATTGGCCACCTTGAGAAAAACACCGTCAAGTGCCCTGCGGGTCAGGTAATCGTCCAGATCGGTATTTACCGGTGTCAGTCCGGCTACCTTTCCGGGTACGGAATTAGCCAGCAGATTCCATTTGCCTGTCAGTAAATCCCAGGATTCCTTTGTGGAAATGCCTGCCACAAGTTCTTTGGAGGTGGAATTCATGATTTTAGGCTTGTACAAATCGTAGAGCTGCTGATAGGAGGTCTTTTTCAGATATTCCGTGGCCGCATTGTTTTCGCCTCTTAGAATGGAGAAAGCGTCACTGATGGTCATCTGCCGGATACTGTTGATAAATACCGGGGCGACTTCCTTTGCAGCGTCTTCAGCGGAGCGGTTGATCCGGAGGATCACATCGTCGACCATCTTCTGGCCTCCGGGCAACTTACTGAGGTTGTCGATGATGGTTTTGGCTTCCGGTGGCAGAAGGATCTTCACCAGTTCATCGCCGAAGTAACCGTTTTCAGCCGAAAGGATGGAGGAGGCATTCGTAACTCCGGTATTCAGGGCTTCTTTCAGCCCGTTGGCTACTTCCTGTTCGGTAAGAGGGACCGGCCCGGAGCTTGTTTCAATTAAAGACAGCAGTTCGGCACAGCCGGAAAACAGCAGGGCCAGGAACGGGATAAGCAGGATATGCTTTTTCATGGTTGGAAATTTTTTCTGAACCAAGTTAATTAAAATTTTGAAGGAGTGGAATACAGAAGCGAAAGAAGAGCTGATCGGTTCCCTGCCCCTGGATGCCACGGGCCCCTTTTGCTGCATTGCCCTGGAGGATAAACAAAAGTGCTACAGAAGAAAAAGCAGTGAATCACCTGTTTTTTTATTCGTCAAACGGGGGTTTTTACGGTTGTTATTTAAAAAACAATATGGTAATTTGCTAAATATTGTAAGTGTAATTATTGAATATCAGGTTCTAAGATTCTGTGTAAAGGAAAATATTTCCCGTATGAAGTTTAATAACCCAATAAAGCCATGATTATGCAAAACATTTGTCCAAACGCAGGTCCCTGTCCGATATTTAACGGAATTCTTCAGGATAAGGTCATTACAGCCAGATCTTACAAGGCTATGTACTGCGAAGCAGGAGAGGTTCAGTGGAACCGGTGTAAAAGGTACATGACAAAGAAGGAATTCGGATCCTGTCCTTCTGACCTTCTGCCCAATACCGCTTTGACGCTTGAGCAGATCGGGGAGAAGTATCATCTGACAAAGAACTGATAGTCAGTTGTATTTTTACCTCAGAGCCTGGTGCTTCTTTTGTAGTCAGTACCGGTAAAATGAATGTGCACCTGGTGCTGAGTTTCCTCTTTTACTGATGCAGCTTTTCGTGTTTTAACATTTCTTTATGTAACGGTTCCTTAGCTTTCACGTCAAAGCGGATATCAAATACATTGAAGATGTTGAAACAACGGATTGTCCTTTTTTTAATTTTCCTGGCGCTGTTGACCACACTGGCTTACCTTGTTTTTCCAGTGAACGGGGCTGGTATGCTGCCCTCGTTCCTCATCATGTGGAGTCCGGGACTGGCTGCATTATTCGCCGCCCTGCTGTCGCGGTATCCCTTTAAGGAATTCGGATGGCATTTTTCTTTTAAATGGATTGCCGTGGGCTGGCTGATACCCGTAATATATGCTGCAGCGGCTTATGGAACAATCTGGATTATTGGTTGGGGAGAGGTCCCCAATCCTGTTTTTCTGGAAAGGGCACGTATGACCCTTGGAATAGAAGGCGGCTCCAATGCTCGGGTAATTATTCTGGCTTTTTTTTACATCAGTGTTGCCGGACTTTTTCCTTCCATGTTGTTCAGCCTGGGTGAAGAACTGGGCTGGCGGGGTTTTCTGGTGCCCGTACTTAATGCCCGTTACGGGCTTCTTCGTGCAGGACTGATAAGCAGTGTAATCTGGGCCGTGTGGCATTTGCCCGGGATAATTTCGGGGGATTATGGGGATGCTTCTACACCCATCTCTTACCGGTTACTGTGTTTTTTTATCACAGTATTATCATCCGGAATGATCCTTGCCTGGTTGCGTATGCGTTCCTCCGGGATATGGCCAGCCGTAGTGTTTCACGCCACGCACAACGGGGTGATCCAGATGTTCTTCGACCGGATTACCCTTCCAAACAGCCATACCGACTTTTTTTCGGGTGAATTCGGGATTGCCCTTGCATTTACTACACTGGCAATGGCGTTGTTTTTGTTCAGGAGGCCGTTGAAGAATTTAGAAACTAAAAGCACTTCATTATGAAAAGATTAATAATCGCAGTTTTACTTTTGCTGAGTATCAGAATTTCTGTCTGTGGTCAGGATACCCTGGTTCGGGGACCTATGTTGCAGGTACCGCTCATCGACCTCCCCGAAAACCTGAATAACGGTTTTTACTATCCCTCCATGAAAGAGGCGTCGCAATGGACCTCAGACCTTTACGATCTTAGTTTTTGGGGTATTCATGAACTGAGCAGCCTGGTCTTCAGAAACCGTCGTGATGAACCCGTTTTTAGGGTAGCAGGGAGAGGGATGGAGTATCTCGCAGGTCTGGCATTTTCATGGTACGGAAGTGAATTGCCGGTACCACTTGGTGTCTGGATGCATGAAGCCTACCATACCTCAGTTCTCGGGACAGCAGGCTTGAAAGCGCTAAATGGAAACTCCGTTTTTCACCGCTGGGATGGCACTGTGTATGGCATCAGCGACGAAGAACTTTCAGCTTTAAAATCAGAAGATCTGTCGATCCTTCTCTACTCCTATGTGACTGGCATACAGGCGGAAGTTTATCTTTCGCAAATGAATACACTGAATGATTTTTTTTACAGGAGGGAATATTACAAGAATCCCCTATACCTGTATAACGCCTGGTATGTCTGGAATTATTTTTCCTTTTCCTTAAGTCCGTTTTCAGACTCTGTGAAAGTTATTGCCCCCCGGTTTGAAGATCCGGATCCTGCCTTGCGGGACTTCGCAGGAGCCGACCTTACAGCCTGGGCCTATGATATGTTTAGTCCCGATGTTCCCTATACCAGTCGTGATGCATTTCCCGACGGTGATGGCGTAAACCGGAGGATCGGGATCAGCGATCTGAGTGAACAGGCCCGAAATTTTCTTCAGAAGGAAAAGGGTCTCAGCTTGCTGAATTTCGTCAATCCGGCTGTTTTTCTGGTTAACCGGATCCCCATTTCAAATGATCTTGATGTATTTTTCTTTTGCCAGTATTTCCCGACTTCTTTCGGGCATTCGGTATCGCTGGTCCTGCCTGTCAGGTACCGCGATCTCAAACAATATATGGTTTTAAGACGCTATACCAACCTGGAAGGAAGTTATCCGGGGCTGGAATACGGACTGAATGGTTTTCATCCTTTTCACCTGCCCCTTGCTGCTGATTTTCAGGTCGGATTCTGGATGCAGCCGGCAAACGGAGGGTATTTTGATGCAGAAGCGGCTCCAGGGGGAATGATCAGTCTGAGACTCAGTTATCCCCTTACAAAAAGCATCTCCATTACAGCAGGCGGTAGGTATAAAACAGCTGGCTGGCAGCCAGGTGAGCCTTACCTGGATAAAAAATTCTCAATGGATGCTGGTTTTTCCTTTACCGGAAGGCGTCAGTACATCCGGGTCCAGTAGATCGTTGAGCCTCCGTTTTTCGGGGAGTTGTGAAGTTCTTTCAGTGTTTCAAAATTCCAGTTTTCAAGGCTGTCGGCTTTGAAACTCCCCATAAAGAAAAGCAGGTTTCTGTCCCACGAGACCCAGGCCGACCAGCCCCGGGGGTTGCCTTTATTGATCGCGGGTCCCATGTTGACCGGTTCGCTCCAGTTATCGGCAGTATCCCGGTGAACAATGTAATAATCGACCCCGTCATAGGCATCTTCCATTCCGGCTGCGGGAACGATCATAAATCGTTCGTCGGGATCGGCGTAGGCATTGAAGCGATTGGTGCCGCAGTTCACCTGTTCAGGGAGGATTTCGGGTTCGTCGAAGCCCATGCCGTTCCATCGGGCCCGGTAGATACGGTTTATGGCGCTGCCCTTATCATTATGGGTATAGTAGAGGTTGCCGCTCCTCGTGGGTGAAGGGTAAAATTCTCCGCCGTCGGTGTTCAGGGGTAGTCCCGGATTCACCGGTTCTCCCCAGTTCTCCCCCTGGCGGTCGGCATACCAGATATCCTGATCACCGGCAGGTTCGTCGCCGTCGGGACGCGTGGAGAGAAAGTAGATCCGGTTGCCGTCGGGGGTAATTGCCGGTTCGAAGTCAAGCACTCCGGGTCCGCCGCTGAACGGCACAATTTCGGGTTGTTGCCAGACACCGTTTACTCTTTTGGTATATAGTATGGTTGCATAGGAATAGTTAGCCACAGAAACGCAAAAGTAAATTTCATTTCCGTCGGGCGTCATGGTGATATCCCTCGTATACATACCAGTGGATACAATACCGGGGGCAAAGATCTCAATACTGTCACCGGGCAGGGGTTGTCCGAGGTAATCGCCCCGTAAGAGGGGAAAAATGGGATTGTCGCTCGATGGTGCACAGGACACCAGGAACAGAACCGGCAGGCAAAGAACAGGTAGTTTCATGGTTTCAGGGTATTGGTCTTATAATAGGATGCACCAGAACCCAATTACCCTATGGCGTAGATAAAAAAAAGGGACCCGGAGTCCCTTTTTCGAAGTATTTTATTTGCCGATGACCAGTTTGATCACTGTGTTACGGCTTCCCTCAGAGGCTCTGACCAGGTAGATCCCGGGTGTAAGTTCACCGGTTTCAATAATGTACTGGTATTCGCTGCCCTTTGTCTGCCAGAGTACCCTGCCGCGCAGGTCGGTAAGAACAAGTTCCCGCGGCCGCTGTGCCGTATCATTAAAACTGAGTACCGCAAACTGATCGGCGGGGTTTGGAAAGAGCATGCACAGATCGGAAGATGCCGCGCTGAAGGGGACATCGGTGCTTTTCGTGAACTGGATCCAATTGAGGTTATGTTCGCTTTGTTTAACCCTGATGCGGAATAAATATTTCCCGGCATCGATCCAGGCCAGGCCCGACTGGGTGGTCCAGGTCTGCCAGCCTCCCGTGTAGGCGAATTTCATCGTATCGACGGAGACAAAGGTCGTCCCGTCGCCAACCTGGGCAATGATCTCTGCGTTGGTCCGGGTAGTAGCCACACGATAGGAGATGAGGAAATAGCCGCTTTCCTTCACCTTGATCCGGTAATCGAGATAATCTCCCGGATTGGCATAGCCCGTATTGAGCCCGCCTCCTGCATCTTCGCAGCTTTCAAGAGCTAGCCCCGAATTGGTGTAAAAAGCTTCCGCTTCAATCTTGCAGGGGAGGGTATACCTTATGGGCAGGAAATTTTCAATCCTTTTTTTTTCAAAGGCCACGAGGGTCTGTTCTCCACTCTGTACAGAACTTCCGTTATAACTCAGTTCCACCACGTCACCGTAATCGAGCTCGGCTGTATTCGAAAGATGAAGGATCTTTCCGTTTTCCGGATCCAGAGTGACATCCCCTGCCGGAGCTTCTGTACTGTTGATAAAGAGATGAAATTCGCTGTCGGTGATTCCGGCTTCAGGACTTGTTACATCCTTATTCAGGGCTATGGCGACGGAACTGCCCGTTGTGTTGGTTTTTCCGTAGGTGAACGTGAAAGGAACCTCAGAAACCGCAACCGGATCTCTGAATCTCAGGTAAGAAAGATTGGAACCACCGGTTTGCCAGGTGACTTTGAGTTCCACATACCCTGCGGGAAGGATCACGTTATTCACGCTTGTGGTCTGCCATTTTTGCCAGCCTGTAGTTCCGGGCAGTTTAACCGGCTCACAGACAGCCGCTCCGTTGGCTTCAATCAGCAGTGTTCCGCCACCTCCGCCCGATGCCGAACGGATATCGAGGGTGTAAGCCGCTGCGGAGTCGGTCTGCAGGGTATACACCATGAATTCGTCGTCGGAGGTCCAGCCTACGTTATACCCGTTTCCTTTTTCGGTGCAGGCTTCGATGTCCACCCCGTCGTTCCGGTAGGCATAACCCTGGTTCCAGGCCGTATAGACATTCGTGGAGCCATGGTAATCGCCGGTGTCCTGATCGAAATAGGCATAGCCATTGCGTCCCATGGCATAGTCGGTGGCATATATGGTATCCAGGGCATCAAAGAGCCTGAAGGGTTTCAGTTCCGTAGTATGGGGCAGCCGGATCATAGCGTCCACTACATCTTTCTGGTATGAACAGTTTTCCAGTTTATGGTTTTCGGCAAATTTCAGAACTGCTTCAAAGGCAGCATCCACAGTTGGGGCTGTTCCCCCGTTCTTCCAGTAATTGAGTAAAGCGGTATATTCCGGATTCACATTTACCAACAGCGGATTATTTATGCCTGGCTTTTTCAATGGCCACCACGACCATCCGATATTATTCTCTTCACAAAGTTTTATGCAGTTGGTAAACCAGGTATTGGAGTTTTCTCCCGACTCACCGAGCCACAGGGGCACATTATAATCGTTTCTCAGCCAAAGTGCATAATCCAGCGAACCCGGTCCGTTGGTCGACCAGTATTTATGAAAACTGTAGGCCATATTATCGTCCCAGGGAGGAGTAAGGCCCGAGAAGTCATTGGCAAACCAGTTCCCTTCGATAAACAACATATGGTTGGGATCCACTTCACGGATAGCATCGGTGATCTGCCCGTAGAGCTCACGGAGCGGAGCATTGTTCCCGGTGGTGAAGGTCCAGTTGGTTTCGTTGATCAGGTCGTATCCTCCCACCCACGGTTCATTGGCATATCGCTCGGCCAGTTTGCGCCAGAGGGCTACTGTCTTGGCTTTATTGTCGGCACTCTCCCACAGCGAAAGCTTATTTTCATCGTAATCGGAGATACTGGCCTCCTTCCCCTGTCCGCCAGGTGCGCCATGCAGGTCGAGGATCATGTACATTTCATTTTTTTCGCACCATTCCAGCAACGAATCCAGAAGGGTAAAGCCGGTTTCGATCCAGGTGATCTGTCCGGCAACCGGTTCGTCCTCAATGGGAGGCGTGAACCACAGGTAATGCATATTAACCCTTACACTGTTTAAGCCCCAGGCTTTCATGGAGTCAATATCGATCTCCTGCATATGGTAATGCAGCCAGGCGCGGTAGAAACTGTCGGTTTTGCTTTCCCCGATCGTAGAAACCAGTCGCTCACGGAATTCATGCTGTGTGCCGGCAACATCACCCCATTTCATCATGTATCCTTCCTGGATCATCCAGTTTCCTGTACCGATCCCTCGAAGGAGGATTTCGTTCCCGTCGTTGCCGATAATTTTCGAACCCTCGGCATGCATGAACCCCTGTGCAAAGAGGTTCATGCCGGCCAGCAGGGCAGTAAAAGAAAAAACAGAAGTAAGTAAGTATGTTTTAAATCGCATGACTGATAATCTTTTTAGCGGATGAGGGTAGTGCTGATAGAGTGTGCCGGAGCCTGCGTAATAATGGCTTTATAATCCGACCAGAGTTTATATTCCATATCACTGCCTGTGGGATTCATCACAACCACGGCGAGAGTTCCGTCGGTGTTCAGGAAAGCGGTGGTAAGCAGGTCGTCGTTGTTTGAAGAGCAGGTCACCCTTCTGGCACCCGGGCGGATGAATTTGGAAAAATGGCCCAGGTAGTAGAATGACGACATAAAGGTGACTTCTCCCGTAACGGTATGAGCTACCACGGGTGCAAGGCAGAAGTTCCCGACATGGTTGGGTCCTCCCTGTTCATCGAGAAGGATGTTCCAGTCGGTCCATCCTGAAGCTCCGTTGTTCAGGTCATTGATGATGGACAGGCCGTAGGTCTCGCCGTAATGCCATACGTGCAGGCTGTCGTAATTGAATGGATAGACACAACCTTCAGTGAAAAGGGTATGCTTGTCGGGATATGCTTCCGAAACCAGTTTGACGTTTTCGAAATGATCGCCCGTGTACCAGTGGAAGCCCATCCCCCAGACATACTGAGAGGCTTCCTCGTCGTCGTAAACGGTGGCGGCACGCTGAACCATCAGGCCGCGGTTGTGATCCCAGATCATCAGTTTAAGATCTTCCATTCCATTGTTCCAGAGGGCTGGTCCGAGGTGTTCTTTTACGAAATCCCGTTCTTCTTCTGCGCTGTATATGCATGATTCCCAGGTCTGAACGGCCATAGGTTCATTCTGAACCGTCAAGCCCCATACAGGGATCCCGGCATTTTCATATTCCTGCACGAACCTGACAAAATAGTCGGCCCAGGCTGAGGCATACTCCGGCTTGAGCTGTCCGCCCTGAAGCATGTTGTTGTTGGTTTTCATCCATGCCGGCGGGCTCCACGGAGAGGCAAAAAGCTTAAGATCGCCATTGGTATATTTGAAGGCCTCTTTGATCAGGGGGATCTTGAATTTCAGGTCGTGTTCAATGGTGAAGTCGTCGAGACTGACATCTCCTTCGGTTTCGGTATAGGCATAGCTGTCACTGGAGAAATCGCAGCTGTTGATATTGGTTCTTACAAGGCTGTATCCTATACCGTCATCCGGGTCAAAATAGGCTGTAAGGATTTTGTTCTGCTGTTCCTGAGGCAATTTATACAGTGTTTCTGCAGAGGCGTCGGTCAGGGCTCCGCCGATCCCTTCGATGGTCTGGAACTGGTGATCCGGATCGACCATGATGGTCGGGAAATGTTCATCGGGCTGGCCTGAGGCTTCAAAAGCAGCATCGGCCATTTTTGTCATAAAGAGCTGATCCTTTTCTGCAGTCAGATAAATTTCTGCCACATTCATTTTCAGATTTACCGGCAGCCTGGAGCTTTCTTCCCCGTTTCCGCCGGTCCCGTTGGTGCATGAAACGGCCAGAATTGCGGCACATGCCAGAATCGGGAGTTTGGTTCTTAAGGTCATCTTGTATAGGTTTATTGATTATAACTGAATTCTTTGCTTCACCTCACGCTGTTGTCAGCAGGAATAGAAAATGGAGGCTCTCCCTCGTCCGGGAGAACCTCCAGATCCCGGTAACTAAAACTAACTCTAACTCACCTAAAACTAAGCCTTTCGGCTTTTCAGTTAATGACAGGACTGTCAATTAATCTGCAAAATACGGCACAAGCCGGAGAGGATAAAATAATGTGCCTCTTAAAACCTTTTAGTCCCGGAGCCGCCACTACTTAAAAACACTCATTCCGGTATGAAGGCCCTGTAAATGGGTTTTCATCCTTCGAAGATGAGTGCTAAATAAAACACATCCAATAACTTATCGGGATCATAAATTAGAAAGGTAGTGCTGGAGTGAATCATTGGAATCCAGGCCGAGTTTCTTCCGCAGACGGTAGCGGTCGTTCTCTACCGCCCGGATGGTTTTATGCATGAACTCGGAAATTTCCTTGCTGCCCAGGTTCATCCTGACATAAGCTGCAATCTTAATTTCCGACAGGGTGAGATCGGGGTGTTTTTCCCTCAGACGGGTAATAAAATTGTCGTACAGTTTATCCAGCTGTGGTTCGATATATTTCCAGTCTTTCTCGTCGTCCAGGTCCTCATCAATTTTCTCTATGATCTTGGAGATGCCTTCCTTCACCGATTCGCGTGCTTTCAGCGAGAGGCCCAGCAACCGGTTCTTCTGCTCAGCCAGCAGCCGGTTCCTGTTGATCACATGAAAGGCCAGTTTTTGCAGTTCGGCTTCCAGTTTTTCATTTTCCAGTTCCACGATCCGTTTATCCTGCTCGGCCTGCTGCTGGCGGAAGCGTTCCTTATGAAGATTAAGCCGGTAGCGGAAGAATAGCATAATCCCCAGTATGATCACACAAACCAGAAAGATCTTGAAGGCCAGGGTTTCATATAAGGGAGGCAGGATAGTAATGACCAGATCGGCTTCGTTTTCACCCCATCTTCCGTCGTTGTTGGATGCCCTGACGCGGAGCCGGTATTCACCGGGATCAAGGTTGGAATAACTGGCCACACGCTGTTCGGAGGAGGTGGAGATCCAGAAGGGATCAAAGCCTTCCAGCATATAACGGTACTGGCATTTTCTGGGGAGGGTAAGGTTGAGCGCTGCAAATTCAACGGAAAAACTTTGCTCCCTGTGTGTCAGGGTAACGGATTTCTGCCGGAGGATGCTTTCATGCAGGATTACTTTGCCATTGATCTCTGCCCCCGGCAAAACTTCCTCGTTATAGATCTTCAGTTTGGTAAAACAGACTTTCGGGACAATCCCATTCAGGTGGATAGCGGCCGGATCGAATATATCAACACCGCTTGTGGTCCCGATAATGATCCTGCCATCCGAGAGTCTTCTGCAGGCATTCGGATTGAATTCATTGCCCGACAGTCCGTCTTCGCGCAGGAAATTCACAAACGTACCGGTGTTCATGTCATACATGGATATCCCATCGGATGTACCCATCCAGAGATAGCCCTGCTGGTCCTCAAAAATGCTCTGGATAATATTGCCGGGCAATCCGTCGGCCCTGGTAAACTGCCGGATATCTCCGCTTACCCGGTCGTACCTGTAAAGCCCGCTGCCTTCCGTCCCGATCCAGTAAACACCCCAGTGATCCTGGAAGAGTGATTTTATGATCCCGTTGGTAGTCACATCGGAATTACCGACCGGTGCAATTCTCCTGATCCGGCCGGTCTGGTTATCGAGGATATATATACCTCTTCCTTCGGATCCGAACCAGATATCGCCTTCGGAATCTTCCATAATGGCCATGACGTTTTCGAAGTTGATCCGTTCGGTACGGGCAGATTGCGGTCCGAAATTGGTGAATGTTTTTGCCACTGGATCGTAAAGGTCCACTCCGTTCCCAAGTAAGCCCAGCCAGATCCTCTGCCTGCTGTCTTTCAGGATGGCCCAGACGTTGGTGGAGTTTATTTCGTTCGGACGACTCTGGGAGTAATGGGTGAATTTTCCTGTTTCCGGATCTAGCGAAAGGAAGCCTCCCGCATAGGTGCCGATGAGGATATGGCCCCGGTCATCTTCGGCCAGCGAGGTGATCACATCAGACGACAGGGAATTCAGGCGTCCCGGATTGGCCGTATATCGGGTAACCTTGCCCTTATCCCACATGTACAGTCCGTTGCCATCGGTTCCGGCCCAGATCCTTCCCTTTGAATCCTCGAAGAGGGCAAGCACACTCTTGTTATGCAGCGCGTTCCAGAAGGGGAATTCCCGGTCGGGAATATGGAATTTATATTGTCGGGGATCGAAAAAATTTATGCCTTTGTTGAAGGTCCCGATCCAGACCCGTTCTTCCCTGTCGAAATAGATGGTATAGATATGATCGCTCGATAACACGGGCGCTTCACCTGGTTTATTGCTCAGGAAGGAAAAGTCTTCGTTTTCAGGGTCATAGATGATCACTCCGTTCCCGTCGGTACTGATCCAGATCCGGCCGTCGGGAGCAAGAGCCATGTCGCCCATAAGTACATTGGTCGACAGCTGTCCGGGTTGCTGGGTGTAAAGCACAGATTTGCCGGTGGAAGGGTCGAGGCGACAGAATCCGTGCATATACGCAGCAATATAGAGCATACCGTTGCGGTCTTCAATAATCCTTTTCCGGTAATTGTTGTTCAGTGCCGGATCCCTCTTGTAGGCAAGGGGATAAAAGCGGCTCTCAACTCGGTTAAATATTTGAATATCAGCAGATTCGGTTGCAACATATATTTCTCCCTTCTGTGTCTCGTGCAGATCATAAACCACAGAGGAACGTAGTGAATAAGGATCCGATTCATCATGGAAATAAACCGCAAAGCTGTCTTTTTCAGCTTCGTAAACTGCAAGTCCGTAATTGGTACAGGCGAATAAGGTGCCGTCTTTCAGGGTAACGATCCGGTACACGGTATTTCCGAGGCCGCTTTCCGGGCCATAGCGGTAAAAGGTTTCAGTCTGCTTGTCGAAACGGTTCAGTCCGGTGTTATAGGTCCCTACCCAGATCGATCCGTTACGGTCTTCACAGAGCGACATGATCCGGTTACCTGATACCGATCCCGGATTGCCCGACGACTGATAGGTGCGGAATTCATAGCCGTCGTAGCGGCAGAGCCCGTTACGGGTACCGAACCAGATGAAACCGTCGGAGTCCTGCAGAATGGCTTCCACATTATTATGCGCAAGCCCGTTCTCCCTTGTAAGCCAGTTGAACTGAAGGGATACATTGCCCGGATAGCTGGAGCCGGCAAATACCACACTGCTGAAAGAGATCAGCAGTATAAGGATCATAAAGACTTTTCTGGTCCTGATCAGCATAAGTGAGCTACAAGCAGTATTTTAGTTTCAGTTACCGGAATCAAATATAGGGTATTTATCGGATTTTGGGAAAAAGTTATGTTTTGGAAGCTATGGAATGCAGCAGGAATCACCGGGTCCTGCAGAGGTCCGGCTTTCTGATGGAACAGAGTCTTATTACTGAGTGCCTTGCAGATGTGCCTGCCGGTAAAATAAAGAGGCTGCCCTTTGCAGGACAGCCTCAATAGCATCAGTTTTTACCTGATTTTACTGGAAAGCCGGTACATACTGCATCAGCACACCCGGATTGGCAAGCCTGATCTCTGAAGCAGGGATCGGCAACATGCCCCATGCATTCCGGTTGAAGGAATGGCCGGTGAAATCATCAATATTAGGAACGGTTTCCGGCACGTCCCAACTGGCATCGATTTTATCGGTGGCATAATCCAGTCCGCGCCGCATCAGGTCCCATTTACGAACGCCTTCGCAGGCAAATTCAACTCTTTTCTCGTGATAGATGGCGTCAAGAGTAATGGAATTCAGTGCGGCTGCATCACCCATTGCCCTGGTACGCACCTCATTCAGATAATCGAGTGCAAGATCGGGATCGGTATCCAGGTAAAGCTCGGAAGCCATAAGGTAAACCTCTGCAAGGCGCATTTCGATGAAATTCTTCGGATAATTGAGTTCAGCCGTTCCCTGCAAGGGATAGTAGGCCTTTCTGGGCATGTACTTACGATTGAAGTAACCTGTATTCTGATAGGACTTGGTATAGCTGTCAAGTTCCATATCGGCATTGAATACTGTGGTATGGAAACGCACATTATCGGCAGGTTCAAATTCATCGATCAGCGACCAGGTGAGGGTACCAAAACTCCATCCGGTGGAGTAGACCGAGTCCGGACTCGGGTTACGGGGTCCGAGGAAAATAACCATGGCATTGCCATCAACCGTCCAGAGTCCCCAGTCGCCCGAAAAGCTCTTTTCCGAATACTGGATCTCGAAGATCGATTCGGCATTGTTTTCATTATCCCAGGCGAATACATCCTCGTAATCCGGAAGGAGTTGATAACGCTCGCTTTCAATGATATCTTTCAACAATTGGGCCACATAGGCTTTATTGATCAGGGTACCGTCGACACTCAGGGTGGCTGTGGCTCCCATAACGGGTACCACGAAGTCTTCGTAGTACATCACAACCCTTGCCAGGAGAACCCTTGCCACATCCTTTGTAATACGTCCTGCTTCAGTGGCTGGAATTGTTTCGGGAAGGCCATCTATGGCGCCCACCAGTTCTTCAACGATAAACTGGTAAAGTTCATCGGGGGTCGCCTGTACGGCATCTTTATAATCCTCACTGCTGGGCAGGAGTTCCTTAATCAGCGGTGCCCAGCCGTAATGACGGGCAAGATCCCAGTTAAACCATGCCCTGAGCACGGAAACCTCTGCATGATAGCGCTGTCTTTTTGCATCGGATACCCATTCAATCCCGGGCTCTTTTTCAAAGAACATATTGGCCCGGTAGATCCCCGAGTAAAGACGGCTCCACAGGTCGGCTGCCGCACCGTTTTCCGTGTCGATTATCCCGACTTCCTGGTCCTGCCACTGCCACATACCTCCGCCGGGTTCTCCACCGGTATAAACATCGTCGGAAACGATATCGGCCTGTAAGGACACGATATTCCAGTTTTGCACGGAGAAAGCATCGTATACAGCCACAACAGCATTAAATGCGTCTGCTTCTGTTTTATAGGCGTTGGCTTCAAGGTAACTGGTCTTCGGTTCCAGCGTCAGGAAATCATCTGCGCAGGAAGAGATCAGGGTCAGCAGCAGTGCCGGAACCATGATCTTCTGTATAATATTTATTTTTTTCATGTCTTTCGTCTTTAGATTTTTCCTGTTTTCAGAAGGTAATGCTTAATCCGCCGAGTACGGTTTTTGCCTGCGGATACACACCGTAATCTATACCCAGACCGAGCGGTCCGCCGCCGACTTCCACATCCAGGCCGGAATACTTGGTGAAGGTCAGGAGGTTTTCACCGCTGACATAGATCCGGATTTTCTGAACCTTCAGGAAGCTGGTCAGGGTCTTCGGAAGGGTATAACCAAGGGTTACACTTTTCAGCCGGAGGAAATCGGCATCTTCCACGTAAAAATCTGAGGGTTTCTTCCAGGAGCCGTTGGGGTCCGAAATAGTCACCCTCGGATAATCGTAGCTGGTGCCTTCTCCATGCCACCTGTTAAGAACGTCGGTGGAGAAATTGGAATATTTCAGGTCATCTCTACGGTTGGCCCTCCAGATCTGGTGGCCAAGGGCAGAATACCAGAACATGTATACATCGAAACCTTTCCATTCCAGGGTTAGGTTCAGACCCAGGATAAGTTTCGGATAGGGGGTACCCAGGTAAACCTTATCGTCATCATTCAGCGTACCGCTGGTATCCTGGTCCACAAAGATCAGGTCGCCGACCTTGGCATTCTTCTGAGCCGGATAATTGGCAATTTCCTCGACTGTCTGGAATACGCCGGAAGTCTCATAGCCCCAGAAATATCCGAGCGGACTGCCTTCTTCGGCCAGGAGTACAGCTCCCTGTCCCTTGATACCTTCAGAACCATACAATTTACCATCAACGTTATTGATGCTCAGGACCTTTGATTTGTTGGTGGATCCGTTCATGGAAACGCTGAAGGACAGATTGTTGGAGAATCTTTCCTTATAACCGAGTTCAATCTCAAAACCGGTGTTTTTTACTTCGCCACCGTTTACATATGGCCTGGTATTTCCTATCATGGTCATGGCAGGGGCGTCGATCAGCCAGTCTTTCGTCCGTTTGTCGTAGAAGTTGAACAGGAAACTTAATTTGTTATTCAGTAAGGCGAGGTCAAGTCCTGCGTCAAACTGCTGGGAAGTTTCCCATTTAAGCGCAGAGTTCGGGTAGCGTGAGGGCTGGATCCCGTAATAGGGCGTCTGATCCGTACCAAAGTAGTAGATAAGGCTGCTGCTCATTGTGGAGGTGTAGGCAAAGTCGGGTATCTTTTCATTTCCGTTCTGACCCCAGCTGGCTCTCAGTTTGGCGAAACTGATGGCGCCAAGCTGCGGGAAGAAATCCTCCTTGGAGATCACCCAGCCTGCCGAGAAGGCAGGAAAGATACCGTATTTGTTATCCGAACCGAACCTTGAAGAGCCGTCACGTCTCACAACTCCTTCAAACAGGTATTTCTCATTATAGTTATAGTTAAGCCTGGCAAAAAGAGAGGCAAGTGTATGTTCCCCATAACCTCCCGAAGCCCTTGCTGTGGTGCTCTGGGAGTTATCCAGGTAAGCGTGATCCAGGTCGTTGAAGATGAGGTTACGCATTTCGATCCAGGTCCCTTCGCTGTATTCTTTAAACCGGGTCATCCCCACCAGGGCAACCAGGTTGTGATTGCCGAATGATTTGGTATAGGTAAGGGTGTTATCCCAGTTCCAGCGTACGTATTTGGTGGTCGACTGTCCCATGTAATTGGTACTGTCGTTCTGGTGGTTGGTGTCGATGAAATATACCGGGGTGAACGATTTCCATTCCACAACGGCGACCTCCCCGCCAAAATCGGTCCGGAACTTCAGTCCTTCAATGATTTCATAGGTAGCATTCACATTGCCCAGTACCTTATTGGTGTTGGTCTTGGAATTGATGATCTCGAGCAGGGCTACCGGGTTGGTAATCTCCTGCAGACCCACGCCGAAATCGGAAGGAGTGGCGTAGGCACCGTTGGAATAGGTGACCGGAACGATAGGCTGGATATTCAGCGCCTGGTTGATCCCGGTTCCATACTGGGTGTTTCCGTCGATCCCTTTGGTTTTGATGTTTACCACGTTCATATTCGAGCCAATCGTAAGCTTTCCAAAGTCGTGGGTGGTGTTGAGACGGTAGGTAAGCCTGTTGAAATTCGATTTTCCTTCCGCAACGATACCATCCTGACCGAAGTAGGAAAGTGACGAAGAAAAGGTTGAATTCTCACTTCCGCCGTTAAAGGAAAAGGTATGGTTGGTCTTGGGCGCATTGTAATAATACATCTCGTCCTGCCAGTCGGTACTCCAGTTGATCGTGTCCATCATGGCCTGGGAGAAGTAGGGATTGGTGCGTTTGTCGTTTACCCCGGCTTCATTGATAATATCCATGTACTGCTGGGCATTCAGCAGATCCATTTTTTTCCAGGGATTCTGGAAGCCGTAGTATCCGTCGTAACTTACTGTAAACCGGCCGTTTTTCTTTCCCTGCTTGGTGGTTATGATCACAACCCCGTTGGCGCCCCTTGTACCGTAAATGGAGCAGCTGGAAGCATCTTTAAGCACCTCGATGGAAGCGATGTCGTTCGCATTCAGATAATCGAGGCCTTCTTTTTCCATGGGCAGCCCGTCAATGATAAACAGCGGGTCGGGGTCGTTATTGGTCCCTGTTCCGCGGATGCGGATCGACAGGTTGTCGCCCGGCTGGCCCGAGTTGTTCATGATCATCACCCCGGAGGTGCGTCCCTGCAGGGCCTGCTCAATGCGGGTGTCCGTCGATTTTGACAGTTCGTCCTGGTCTATCTTGGCAATGGAACCGGTCACCACACTTTTCTTCTGGGTGCCGTATCCCACCACCATTACCTCATTCAGGGAAATGGTTTCAGGTGCCAGCCTGACTTCTATTACAGTCTGATCGGCAACTACAATCTCCTGCGTATTATACCCGACAAAAGAGAAAGTGATTCTGGATTCCCGGTTTCTGACGCTCAGAGTGAAATTCCCGTCGAAATCGGAGATGGTACCGTTTGCGGTGCCCGATTCGATGATGTTTACTCCCGGAAGCGGCCCGCCATTCTCTGCGTCATAAACCTTCCCGGTTATCTTTACCTGTGCCTGAAGCACAAATGCGGATAAAAACAACAATAACAGCGTTAAAGTAGTCTTCATGGATTTTAGTTTTAGTAGATTTCTTTTCAGAAAGTAAAGGAAAT
>JBMOLL010000016.1:0-21935 GCA_049325415.1 Bacteroidota bacterium | reverse complement strand
ACAGTCATCTTGATCCATTGGCCATCGGACGGCTGGCTGCGGCAGCAATAGGGATGAATGTCACGGTGCACAGGGTGATTGACCGGACAGGCGATCCGCTTGCAGAGCTGGCAAGCCTGCTCAGGATAAAGGGAGTGGGTAGCGTGCTGAGCTCGGGGGGCCGCGCAACAGCGGAGGAAGGAGCAGGGATCCTGCAGCAGATGGTTCAACTGGCCGGAGAGCGGATCGAAGTGATCGCTGCGGGAAAAATCACGCCGGAAAACCTGCACAGGTTGCATGGGATGATTCAGGCCCCGGCTTATCACGGCCGGAAGATTGTTTAAGAGGAGATCAGAGCTTTTCGGCCAGCGAGGCTTCCTCCAGCAGGCGAAACTCCTCCACCAGGTCCCTGAATAATTCCTTTGCTTTCTTTTCCTTTTTCGGGCCCTTCCCTTTATTGGCTTCCCGTGCCACCGGGTCATCCTCATAACGGTATACCGACCATTTTCCGCCGGCATATTCCAGGGCCGACATATTTTCAATCCAGTCGCCGGAATTCAGATAAACCACGCTTCCTTCTTTTCTTGTCACTGTCCTGATCTGCGGAGCGTGAATATGGCCGCAAACCACATAATCCACCCCTGTGCGGATGGCCATTTTCGCAGCTGCACCTTCAAAATCATCTACAAATTTTACGGCACTTTTTACACTGTCCTTCACGCTCTTCGACAGATGGATCCGGCCCCGGCCCAGGGCCAGGGAGACCCTGTTCAACAGCGTGTTCAGCAGGATCAGGACATCGTAGCTGAATCCGCCCAGAATAGCCAGACCCCGCTAATACTTCATCACCACGTCGAAAACATCCCCGTGAAAAAACCAGTAACTCTTCCCGTCTTTTCTGAATTTCAGCTGATTAACAATCTTAAGGCCGCCCAGTTGAAAGCCTTTGAACCTTCTCATGACTTCATCGTGGTTGCCGGTGATGTAATATACACGGGTGCCTTTTGAAAGCCAGCCCAGGATTTGTTTAATGATCCGGATGTGCGATTTCGGGAAGTAGCGCTTGTTGAACTGCCAGCCGTCGATAATGTCGCCATTGAGAATGACGGTTGCGGGCTTGATCGTTTTAAGGTAAGCTGAAAGCTCACTGGCACGGCAGCCGATGGTGCCCAGGTGGGTGTCGGAAAGGACCAGCAGATCGATTTTCCTTTTATTCTTTTTCATCCGGTAAAGATCGGTGGGGAATATTAGTCCATCCTTAAGGAAATGTTATATGATGATGAAATGATGCTCAGCAGACCGAAGTCAGGGAAATGATCTTCGGAGGTGTTGAAAGATATTGTTGCCACTTTCCGGTTACTTCTCTGAAATATCCAGTCTAAATAGCAAAGCGCTTATATGGATAAATTGACATTAATCGGAGTAAGCGGTTTCCTGCTTGCCGGTTACTCTGTTGTTGGGAATGATGTCATTCAGACACTTGGTACCTTTCTGACATCGAACGGAAAAAGACACTGGCTGATTCTCTGGGCCTATGCAGCCGTGATCCTGACGGGCACCCTTCTTATCGGCTGGTACTTCAATAACGGGGATGTGACCTACGGCCGTTTATCAAAAATCCCGCTTCCTGCGGAGATGGAATGGTACCTGTTACTGCCACCGGTTGCCTTGCTCGTTATCACCCAGCTTGGTTTCCCGGTAAGCACCACCTTCCTGATCCTGAGTATTTTCTCAACCGGGGATGTCATTGAAAAAATGGTTATAAAATCAGTCACAGGCTATGTCGTTGCCTTTGTGTTTGCTTTTCTGGTTTACCTGTTGATATCCAGGAAGTTTGAATCAAAATCGGCCGTTGATAAGATGAATGTCAAGAAGCAACACCGGTTCTGGCTTGTGGCACAATGGTTCTCCACCGGGTTTCTCTGGTCGCAGTGGCTGATCCAGGATTTCGCCAATATCTATGTCTACCTGCCGCGTTCTCTCGATCCGATGAGCATGCTGTTCTCCCTGGTGGTCATTCTCGCCCTGCTGGCTTTTATCTTCCAGCGAAAGGGAGGAAAGATCCAGGAAGTGGTCAGGCAAAAAGCCAATTCAGCCAATATCCGGTCGGCTACCCTGATCGACTTAACCTATGGCATTGTTTTGTATGTGTTTACTGTGGTTAATCCGATCCCGATGAGTACAACCTGGACCTTTGTGGGCATTCTCGCAGGCAGGGAATATGCCATCTCCATCCTGCTTAACAGACATTTGATCAAGGATACCTACAAAAAAATATTCAAAGACCTGTATAAAGTCAATATCGGATTGATTGTGAGTGTTTTGATCGTGCTTATAATCCGTTATCTGAAATAACCCAGGCTTCGTGTATATGGAAGCGCCGATGTTCAACCACCTGATCATTCCCTACCTCGTGGCAATGTTTCTGGCCATTAACATGGGCGGGAGTGGAACAGCGCCGGCTTTCTCATCAGCCTATGGTGCCGGCGTGATCAGGAAAAACCTCATCCCCGGATTGTTTGGCATTATGGTCCTTCTTGGCGCTATACTTGCCGGTAAGGCTACGGCTACCACCATCAGCAGCGGGATCATCAGTTCTGAATACCTCAATTATTCCGTAACTACCCTGATCCTTCTTTCCATTGCTCTATCGCTGCTGATGGCGAATTTGCTCGGAGTTCCTCAATCCACCAGTCAGGCAACGGTATTATCGGTTTCGGCTGCGGCTTCTTATCTGGATGTGCTTAACCGGCAGAAGCTTTTTTTCGAGATCATTCCCACCTGGCTGATCCTCCCGGCAGCTTCTTTTCTGATTTGCTTTCTTGCCGGGCGGTATATCTATCATCCGCTGAGGAAGAAGGGTTTGTTCCTTTCGCCTCTTTACCAGAGAAACCGGCTAATCGACGGGCTGATCATTGCCATGTCGCTTTATATGGCCTTTGCCATCGGAGCCAACAACGTGGCCAATGCGGCGGGACCTATTGCCCGGATGACCCTAAATGAGCTGCATATCAACGAAAATCCGTCGAACACCCTGCTGATTATTATACTTTCCACCTTGCTGATCGCACCGAACTTTGGTATAGGGAGTTCCATTTTCGGTCATAAGATAGTCAGTCATACCGGTAAGGAAATCATTCTGTTTGGCAAGTTTGAAGCCATTATCATTGCCTTTGTCTCTGCAAGTCTGCTTCTGACCGCCTCCCTGGTGAAAGGGATCCCTTCTTCACTTGTGCAGGTGAATGTGGCAGCAATAATCGGGATCGGTGTTGCCAAACTCGGGTCGCGGAATATTTTCAAAAAAACCGAAGTAAGCCAGTTCTTTATCGTCTGGCTGATCGCACCACTGATGGCCTATGCAATCACTTACCTGGGGATGTACCTGCTCGACCATTACAGGCTGTTATAAAAAAAGGGAGCTGCCAACTCCCTATTTAATTATTTAATAACCAGATTTATACCGGCATTTAGTTTCTCCTGTTCCTGCTTCAGGTAACGAAGGAAATCCTCTTTGGTCCTGATCCCGTTTTTCTCCTTCACCCAGGCTGCACCGAAATAATAGCAGATCCTGTTCTGTGCTGGATGTAGGACAACGATTTCACTTTTACCGTCGGAGGCAAATTTTCCGAAACGGGCTGTCGGGAAGAATACCACCAGCCCCAGCTCATCGTCATTGAGTGATTGTACTCCCCAGGTTGCCAGGTAGCCCCATTCACCCTCCAGGGAACTGAGGATTTCGGTTCTGGGCATCTTTACAATTCCTGTGCAGAAGCTGTCGATGCCGGCAGTGAATTCAAGTTCCGAAAGGCTCAGGCGGCTTCCGGCCCGGATCGAGAGCTGCCAGTCAGCATCGGTTTTGAAGGAAGCCGTTTTCCAGCCATGGTACAGGGTTCTGATCCTGGATTCCAGGTCGCCCGAATAGACAATTTCAGAACTTACACTGTCGGTAAGGGCCATACGTTCGGCCTTCTTACCGTTCCACCAGGCGGGAGTTCCCAGCCCCAGGGTTTCGCCGACCTTCAGGATGTCCATTCCCCAGTCCGACATTTCATGATAGGAATCATAGCCATCCAGCCCCACTCCCGCGAGAACCATGGTGTCGACTTTCTTGCCATAGACATCAACCGCATTGCGCCAGTCGAGGTAGAAACGGTATCCCACCTTATCCGATTCCCATCCCGGACCTTCATAGCGGATATAAAAGGAATGGTCGGTCAGTTGGGGTGGTACCTTCAGTCCGGAAACCGGGACAAAATCTCCGCCCGAATATTTTTTTCCGTTCCACTGTCCGCCTTCCTTTACCGACAGCTCAGCATAGGTTCTTTTCCGGCTGTTTTGTTGTTCAGAAACCGGAGTAATCTTCAGGTTCAGCTTTTCTCCGGCAGGCAGCGATGCCTGTACCAGCAGGGCACGTGCCTTCCCCTGTTCCCTGATCAGCTGGCAGGGCAGTTCCTGCTTCCCTTTCACTGCGAAATATTCCGATCCTGTTTCGTCGATCCAGGCAAGCAGTCCGCGGTTGTCAAGCCGGAAGGTATGGTCGCTGAAGTCCGCACCGCTGTCGTTCGAAAGCGTCAGTTTGTACTGCCCCGGTCCGGTAAAAGAGGATGTGGAAAGAGCACATACCGTCAGCAGCAGGAGCACTGCCATTGTTTTCAAGGTGGTCCTTTTCATAGTCTGTTTCAGTATTTCATACAAAATGCCATGATCGTTGAGGTATTCAGGAAGTTCTATTCCCTGACGACCCTGAGCGTCCCCGACCAGTCAGTTCCGGTAAAGCGGAGCAGGTAAATCCCGGCCGGCACTTCACTCATATCCAGTTCAAATTCCGCTCCGCTTACAGTAAGCGACAGGAGCTCACGTCCCTGCAGGTCATACAGGCCGGCTGTTCCGGCCGAAGCGCCGCTGACCCGGAGTACCTCCCTTGCCGGATTGGGGTAGCAACGGAGCCTTTCTCCCGGTCTGGGATACGTTCCCACTTCAAAGGAAACCGTAACAGAGTAAACCTTTGTGCTTCCGTTTTCGGCGGTTACGGTGATATCGGCCGTGCCCGGAAGGTCGGTGAAGGTTCCGTCGCCGCTTACGACAGCATTTTCATCATCTGCAACGGCCGTGATTTCCACCTCGCTTGTCCCCTGCGGCACCACCAGCTGGTAGGCCGTGGTCTGGGCAGAGAAGGCGGGATCGAGTGTTCCGGGGCTTACCGTGAGTGTGGCAAGATCTGCATTCGACGACAGCTCAGCCTCACGACTGATTTCGATGGTATAGCTTTCTGTCATGGAGCCATCGGAGGAGGTCACGGTAATGACCATCGTAGACGGGAAGGCGGTAACCAGCCCGTCTCCCGAGATAACCGCTCCTTCGTCGTTTGTCGATGCCGTGACCTGGACACTTGCAGTCCCTGCGGGGACCACCAGGGTATAGCTGGTAATATTGGAATTAAAGGTGGGAGAAAGGTTCCCGGCTGAAACGCTGATGGCCGAGAGGGAAACGGTGTTTCCGGTGGAGATGATCCCCACCCCGGCATAGGCCTGTACCGACAGCGCAACGGTATTGGTTTCCTCGGGGGAGAAAGAATAGGGCAGGTCATTCCAGAAATCGCAATCGGTCTGCGTAATGGAATTGTCGGCGGCGCTGCAACTCCCCGTGTAGATCGTTCCGGATTCACAGACAAAGCCGTCGGGCGGATCAAACTTATTGGTGGTGATCGGGATCACAACGCTGTGATAATGGTTGTTATCCAGTTTCGCGTGGGCGCCCTTACGGACCGCTATGCCGTAATCCGAAATATTCTCGAAATAATTGTTGAACATATGGATGGCACCAAAGCGGATACTGGGATTACGTCCGTCGGTGTCGTGAAAATAGTTATGGTGATAGGTGATCCGGAACAGGGCGTCAGTTGCAGCTTGCCCGTCACTGTCGGTGTGGCCGATCAGGGAAGTTTTCATATGGTGGTGGATGATGTTCCACGACGCCGTGACATACCTCGATCCGTTCTTGATATCCAGCAGCCCGTCGTAGGTGTCAACCCCGATCCCGTCGCCGATCCTGCTGTAAAGCTCATTATGGTCGACCCATACGTGCATGCATTCGTCAATGGTAATGGCGTCGTTGGGATAAAACACCTCGTGGATCTTCATATTGCGGATGATCACGTTGTTATAGTCCCGGATATTCAGCCCCACATTCTCCAGTTCCCCGAATTCTCCCTCACCAAGGATGGTCAGGTTGGCACCGTGTTTGATCGTAACCACTGTCGTGGAGGCCGACGAGATTTTTCCTTTTATATAAAGTATTCCGGGGGCCGTTTCGTTCTCTCTGGAATAGGCATAGTCCTGTAGTTCCTGGAGGGTGGTAACGATGGTGATCGCACCGCCCTGTCCGCCCGTGGTGGTGGTATAGCCCTCGCCGCTTACCGCGGCAAAACCGATCATGTCGAAATCCGGATCCGGGACTTCTACCTGGATCTCGTTAAACAGGGCCGTTACCGTTTTATTTCCGTCCATGACGAGCTGTACCGGGGACTCTGTACCGGAAAGGTCGCCTCCCCAGCCTGCAAATTCGGAAAACAGACCGTGAGAAGCCGTCAGAGTTACCGTTTCTCCCTCGTAGTAGCTACCGCCTTCCGGATCGAGGAGCACATCTCCCGGGCCTGTCACTTCAACACTCAGGGTATAAACCGAGCCGGGAGTGCCGCTTACCTCCACATTGTCGAGATTAGGACCGCCTTCGGCTGCCGTGGAGGTCAGCCTGACATTGTTAATGCCTTTCACCAGGTCGAGGGAGATGGATTCCGTCAGCCAGGTGGTCCAGTCGCCGGTGATGTTAAAGCTGAGAGACAGACCGGTGGAGCTGCCGTTCAGGTCGACCGCCATGGGGCGTGGTGCGGTTCCGTTGTTCGCATAGCGGAAACCCAGGGTCTGGGGGCCGCTTTCCGAAATACTGATGGTGAATTCGATGTAGCTGCCGGCTTCATTGTCGAAATTCACATACGAGTCGCCGATGTAACCACTGTTCTTGGTCTCGGTTACGGCTTTATAGAGTGTGGCGTTCTCGGCTTCGTAAACAGTGGCAGATACGGAATGCAGCGGCAGGCAAAATAATATTGCTGCAAGGAACATTCGGGATTTTCCGGCTTTCATTGGTCTTTTTCTTGAATTTTTCATGTGAACACAGGTTGCAAATTATAGCATCCGGGGGAAAAGGTGCGGGACAGGGTGCCCAAAACAGGGGACATGTTGCCCAAAATACCGGGTTTAAGAGGTTTGGAAACAGCCTCCTCAAATTTAAAAAACAGTAAAACAATGAATTAAGTGTTTACCCTGCTATAGCTAAGGGAAAGAAGAATCAACGACAGTGAAACCGGAAGCGCATAAAAAGCTTTCTCCCTTTCAGGAGATTTCAGGCTGATGATAAGGGCGTTTAAGGAACCAGACCGTGATCCCGGTGCTTTCATCCTCCCAGGTGTGGTAGATCTCAAAGCCCACATACTGGTAAAGTTTGAGCATTTTCTCCAGGGTTGTTTCGATCAGGATCGGCAGGTGGTATTTTTCCTGGAGCAGGGCCAGGTGATCCCTGACTTCAATAAGTCCTTTCAGGCTCCTGTTTCCGGGAATAGCCCCCAGGAGCCAGACATAGATATAGTCGGAAGGATCTTCGCGCAGCCGGTCGATCATTTTTTCCCTTTTCAGGGTCACCAGGGCCTTCAGAGGCCGGATGGTCCTGAAGATCATGCGGAGGTAGCGAAGGGTTTGAGCAAGGTCCATTTTTTTCAGGCTCTTGCGGTAATAAAGCATGGCCGTGGTACTGTCGGAGGAAAAGAACACGCCATTTTGCCGCTCAACCAGGTCGTAGGCGTAGTTGGCCATGATCCGGATCCTTTCATCGGTTCTTCCTTTTTTTATGGTCGAAAGCACCCGGGGATTCTCTCCAAAGGCTTTGGATAGAATATCAATGATTATTTCCCGGTCTGATCGATGTTCTTCCATGCAGGTATGTTAATATTATTCGCCAGGCATAAGGCTGGCATTCACTGCCTGCCCGAAGTATGTACTTCTTCTTTATACAGCGATCGCAACCACTGGTGGCATAGTTCCGGCCACCCGGCCAGATGTCCTTTACCGATGGCGAGGGCAAAACCATGACCTCCTTCCGGGTAGATATGCATCTCTGCAGCCACACCGTTCCGGATAAGAGCCTGGTAATAAGCGAGCGAATTCTCCACCGGTACCACCTGATCGTCTGAGGCATGTAACAGGAATGCCGGTGGTGTGTCGGGTGTGACCTGTAATTCGGAGGAGAATTTTTTTGCAAGTCCGTTGTCATTGCCCACCAGGGCTTCCCGGGAGCCACTGTGCTGAAATTTCTCCGTCATTGAAATCACAGGGTAGATCAGCATGGAAAAACCGGGACGGCAGCTCATCCTTTCAACCGGGTCGGGATCGGCAGGATTCCCGCTGTCATATTGGGTACTCAGGGTGGACGCCAGATGTCCGCCTGCGGAAAAGCCCATGATACCAATCCTGTCGGGATCTATCCCCCAGTCGGCCGCGTGGTAACGCGCAAGACGCATGGCCCGTTGTGCATCCAGCAAGGGCACAAGGCTGGGATTTATCTGGCTTTCGGAAGAGGGGAGGCGGTATTTCAGAACGATGGCAGCAAGGCCTTTCGAATTCCAGAATTTGGCCAAATCTTCGCCTTCCCAGTCCCAGGCGAGGACCCGGTATCCTCCTCCCGGGCAGATCACCACGGCTTCTCCGGTCCGGTGGGGCACAGCCGGAAGATAAACTGAGATTTCGGGTATGATAACCTGGCTGATCCTGAGGATATCGGTGGTATCCCGGATTTCTTTCAGTGAGCTCTGCCGGGCTTCAGGAATGGAGCCTTCGGAGTAAAGGGGTAATACAAGGTGCTGTCCCATAAGTGAGGGTATAAAACAGTTCAGTACCAGGAACAGGGTTATTCCGGTCAGTTTCATAGAAAAACTATACAAAAGCTTACTTTTCAATGGGTTTCCAGAGCATAAGTGTTCCCGAGCAGCCCAGGTAGGAGAGTTTGACCTCTTCACTTGCTTCCAGGGCAAGGACCTCAAGTTCCACATTAATCTTCCGGGTGTATTCGATATTCACAGTAACATTATCGGGATAATCATCCTTGGAATTATCGTAGATCAGTTGTCCGGTCATACTGTCGACCAGTCTGAAATGCACCGGGTAGAACTCTTCCGAAGCGCAGAAATACAATTTGTATTGCCTCTCCCCATAGAAAACCATGGAGTAAATAAGCTTGTCCCCGACCCCGATCACGTTACTGCGCGATTGTCCGTCCATCTTGAAATTATTCCCCGGGAACTGCATGCAGGCCCCATAAAGATGGAATTTCTTGCAGTTTTGTCCGCTTGCCATTGTCAGGGCAAACAGGAGCATTATGGCGGTTATTCCTAATCTTTTCATATTCACAGGGTTGTGGATTATTTACTGACAATGTTTTTTCTGATCTCCAGTACTTCCGATTTCAGAAGGCTGTAGTTCTGTTCGTTGAAGGTGAAGGCTGCACCGCCCATTACCGTGATGGAGCCGTCTTCATTCTTCGAGATCATTTCGGCATAATTTTCGGATCCCAGATCGTCAAAAACACCCTTGATCGTTTCCATATAGCTGATCATGCTGGCTACGTTGGGATCGTCCTTTACGGTCTGGATCTGTTGGAGCAGGTTATCGAAGGGGTATTTCATTTCGGCCACCTGCCTGAGGATCTTGTTATCGTCACTGTAGGGTCCTGCCAGCATGATGGTGAGGTACATGCTTTCGATGTAGGCACCTGAAGAGATCAGGGCGATAGTATTGTTTTTACCTCCGTTTTCCAGGAATTCCAGGAGGGTCATGAACAGATCGGTGGATATTACCACGAGGCTGTCCTTGTTTCCGATATTGGTCCGGGCACGATCCACGAGACTGCTGAAGGCACTGGTAGCCACACCGGCCTCCTCGCTCAGGTCATTAATCACATCGAGGTAATCGACGGCTTCATTCGTACGGTTCAGAACGGCACAATAGGCCATGTCGGAGATATAGACCCCGAGGTTGAGTGCCCTGGCTTTGGTGGTCATGTAGGCCGAGGCATTTTCGGCCGGATTGGTAAGCCCGGATTCATATCCGATCCCCGTACCATCAAAGCGATTCAGGATCTCGCCGGGAGACGGGAAGAGGTAGATCACCGATTTCGCATCGCGGATCTCATTCAGCAGGGTATCTTTCTTTTCAGTCAGCCCGTAGCGGTCTGCCGGATTGTTTGATGACCTGTTGCTGTTGCATGATATCAGAGCCACAGTCAACAGGAGTAAGAACAGGAAGGCTGCATTTGCTTTTTTCATGACAGTCAGATTGATCCGTAAAACTAAACTTTTTTAAACAATAATGCCACCGGCCTGTGGAAAAAACACCCACGGCCCGTACAAATTCTTTCAGGAACTTTTCATTCTTTCCTGTTTCCTTTTCAGGTAGTCGGGGGTCAGATCCATCAGCTTCCTGGCCAGGTCGAACACCAGTGTGAGGTATAAGATTATGGTCATCAGCCAGATGGCGGCTACGTTAAACCAGAGGGTAGGGATGTGATAGTTTCCGATCCTTTTTTCTCCCGCATAAAACTGTGCCCGGCCGTATGAGGAGGAAGGTTCCTGGAAGACCGGGCTGTCTTTTCGGATAATCCTGTTTTTCCGGATGATCAGTTTCTTGAGCTCGTTGCTGTTCAGGGTAAGATCACTGATGCTTTCATTGGTGTAGCTTTCCTTCAGGTTCCTGAGTTCTTCCGGGCTCATGCCCTGGCTGATCATGGACTGAAGGATCTCATCTTTCCTGTAACTCAGCCGGTTCGCTTCACCGGCCAGCCTGGTTCTCCAGTCCCTCAGCAGCAAGGCCAGTCCATCGGGATCCAGCTTTCCGTCGCCGAGCACGGGCAGGCGCTCTTTACTGAATCCACCCTGTTCTGACAGCGCATCCAGTATCCGGCCGGCGATTTTCTGCTGTTCTTCTTCGCGGTCGTTTCGTTGAAGAAGGGCACGGTAATCGGATAGGTTATTATTAAGTTCGGGGATCAGGAAATTGAGCAGGTAAAGAGTGTTGGCTTCCTGACGGTCGGTTTCGTAGAAGTATTTTTCGAACTCGTTCCTGCTGAACTGGGTAACCACCAGGGCTTCGTATGCCCAGCGGGAAGCCATGATATCGGCCACCACAGGGACGTACTCGCTGCCGGACACACGGTAGTGCAGCTTGTCATATTTCACGATCACCCCCGAAAAGAGGATAAGCGGAACGAGGATAAAGGGGATGTTGATGTAGATGGCGATCACAGAACGGAATGCGGAGGAGATGTTCAGTCCGAGCAGCACGGCAAAAGCTGCGGTTGAAAAGAGAACGATCCAGTATTCGGTGTCCAGTCCCCGGATCTGCAGGATCCCGTTTCCAATCAGGACGAAGGATAACATCTGTATGGCACTGAGAAGGAACAGAAAACCGATCTTGGAATTGAGGTAGGCGGGCCGTGACAGCCGGAGGTAGGCTTCCCGTGCAAGGATTTTCCGGTCGCCGATGATCTCTTCCGCACTGATGATCATCCCCACGAAAAGGGCCACAATGACGCTCATGAGCAGGTAAGCCGGGATATTTTCATTCCTGCTGAAGATGTAAACATACTCGCTGTTATCGTTCCCGCTGACATATTTTGTAAAGAATCCCAGGATGAGGGCCAGCAGCGGAGCCACGGTAAGGGCAAACATCAGGTATTGCCGGTCGGCCAGTTTGGTCAGGAAATTCCGGATGGAATAGGTTTTAAACTGTTTCCAGGCCGAAGGTATTTTCAGGTTCGAGGGCGGGATCTCACCCGGTGGAGGTACTGTTTCAACCCCGTTCTTTTTGCGGATGAGGCTGTACCACATTTCGGGTGCGATCAGGCGTTCGCTGGTAAATTCCCCGAACTCGTTCACCTGTTTCGACTCCACGATTTTTAAAAGTTCATCAGTCTGCACATTACCACAGGTCCCGCATTCGATTTCTGAGGCATCCACCCGCTGGGCGATATCTTTCAGGTAGGCAAAGGCATCCAGCGGATTACCCGAATAGACCAGGTAACCTCCCTTGTCGAGAATGATGAGATAATCGAACATTTTAAACAGTTCGGAGGAGGGCTGATGGATGTTTACGATCACGATCTTGCCTCTCAGTGCCTGCTCCTTCATCAGTTGCATCACGTTTTCCGAATCGGTCGACGAAAGCCCAGAGGTGGGTTCGTCGGCCAGCAGGATATTGGGTTCGCGGATCAGTTCGAGGGCTATGTTCAGCCTTTTTCGCTGACCGCCGCTGATGTATTTGTTCAGCGGTGAGCCCACCTTCAGATCGCGGATATAATCCAGATCGAGGTCTTCCAGGGTTTTCGTGACCAGTGCGCCGATCTCCTGTTCGCTTAATTTTCCGAGGCAGAGTTTCGCGTTGTAATAAAGATTTTCATATACGCTCAGTTCTTCGATGAGCAGGTCGTCCTGGGGAACATAGCCGATCATACCTTCCACTGCCTGCCGGTTCGAGGAGAAGGGCTGTCCGTTGATGTAGATCTCGCCCTGCTCTGGTGTCATGGAGCCGCTCAGAACCCTCATCAGGGTTGATTTCCCGGTGCCACTTCCGCCCATAATCCCCACTAGGTTTCCCGAGGCGACGGTGAAACTGAGCGGGCGGAACCCGTTATCGGAACCCGGGAAGATATAACTGATGTCGCGCGCGGCCAGAGAGATCTTCTGAAAATCAGCCCTGCGCAGGAAACCGGCCACGATATCACTGTAGTACACGGGGGAGATATAATCTCCTTTCAGAGCCGATCCTTTTGGAAGGAGATAGATATGGTTGGGATAGATCTGTTTACCTCCGAGGGAGATCACGGCAGTCCCCGAATAGTAGAAAATATACAGTTCCGACTGTTTAATCTTTAGCACAAAGAGGGATCCGCTGAAGTTCTCTTTTTGCAGATGGTTGATCTCGGTAAAACTGAAGCTTTTGTCGTCGCTGATCACGAGCAGGGACGACCGGTCGGGGACCTTGTAAAATTTATCGGTGATAAAGGCCCGGCAGTTGGCATAATCCTCCGGGCTGATCAGCAGACCCTCGGCAATGGTCTGAAGGGTGTCGGCTACGGTATGTCTGAATTCCTCTCCCGTACCCGAATTATTTTCGAAATACCTTGAAAACTGGATCAGGCTGAAGAGGATCAGGAATTTGTTCCTGACGTGGAGTTCGCGGTTAATCTGATTGCAGATAAACAGGATCTTGACGGAGACGGAGGTAATCCTTTTCGAATCGGACTGGCTTTTCAGTGCAAGGAGTTCCTGCAGGTAATCATCAAACAGGAGTAGCGACTGATCGACAAGTTTCCGGCTGAACTGGGTTTTAAGGTAGGACTCAACAAAATTCCTTGAAAGTACAGAAGATGCTTCTCTGTTGATACTTGCCAGGATGGCAAAAAGCTTCATCAGGGCCTGGAGCATTGATTCTGTCATATCCCTTGCAGTTTGTCGGTACTATCCCCTCTTTTATTCCGCTTCCCTGAAATCCATTGAGATGCTGACTTTTTTGTCTTCGTTTTTATAAAGCCGAAGCCTTGCACCATGAGCGATCATGATCTGACTGGCGAGGGCCAGCTCAATGCCCGCATCAAGGGAGACCGTGCTTTCACTGGAAAAAAGTACTTCGGCCTGGTTCAGCATTTTATCGGTGTATCCGGCTCCGCCGTCGGTGAAGGTAAGATTATCCCGATCAATGCTGACGTTGATCTCTCCCTTTTCCGGGGTATGCTTAACAGCGTTTGCCAGCAGGATGCCCGCACAGCTCACGAGCAATTCTTCGTCTCCTTCAACCGCGATACCATTGGAAAGCTCTTCAAAGCGCAGTTCCACGGAGGATTCGTTCAGCAGCGTCTTCTTTTCAATGGTGGCGATCTCAAGCAGTTCCTTCAGGGATACTCTGGAGCTTTTCAGTACAAACTGTGGCGATTTGAGCCTTGCCAGCTGTTTGGTGGCAAAAGAAAAGCTTTCCAGCCTTGAAACCGAACTGTCGAGGAAACCCAGGAGTTCTCCGAGTCCGGAGGCATCCACTTTGTCTTTCAGCATGTGGACTGCAGTCATGATCTTGGAGATCGGCATCCTGATCTCTTCCGTAATCGAACTAAGGAACAGATTACGGGAGTGTTCCATTTCCAGCAGGTCGCGGTTGGCATTTTCAAGCTGGGTCAGCATCTGCTGATTTTTCTGCCGGAGGGTATATACCTCAATGGCCTTGTTGATGGCCATTTTTACTTCCCGGGCTTTAAAGGGTTTATTAAAGAACCCGTAGATCTGTCCTTTGTTGATGGACTCGACCACGGTGTCGTAATCGGTGTAGGCAGTAAGCATGAAACGCATTACATGGGGGAATTCTTCTGCTGCAATTTCCAGCAATTCCGTACCCGACATGCCCGGCATGCGCTGGTCGGAGATCAGGACCGAAATGTCGTTTGATCGTAGTATTTCCAGTCCCTTATCCCCTGAAGAAGCCAGAAAAATCGTGTAGTCTTTTTCAAACGATGCTTCAAACAACAGTAGATTTGCTTCTGTATCATCCACATAGAGGATTTTCGCCTTCTGGTCCGCTGCCTTAATCATTGCCCTGCTTTGCTTATTGTCCTGAAGAAAATAATTTTGACTAAATTAGTAAATGTTTCAACGAACACAGAAAAATAAAGATTAAAGTTAGCAACTGTACTGTTTTGAAGCTGTTTTTTTTTGTATTCTAGCAACAAGGTAGGATTATTGAAACAGAATTCCAAGAAATCTTTTTTTAACTTGTTGCCGCTAACCCCGTATAAGACCATTGATGCCGGTTCATTTCCGTTAGCAGAGTATATTGGCTGGCAAGCAGTTATATATGAAGTGAAACTAAGCGCTAAAGCTATGAAGAAAATCCTGAGTGTTCTGGTGATGGCATGTATCTGGGTCGGGGTGTTGGCCCAGGTCGACTCGACGGTGGTGATCGGGGTGGAGGTTGTGGCGCCCCGTAAGGAAAAAGCAAGCAGAACCAATTTCTATCTGTCGGGAGGAATGCAATATAAAACCTGGTACAGTGTACCCATGGTCCCCGAAAATATTGATGCAACTGTCCTGCGAAACGGCAATGAACTGGTAACTCCCGGCTGGTTCATCTCAGCCGGGGCATCCAAACCCACCGATCTGCACCTGGAATTCGGGATCTGGCTCAGCTATTTTCAAAGTAGCGTTCCTGTGGCTTTTGCCGGACAACGTTCAACGGGCGACTGGGTCCTTGAGCAGACAGGAAGTCTGTATACAGACCCATACGCCTATAATGTTGACCGGATAAATAACGTCTATGCCATACGAATCTTTTCCCGCTATAATTTTAATTTTTCACCCTTTAATTACTGGATAGCCGTATATGCCGGGACCTATTCCTCGAATATAATTTACCAGGGCGAGGGGCAAAGCGATCCGGAAGGTAGTTACAATCACACTTCACTTGGAGTGAACGGTCAGACCGGACTGGATTATGTCATCAGCGATGAACTGGGGCGGGCGAGGTTCAGTTTCACCCTGTTTGCCGAATTCCTTTCGCCCAGGGTCTCCGAATCAATTTTCGGACTATTCGAAAACAACTGGTACTATATCAGTGATGCAGATAATTATGTGGTGAGCCCGATACGTTTTGGCGTGATGATCGGCATTCACTGAGGGGTATTCCGGTGGAAATAATGAGGGTTTGAAAATGAATACATTATGCCTGTTTGTTGAAACCTTTTGGAGCGTGAAACGTATAATTATTGAGGTTCTTTTTGTAACTTGCATTGAATCCGGATTATTAAACCACCGATGAAAACAAACGCATTGTCATTACTGGTAGGATTGATCCTGTTGCTGGTCCCTGCCGCACTCAGTGCCCAGGGGGAGGCTGATCAGGCTGAATCCCGCGTGGCGCTGGTGATCGGAAACGGCGATTACCTCTCCGGGCCGCTGAACAATACGGTTAACGATGCCCGTTCCATGGCCAGGGTACTGCGGAACGTCGGTTTCGATGTTATTCTGCGTGAAAACCTCTCCAACAAGGATGAGATGAAAAAGGCCATCCGAGAATTCGGTTTCAAACTGAAAACCGGCGGTACAGGGCTCTTCTATTATGCCGGGCACGGCATCCAGGTCAACGGATTCAATTATATTATTCCGGTCAACTCGGTTATAAGTACCGAAAGTGATGTGGAGTACGAAGGTGTGGATATGGGTTTTGTTCTGGCTCAGATGGAAAGTGCCAATACCAGGGTAAATATTGTGATCCTCGATGCCTGCCGTAACAATCCCTTCGCCCGCTCATTCAGGGATACACGGATGGGACTTGTTACGATGAATGCTCCTACAGGAACCCTTATCGCCTATGCCACTGCTCCGGGTTCTGTCGCTTCCGACGGTACGGGAGTGAATGGCCTTTATACGCAGGAACTGCTTTATCAGATGCAACGTCCCGGACTGAAGGTCGAAGAGGTGTTTAAGAATGTACGGGCTGAGGTAGTGGCCAAGAGCGAGGGTAAACAAACGCCCTGGGAGTCGAGTTCGCTGATCGGGGACTTTTCCTTCTTCGGCGATGGTTCGGCGGGCAACAGTGAAGCCGCCTCTAAAACAACATCCGCAGCCGATGTGGCCACCTGGAAAGCCAGCTCTAAAGGATACAGTTTCTATATCAACGATGTGGACGTGACCAACGGCACTACCTTTGCCGAGAACGGAAATGATGCCATTATTACCTATGTTCCGGCCAATAAAAAGTACCTGCTGAGGAATTACTGGGTCAACCGTGACAGCCGGCTGAGGATGGCCGAGAACTATGTCCCCGATCCGAGTGCACCGGAAAATATAGTCGTGCCGGAATACGACCCGGTGGTAACCTGGAAGGGAAGTGCTGACGGGTATTACTGGCTGTATTTCGACGGGAACGATGTGAGCAGGGATACCGAGTATGAACAAAAGGGAGGCGATCTTCTGGTTACCCACAAGTCGACGGGGAAGAAATACCTGCTGAAGGATTTTGTGAAAAATCTTGACGGGAATGTCCGGCCCGCCGAGAAAGTCGGAGGGAGCAGCGGGACTCAGTCGGTAACCACCACTGCGGCTAAATCAGGCACTGCACCGGTTAATTTCTCATGGAAAGCCACTCCCGATGGAACGTATTTTCTGAGGGTCGATGGGAACGAGATCAGTAAGGAAACTACCTATGAACTGAAGGGTGAAGATCTGGTTGTTACTCACAAGGCCTCCGGGCGGACCTTCGTTCTGAAGTCCTTTGTCCGCTGTCTCGACGATACCTGGCGCCAGGGAAGAAGCCAGTAATTTTATGGACGGCTGGCATAACGGTACTTCCAGAGCTTTTTGGAAGTATTGTTTTTTTTGCTAATTTGCATTAACTCTAACCTGACAACTCAAGTATATGAAAAAATTATTTCTGGTCCTTACCGCGATACTCGCCGTATCTGTGCTGAGTGCACAGGTAAAGGTAGATATCTCCAGGTCGAATCCTGTGGTCAGTGACGAAGTGAATGCGGTTACGCTCGGCATCTTCCATGGCGGAGGGGCACTGATCGGTGTTGATTACGAACGCCTCATCAGCGGCGGTTTTGGAGTCCAGGGAGGTGTGGGTTATAAAGCTTTCGGTTTCGGATTGAATTACCACTTTAAACCCACCACGCGGTCATCCTATATTAACCTGGGTTACTGGCACCAGGGACTGGGAGCCACCTATACCCAGAGCCTTGTAGGGGTTACCTTTGTGTACCGTGCAAAAAAGATCCTGCAGGCCTCGATCGGGGGAGGATACCAGGTGGATTACAATTACCTGACCTTTTATGAGTATGGTTTCGAACTGATGTACTCACTGGGGGTTTATCTGCCCTTCTGATCCGGGTCAGGCAGCACAAGGCTTACAGAAGTTTGTTCAGCATAGTCATCAAAAGATTCCTGCTGATCGGTTTCGGGATATAGTCATCGAATCCGGCAGCAAGTGCTTTTACCCTGTCGTTCTGCATGGCATAGGCGGTCTGGGCAATAACAGGAACGCCCGGTTTAATCTTTTTCAGGATCCTTACTGCCTCATAACCGTCCATCACCGGCATCAGGATATCCATCAGAACAAGATCGACCGATGGTTCTTCGCTGAACAGTTTCACGCATTCCTCGCCATTGGTGGCGAGGATTACCTTTACATCGATGCCTTCGAGGATCTCCTTTAATAAGGCACTGCTGGTGTCGACATCGTCGGCTATAAGCACGGTTTTCCCTGCAAAACGCTCCAGTTCCCGGCCCGCATATTCCTTTCTTTTTTCAAAGGTCGATTCCACAAAGGGCAGTGTGATGGTAAACTCAGAACCTTTGCCGGGTTCTGATCTCAGGAGAATCTCTCCTTTATACAGTTCAACCAGCCCCCTGACAATGGTCAGGCCGATCCCGTTTCCTCCAACAGCCTTTATTTCTTCATTATGGCACTGGACGAAACGGTCAAAAATCCTCAGATGATCTTCCGGGGAGATACCCGGACCGCTGTCTGAGACGGCAAACTCCAGTTTATCCCCGCTGATCCTGCAACTGATCCTGATTACGCCTTTCGATGTAAATTTAACCGCGTTATCCAGAATATGCGTCAGAATCTGAAAGAGCCTGGAGCGATCATAAAGAACCCTTGTGGGAAAGGAAGCGAAATCCTTTTCGGTTTCAATGCTGAGATTTTTGTCACTTTCCCTGATCCTGTCGCGCGTATACTGTATAATGGTATCCAGGAAATCATGAAGGTCGAATTCTTCACTGACGAGCTGCAGTTGTCCTGATTCGATTTTGGAGATATCCAGGATATCATCGATGGTGCGGGTAAGCTGATTACCCGAAGAACGAACGATCCCGGCGTATCTGGATTTTTTTTCCGCACCGAGGGTCTCGTCGGCAAGCAGGCTTGAGAAGCCGATTATTCCGTTCAGCGGCGTTCTGATCTCGTGGCTCATGTTATTCAGGAAGGCTGTTTTAAGCCGGTCGTTCTCCTCGGCTGCTTTGCGTGCGGTGTCGAGGGCATTATTCAGTTCCTTAAGCTGCTCCACTCTCTCTGAGAGTTCCGTATTCAGCCGGTCCTGTTTATGGGTTTCTTCTCTGACAAGCCAGGCAATAAGGAGAGCTGACGCCAGGATGAACAGCCAACCTTTTATGGTCTGTATCCGCGTAAGGGTCTCTGCGTTGTTGACCATAAGGTTCACCAACTTGTCGGAAAAATAGATATAAATGATTCCAAACAGGAGATAAGCCAAAAAAATCCTAAACCACGGATGGCTGAATATATTTTTCATGTTTTCTCGCTTCAATATTTATGTTCCTCGACCGAAAGACAGGTTAGCAGGCTAAGTTACAAAATTTTGCTTTTCTTCTTCCGAACTGCCTTGAAATTCAGGGTGGGACACCATCCGGTGCCGGTTGATAAGACCGAAGGGTCTTTATAGTAAATTTCGAAAAAACAGGTATTTTTAGAAAAAAATCGACAGGATGGAACTTACCGTATTTATTATCCGTGCGCTGGTTGCCAGCGGCCTTGGCTTTCTCATCGGATTTGAAAGGCAGTATTCCAATAAAAGCGCGGGCATTCGTACCAATGCCCTTGTGGCTCTGGGCTCTGCCCTGTATGTGCTGATCTCCATCAACCTGTCGGACAGCGGCGGCGTGGATGCCACACGCGTTGTGGGCCAGATTGTTACAGGGATCGGTTTCCTGGGAGCCGGGGTGATTATTCACCAGGGAGTCAGTGTGCAGGGACTGACCACGGCTGCTACCATCTGGTGCAGCTCGGCCATCGGATGCCTGTCGGCTACCGGAAAATACACCGAGGCAGCAATTTCAGCCGTTTTGGTGGTGGTCATCAATTTTTTCCTTTTAAAGGTGGATATGTGGGTGAGCCGGATCCACCATAAAAAGGAAGAGGAGAACCATAACTGAACCGCTGGACAGGAACTCAGATCTCGATGACTTCGCCTGCTGCAGGAATAAAGATATTGCTGTATCCGGCTTCTTCCAGGTGCTTTTCATATCCCTGCTGGGTCTCAAATTCCCCGTGAACCAGGATCAGTTTCTTCAGGGCTTTCTTATCCTGGCACCCGAGGTAGGCGATCATCTCCTGGTAGTCGCCGTGACCCGAAAAGGATTCCAGCCGAAGGATATCGGCCTTCACCTCATGCTTCCAGCCATGAATGGAAACTTCCTTTTCGCCGTTCAGCAGGCGGGCCCCCAGGGTCCTGGGCGCACAATATCCCACAGCCAGAACCGTATTGGCGGGATCGGAAATAGAGTTGGCCAGATGGTGCTTCACCCTTCCCGCTTCCATCATGCCCGAAGCGGCAATGATCACGCAGGGTCTTTTCAGATCGTTCAGCTTTTTTGAATCCTCCTTGCTCCGGATATAGAACAGACTGTTAAAGCCGAAAGGGTCGGGATCATTTTCCATCACTTCATGGACCTCTTCGTTGAAACATTCCGGATGCAGGCGGAAAACTTCGGTGGCATTGACGGCCAGCGGACTGTCGACATAGATGTCGATCTTCGGCAGCCGTTTCTCATTGTAAAAATTGTTCAGGGTGTAAACAATTTCCTGGGTCCGGCCGACGCTGAACGAGGGGATGATCAGTTTCCCGCCTTTCCGGAGGCAGGTATCTTCCATAATTTTCAGCAGGGCATCTTCCGATTCTTTCTTGTCCTGGTGTAGCCGGTCGCCATAGGTCGACTCGGTGATCAGTACCTCGGCCTGTGGAAAAGGACGCGGATGGGCCAGGATCCGGTTGGAGGGGCGCCCGATATCGCCGGTGTAGGCCAGCGATCTTTCCCGGCCATCCTCCTTAAACAGAAGGCTGACAACGGCGCTGCCGAGCATGTGCCCCGACTGGGTAAAGAGGACCCGTAAATGGTCATCAATCCTGAATTTCCGGTCGTAGGCCACCCCGATGAACAGTTGCATACAGGCCTGGGCATCGGCTTTGGTAAAGAGCGGTTCAACCGGGTCGAGCCCCTGCATGGCTCTTTTTTTGTTGAAGTAGTAGGTATCCTGTTCCTGGATGAAACCGGCATCGGCCAGCATCACCGCGCAGAGATCGCGCGTGGCATTCGTGCAGATCACGGAACCCCGGAAGCCCAGTTTGTAAATGTAGGGGATCAGTCCGGAGTGGTCGATGTGGGCATGCGACAGGATCAGATGGTCGATCTCCGCCGGGTCAAAACCCAGGTTTTTGTTGAGCGCTTCGGTCTCCTGTCCCTTACCCTGGAACATTCCGCAATCGAGCAGGATCTTCTTTCCCTGCTGCGTGGTGATCAGGTGCTTGCTGCCGGTGACTTCGCGGGCCGCACCGAGGAATTGTATTTTCATGCAGATTTTGTTTTGGCAAAGCCCTAAGATAGGGAAACAAAAAAGAAAATGATCCTGCAGCGGGTTACGATTTTTTCATTTTACGGAAAACGGACAGTCCCTGGCCGGTGCAGCAGTCTGTCGGATAGACAGTAAGCAGGAAAGGTTTTTTATTCAAATTCCTTCGGAACCCCACAGATCATTTTAAACGGCTTATCGCCCTTGTTCCGGTACTGGTGTTTTTCATCGGGCATGACCAGTGCAAAGTCACCTGCTTTCAGGGGAGTTTCTTCTCCCTGCTCATTGACCAGGGCCCCGGAACCTTCGATGATGAAGTTCATATGTTCGTAGGGATGGCTGTGATAAGGGGTGTAGCCACCCGGTTCAACGGTAAAAACCCGGTAAGAATATACGGGAACCCCGTCGGCAGCTGACAAAGGCATCTGTTTCCAGGCTTTCTCCGCACCGTTCATTTCCACTTTTCGTTTTTCTACTTCATTGAGCGCGATTACTTTCATGACG
>JBMOLL010000015.1:0-118095 GCA_049325415.1 Bacteroidota bacterium | reverse complement strand
AGGGAATGTTTGAGATGGGAGGGACCTTTCTCAACAACCTGTTTTCCACCACGGCCGGCACCATCTTCCGTATCGGCATCCTGCCTGTGTATATCTTCCTGTTCCTCTATTACCGGACCAAACTGGCAGAATTCCTGCTCAAGCTGGTTCCTCCCCACAAGAAACTGATCGCCGTGGGAGTTCTCCGCGATATGTCGGTGGTTGTGGCCCGTTTTATGGGGGGGATGTCAACTGTAGTCCTGGTCATGGTTTTCCTGAATTTCTTTGGTCTGTGGATCGCCGGCGCACGCTTCCCGCTGATGTTTGGTGTGATTGCCGCACTCTTCAATTATATTCCGTATTTCGGTACCATTATCGGTTATTCCTTACCCTTTGTTTTTACCCTGTTGACAGGTGATGCACCCATTGAGTCGGTCAGGATCCTGATCGTATTCTTTATTGCGCAGTTTACTGAAAACAATATCCTCACACCCAATATTGTGGGCAGCGCTCTCAACCTGAACCCGATGATCATTATCCTGGGTGTTATCGGAGGAGGAATGATCTGGGGCTTGCCCGGCATGTTTGCCGTGATCCCTTTCCTGGCCATGATCCGGATCATGGGTGAACATGTGGAAGTGTTCAAACCCTTTTCCTACCTGCTTGGAACACGGGGAACGAGGAAGCATGCCATTACTGCGGAAAACATAAGGAATGGCTGGATCAGGCTGAAGAACAGATACGGAAAGGACAGGCGGAAAGTGTGAAGAACTTCTGGATGGGTGATAAATAAAAATTATTATCTTAGAAACTGATTTTTAAACACAATCCTGATCTTGACTTGAGGTTCCGGAATATAAAATATTATTTTCTGCCCGTCCTGTTATACTCTCTTCAACCTCTTGCAGGTCAGATAGATATTCAGGGTATTGTCAATATCTACACTCCCATTGAGGCGATCTACGGTATCAGCAATCTGAACAATGATTCGGTAAGGGTTGCCGATGTTACCGGTTTTTCACCGGGCGATACCGTGATGATCTACCAGGTTAAAGGTGCTGATATCGATATTGATCCGGGCGACGACGGCAAGATCGGTAACAACCGTTACAGTACAGGTAAGTATGCCATTATGAAGATCGACAGCATACAGGCTGCCGGTCGTCTGATCTTCCTGAACTCCACCCTGCCCGAAATGACCAATCCCTACCACTCCGGCGAGATGGGTCAGCTTATCCGGGTTCCTTCCTATCGCAGGGCCCGGGTTACCTCGACCCTCACCGCCAAAGACTGGGACCCGGCAAGCGGAACGGGAGGCGTACTCGCGATCTATGTGGAACGTACCCTGGAGTTGCAGGCCAATATCGATGTAACGGGAAAGGGCTTTCTCGGAGGCAGGATGGGAACGGAAGCCTACACGGGCAACTGCTCTTTGGCCGATCTCATTGGCTATGCCCATACCTTTTTCCCTGAAAGTTCCACCGACAGCGCCGGATTTAAAGGAGAGGGGATTGCCGATTCCTCCTTTCACCTGCTTCGGGGCCGAGGAAGGAATATTAACGGCGGCGGCGGCGGCAACGGAAGGTATTCAGGCGGTGCCGGCGGCGGGAACTACAGGCCTGGAGGTGCCGGCGGAAATGAGAGTTACGCCGAATGTCAGCCCGGTGCAGTGACCAACGGGATGGGAGGTTACGAGCTTTCAGGCTATTATACCAATATCGGTCTTTATGCCAATCGCATCTTTCTGGGCGGGGGAGGCGGTACGGGCACGCAGAATCCCGGCAGCGGGAAAAGCTCCACACCCGGAGGCGACGGTGGTGGCATCGTGGTGATTGTCACTGATTCGCTGATCGGGAACGGTCATCACATCATTGCCAACGGTGCCAGTGTCACATCCACGGCAACAGCTGCTGGTGGCGGTGGCGGAGGTGGCGGAGCCATTGTAATGGATGCTTCCATTATCACCGGTTTAAGTATTTTTGCCCATGGAGGCAATGGCGGTAATACCAACCACCCGGCCGATACCACGGGTCCGGGTGGTGGTGGAGGTGGAGGAGCCTACTGGCTCTCCGGATTTTTTCAGCCCGATCTCTTTATAGATGATACCACGGCCGGACGTCCCGGTATTTATGTCCCCAGGAACAAAACCTTCGGAGCAACCGAAGGAGGAAAACCATCCGTGATCTGGGATCTGAAGATTCCGCTCAGGGGCTTCCTGTTCAATACGGTTCCGGAAGGAACGACTGTCTGTGCCGATGTGATTCCCGACCCGGTAATCGGCTCCGAACCCAAGGGGGGAAACGGTCCGGGTTCATATATCTATTCATGGCTCTTCCGAACAAACAGCACCGCCTGGGCTGAAGTTCCGGGAGCAACGGGACGAGATTTTACCTTTACCGCCCCGCTTTCCGATACCACTTACCTCCGCAGGATCGTTGAATCGGGAGTAAGCCTGGTGGATACCAGTCCCGTGATCACCATCAATGTCCATCCACGCATCACCGGCAACCTGATCGGTGACCCCGATACCGTATGCTATGGCCTTGCACCGCTGCCGCTGGCTTCAAAAGCCGTTCTCGGTGGTGGTCCCTACCCGGGTGTTCCGGCAAGCTACAGTTATCACTGGCTGCAGAGCAGTGATGGCTCAACCTGGGTCCAGGCAACAGGAACCACGGTTAATGAAGGCTATATCCCTCCCTCACTTACCGATACCATTTTTTATGCGAGGGCAGTCACGGCAGGGGTCTGCGACGATACCAGCAATATCGCCGAAATAACCGTGCTCTCCTCTCTCCTTGGGAACACGATCGGGAGTTCACAGGTGATCTGCTACAGCGATACGCCCGATCAGCTCGACGGCGCAGTGCCAACGGGCGGGTTACCCGCCGACAGGCGCTACCGCTGGCAGTCGTCTGACGCAATTGATGGCAGTTACACCGATATTGCGGCTACGAAAAGTTATCCCCCTCCCTCCCTTACCGATTCGGTTTTCTACAGGCGCATCGCACTTTCGGGCTTGCAGAATGAATGTATGGATACCAGTAATACCGTGTCGGTTATCGTACTGTCGCTCATCGGCAGCAATACGGTCTCGGCCAGCGATTCGGTCTGTGCCGGCACCAATGTAACCGGCCTTACGGGTACAAACCCCACGGGCGGCGATTTTAGCTACCGGCACCTCTGGCAGAAAAGTACCGACCTTGTAAGCTGGGACTCGGTAACCCAGTTCTCTTCCAACGTGCCCTTCGATCCGGGAGTTCTGAACGACACCACCTGGTTCCGGAGGATCGTAAAATCGGGCCTGAACGATGTTTGTAAGAATACCAGCAATATAATCGAGATCAGTGTGCTTCCCGTTATCGTCAATAATCTGATCCCAACCCCCGAAGTACTGCTCTGCGAAGGTTCCGGCTTCCCGCTATTGAATGCGACATTTCCTTCAGGCGGTAACGGGGGATATGCCTATAAATGGGAGCAAAGTGAAAACGATTCCCTGCACTGGAACACGCCCGGTTTCGGAACCGTTACACTGGAAGACTATGATCCCGGTCAAAGAATAGTCACCACCTATTTCCGCAGGATCGTATGGTCGGGGCTGAACGGGATCTGCCGCGACACCAGTATAGCCTGGGAAGGCCTGATGCAGGACAGTGTGAGGAACAACGAAGTAACCGGTTACCTCCATTATACCTGCTATAATACCGCTCCCGATCCTCTCGACGGTACCCCGGCAACGCTTATTACCGGGGGAGATGAAAGCAATTACACTTTTAAATGGGAGGAGCGCAGCGACCTGACAGCCTATGGCCCACCGGCACAGACTGCGGGAGGAGAGGATTATCAGCCAGAAGCACTGATAACACCCAGGTATTACCGAAGAATTGTAACTTCCGGAGTATGTGCCGACACGACACCGGAGGTAAGCCTGTTGATCCACCAGCTTCCCCGGGCCGACCTCGCTGGCTATACCGATACTATTTGCGAAGGTACTGAAGCCGGCCTGGTAGTCAGCCTCCGGGGTGAACCGGGCTGGAGCCTGACTTATGATGACCAGATCACCGGGCAGACAACTGTCAACGGTTTGGCAGCTACCCCTGCAATCATTCAGGTAAGCCCGGAAACTGACGATTCCCTGACCTACGTCTATACCCTTGTAGCCCTGACCGACGGGAACGGATGCAGTGCCACGCCCGACAGCCTTTTCGGCACCGTGACCCTGAGGGTTTACCAGACCCCGGTGGCCGAAATCCTCACCCGCGACAGTGAAGTATGCGATACCGTATTCACCCTCACCACAAAGCCTGATAACGGAACCGGAACATGGGAGTTTGTCTCAGGGCCGGGAAGCCTTTTCTTCGACGATATTCATGCCGGGAACGGTGTGGCCCGGATTGTGAACCAGCCGTCCCAGTTCGGCACCTATACCCTGAAGTTTACCCGTGTTTCACCCCGTTGCCCGGGTGAACCCGACCAGACCACCCTCACTTTCTTCGAAAAACCTGATCCGGCTTTTGCTGGGGAGGATATTATCCTGTCTTTCAACGACCAGACCACCCTGCATGCCGATCCGGCCACTGCCGGAGAGGGCTGGTGGAGCGTGGTATCCGGTACAGGAACGCTGGCCGACAGCCTGGATCCATTCACCATGGTTACCGGTCTGACGCTCAACGACTCAGTGATCTTCAGATGGAATGTACTGAACGGGGTTTGTCCGCTATCTGCCGACGAAGTTGCCATCATCCGGGATGATGTGAAGTATTTCGGGGGATTTTCTCCCAACGGCGACGGGATCAATGATTACTATGTCATTCTGGGACTGAAATACGTGGATGAATTTGAAATGCATATCTTTAATTCATGGGGAGTACCGGTCAGAACCATCACCCAGGACATGGTCGATCCCTCCGATCTGATCACCCAGGGGACCGTGGAGGATGAACTTAAACTCTGGGACGGTACGGGTGAGAACGGAAACGTTGTACCGGAAGGGACTTATTATTTCTGGATCAGGAGATGGAAAGACGGGCAGGAACTCCAGCCGGATAAAGGCTATATTATTGTAAAAACAAAGTAGAGGATGAAGAAGCTGGTATTCATAGTATGCCTGATGATACCTTTCCTGCTTAAAGCACAGGATCCGCCCGACCTGAGTTCCTACCAGTGGAACTGGCTCTACTTTAATCCGGCTTTTGCCGGCTCCTACGATGCACTGAGCGGAAGTATGTTTGTAAGGAATAAATTCAGTGGCTCCGGCTCAAGTCCTTATTTCGAGCATCTTGCAATACACACCCCCCTGAAGAATGACAAGATCGGCCTGGGGCTGGCCCTGTCTTCCAAACAGGAAGGGGGCCTGAGCAATCCGTTTAATTCAAATTTTGAATTAAACCTGAACTATGCCTACAGGATATGGATCGGCGGCGGACGCCTGTCTCTTGGACTGAAAGCCGGGCTGGAAAGCAGAAGGACCGATTACAGTTCGGTCTCTCTCCCTGATCCCGACGATCCCAGCTTTCCGGTGGAGGTGGAAACCAAAACCATACCGAATTTTGGTGCCGGAGCACTGTATTACAACGAGAAATACTTTGTGGCCCTGTCTGTGCCTAGGTTCCTTTCAATGCCGGATTCCAGCAACCTGCCCGGTCATAGTTTCAGCGACTACACCTTTTTTCTGAGCGGGGGATATACCTTTAACCTGGGAAGTAATTTCAAACTGATGCCAACGTTTTTTACCTATTACAACGGGTGGCCGGTGAAAAACTTTATGATCAGTCTGAATGCCGGGCTGTTTGACGAATTTATCTGGACAGGGGTAACATGGAAATCCTCCAATGCCCTGTCGTTCATGTTTGATATCCAGGTAAGCAACCAGCTGATGATAGGTTATGCCGCCGATTTTTCACTTGGCGCTGTATCGAACCTGTATTCCTGGTCGCACGAACTGGTGCTCAGATGGGAATACCGGAAGATCATTGCTGCAGACAGTCCTTTCTATTATTGATTTTATGTACAGACTACCAGTCATATTGTTGCTCTGCTCTGTCCTGATGCCGCAAACAGCATCGGGACAGAGTTATTACAGGGAAACCAAACTCCCGGTGAGCTCAGACAACCTGGATGAGGACGCTCCTGTACTTTTCGAGAACGTACTGATCTTTAGCTCCAACAGGCCTCAGAATTCAATCGTAAGCAAAACCGATGCGGATAAAAGATTGTTCTTTCACCGCTATTCAGCCACCTATGATGCCGACTGGCAAAAAATGGGAGCGCCGAAGGAGTTTGCGCCCGAACTGGCTTCCGATCTCCACGATGGACCCGTGACTTTTACACCCGACGAATCGACGATGTGTTACACAAGGATGTATGAGGCGGATAACTCTTCCGCCGACCGGAACAGTAACGGCTATTCCGGATTGTACTTTGCCGATTACGACGGGGAAAAATGGATCAACATCAGGGAATTCGAATTTAACGACCCGGAGGTGAATTTCTTCTCTCCCTGCTTCTCTCGTGATGGCCGAAGGCTGTTTTTTGCCGCGAATTTTCCCGATTCCAACGGAGGACTGGATCTGTATGTTTCCGAGAAAGTCAATGGTCAGTGGACCACACCGGTCAACCTTGGAAATCAGGTGAACACCCCGCAGAATGATTTTTACCCCTATGCTCATTCATCCGGACGTCTGTATTTCTGTTCGGAAGGACATGATAACAGGGGAGGAAAGGATATTTTTATGACCGAACAGGTCAATGGTCGCTGGCTCCCCCCACAGAAGCTTGGAGATCCCTTTAACTCTGCTTCCGAAGATTATTCCCTCGTCATGTCGGATGATTTTCAGAGTGGTTTTTTTGTTTCTGCACGCCGGGGTTCAAAGGATATTTTCCATTTCTACAGCGACCTGCCGGAATTCGAGAATCCACGGGAACAGCAGCTTAATGAATTCTGTTACCTCCTGAAGGAGAACAGTGCCGATACGGCTGATCATTCACTTTATGACTATTCCTGGCTGATCAATGATACCCTTACCCTGAAAGGGCGCGAAGTGGATTACTGTTTCCCTGGACCGGGCCTCTATGACCTGCGATTCAATGTGTATAACAAACTCACCGATTCGCTGATGGAGAATCAGGCCAGCTACCAGCTCTTCCTTGAGGATATTATCCAGGCTTATATCACCTGCCCCGATACAGGATATGTGGGTTTGGAGCTGAGATTTGATGCAAGAAAGACCAACCTGCCAGGCTTCGAGATCGACAGCTACTTCTGGGACTTTGGTGACGGGCAACGGGCTGAAGGGATCGAGACACGACATACCTACCTCTTTCCGGGTAAATATAAAGTGATCCTGGGTGTTACTGAGAAAGTTGCGAACAGAAAGGATACCCCCCTGAAAAAGGCAAATTTCAAACAAATAGTGATTATTCCGCCGAATTAGTATGGGATTACTAAATTCTGAAGTATTTTTATCGGCATTGTGATGGTACAGATTTTGTAACCGGAAAGCTAAAAGGTAATAGATTATTTCGACAGATTATGAAAAAGGAAATATTAATTCTGGCTATATCACTGATTACCATTAGCATATACGCACAGCCGGTACCCAACGTGGAGGAAAATATTCCACATCTTATGACCTTTGGAAATACGGCAGAGCCCAGTTGGGGCGATGATGACTTTTCCCAGGCCTTCTTCTTCCTGGTTCCCAAAAGCTTTAATCAGCAGGTTTTCATTCGGGTTTTTGACCCCGACATCGGCGGACAGATCGATGAGATTGCAGGGGCATGGAATACACGCTGTTCCTATGAAGTCTTTGGAGGCAAAGGCTGCTGGTCGGATGATGACGCCCGGGAAACAAGTCCCATCGGGAATTACAAAAGCGGCGTGCTCCTGGCGACCAAGATCTTCAGTGAAAATCCCCGTTACGATAATAACTGGTTCACCTTCGGCCCTTTTGATCCTGCTCAGGGCGAATATGTAGATATGTTCGACGGTTATGTATTTAAAGTGATCTGCGAAGGTGTGGCCGGCGATGACGGCAATATGTATAATTATTACCTGAGTACCAGCGGTACGGAAAATATTCCCATTGAGGGAGCCAATGCCTTTGCATACGAGTACTCCTTCCGCATGCACAACGATCCCTTTGAAGTTTCTCATATCTATCCGTATATCGATGAAGAAACAGTCTCCGTCAAACTTTCAAATTTTGACTGGGATACCGACGGGAATATCATTGTTGTATCTGTTGCCCGTCAGGGGCAAAAGGTTGGCGTTTCAGCCGAAGATGTGTGGGCCCAGGATGAGTTGAAAGTGATGGACGAAGAGCACAAGACGTCGTGGGATTTCCAGTTCGTAAAATCAAAGAAGCCGGTAGTGAAAAATAATAATGTTGTGGTCAATGTGAGGAACCAGTACAACGAGACTGTGGCATTCTACACGAGCCCGATCGGTGGGGTACCGAAGTATAAGTACTCCATAAGTGCAACCAAGAAATCACCAAATTGAGAAAGGTCAAACGAAATTTCAGCATCCTTCTAGGACTTGCCCTGTCACTTATGCCCTTCGCCCGGAACGGGCAGGCGCAATCCTACCAGTTTACAAGTTTTGGGATCCGCGACGGATTGATCCATGAATCGACCTATTCCATTAATCAGGGAAAGAATGGTTTTCTCTGGATCACCACCTCTGAAGGGATCTGTCGCTTTGACGGGGTAAGATTTACCAGCCAGTTTATGGGAGATACCCTTCCTTCGTCGGTGGCCAATACCAGTTTCCTTGACAGTCGCGGACGCCTCTGGTTTGGCTATATGGATGGTTCAGCGGTGTATTTTGAGAACAATCATTTCCACCTGGTCCCGGTGCCCGATACTCTTCGTTCAAGTATCAATGCGATTGCCGAAGATCCCGAAGGAAGGGTCTGCCTGATTACACAACGAACAGGGATGATCAGGGTTGACCGTGAAAATTCACTGAGCGCCGTAACAGAACCATTCGAGGGTATTAACCTTTCTTCGTTTGCCTTCACCGGCGAGGGGAATATCCTTATGGGTACCTTCGATGGCCTGAGTCTTTTTGTAAAACAGGGCGACTCCTATGTTCATTCCGGTGATTTCAGCGAGATTGCCTATACACAGGTACAGGTCATAAAACAGGGGCCTTACGGAGCCTGGTGGATTGGAACAGCAGATGAGGGCCTCTACCGGATCAACGGGCAGGGAAACAGTGTGTCGGATTTTATCGTGGAGAAAGCAGGTGTGGATCAGGGACTTGAATATGCAAGTGTCTCTTCTGTTGATTTTGAAAGCAGTTCAAAGATCTGGATTGCTGATTACGGATATGGCGTTTATCGCTTCGATCTGGATGAATCCGGGAAACTGTCAGCAAAAGAAACCTTTACAGCCGGTGAAACAGGAGGCTTGCCCGATAATTATATCAAAGAGATCTATATCGATGCCGAGGGAAACCACTGGTTTGCCTCCCAGGGTCATGGCATTGCCATATTACGCGACCAGGCTTTCCTTTTCTATGATTTCGGCGACCGGAAATTTATGCCCGACATCACTTCAGTACTGGCCGAAGGCGACAGGGTCTGGTTTGGCGGAAAAGGGAAGATCGCCATGAAACTACAGTCGTATGACAAAGTGCTTTCGGTGATCTCGGCTCCCAACGGACTGCCCTCCGATATCGTTACAGCGTTATACAACGACAGCAATGGCGATCTGTGGATAGGAACGGCCCAGAACGGTCTGTACCGGAAAAAGAACGGATCAAATACCGTTCAGCAGGTATTCCGATCAAATAATTCCCTGGAAAACAACATTAATGCCATCGATGGCGCACCGGGATTGATCTGGGTGGCTTCCAACAACGGCGTATATTCCATGGATATTTCCACCCTGGAAAGAAAACATTTCAATACCACGAACGGTCTGCCCCATAACCTGATAAATGATATCTATGTGGATCCGGAAGGCAGGGTCTGGCTGGCTACCCGCACCAGTGGACTTTTCTGCCTCGATGAGGAATATTCCAGGAAGATCGACAATGATCCTAAACTCGAATTCCTTTCCCTTGTCCCTGATGGTCAAGGCAATATATGGGCCGGGACCAATGGCGACGGTTTATTTATGTTTGGGCCGGATACCACCCTGAAATACTTTACCACGGAAAATGGCCTTCGTTCCAATTTCTGCTATGCGGTCGGACTTGATCCCGAGGGAAATATCTGGGTCGGTCACCGGCTGGGCCTCAGCAAGATCATGACAACAGTCGGCCGGGTGGCCAGTTTTGACAAGGAAGCAGGCTTTACCTCCGATATTTACCATAATGCCATTTCTACGGGCAGGAATAACAAGGTCTATTTCGGTACCAACGACGGACTGATCATTTATGATGCGAACCAGGCCAGGGTCGATACCATCCCCCCACGGCTCAGCATAACCGACATTAGGATTAACGATGTGTCCTATGATCCCACACAGCCTATCCGGCTGCCATATGGCATCTACAAGATCCGTATCGACTATGTCGGTATCAACCTTGTCAATCCTGAACAGGTGAGCTACCAGTATATGCTCGACGGCTACGACGACTGGTCGGAACCTACCCGCAACACCTCCGTTTTCTACAGCCGCGTTGAAGATGGCGATTATACTTTCAGGCTTAAATCATGTGACGGGAGCGGTAACTGTAACGAAGTGCCCCTTGAACTGAGCATCAGTGTGAAAATTCCGGTCTGGAAAGCATGGTGGTTTGTGGTGTCTGTCATCCTCTTTTTCATCCTGGTGTTCTTCATTATCCTTAAGGTAAGGGAGAGAAACCAGAAAGCCATTCAGGAATACCTGCAGCAGCAGCTCGATGAACGTACCCGGGAGGTGATCCTGCAGAAAGAAGAGATCGAAAACAAGAACAGGGATATTACCGACAGTATTAACTACGCGCAGCGCATCCAGGCCAGCATACTTCCGCCAATCAAAAAACTGCATGAGACTTTCGGCGGAAGCTTTGTGTTCTACCAGCCCCGGGATATCGTTTCCGGCGATTTTTACTGGTACGACAAACTCGACAATAACCGCTTCATCATTGTCTGTGCCGACTCAACGGGTCACGGCGTGCCCGGGGCCTTCATGTCGATGATCGGTACCACGCTGATCAAGGATATCTGCCTGAGACCCGGTGTGAAAACCCCCTCCGATGTTCTTTCCACCCTCGATAACGAAGTGAGAACCGCCCTGAACCAGAATGTGGAATCGGTGGGTTCGAACGACGGGATGGATATTATTGTGGCGGAGATCGACCTGAATACCTTCCGTTTCAGGGTCAGTTCGGCCATGCGACCGGTTATCATCTATAAGGGAGGAGAGCAGATCTATGTTAAAGGCAGCAGGAGTTCCGTGGGAGGCCTCGTGGAAGAAGGATCCGATGAGAAAGCTTTCGAATACGAAGAATTTCAGCTCTCAAAAGGCGATATTATTTATATGTTCTCCGACGGTTATCCCGATCAGTTTGGTGGTCCGCTGGGCAGGAAGTTCAAGATGGTAAGGCTTAAGAACCTGCTTCGCGATATTCACGACAAGCCCATGGAAGAGCAGTACAACTATATCAAGAGCAACTTCTTCCTCTGGAAGGAGGATCTTGAGCAGGTCGACGACGTACTGTTTATGGGTGTGAAACTCTGACCGGCTAACGGGCTCCGAAATGAACGGAGTCGCCGTTGGTGGATATCCCGGTAAATACAATCACGTAGGAAGAATCGGTATTGCTCCTGTTATACGACCTGTCGTAAATATAAAAGGTGTAAAACAGGGTGTCGTAGGCTATGATGGGATATTCCAGTTTGATGGTGATCGTTCCGTTCAGTGGTGATTTATCCATGTAAGGGATCCTGTATTTCGAAAGACCGCCTTCCTCTTCCGGCACCTTTACAAAACCGCCGTTTTCCATGGCATAGGTCTGCAGGAACAGGTTATAGATTACGGTATCGGGCAGTAACAGGGTCAGCGAATCACTGATAGCCTCCAGGCCAACATTCCCGTCCCCATCGGTAAAACCGAACACCAGGTCGCCGGTAAGCGTCTGCACTCCGAGTTCGTTCTCGGTGATATAGAGGTAGAAATCAGAAAATGAGATCACCGGTTCATCGGGATAGGTCACAGGCTCCCTGCAGCCGGAAAACAGCAGCACCGCAAGTGCAAGGATGTATCTGTACCTCTTCATGGCAGACAAAGATATGCAAAAATCGCGCCTATTTTTTCCTCATAAAGATCTTCACCGGCACACCGGTAAAGTTGAAACGTTTTCTCAGCTGGTTTTCCAGGTAACGTTTATAGGGTTCTCTTACATACTGCGGCAGGTTGCAGTAAAAGGCAAAAGACGGAGAATAGGTGGGAAGCTGGGTTACATACTTGATTTTGATATACTTACCCTTCCATGCCGGAGGAGGGTAGGCCTCAATGATTTCCTGGAAGACCTCATTCAGTTCCGCTGTCGGAATCCTCTTCCTCCGGTTATTATAGACCTCGATGGCCTCTTCCAGTGACTTGTGGATCCTTTGCTTGGTGAGCGCCGAAATAAAGATCAGCGGGACATCCGAAAAGGGCTCCAGCCGGCTGCGGATCTCTTTTTCCATTTGCTTCAGCGTGGCATTTTCCTTCTCAACAAGGTCCCATTTGTTCACCAGGACCACCACTCCTTTGCTGTTTCTTTCGATAAGATGGAAGATGTTGATATCCTGGCTTTCAATACCCACCGTGGCATCAATCATCAGCAGGCAGACATCACTGTTCTCAATGGCCCTGACCGAACGCATCACCGAATAAAATTCAATGTCTTCATGCACCTTCCCTTTTTTTCGCAGTCCGGCGGTGTCGACCAGGTAGAAATCGTGCCCGAACTTGTTGTAACGGGTATAGATCGAATCGCGTGTTGTACCCGAAATAGGGGTCACGATGTTCCTTTCCTCACCGATCAGGGCATTGACCAGGGAAGACTTGCCAACATTGGGCCTCCCGACTACCGCTATCCTCGGCAGTTCAACCTCCGGATCCGAATCTTCCTTGGTAAAAAGAGCCGTGACCCTGTCGAGCAGGTCCCCGGTACCGCTGCCGTTGATCGACGAAATAGGGAAGAGGTCCCCGAAACCCAGGCTGTAAAACTGTGAGGAATCGTAAAGCCGGTCGGAATTATCAACCTTATTCGGAATCACCAGCACCGGTTTGTTGACCCTCCTGAGCATGTCGGCAATGGTTTCGTCCAGATCGGTGATCCCGCTGATCACATCGACGACAAAGAGGAGCACATCGGCCTCCTCAATCGCCAGCAGCACCTGTTTGCGGATCTCTTCCTCGAAAACATCATCGGAATTGGTGACATATCCACCGGTGTCAATGACACTGAATTCCCTTCTGTTCCAGATCACCCGACCGTAATGCCGGTCACGGGTCACACCGCTGGCCTCATCCACAATGGCATGGCGCGACTCCGTCAGCCTGTTGAACAGGGTGGATTTACCTACATTGGGTCTTCCTACAATGGCGACAATGTTTCCCATATTCCGCTTTTTACCTGTAACCGAATTTCTTCAGCTGGAGCTCATTATTCCTCCAGTCTTTCTTTACCTTCACATTAAGCTCAAGGTACACTTTTTTATTAAAGAACTGCTCCATTTCCAGGCGCGATTCCTGCCCGACCTTCTTCAGTGCTGATCCCTGGTGCCCGATAATTATTCCTTTCTGACTCTCTTTTTCGACATAGATCAGGGCCCTGATCCGGATGATGGCTTCCTCCTCTTTAAACGATTCAATCTCGATCTCCACGGAATAGGGGATCTCCTTTTTGTAATTCAAAAGGATTTTCTCCCTGATAATCTCTCCTGTGAAGAAACGTTCCGATTTGTCGGTCAGTGCATCCTTGGGAAAATAGGGCGGAGCTTCGGGAAGCAGTTCTGTGATCCTCCTGAAAAGATATTGAATATTGAACTTTTCCAGAGCACTGACGGGAATGATCTCGGCTTTAGGAAGGACCTGGCCCCAGATTTCCGTCAGACCATCGAGTTTCTCGGGGTTGCTCAGGTCTATCTTGTTGATCACCAGGAGAACCGGGATCTTCATTTTCGACAGTTTAACCAGGAAGTCATTTGCCGGGTCCGGACTTTCTCCCGCTTCCGTCATATATATGATCACATCGGCATCCTTCAGGGCCGACTGGGCTGCCTTGTACATGGTTTCCTGGAGCTTGTATGCAGGTACAAGGATACCCGGGGTGTCAGAAAACACGATCTGGTAATCTTCCGTGTTCACGATTCCGTTGATCCTGTGACGCGTGGTCTGAGCCTTCGAGGTCACAATGGCCAGTTTTTCGCCCACCATGGCATTCATCAGGGTCGATTTCCCGACATTCGGCTTCCCGATAATATTGACAAATCCGGATTTGTGAGCCATCTTATTCGTAGGTTTTCATTTTCAACATCTTGATCTCCTGCTCGGTCAGGAAGCGCCAGCGGCCGCGAGGCAGGTCCTTTTTCGTCAATCCGGCGAAATAGACGCGGTCCAGTTTCTGTACCTTGAAGCCAAGGGTTTCAAAGATCCTCCTCACCACACGGTTCTTTCCCGAATGCAGCTCAATCCCCACTTCCCGCTTATTCTCCTTTGAGGCATAGGCAACGGCGTCGGCCTGGATCAGTCCGTCTTCCAGCATTATCCCATCGGTGATCTTCACCATCTCGTTCTTTGTAATCGGCTTATCCAGCAATACATGATAGATCTTTTTCTTATTGTAGCTGGGATGGGTGAGTTGTTTGGTCAGCTCGCCATCGTTGGTGAACAGCAGTACACCGGTGGTGTTCCGGTCGAGCCGCCCCACGGGATAAATCCGTTCCTTGCAGGCATTCTTTACCAGGTCCATCACGGTTCTGCTTGCATGGGGATCATCCACCGAGGTCACAAAATCCTTAGGCTTGTTCAGAAGAAGATAGACCTTTTTTTCACTTTGCAGCCGCTCTCCGTTGTAGCGAACCTCATCGGAAGGATTTACCTTGAAGCCCATTTCCGTTATTACCTTCCCATTGACGGAGATCAGACCGGCGGCAATCAGTTCATCGGCCTCCCTGCGCGAACAGATCCCGGTATTGGCAATCAGCTTATTCAGCCGTACATCAGCCTTGCCCTGTGCGGCCGGCCGGCTGTTCTCTTTTTTTTCGCCAGCTGAGCTTTCTTTCCCGGCCGGTTTTCTTCGATAGGGAGCTTTTCCGTCAGGCTTTGAAAAGGTTCGCTTTTCTCCGGATCGCTCCGTGCGCTTGCCTGAAGGCGGCTGACCATTGCCGCGGCTTTTTTCCGGTGAGCGCGGCCTGCCGGTTTTTCCGCTGTTTTTGTCCCGGGAATATGATTTTTCTGTCATTTTATAGCGTGAATTTCACCTTTTTTAAAAAGAGGGCGGTAAAGCCTCTCATTTTTCTGTACTTTCCGTTTTCAAAGGCCTGCAAAGATAGCATAATTACCCGGATCAAATGGGATATTATTTCTAACTTTGGGTTCCATTGATAAAACACCGTAAAGTTACAAATTTTCATAATGAGCTTAATCAGATCAATTTCGGGGATTCGTGGTACCATCGGAGGCATGCCGGGCGAAGGCCTGACACCGGTCGATACGGTATTGTATACTTCAGCCTATGCCACCTGGGTGCGAAATAATTCGGGGAAGGAAAATCCAAGGGTCGTTGTCGGACGGGACGCCAGGATCTCGGGAGAGATGGTGGAACAACTGGTGACAGGAACCCTTATGGCGATGGGGATCAATGTCAGTCTGGCCGGACTGGCCACCACACCTGCCGTTGAGCTGGCCGTTACCTGGCTGAATGCTGACGGAGGGATCATCCTCACAGCCAGCCATAATCCCCTTCAGTGGAATGCGCTCAAATTGCTGAATGAAAAAGGTGAATTTCTTTCTGCATCCGACGGGGAAGAAATCATCCGTCTGGCGGAAGCCGGCAGGTTCAGGTATGCCGATGTGCTGAAGACAGGCAAAACCGTTCAGGTGGAAGGACTCACCGCTTACCATATCCGCAAGATTCTTGAACTTCCGCTGGTAGATACGGAAGCCATCCGTAAAGCCCGTTTCAGGATTGCCATTGATGCCGTCAACTCGGTAGGTGGTCTGGCAATACCTGCCTTGCTTGAAGCCCTGGGCGTTGAAACGGTGATCCCGCTTTATTGCGATCCTACCGGTATCTTCCCGCATAATCCCGAACCTCTGCCCGAGCACCTGAAGGAAATAGCGGATCTTGTGGTGAAGGAAAAAGCCGACGCCGGTTTTGTGGTCGATCCCGATGTCGATCGCCTGGCCATTATTTCTGAAGACGGATCCTTCTTTAACGAGGAATATACCCTTGTGGCGGTGGCAGATTACGTGCTGGCCCGCACACCCGGTAACACGGTATCCAATCTTTCTTCCTCACGCGCCCTCAGTGATGTGACCCGGCAATACGGTAAAGAGTATTTTGCCTCGGCTGTGGGAGAAGTCAACGTTACCGCGCGAATGAAGGCGGTAGGTGCGGTTATCGGGGGAGAAGGGAACGGCGGCGTCATTTACCCCGATCTGCATTACGGACGCGATGCACTTGTTGGCATAGCCCTCTTCCTCAGTCATCTGGCAAAGAGCGGCAAATCCTGCTCCGAACTTCGAAAGACATACCCTTCCTATGTGATTTCGAAGAACAAGATTGAGCTCACGGCAACAGACGATATCGCTGCGCTGATTGCCCGGGTAAAGGAGTTCTATAAAGACTACCCTGTCAATGAGGAGGACGGACTGAAGGTGGATCTGCCTGAAGGCTGGTTTCACCTCCGGAGATCAAATACCGAACCCATTATCCGTATTTACGCGGAAGGAAAAGACTTCGCAGCGGCTGAGGCGATAGCCGCTGAAATAAAAAAGCGTTTAAAGAATTAAACCTTTTTAGGTTTTAATCATCCAATATTATTCGAAAACAACCCTTACGCAATGAAGCGAAAAACCTTAATTACCATCATTATTGCAGCAGTTATACTTGCTATTATCATTATTTATTCCATTTTTTCAGGTAAGGAAAAGACAGTGATTCTTGAAACCGAGGCAACACAGGGCCGTTTTGAGGTGGCTGTAATGGTGACCGGTGAGTTGCAAGCCCTGAATCAAACCGAGATTCGTGCGCCCATGCAGCTCAGAAGTAACAATCTTCGGATTCGCAGCATCAAGATCCAGAGCCTGATCCCCGAAGGAACGGTGGTGGACTCGGGCGACTGGGTAGCCACCCTCGACCGGTCGGAAGCCGATAACAGTCTGAAAGATATTCTTGATGAACTGGAGAAAAACGAATCCGCACTGCTGAGAACCAAGCTGGATACCACCATGTCGTTACGGCAACTCAGGGACGAACTGATCAACCTTAAATTTAATATGGAGGAAGCATCGATCACCCTTGAGCAGTCGAAATACGAACCGCCGGCCACCATTCGTCAGGCGGAAATAAATCTGGAAAAATCCAGAAGGGCTTACGATCAGGCTAAAACAAATTATACCCTGAAGGTTCAGCAGTCGGAAGCAGATATGCGCGAAGCAGCAATCAACCTGGCTAAATCGCAGAGAAAACGGGTAGAAATGGAAGATGTGCTGAAGCAGTTTGATATCCATGCTCCGGCGCCCGGGATGGTGATTTACCAGCGGGAATGGAACGGGCAGAAACGTACTGCGGGAACCGAGATCAATACCTGGGACCTCACAGTAGCGACCCTGCCCGATCTGTCGACCATGATCTCCAGGACCTACGTTAACGAAATCGATATCAGTAAAATTAAATCCGGTCAGAAAGTGGATGTCGGTGTTGACGCCTTCCCGGAAAGGAAATACAGCGGGATTGTTTATGATGTGGCCAACATCGGCGAACAGCTTCCCAATACCGATGCCAAGGTTTTTGAAGTAAGGATCAGGGTGAACGAGCAGGATTCGATCCTGAGGCCATCCATGACAACGAGCAACAGGATTGTGACAAGGGTATACGACGATGTGGTATATATCCCGCTTGAAGCTGTCCGGACCAACGACAGTCTGACCTATGTATATACCCGCTCCGGTTACCGGCAGGTGGTCGTGCTGGGTGAATCCAACGAAAACGCGATCATAGTAGAAATGGGCTTAAAGCCGGGGGATAAACTTTATCTTTCCCTTCCTGAAGATGGTGAGAATTTCAAATTCACCGGTCTGGAACTGATGGAAGTGATCCGGCAAAAGAAACTGGAGAAGGAGAAGCAGAAGGAAGAGATGCAGAAGGAACCGCCGCGGAGGCAGTTCGACAGGCCTGCCGGAGCCCGTCCGGAAGGAATGCAACGCCCTGCACGCAGATCACAAGCGAATTAGATCATGGACAGGTATATTCACGACATCGTTATTGCGGTTGAATCGATCCTGGCCAACCAGCTCAGGAGCATCCTTACGGCGCTGGGGATTATTTTCGGGGTGGCGGCGGTGATCACCATGCTGGCGATCGGCAAAGGGGCACAGCAGGAGATCCTGGAACAGATTAAAATGGTGGGTGTGAACAACATTGTAATCACACCCATTGTTCAGCCCTCATCGGATGACGAGAGCAGCACGAACGGAGAAGACAAGGACAAGGGAAAATTCTCTCCCGGGCTTACCCTGAAAGATATGGAAGCGATCAGGGAAGTCCTCCCGACCGTTAACCGGATCAGTCCCGAAGTGGCCCTGAATTCCTATGTAATCCAGAATGGAAGAAGGGAAACGGCCAAGTTGCTGGGAGTTTCAAATGCCTATTTTGATATTTTCAATCTCAAGTTGGAAGAGGGAACCTATTTCAACGATTTCCAGGAAGAGAATGGGATCACCGTTTGCGTCATCGGGTCGAATATCCGCAACACTTTCTTCAGCAAGCAGGATCCGATCGGACAGTATATCAAATTCGACAAGGTCTGGCTGCAGGTTGTCGGTGTTCTGGAGAAAACAGAGGTCACCCTTACAGGCTTCGAGAACCTGGGTGTGAACGTGATGAACGATAATATTTATATCCCGGTCAAGACCATGCTCCTTCGCTATCAGAACAGGGCCCTGGTGGCTACAAGGTTAACGACTACACAGGAGATCATCGGTCATGATTTTGCCATCAGCGTGAGCTCGAGCCAGAATACATCAAGCAATTACCACCAGCTCGACCGGATCATTGTCCAGGTGAAGGAATCATCCGAACTGACCCCTTCCACAGAGGTGCTGAGCCGGCTGATCCAGCGCCGCCATCAGGACGTGAAGGACTTTGAGATCACCGTTCCCGAACTCCTGCTGAAACAGGAACAACGTACGAAGGATATTTTCAATATCGTGCTCGGGGCCATCGCCAGCATCTCGCTGCTGGTTGGCGGGATCGGGATCATGAACATCATGTTTGCCTCGGTAATGGAAAGGATCAAGGAGATTGGGACCCGTCTGGCCATCGGTGCCAGAAAAATGGATATCGTCGTTCAGTTCCTTGCCGAAGCCGTTCTTATCAGCGTCAGCGGCGGGATCATAGGGGTGATCCTCGGCATTGTCGCCTCCGCCCTGATCACCCATTTTGCGGGCATCCTGACCATCGTTTCAGCCTGGAGCGTGATCATTGCATTTTTCGTCTCGGCCACGGTCGGGATCATCTTCGGATATTCTCCTGCCAAAAGAGCATCAGAAAAAGATCCGATCGAATCTTTAAGATATGAATAGACCATGAAACACAGAATATTTGCCTTCCTGTTCCTGTTTTTTTTCTTACCTGCACATGCCCAGAATGAAGTTATCTTCAAGAAACTCAGTCTGGATGAGGTTCTTCAGCTTGCCGAAGACCAGTCGCTGCAGGCCCTGCTCGCCCGACACACCTTTTTAAGCAGTTACTGGGAATACCGGACCTACCAGGCCCGGCTCCTGCCGAGCCTGACCATGAATGCCACCCTGCCGTCGTTTAAAAGAACCATGGAAAGTAATACGCAGGATGACGGAACCGTTGAGTTTGTCAGTGCTTTCAATATGGCTACCTCAGCCGACCTCGAGCTCAATCAGAACATTGCCTTAACCGGCGGCCGCATTTTTGTTTCTTCCCAGTTACAGCGGCTGGATAATTTTGCCCAGGATCCCACCGACTCCTACCTGGCGTACCCGGTCTCCATTGGATTTAGCCAGCCTATAAATGGCTATAATTCACTGAAATGGGATAAAAAGATTGAGCCCCTGAAATATGAGGAGGCGAAAAAAACCTATATCAATGCAATTGAACAGGTTCATCAGCGGGCTGTGGGATATTTCTTTGACCTGATACTGGCACAGATCAACCTGGAAATTGCTAAAAAGAACTATGCCAATACCGACACACTTTTCCAGATCGCAAAGGGACGCTATCAACTGGGCACCATTGCAGAAAATGAACTGCTGCAGATGGAACTCAGTTTTCTGAATTCAGGAACGGCTCTGAATGAGGCCACTATTAATCTCGAACTGGGGAAGTCCCGTCTCCGTTCCTACCTGGGATTCAATGAGAAGGTCAGCATAGAACTGCTTTTACCTCATAACATTCCGGACCTTACATTGGACTTTTCTACCACCCTCCTTGCTGCCAAGGAAAACAATCCCGAGATACAGGCCATGGAACTTCAGCTGATCCAGGCCGAACGCAGCGTTGCCCAGGCCCGGTCCGAAAAAGGGCTACAGGCCAATCTCTATGCCTCCTTTGGTCTGAGTCAGTATTCCGACAGCCTGAGGACCGCCTATAGCAATCCCCAGAACCAGCAGCAACTGCAATTTGGTGTACAGGTTCCGATCCTGGATTGGGGACAGGGCAGGGGACGTCTTCGGATGGCGCAATCGGCGCAGGAAATAGCCCGGACCGATGTGCAACAGGCACAGATTGATTTTGATGAGAATGTTTTCCTGCAGGTCATGCGTTTTAACCTCCAGGACGACCAGGTCAGGATCGCAGCCAAGGCAGATACCATTGCTGATTTTCGTTATGAGGTTACCAAGCAGCGCTTCCTGATCGGCAAGATCGATGTGCTCGATCTGAATGTGGCCCTTGAAGAAAAAGATGTGGCACGCAGGGGCTATGTACAGGCGCTGCGGAATTACTGGAGCTATTATTATAATATCAGGGGGCTGACACTCTTCGACTGGGTGAATAAGAGCAAACTGACGGAGGATTTTGATGCCCTTATGGAGGATTAAGTCCTGTACTTCCGTGTAATTTCATAAATATGCTCCAGGATGGCCTTTTCCACGGGCCCCAGAGTGAATCCGCGCCGGTCCATTACGATTTCAGCCGTTTCAAAGACTTTTTCAGTCTTGTACTCAGTGAATCCTGAAGCGCCTCCCCAACTGAAGGAAGGAATGAAATTCCTTGGGAAGCCGGAACCGAAAATATTTGCCGAAACCCCTACGACGGTTCCCGTATTGAACATTGTATTGATCCCGGTTTTGGAATGGTCACCCATGATCAGTCCGCAAAACTGCAGTCCGGTGCTAATGAAACGGCCGGCAGGATAATTCCAGACCTTGACCTCTGCATAGTTGTTCTTCAGGTTCGAATTGTTGGTATCCGCACCGAAATTGCACCATTCACCGATTACTGAGTTTCCGAGAAAACCGTCGTGGGCCTTGTTCGAATAGCCGAAGATGACGCTGTTATTCACTTCGCCACCGACCTTGCATTCCGGGCCAATGGTGGTGGGTCCGTAGATTTTTGCCCCCATTTTAAGTACCGAGTGGCGGCCCAGGGCAAAGGGACCCCTGACTGAACTGCCTTCCATGATCTCACTTCCTTCCCCCAGGTAGACAGGACCAGCGGATGCATTCAGCGTAATGAATTCTCCCTGGAAGCCCTCTTCTGCAAAAATATTTTCCGGGTTCAGCGTTCTCACTGTTGCACTCAGTGGAGCGGAAACACGGCCTTCTGTCAGCAGTTTAAAGTCGTTTTGTATCGCCTGACCGTTCATTCTGAAGATGTTCCAGGGATAGTCGATAAAAACGGGCTCGTGCTGACAGGGATTGCCTCTGTCGATCCAGGCGCTCTCATTGAAACGCAGAAGGTCTTCTCCGTCCATCCTTACTGCTACCAGCCTTCCGTTATGGGTCATCGATTCACCCATCTTCAGGTCGGTGAAACAGCCGGCGTAGCCGGGCTCGGGAAAAAGTGCACTGTTTATCAGAAGGTTATCGTCGGTGACGATGAGGGAAAACTTCTCCTGCAGATAATCCCGGGTTAAAAAGGATGCTTTGGTTTTGAGGTAGTGTTCCCACTTTTCACGGATAGTCAGTATTCCGATCCTGATTTCCGAAACCGGCCTTGTGAAGGTGAGGGGGAGAAGATTATCCCATGCATGGTCGTCGAAGAGGATAAGGTTCATCACTTTTTGTTTTAAAAGTAGATAAAAAAACCGGTAAACGAACTTGTTTACCGGTTGGATTTTATCGTGCGGGCTGGGCCCGGCTTATTTCTTTTTCTTATCCAGATGATCCTTGTAACGGTTCATGAATTTGTCAACACGACCGGCAGTATCCACAAGTTTCATCTTACCGGTATAGAACGGATGGGATGAATTGGAGATTTCCAGCTTGATCAGCGGGTATTCTTTTCCGTCTTCCATGGTAACGGTCTCGCGGGATTGCGCAGCCGACTTCGTTAAAAAGGTGTACCCGTTCGACATATCCCTGAATGCAACCAGGCGGTAATTTTTCGGATGAATATCTTTTTTCATTGCTCTTAAAAAATTTCTGTTCCTCAGTCTCTCTTAAAAATCGGATTGCAAAGATAAAAGACTTTATATGATTTTCAAAATATTTATAAAATAAATTGACTGTAAGGGAAAATCAATGAGTTTCGGTGTGGCGCGGTCCTTCCGGATCGCCCGGATAATCGGGGATCATGTTTTCATCGACCTTTTCAGGCATAAAGCGTTTGAAAGGCGCTCCGGGATTGAAGAGGAAACGGTAGGTGTGATGGGTTTTGGCATGCTGCGCTCCGACTGCCCTGTACAGGCTGATCATCTTCGGATTGAAATCGCCTACCCACGACAGTTCGATCTGCTTGTAATGGGGCTTATGTTCCATAACCTGCCGAAGGTGCCAGAATATGGCTGATTCTATGCCCGCATTCTGAAACTTTGGCAACACACCGGCTACCGTGGCTCGGATCCGGGTCATGGTTTTCCGTTTTTTGTAATAAAGGAAGCGAAGCTTGTTCCATAGGTGAAGTTTTCCGTTCAGATGCCTGAAGATCTGATTTGCATCCGGGAAAAGGACAAAAAAGGCAATGGGTTCACCTTCATGGTAAGCAAACCAGATCAGCTCGGGGTCAATAATGGGCTTGGCTCTTTCAAACTCCTCCATCACCACTTTGGGATCAAGTGGCGTGAAATCCTCTTTGAAGTGGCTCCATGCATTGTTATAGATTGAAACCATCTCCTGGACCATCTCCTCCACAAGGTTCCATTCCATGTGCCGGAAGGTAAATCCGGGCTTTTGCCTGACCCAGTCGGCGATTTTCCAGAACCGCTCCGGGAATGGTTTGTCAAGATCGAGGTGAAAGCTCAGCTGCCGGTAATAGAGCCGGAAACCGTAATTTTCAAATAATGTCTGATAGTAGGGAAGGTTATAACGCATTCCCATTCCCTGGGGCATGAAACCGTGCACCAGGACACCCCATTCATTGTCGTTTTCGCCAAATTTAATAGAGCCGGTCATGGCTTCATAACCGAACGACTCCAGCCAGTTGCGGGCCGTGTCGAAAAGGAGGTTGGCGGCTTCCTGGCTGTCGATGCACTCAAAGTACCCGATTCCACCGCTTTTGACATAATCTGCTTCATCCTTCCTGCGGTCGAAAAAGGCAGCTATTCGGCCCAGCACTTCGCCATCATCATCCACGACGATCCACCTGATGGCTTCTCCGTTCTTGAAATAGGGGTTCCGTTCCCTGTTAAAATCGTTACAGATGTCCTTATCAAAGGGCGCAACATAGTTTGGGTCATTCCTGTAAAGTATCTTTGGAAACTTTACAAAAGCCCTGATCTCTTTTTTTCCGGTTACTTCTATAACCTTCATGGTTGAACGTTTTATGAGATCCTGTACCAGCTTTCCACTATCCTGTCCTCAACCTGCTGCTGATGTTCAGAGTGCTCAAATTCGTTTCTTTTTGAAATATAGCGATAATCTTCTTTCCATACCCCAAAATTTTTGACAATCTGACCAACAGCGTCAATAAAGATAAAAACTTCTTCATCCGTGGTAGTGGGATGAAGTGACCATCGGATCCAACCCGGTTTTTCGGAAAGATCGCCGTGGTTAATCTTCTCGGTGATGGCCTGGGACTTTTCATAGCTTACCTCGAGAAGGTAATGTCCGTAAGTCCCCGCGCATGCACAACCTCCCCGGGTCTGAATCCCGAAGCGGTCGTTCAGTAATTTGACCATTAGGTTGAAATGGATCTCGGGGTGATAAAAGGAGATCACCCCCAGCCGGTCTTCAACGGCTTCGGCAAGGATCCTGATCCCTGGAATGCTTTTCAGGCCGGGGAGCGCAATGCTTAACAGCTCTTTCTCCCTGGCCATAATATTGTCAACACCCATCTCTTCTTTCAGGCGGATGGCAAGGGCAGCCTTGATGGATTGCAGGAAACCCGGTGTGCCGCCATCTTCACGTACCTCAATATCATCCACATACTTATAACTTCCCCAGGGATTGGTCCAGTCAACCGTTCCCCCGCCGGGGTTATCCGGTGCCGGGTTTTTATACATTGCCTTATCAAAGATCAGCACTCCCGACGAACCGGGTCCGCCCAGGAATTTGTGCGGGGAGAAAAATATGGCATCAAGTTTTTCCATGGGATCGTCCGGGTGCATGTCGATCTTTTCATAGGGAGCACTGGCGGCAAAGTCAACGAAGGCGAGCCCCCCGTATTCATGCATCAGGCGCGCCATCTGGTGATACGGGGTATGTATGCCCGTGACATTCGAACAGGCCGTAAAACTACCGATCTTGAATTCGCGGTGCTTGTATTTTTCAAGCTGCTCCCTTAACTGATCGAGGTCAACCAGAAGGTCGGGCCCGGGTTCGAGCTGTACCACCTCGGCCAGGGTTTCAAACCAGCTGGTATGGTTCGAATGATGCTCCATGTGGGTGACGAACACCACCGGTTTATCCTTGGTCTTCGGACACTCGCGTTTGCCTCCGCAGCCCTTCAGGCTCAGGATTCTCTGCAGTTTGTTGATAACCGCCGTCATGCCGAAGCCTGCCGTAAGGATGACGTCGTTGGGGCCGGCATTGACATGCTTCTTTATGATGGCATGCGAGGCTTTGTAGGCTCTGGTCATCATTGTCCCCGTAAACGTGGTCTCGGTATGGGTGTTGGCAACATAGGGACCGAATTCTTTCAGGAGCTTTTCCTCAATCGGACGGTACAACCTTCCGCTGGCGATCCAGTCGGCATATATGATCCTTTGCCTGCCATAGGGAGAATCAAAGAACTCATCCTGTCCGACCGTATTCTCCCTGTATTTCCTGAAGTAGCTTTCCAGTGCCGTCATGTTACCCTGTTTTTATCCCGTCGGGCGTTTTAGTAACGGCAAAGATATTAATTCCTGCTGCTGAAACGTGAAAGTAACCTCAGGAATTCAATGTAGAGCCAGATCAGCGTCACCATCAGCCCGAAAGCACCGTACCACTCCATGTATTTTGGTGCTCCGGCCATCGCACCCTGCTCAATGAAATCAAAATCCATGATCAGGTTGAGGGCTGCTACAACGATTACAACCAGGTTAATCACAATGCCAAGCGGACCGGCGGAATGCATAAAGCCTATTCCCACACCGAACATGCTCAGGATCCAGCTGATCAGGTAGGAGAAGAAAATGGCGCCGGTTGCCATCATCACGCCCCGTCTGAATTTTGGCGTGGCCCTTAACCTGCCCGACCGGTAAAGGAAGAGCATGGTAAAGAGGGTACCGATGGTCAGTACTACAGCCTGAAATGCCACGCCCGGATAGGCGGTGTTTATGAGTGAACTGACGGCTCCCAGGAACAGCCCTTCCAGTATGGCATATACTGGGGCGGTAAACGGAGAAGACTTCGGGCTGAAAGTAGTGATCAGTGCCATGATCAGTCCTCCGATGACCCCAATTATTGCAAAAACAGAAGCCCGGCCGGGATTTACCGTAATCATTGACCAGGTATAGGCAGCAGAGGCTATGGCCAGTAAAAGCATTAATCCAATCTTATTAATGGTCCCGTTTATACTCATGACCCCGCTTCCACCCGATACCAGGGTGTTCTCGAAAATTTTCCTCGATAATACAGGATTTGACGATCTCATATCTCTATAATTTAATGTTTGTGTATTATTTCATTGTAACCTGGCTACCATTCGGTCAATATGTGTGCCATTGTGGCGTTTCTGACGCATTGTCAAGAATTCTATGCATATTTGTCGGTATTCCTGTTAAATTTGTTCCTTAACTGCGACAGAATCTCATGCGTGACACGTTCAGCCGGATCCGTAAAAGTGAATTTATCAGGAATTTCCTGACCCTGGTGTCAGCCACTTCTGTAGCCCAGGGCATTGCCATTCTTATCTATCCGGTACTTACCAGGATCTATACTCCCGGGGAACATGGCCTCTTCGCGCTCTATATGAGCATTATTGCCATTACCGGGATCATGTCGACCGGTAAATACGACCTGGCGGTCCTCATGCCGTCAGAAAAGAAGGACAGTCTGGCACTGGTTCGTCTCGCGGGGATTATTTGTCTGTCATTCAGTATTTTCCTTGTCATCCCTACTTTTTTATTGAATAAACCGTTTGCCAGGATACTGGGAAATGAGGAGATCGGGAGATGGCTGTACTTTGTACCCCTGTCGACCCTGCTGGTGGGTATTTTTCAAACCCTGTCGGTCTGGGCTAACCGGGAGAAAAGCTATAAACTGATCGCGGGTGCCAACCTGTCACAGTCGGTCGTCAATTCGGGAGTAAAACTTTCCACCAGCCGTTTCCTGCCTTCAGGCGGGGGGCTCATAACAGGAGCCATTGCCGGACAGCTTGTTGGTGCACTTGTGTTTGTTGTAAATTTTTTCAGGAGGGAAGGGAAGCCGTTCCGTTCTGTCAGTCGTGAAGAGGTTCAGGCTGTTGCCCGTACCTACAGTTTATTTCCGAAATACAACCTGATCCATTACCTGGTCAATAATTTTTCAACGAACCTGCCGGTTTTCGTTTTCAGTGCATGGTTCTCCAAAGAGATCACCGGCCTCTATTCGCTGGCCTTCATGATGATCAACAGGCCGATGAACCTGGTGACAAGCTCCATGGGGCAGGTTCTGTCGCAAAGGGTGATCGAACGGTACAACCGGGGTGAACTCATCGCCGGCGATATCAGGAGGATGACCCTCCGTCTGTTTCTTATTGGAGTCGTTCCCTTTCTGCTTACCGGGATCTTTGGTCCGCAGATCTTTTCCTTTGTCTTCGGCGACGTCTGGTTTGAAGCCGGAAAATTCATGCAACTTCTGCTGCCCTGGCTTTTTGCGGTTTTTATTTCTTCCCCGCTGACCTTCCTGCCCGATCTTTTAAAAAGGCAGAAAAAAGCCATGTGGATCGACAATATTAAATTTTTGCTGAGAATTTCTGTTCTTGCAATCGGGACAGTCATGGGAAATGCCACACTGGCAATTGTACTTTTCAGCGCGGTAAGTTTTATCATGGTATTGTACAATCTGTGGTGGTGCGTATCTTTGGCTGTAAAGAGCGATAGAGGCAGACAGGCTATAAACTAAAGCATTATGAAAGGTGGAATAAGAAAATCAGTCAAAGCGATCGGACGGATCATCTCCAATCCATGGCTGCTCAACAGGGTTCTGCATGAACCCGATCAGTGGAAAGAACATCTTCAGAAGAAATATGGCCTGCTTTCCCTGCCGGTTGTGGGTTTTGAAGAACTTTTCGGTGAAGGATACAAGGAAAAAGTGGGGATTTTCTCCTTTCTCGACGGAGGCTCGATGGTAACCGATCTTGCACTGCTTAAGACGCTTGCTGCCAGGACAGATCAGTGCCGCTATTTTGAGATCGGAACATGGAGGGGTGAGAGCGTGGCCAATGTAGCCCAGGTGGCCAAAGAGTGCTTTACCCTTAATTTATCAGACGAAGATCTGCGCAGGCAGGGTGCCGGGGAAGAGGTGATCTCCCTGCAGGCCTATTTTTCAAAGGAGCTTCCCAATGTAACCCATCTTTATGGCGATTCACGGACCTTTGATTTTGCACATCTGGGCAACAATTTCGACCTGATCTTTATTGACGGGGGCCATCATTATGATTTTGTCAGGAACGATACAGAAAAGGTCTTCAGCCACCTGGTCAATGAAAAAACAATCGTGGTGTGGCATGATTACGGTCTTACTCCCGAAGAGGTCCGTTATGAGGTTTTTGCAGGGATCCTTGACGGTCTTGATCCTGCTCTTCATGGTCATCTCTGCCAGGTAGGGGCCACAAAATCAGCCGTGTATTTCCCATGGAAACCTGAAGGACAGCCTTTTATTTCACCCGTCACCCCGGGCTCCTATTTTACAGTAACCATTGAAAACCGGAAATGGTAGGGGATGGGAAAGCTGACCGGCTCAGGATCCTTGTCCTGCCCTCCTGGTTCCCCCCCGACGGGGGTGAGTTCTTTCTTGAACAGGCAGAAAACCTTTGCAGTGAATCGACCCGGGTCCATATCCTTGTAAACCGCCTGACAGGGATCACTTCTGGAGTCAGAGCCTTTGCCGGAGCAAAAAAAATCACTTTGCAGCAGGAAGGCTGCGTGCGGATTTTCCGCTCAGGCACACGAAAATGGCCCAGGACGGAGCGTCTGAATATCCGCCGTTGGGCCAGAAGGTACCTGAAACTGTATAAGTGGTATGAGAGTAAGTACGGTGTTCCGGATGTGCTGATTGCACACAGCGCGGTATGGGCAGGCTACGCTGCGTCGGGGATCTGTGAGAATACCGGGATCCCGATGATCCTTGTTGAGCATCGCAGCCGCTTCGCCCTGGACAGTGCCGAAGCCCGCAAAATGATCCCCTCCTGGTATTTGCCCATGCTGAGAGAGGCTTTCGCTCGGGCGAATACCGTGGTAACTGTCAGCTCCTCGCTGATCCCTCAGATCAGAAGCATTCAGCCGGAACTGAGAGCTGAGCCCCTGACGATCCCGAATCTGGTCGACACGGGCTTCTTTACCCTTCCCGTTCAAGCCCGCTCAGCTGAGCCCTATGTGATATTGTTTGTTGGCCTGCTGGAAGAGGTAAAAGGGATCGACATCCTGTTGCAGGCCTTTTCCCAACTCGGACCTGACTCCAGGCTCCGTATTGCCGGAAGGGGAAGCAGGGAAAAGGAACTGAAAATACTGACGGCCAAACTGGGACTGGAAGACCGGGTTGTTTTCCTGGGGCAGATTTCAAGGGAACAGGTCAGGGATGAGATGCAGAATGCTTCGGTTTTTGTACTTCCCAGCCACTTTGAGGCCTTCGGAGTGGTTCTCATAGAAGCGATGTCGACGGGTTGCCCGCTGATTTCTACCCGTTCGGGAGGTCCGGAAGAAATTATTACCCGGGAATGCGGTATACTTGTAGCGCCGGGGAATGAAATGGAACTGCGGCAGGCCCTGGAGACGGTCAGGGCAAATTACAGGGATCTGGATCCGCTGGCTATCCGGGAACTGGCCCTTGCGAAATATAGCGGGAATGTGATTCAAAAGGCTTATTTTGAGTTGATTAATAATATTATTCATGAACAGGGTACACCTGGCATATAACCGGGGTTTCAGCTGGGAGGCGAAACCGGAATTTTGCGCCAGGGGTTATTTATTTGACTCCGAAGGGAACTACTATGCTCCAGGCGCCATTGCCGGATATTTCGAAGGCGAAGCAGATTTCAAGGTCTTCCGGCAAAAGGTTATATCGGCCAACGGCCGTTTTTCCGTGATCAGGCAAAGTGGCGATGAAATCTGGCTTGCTGTGGATCCGATCCGCATTTTCCCTCTTTTTTATACCCAGGCCGCAGATGGCTGGCATGTCTCCGACGACCCGGATTATCTCGCCGGGCTGCACGACAGGCCTTTACCCGATAAACTGGCAGCGACGGAATTCCAGGCCACCGGCTATGTCACCGGAAGGGATACCCTGATCAGTCAGGTAAAACAGGTCCAGGCAGGGGAAATCGTAAGGCTAAAAATGGACGGGATTGAGCAGGGCTTTTATTTTACCTGGATGATCAGTGAGGAGAGGGCGGAGGACTATGCAACACTGCGGGAGGAAGGAAAGAAGATCTTTGAAGAAGCATTCCGCAGGTTTATCGAAAGTCTGGATGGCAGAACCGTGGCCCTCCCCCTGAGCGGAGGCTACGACAGCCGTCTGATCGCCGCCATGCTTAAACGTTACGGATACGAAAAGGTGATCTGTTTCACCTACGGGAGAAGAAGCAGCCCGGAAGTGGCGGTTTCGGAAAAGGTAGCCGGAGAACTCGGCTATCCATGGCTTTACATTGAATATAATGATCAGTTGATTGAGGGCTTCCCTGACAGTGCAGAGTTCAGGGAATATTTTCCTTACAGTTCACGCCTGGTCTCTATGTTTTTTATGCAGGAATACTTCGCAGTAAAATACATGAAGGAAAAGCAGCTGATTCCACCCGATTCGGTCTTTGTACCCGGACACTCCGGCGATTTCCTGGGGGGAAGTCAGTTGTTCAAGCACCGGAACACAAAGCGGACAGAGGCACTCTCAGCGGTTGCAGAACGCCTGTTCAGGATAAAATACTGTTACCTGCAGCCTGACCTGAAGAGCAGGATGATGCTACTGAACCGGATTCGTCTGAGCCTTGAGGAAAAAGGTGCAGACGACCGCGTTCTGGCCTTTTCGGTACACGAGGACTGGGACTTCAGGGAAAAGCTGGCCAAGTTTAATTTCAATTCGGTCATGATCTATGATTTCTTTGGCTATCAGTACAGGCTTCCTTTCTGGGATCACAGCCTGCTTGGTTTTTTCCGCTCCCTTCCTCTGGAATTCAAACTGAATAAAAAGCTGTATAACGACATCCTGATCCATGATTATTTCGAACCGCTCGGTATCCGCTTTTCTTCCGAATTACAGGCCACTACTGCGCAATTAAAGGTTTACCAGCGAAAAGGAATAGTGAAACGATTCCTGCCCCGGTTTGTGAAAAGGTGGTTCACCACGAAGGCTGACAATCTTTTTTACCGGGAAATCACCTCCTATTTCATCCGGGAAAGAAAGCAAAAGGGGATCCGCATCAGGATTCATGGAAACAGCTATAACTCCCTGATAATCCAATGGTATCTGTGGCAGATAAAAGAAAAATATAACTTTTAGGCCTGCAGCTAAAAAAAAATCTCAGAGGTTTTATCACGTAAGGAAAAAAACTTAAATTTGCACTCCCCTCTGGGGACTGCAACACGGTGGATGTAGCTCAGTCGGTTAGAGCGTCGGATTGTGGTTCCGAAGGTCGTCGGTTCGAGCCCGATCTTCCACCCGGAAAGGTGATCGCGAAAGCGGTCACCTTTTTTTTTGCCCGTTTTAAACGGATGGCAATGACAGCCGGGCTTCCCGGGAAAATACCGGACCTTTGAGAAAAAGTCGGGGAAAGCATGGAGGAGCGCCGTGGACGAAACGGATCATGGACCGGGGTAAATGAAAAAGGGGCCTGCCACGGCCCCAATTTACTAACCACTTAAACCTAAAAAAGAAACTTTACAATTATCACCCGTTTGTGTGATGTAAAGAACGTAAGATTTGTTTTCATGGTTAACTTATCACATACCGTGCCAGAAATTATAAATTAATGAAAATCAAAAATATAACGTGTTCCTTTATGACTGGTTATACCGGATTAGTCGCCCGATATTGGGACAGGGGTGTCCGAATCTGTACGGTTTTAACACTTTTAAAAAACAGGAACCGGTAAAAGATCATGGATCTCTTACCGGTTCCATCCCGTTGGTAGTTATAGTCCGGGTTATTTTTTTGCAGGCTCGCGCAGCCAGACTGTGGAGCGTCCCATCCATTTTATCCCCAGCACGTAGCCTTTAAGATAAAGGGTGTTATAATTCCCGTCTTCGAACCATGCGTAACAATCGTAGGTTTTTCCGTTGTCCGGATCGTAAATGGTCCCGTCTTCCCATTCCTTATCTCCGGCGTTGTATTTGAATCCGTTAACTATATTCAGCCCAAGCAAGGGACGGGTTTTAAGCTTTTCGTCCGGATTCTCTTTATCGACCTTTGGTTTACCGTCTTCATTCGGGGTTTCCAGCCAGCAGATCTTGCCGTAGTATTTCCCGTCTGTACCTTTGTACACCTCCACCTGGGAAGTCTTCTTTTCAGTCAGCCAGATACCGACGATCTTTTCCGCCTGACCGTAGAGGAAAAGAGGTGACAGCAGAAATGCAAACAGAAGAAAATAGTTTTTTTTCATATGAGGTCATTTTAAGTTAGTGCACGCAAAATAGACTCTTTTTCTCAATTATCCGATAGCTGGCTCAAAAATCAACACTTCGAACAAAACGGTTTTATGTTCGAATTATATCCTTTCATAGAGCCGGTAGGTATGCGGGTACTCATTTTTTTCTGAGGCCTCAACATACTCTTCTTCTCTGAGTTTCCACTGACTGAAGTCGATTTCCGGGAAAAAAGTATCCGCATCAAAAACATGGTGAACGGTGGTCAGGTAGAGTTTCCCGGCTTGCGGCAGCAACTGCCGGTATACCATTCCCCCTCCCATCACGAAACAGGGTTCCGAATCTCCGGCCATCCGGAGGGCTTCATCGATGGAAAAAGCCATATGGCAGCCAGCAAAACTTTCGTCTTTCCTGTCGCTGATCACGATATTTTTCCTGTTGGGAAGGGCTCCGTTGGGAAGGGATAGAAAGGTGTTCCTTCCCATGATTACCGTATGACCTGTTGTCAGTCTTTTAAATCGTTTCAGGTCTTCGGACAGGTGCCAGAGCAGCCTGTTTTCCTTGCCGATCGCCAGGTTCTCGGCTACAGCCACAATAATGGCGAGGTTTCTTTTTATCATTTTCGTTCGGTCAGATTGCTATTTCACCTTTAATATGCGGATGTGGATCGTAATTCTCCAGGCTGAAATCTTCGAATTGAAAATCATTGATCCCCTGTCCCCGCTTTTTGATAAGCATCCGGGGCAGCGGCCTTGGTTCGCGGGTAAGCTGAAGTTTTACCTGTTCAAGATGGTTCGAATAAATATGTGCATCCCCCAGGGTGTGAATAAAGGTCCCGGGCTCCAGTCCGGTAACCTGGGCGATCATCATGAGCAGCAGGGAGTAAGAGGCAATATTAAAGGGTACGCCGATGAAAATATCCGCACTGCGCTGGTAAAGCTGGCAGGAGAGTTTTCCCCCGGCCACATAAAACTGAAATAGGATATGACAGGGCGGGAGGGCCATTTTGTCGAGGTCGCCAACGTTCCACGCACTTACAATATGCCGGCGCGAGTCGGGATTGTCTTTGATTGATCGGATCACCTGGCTGATCTGGTCAATGGAAGAGCCTCCGGTACCCGGCCACGACCGCCACTGATAACCGTAGATCGGCCCGAGATTACCCTGCGGATCGGCCCACTCATCCCAGATCGATACCCCGTGCTCTTTCAGATAGGCGGTATTCGTCTCACCCTGCAAAAACCAGAGTAGTTCATAGATAATCGATTTGAGATGGAGCTTCTTGGTTGTCAGCAGGGGAAAGCCATCGGCAAGATCGAAGCGCATCTGGTAACCAAAGGTGCTGATTGTTCCTGTTCCTGTCCGGTCTTCCTTTTTAATCCCCTGATCCATAACGTGATGCAGGAGGTCTAGATATTGCTTCATCGTATATTTTAAATTTACCCTGAGCGTAAAAGTAGCATTATCCTTCTAAAATCAAAAGGGGAAGATATTAACCCGTTTTCAGGTACCTGGTGCTCAAACGCTTGCTTTTTTCCCTTTCACGGATTTCCGGTATGATTATTTCCAGTTGCTTGATTTCCTGGTGTTTGTATTCTGCAGGATCCGAGCCCGGCGGATCGTCCGGCTCCTGCTGTCCGGAACGGCAAATGCGTAAAGCTGCCTCCCGATAAAGCGATCGCTTCCGGAAAAGTTCTGCAATACAATTAATCCTTATATTTGCCCTAAGCAAAACAGAATGAAATCGTTTTTTACCACCCGGAATCTGCTCATCATTGCCGGAATCCTGATCCTTGGGGTACTTATCTGGTATTTCGCCTCCATTGTTGCCTATATCCTCATTGCTGCCGTACTTTCCCTGATGGGCAAGCCGCTGGTGAATCTTCTCGGAAAGGTCCGTATCGGCAAGTGGCAGCTCCCGGTATGGTTCAAGGCGCTTTTTACCCTGGTGGTGATCTGGGCCCTGTTCTTTGCCTTTTTCAGGACTTTTATCCCCCTTATTGCCAGTGAGGCACAGGACCTCTCCACGGTCGATGTCGACCAGGTCATGACCGAACTGCAGGGGCCGATCGACGGGATCAGGGTATGGTACGATAATCTGAACCTGAGCGATGATGGTTTTGCAGGAATCGAACAGTTTATCTCCGATAAAATCCGTTCGGTACTGGATATCAAAGTGGTTACCAATTTGCTTGGGACCGTAGCCGGTACACTCGGAAATATCCTCTGGGCTTTTTTCGCGATTTCGTTCATCACCTTTTTTCTGCTGCGTGACGACCGGATCCTTGTGGAATCCATGGTCCTCCTACTGCCGAAGGAATATGATGCAGCCATGCGGCATGCCCTGGCTTCCATACGGCATCTGCTCGGCAGGTATTTTCTTGGAATATTGTTGCAAATGACCGGGATCATGACCCTGATCACCATCGGCATGACCATCATTGGGGTGGGATTCAGGCATGGGATCGTTATCGGGCTTCTTGCTGCCATACTGAATATTATTCCCTATATCGGGCCCTGGATCGGGGCTGCCCTCGGCGTCATTCTGGGAATCGCCACGCATATTCACCTCGACTTTACAACCGAACTCCTGCCGCTGGTGGGGTATATGGCCCTGGTATTTCTTATTGTCCAGATCATCGACAACGTAATTTTCCAGCCTGTGATCTTCTCCAACAGCGTGAATGCCCATCCCCTCGAGATTTTTATTGTCATTCTGATGGCCGGGAGCCTTGCGGGTGTGACGGGAATGATCCTGGCAATTCCGGCTTATACCGTGATGAGGGTATTTGCTAAAGAATTTTTTAATAATTTTAGGGTTGTTCAGAAACTGACAGAAAAGATTTAGAAGCTAAACTATACGCTCCTCATGAGAAAGGGGATCATACTAAGCATATTTATAACAGGAATCCTTATCAGGGTGGGTGCACAGGAAGTGATTCATGCGGACACCCTTCATGGCTGTGACTCACTGATGGTAGGTTTCTCCCTTGAGAATGCCCAGGATCTTTCAGCCTATTCTTCCCTGCACTGGGATTTTGACGATGGTACGACAGCCGACGGACTCCTGGATCCTTCTCATCTGTTTGGCCCGGGATCTTTCCATGTGAGTTGCCTGATCGACGGGAACAGGACCATCACCTCCGGTTCGCCCGTTGAAGTGCGGCAATCCCCCGTGGCAGCCTTTGCCTGGAAGGATTCTTCTTCTGCCGGTAGTGAGCTCACGTACTTTTTTATCTCCGAAAGCCTGCCGGGTCCCGGTGTAACTTACGTCTATCACTGGGAATTACCCGAGAGCATCAGCTACAGTACTATTTCGTTTCTGCACCGGTTCACAGCCGAGGGTGTCATTCCTGTGATACATACCGTTACCGACGATGCCGGTTGCAGCGACACCCTGCTGAAAAAGATCCCCGTTTCGCACAGCCTCATTGTTGCGAACGTTTTTTCACCGAATGGCGACGGTATCAACGATTATTTTGAAGTAACCACATCCGGGGAACTGGTGTACCGGCTCACGATTTTTACCCGTACCGGTTCAACCGTTTACATTTCGGAATCCCCCGTGATTTCCTGGGATGGAAGGACCTTCAGCGGACGTGAAGTCCCCGAAGGCATATATTATTATGTGATTGAAGGTCTTGATGAAGGAGCTTCCACCGGATTGTGCGGGTTTTTGCATCTGTACCGTTAGGCAAATTTCTTTGCCATCCAGCCGAAAAGCATGGTCGTAAAAAAGGTAAAGGAACCGTAAACCACGGCTACCAGTGCCATCTCATTATTATGTAAAAGGGTGGATGCCGTGAATATAGCCAGGGCTGAATTCTGCAGGCCGACCTCAATGGAAATGGTCATGGCGTTCCGTTTCCCGATACCTGACAACCTGGAAAGAAACCAGCCGGCTGTCATGGAACCGAAATTCAGCAGGACCGTGGGTATCAACAGGATCAGGTAACCTTTCACATTATTGTTGTCACCACCTTCATCAATAAACATGACACCCAGGTACATCATGAGAAGTATACCGGGAAGAATGTATTTAAGGGGCTGGTTCAGTTTCTCCGCCAGACGCGGATATTTCTTTCTCAAAAGGATGCCGGTATAGGCAGGCAGGATGGTAAGCAGGAAAATCTTACCGATGGTATCCAGCACGGGCAAACGAATTTCGGCATTCTGATGCAGGAAGGTCTCCAGCCCCAGATTCACCAGAAGCGGAATAGTCAGCAGGGTAATGAGGCTGTTGATTACCGTGAGTGAGATCGACAGCGCCACATTCCCGGCAAGGATGTAACTGACCAGGTTCGAGGTTGCGCCACCCGGGCAGGCGGCGATGATCACCAGGCCTACTTTGAAAAACGGATCGAGGTTGCTCAGTGCAGCGATCAGGAAGGCTATCAGCGGAAGAAGCACCATCTGACTGACAAGGCCGATGCTCAGGGCCTTTGGCCGGCGGAACAGGTTCCTGAAATCATCCGTGCTTACCGACAGGCCCATGCCCAGGGTAATAATGGCAAGTGTTGCAGGGAGGAAATAGGATGTGAAATATGACCCCATATGATTCTGATCGCGGGAATTGACATGCAATGTAGAAAAAACATTCAGATATTTCTTCAATTGTCACAAACGAAATATGCCTTGAATTGGTCCAAATAACAATTACCCGATTTCGGCCTTTTGGATGTTAATTCTGAAATTGTGGTTGCAATTTTAGATGTTTAGGTTTAAATTGCATTAATCAGTTGAGATACTGAATGTAAATATGTATCCCGCTGAAGCAGGACCCACCCCTCCTGTGCTGAAACTGAACCGGACATTAGCTGAAAGGGCAGAAATGTTTGCTGCCGCTTTTATAGTATAACTAACCCGAATATGACTAAAGACGAAAAGCTGAATGCCCCATCCTGCAGACGCCATTCAGGGATGGTCAGGCGTGGCCATCAGGCCCGGACTCCTCATTTCTTCCGGATCACTCCCTACCTCCTGGGCCTGATCCTGTTATTTTCCACCATACCCGTCTTTGGTGCCGGTGAAGAACCAACACCGGCTCAGACCGGTGAAGGACTCCTGAGGGGAGAACGGCTGTTTTACGGGCTGATCGACGGCAAGTTCAGTGGCCCTGCCTGCGCAGATTGCCATAACACGGTGGAGATCGATACTTTTAACTGGAATCCCAACGCATGGGAAATCGCTCATAAGTACAAGAACCAGGACCTGGCTGTTTTTAAAAAGGCTGTTATGTCACCTACAGGTAAGGTAATGTCGGAGGTGCATAAAACCTTTACACTGGAAGAACCGGATATAGAAATGATCAAGATTTTTCTGGATCGTTTTGAGGAAAAGGGGCTGAAAAAGCAGAAACCGGTTATAAACAAGATCTTCCTGTTCCTGCTGCTGGGGGCCTTACTCACCTGGTCCATTATTGACCTCGTGTTTTTGAAAAAGGTTAAAAAAAGGTACCTCCATTTCATCATTCTTGCCGGGGCTCTTGGCTGGCAGGCCAAACTGCTGTATGAAGCGGGTTCTGATCTTGGCCGTCAGCAGGGATATGAGCCTGACCAGCCGGTCAAGTTTTCCCACAGGGTTCATGCTACCGATAATCACATTGATTGCAAGTATTGTCACTATACCTCCGAATATTCAAAAAGTGCCGGAATTCCCGAAGTGAACCTGTGTATGAACTGTCATATCCTGGTCAGGGAGGGAAGCCATTCCGGAAAATATGAGATCAGCAAGGTGGTCAATGCCTTTGAAGCCGGTAAATCCATTGAATGGATCCGCGTCCATAACCTGCCCGACCATGCCTTCTTCAGTCATGCCCAGCATGTTCAGGCAGGAAAACTGCAGTGCCAGGTATGCCACGGTGAAGTGGAAAACATGGACCGGGTGAAGCAGGTTTCGTCTCTGGCCATGGGATGGTGTATTAATTGCCACAGGGATACCGAGGTCCAGTTTTTCGACAATGCCTTCTATGAGCAGTATAAAGACCTGCACGAAGCGGTTAAGAACGGGACCATCGACCGGGTAACGGCCATGCAGACCGGAGGTACGGAGTGTTCAAAATGTCATTACTAATAATATAACCACGTTTAATATGAAACAGTGGAGAAGCCTTGAAGAGTATAAGGGGACCGATGAACCGGTCGACAGCGCAAAAGAAGAGAACGGCCATCGTGAGGAGGTGCTTGAACTGCTCAGCGGTCCGCACACCAACGGTAATGCCAACCGCCGTGACTTTCTGAAGCTGCTTGGCTTTACCTTTGCCTCAGCCGCTCTGGTAAAGAGCTGTGAAAAGCCGGTTCATAAGGCCATTCCCTACCTGATCAAGCCCGAAGAAGTTGTTCCGGGCAAGGCGAGCTATTATGCTTCCTCTTTTTTCGACGGAACGGAATATTGTCCGGTGCTCGTCAAGGTGAGGGACGGACGCCCGGTAAAGATTGAGGCCAACAAGCTTGCCCCGGTTTCAGGAAACGGAACTTCTGCCAGGGTACAGGCTTCGGTTCTGGGGCTCTACGATGAGGCAAGATACAGAGAGCCTTCCTTAAGGGGGAACATTGCCGGATGGGACCAGCTTGATGAGACCGTTAGAAAAGCGCTATCAGATAATTCCGGCGGGAGGACCGTTCTCATGACTTCCACCATCATCAGTCCTTCGACAAAAGCACTGATCAGGGAGTTCCTGCAGAGCCATCCCGGCCTGGAACATGTGGTCTATGACGAAACGGATGTCTCCGCGATCAGGCAGGCACATAAAAAGATCATGGGTCGCTCCGTCATTCCCGGCTATCACTTTGATAAAGCCAGGCTCCTGCTGTCTTTTGAAGCCGATTTTCTTGCCACCTGGCTTATGCCGGTAAGTTTTGCCGGGGCCTATGCCACAGGGCGCGATCTGACAGGGGGAAGGAAAGAGCTATCCCGGCATATACAGGTGGAATCGGGCCTGTCGGTGACCGGTTCCCATGCCGATCAGAGAATTCCTGCAGGCCCTGTGCAACAGGAAGCCCTGCTGAGGGAACTTTTTGGAAGAGTGGCCGAAGCTTCAGGACACAACACGGGGATGGAGTATGAAAAAACGGAAACCGGGAAAGCCCTGGCCGATGAGCTACTGAAAAACAGGGGCAGTTCCCTGGTGATATCAGGATTAAACAACCCTGTGATCCAGGAAATGGTTGTGGCACTGAACTATCTCCTTGATAATTACGGGTCGACTATCGACATCGACCGCGATATCCTGCTGAAACAGGGCGGGGGCAGCGAAGCTGAAACGTTTTTTACGGATCTCGCAGCCGGAAAAATATCCCGCGTAATCTTCTTCAATGTAAACCCGGTTTATTCCCATCCCGAAGGATCCTCACTGGCAAAAGCCATTGCCGGAGCCGGACTGTCGGTCTATATCGGAAGTGCATGGAATGAAACAGCGGCCAGCTGTGACTGGATCGCTCCCGACCACCATTACCTGGAAGCCTGGGGTGATGCCGAACCGGTAACGGCATCCTATTCACTTCAGCAACCCTGTATCAATCCCCTTTACAATACGCGCTCCTTCCAGGACAGTCTTCTGAAATGGATGGGTAAGGACACCGGCTATCAAAGCTATCTCACAGAATACTGGGAAAAAAATATTTATCCCGGGTTGGCCGGAGGAAGTTTCCGGAAATGGTGGACCGTCACTCTTCGCGACGGGGCCTTTGAAAAGCAGGTGGAAAGCGGAAAAGCTGCATTTAACCTTCCGGAATTTGGTGATCCCGTATTTAAGGATTATCAGGGCTTTGCCCTCACACTGTATGCCCCTGTGGCAGTGAACGACGGCCGGCATGCCAACAATCCCTGGCTGATGGAACTTCCCGATCCGGTATCTCTCGTTTGCTGGGATAACTACCTGGCAGTATCGGCTGCCGATGCCGCAAAGGAAGGCTTTGTACAGGGCGACGTGCTCGAAGTGGACGGGGTGGAACTTCCCGCTCTGATCCAACCCGGACAGGCGCCGGGAACAGTCTCCCTGGCACTGGGCTATGGCCGTCAGTCGGCCGGTAAGGTTGCCGATGGCGTGGGAGTGAACGGCTTCCGGTTTGTTTCCCTGGCCGACGGTTACAGGGGCTATTACAGGCTCGGTGTAAGCGTCGGAAAAACAGGAAAAAACTACCAGCTGGCAATGACCCAGACGCATCACAGCATGGAGGGAAGGCCCATTGTACAGAACACGAGCCTTGAAGCCTATCTGAAAGACAGCCATGCCGGTAATCAGGAGTTCCGTGACGCAGAGTTCCACAGCGAAACACTGTATCCGGAGGTGAAATTTGACGGATTTCACTGGGGCCTGGTAGTGGATCTGAATAAATGTGTGAGCTGTAACAACTGTATTGTCAGCTGTATTGCCGAGAATAATATCGCCACGGTAGGGCGTGATGAGGTACGAAACCGAAGGATCATGCACTGGCTCAGGATCGACCGGTATTATGAGGGTGAGCCCGAAAATCCGAAAGTCCTTCATCAGCCCGTGATGTGTCAGCATTGCGACAATGCGCCCTGTGAGAATGTGTGTCCGGTCTCGGCCACCATGCACTCCAATGAAGGCCTGAACCAGGTGGCGTATATCCGCTGTATCGGCACCAAATACTGCATCAATAACTGTCCGTACCGGGTTCGCCGATTCAACTGGTTCCGGTACGTGAAAAACGACAGGTTCAATTATCACCTGAACAGCGATCTGAGCCGGCTGGTGCTGAATCCCGATGTAACGGTCAGGGAAAGGGGTGTCGTGGAAAAATGCTCTTTCTGTGTTCAGCGGATACAGGAGAAGAAACTGGAAGCCAAGCTGGAAGGCCGCGTTCTGAACGACGGCGACATCCAGCCTGCCTGCGTTCAGTCGTGTCCGACGGGAGCACTGGTCTTCGGCGATATGAATAACCCGGGATCAAGGGTGAGTACACTGATCAAGGAAGACAGGAGTTACCATCTCCTTCAGCACCTTCATACCCTGCCGTCAGTAAGTTATCTTACGAGGGTGATCAACAATGAAGAAGAGGAAATGACTGATAATCATGCATAAACATAAAACACTGGAAATATGTACAATACTGAGATAAGGGGGCCGCTGATCCTGGGAAATAAGAGTCTTTCCCAGATCACGGATGAGATCACCTCTCCGCTGTATAAAAAACCGGGAATCTGGTGGCTGGCCGGCATGGGGATCAGTTCCATCATGATGCTCCTGGGTTTCTGGGCGATCTATACCACTGTTGCCAACGGGATCGGTACCTGGGGCGTGAACAATACCGTCGGATGGGGCTGGGCCATCATCAATTTTGTATGGTGGATCGGGATCGGCCACGCAGGAACAGCTTTCTCCATCTTCCTGCTCATCCTTCGACAGGAATGGCGATCGTCCATCAACAGGGCTGCAGAAGCCATGACCGTGGTAGCCGTGGGCTGTGCCGCCATCTTCCCCGCTCTACATATGGGCCGTGTATGGGATGCATTTTTCATCTTCCCCTATCCCAATTCAAGAGGTCCCCTGTGGGTAAATTACAATTCACCGCTGTTCTGGGACTTCATTGCCATATCCACCTATCTGCTGATTTCAGCCTCCTTCTGGTTCCTCGGCATGATCCCCGATTTTGCGACCATTCGGGATCATTCGAAGGATAAGATCAGGAAAGCTGTCTATGGCTTCCTGGCCATGGGATGGAGAGGATCCGTCGGGGAGTGGAAGAGGTACGAAGGTCTGAGTTTTGTACTGGGAGGCATCGCAGCAGTGCTTGTAGTTTCGGTGCATTCAATCGTGTCGACCGACTTTGCGGTTGGTGTTGAGCCCGGCTGGCACACGACCATCTTTCCACCTTACTTTGTAGTGGGAGCCATCTTTTCCGGGTTTGCCATGGTAATGACCCTTATGATCATAATCCGGAAAATTTACAAGTTTCACGATTTTGTTACCGACAGCCACCTTGAAGCGATTTCCAAAGTGCTGATATTCATATCGCTGATCATGGGAACGGCCTATCTGACCGAAATATTCATGGCCTGGTACTCGGGCAATGAGTTTGAAATGTTCACTTTCTTTCATAACCGGATAACGGGTGATTTTACCGTGCAGTTCTGGGCCATGTTTGTTTGCAACGCGGTGATCCCGCAGATCTTCTGGTTCAAGAAAATGCGGAATAATGTCGTGGTGCTTTTTGTCGTCTCCATCCTGATAAACCTCGGCATGTGGTTCGAACGTTTCAATATTGTCGTTACCTCCCTCAGCAAAGATTTTCTTCCCTCGGCCTGGGCCAGTTATACGCCCACCTTTGTGGAGATCAGTGTTTTTATCGGAACCCTGGGGATCTTTGCCTTCGGCGTCCTTCTGTTTATGCGCTACCTCCCGATGATCGCCATCAGCGAGGTTAAGGCTGTCAATAAGTTACAACCGAAAAAGAAAGCTTGAGGATATGGAAAACAAACATCTGATCGGGGTATTCGACGGCGAGGAGCCGCTGGTTGCCGCCTTCCGGAAAATGAAGGAGGAAGGGATCGAAATTGAGGATGTCTTCACTCCCTTTCCGCTTCATGAGGTGCTTGAGCATCACGGGAGAAAATCGAGAATGACCCATGCTGCCTGGTTCTATGGCTTTTTTGCTGCGCTCTCGGTCCTGGCCTTCCTCGTTTATACAGCTGTGATCGACTGGCCACTTAACTACGGGGGAAAACCCAGCAATGCCTTCCCGTCATTCCTGGTGATCACGATCATTCTGACTATTTTCAGCGTGACCATACTAAGCCTGTTCACCTTTTCGGTGAGAGCAAAACTCTGGCCGAACAATGAAAAGCCTGTTTACCACGACAGGGCGACCGACGACCGGTTTGTGATACTGTTCGACCGGGAAAAGATTGATGAACAAAAAACCATCAGCCTGCTCAGGGAACTGGGCGCCGTTGAAATAACCGAAAAGTAAGTTATGAAACAACTGAAGAGCTTTCTCCTGGCCGGCGGTTTGACCGCAGTATTATTCCTGTCGTCCTGCGACCGGGGCAGGACGGATACCGGCTGGGACTATTTCCCGGATATGTATTATTCCAATGCCTATGAGACCAATACGCCCAATCCGAATTTCGCGGATGGTCTCACCATGAGGACGCCTGTTGCCGGTACCATACCGCGCGAAATGGTACCCTTCCCGTATGAGAAAACCGACGAGGATCGCCTCCTGGCCGGAATGCAGGAATTCAGTCCGCTGCAGGACACCCCTGAAGAAACGGAGGAAGGACGGCGGATGTATGGGATCTATTGCATTCAGTGCCACGGTGAACAGGGCGACGGACAGGGCTATCTCTTTACCAGCAAGCGCTATCCCTATCCCCCTGCAAACCTGGTGAACGATAAGGTGAGAGTTCTTCCGGATGGAGCAATATACCATTCTATTTCAGTTGGTTACGGAGTGATGGGTGCTCATGGCGCCATGATCCGGCCTGACGACCGGTGGAGGATCATCCTCTTTATCCGCAATGAATTACAGCATAAGAATCTTCAGAAATAAGCACAGCTATGGAAGAAAGGATAAAACTGACACGCCCGCTGGTGGTCCTGACTACGGCAATGATCATTACCGGGATTATAGCTTTTGTGAGCGGATTCATCAAGGACCCCGACCGGACCTGGGCCAATTATCTGCTGAATAATTTTTATTTTCTGTCGCTATCAATAGGGGCCATGTTTTTCCTTTCCCTTCAGTATATCTCGCAATCGGGCTGGTCGGCTGGTTTCAAAAGGATTCCCGAGGCCATGGGAGCCTATCTCCCTGTGGCTGCAGTTTTTTTTCTGGTACTGGTCCTTGGGGCAGGTTCCCTGTATCACTGGGCAGAACCGGGAGCTGCCGAACACGACGCACTGATTGCACATAAAGCGCCCTACCTGAACATTCCGTTCTGGGTGATCCGGATCGTGGTGTTCTTCGGGCTCTGGATCCTGCTCAGCCGGCTGCTCAGGAAGTATTCACTCAGGGAAGACAGGGAAGGAGGAATGGATGCATTTCACAGAAGCGAATACTATTCAAGGATATTTATTTTCATTATTGCCTTTACCTTTTCCATGGGGGTGATCGACTGGATCATGTCAATTGATGTACACTGGTACAGTACGATCTTTGCCCTGAAAAACTTTGTATCGGCCTTTTACCACGGGGTGGTTGTACTTTCCTTCTTCGTCCTGATCCTGAATCAGCGCGGTCATTTCAGCTTTCTGAACGGAAGTCACCTTCACGATTTCACCCGCTACATTTTTATGCTCTGTATTATCTGGGGATATTTCTGGTTTGCCGAGTTTATGATTATCTGGTACGGAAATATCCCGGAGGAAACCGCTTATTTCATTCCCCGTTTCAAAGACGGAGAATGGAGCTGGATCTTTTACGCCAATATCCTGATTAACTGGTTTCTGCCCTTTACCATTCTGATGCCCAGGGCTACCAGCCGGAGCAAAACCGTACTTAAACTGATCATCCCGCTGCTTATTCTCGGCATGTATATCGATCTCTATCAGCAGATCTTCGTAGGCACTCTCGGAAAACCGGTATTCGGATTCATCGAGCTGGGCTCGTTTATCGGTTATGCCGGGCTGTTCCTCCTGGTGACTGTTTATGCGCTGTCAAAAGCCAACCTGTATCCGAAAAATCATCCCTACCTGGAAGAGAGCCTGCATCATCATTTCTGACAGGACAGTTTTAAAGGGGCCGCTGTTACCCGGATTTTTTCTTTTATGAAAAGGATCAGGAATATCCTTTACTTCAGTCCCGAGATCGTCCTCGGTGCACTTGCCTCCGGTACTCTGGCAACCAGGGTCCTGAAGGTCAGGCCGGGGATCCACTATTTTCTGGTACTCGGGCTGTTGGTGTTCATCCTTTATCTGGCCGATCACCTCTTCGACGGACTGCGGTACGGTCCTCACAGCGAAAGACTTTCGCACAGGTATTACTTCAGGAAACGGAAGCTTTTTGTTCTGCTGATCGTTCTTGCCGTGGCAACAGCGCTTGTATCGGCTACAGGACTTAAAAAGGAAATCTTCCTTGCCGGACTGCCGCTCATGTTACCCCTGGCTTTTTATTATACAGGGATCCACCTGTTCCGCAAAAGGGTACTGGAATGGCTGCCCGGTGAGATAGTGGTGGCACTGCTGTATACAGCCGGGATCTGGTCGGGCCCGCTTGCACTTGCATGGCCGAAGGTTTCGCCCTCCGCCTGGATTATTCTGCTTCAGTTCCAGTTAGCGATCCTCAATAATGTCTTCCTCATCTCGGGCTATTCTCTTGCTACCGACCGGCAACTGGGCATACAATCACTCGCAGTGCGGATGGGCCGCACAGGAATCCGGAACGGGCAGAATATTCTTACCCTGTTAGGTCTGTTCCTGCTTGCCGGATTTCTGCTGATAAACAACGAGCCCGCCTTATTGAACCCGGCGCTGATCCTTGCCCTGATAACCCTTCTGACCCGTCTGACAGGCTACTTCCCCGCTTATTTCGGGAGAGGGGAGCGATACCGCTGCTTTGCCGACACCCTGCTGATCCTCAGCTTTCTTTCCTTACTCAGCTGAAGGTTCGGCAAGGTCTTTCTTTCCGAGAACCGTATAACCGGCCGCTGCAATTTTTTCTATAATTGCATCTTCGGTGGTGGTGGTGGAATCAAAGGTTACCCGGGTCCATCCCTCCTGATAGGAGGAAACCACTTCTCCGATCCCGTTCAGAGATGAAACACTTTTCCCTATGGCATTCTGGCAGCCTTCACAGGTCATTCCTTCCACCTGAAAGGTTACGTTGGTCATGGCTGCCATGTTCACATTTGCTGAATTATCTTCGGCATTGTTTTTTTTCTGTTCACCTCCGCAGGCACTGACGAGGAGAACAATGGCCAGAAATGCAAAAAACTTTTTCATAATAATGTGTTTAGATGATTAATAATCAAGTGTAAGGATACGTCCTTTTGTGAAAGAGAAAAACAGGTCCTTCTCAGCAACGATGACGCCGGGCCTGAGGTCGGCTGCCGTTTTTCCGGCTGTGGTCAGACAGGCCGGGCACGCCATAATCTTAATCCCTTTCTCTGTTAGCTTCTCAAAGAGCTTATCCGATGAGCCAAAGGGCTCCAGGGTCAGATCGGGAGCATCGCCGAGCACCATCCCGATCCCATCGATATCAAAGAACAGGATGACATCATGGGTGTCGGAGAATTTATTCGCGATCATCAGTCCCATCATGACCTCATGTACATCGGCAGGTCCCTTGCTGATGTGCACGAAGATCCCATCCTTTACCTCATCGGTATTGGGGTTCATGGAGATATCGTCCTGCCTTGTACAGGCCAGGAGCAAGGGGATAAATAAAAGAATGAGTAGTTTAACTGCTTTCATGATTATGGGTTTTAGGTTAATGGAGTGAAATCAGGATCTCGCCGTCAGGCCATAGCCTGTCAGCCAGAAGAATGAGGATTATAAAGAGGTAAAAAAGATTAACGGTAATAAAGGCGTTTTTCCATTTCTGAAATAGTTCATCGCGGTAGGTATAAACAAACATCCTTACAATAAAAAGAAGCGAGGCGGAAACCAGCAGCAGGGAAGCTCCCTGGTGCAGCAGCACACCGGTCACAGGGAAAACCAGGACGGTAACGGTGGCTGCCGTGATCCATACGAAACTGAGATTTCTGATCTGTGAGGCTGAAAAACGGTCGGTAATAACCGGAAGACCTGCCTGGCTGAATTCTCCCCCGATGCGTATCAGCAGGAGCCAGTAATGTGGCATCTGTCCCATAAACAGGAAAAAGCTCACCATGAGGATTGTAGGATGGAACAAATTTCCTCCGGCAGCGCTCCAGCCTATCAGGGGAGGGAGAGCTCCTATCAGGGCGCCCGGGAGAACGGCAAATGCACTTTTCCGTTTAAGGGGCGTATAAACCAGGTTATACCAGCCTGCGGTGAACAAGCCGAGCAGGGCGGCAAGCAGCGGACCACTCAGGATGAGGAGGAGGGTTCCGGCTGACAGGCAAAGTACTGCGAAAACCACGGCTTCAGGAAGGCTCAGAATTCCGGCTGGCAGGGGTCGGTTCCGTGTGCGGGGCATCAGGGCATCCGTTTTTCTTTCCTGGATCTGGTTTATGGAGGCTGATCCCAGCGACAGCAGAAATACCCCGGCAACAACCAGAAGACTGTCGGGATTGAGCCCTGAGCGGTACAGGACATGCCCCAGCAGGGCTGTCAGTGCAACAGGAAGGGAAATGGTAGCCTTGCCCAGTTTCAGGTATGCAGCGCTTTTCCTGACGAACCGGTTATTTCTCATTGAGTGCTTTAATATACCCGGCAATCAGCCTGGCTTCATCTTCTGTAATCTGCCCCTTATAGGACAGCATCAGGCCTTTGTTATAACCTTTAACCAGGTCATAATTAGGATCAAAAATGGAACGGATCACATATTCCTCATCCATTACTACCTCGCGTTCCTGACCGCCCGTGATCACCGTATGCGACTTGCCCCAGTTCCCAAGGTAGGAAGGTCCCACGAGTTTCGAACCGTCGTTGGAGTGACAGGCGTTGCAGCCGTTTTTGATCATCAGCTGGTAGCCCTGATCGGCAGGGCTCATTTCTGCCGTAACAACCGGAGCCATGGCTGTGGTATCGGCAATCCAGCTGTCGAATTCTTCCTTCGGCATCACCTTGACCCCGGTGTACATGTAGGAATGTTGCAGGCCACAGTATTCGGCACAGAAAAGATCATAATTGCCAACCCTGCCCGGAGTGAACCACATCTGCTTGACCCTGCCGGGAACCATATCCTCCTTTACCCTGAAGGAAGGGATGTAGAGGCTGTGGATCACATCCAGGGCAACCAGATCGAGGATAACCGGTTCCCCTACGGGAACAAAGAGACTGTCGGTGACTTTTCCGTTTTCATATTCAAACCGGAACTGCCACATGCGGGCTATCGCCTTCACGTGGCGGGCATCTTCCGGGGGAGTCCTCATCGGTTTCCAGCCCATCCAGCCAAAGTAAAACATCACGAGGACAAGCAGGGCGGGAATCAGGGTCCAGAGAAGTTCCAGCAGGTTATTCCCTTCATTTTGAACAGCTTCCGGATGACGATCTCGCCTGTACTTCCTGATGAAGATAATCATGATGGTGGTAAGGGAGATCAGAAAAAGGAAAGCCACACCAAGAATGATCAGGAAGGCCAGATCGACGCCGGCAACAAAATTGGAAGCATTTTGCGGAGATGAAGTATACATGGCAGCTTGGTTTCTGTTAACGGTATAGGTAATCGAGGAAGGTTATGACAATCACAATGATCAGCAGCAGGAAGATGAGGGGGACCATCACCCTGAATATCTTCTGGTCGAACTTCAGATGCATGAAAAAGGTCAGGACCAGTCCCACCTTTACCGTGGCGATCAGCAGGGCTACGGCTGTCGACCACCTGGTCAGCTCGATCCGGGTCACAGCCACCGACACAAAGGTCAGGGCTATCAGGGCCAGCAGTATCAGTCCGTAGGTCTTAAAAGGAACTATATGATGTTTTTCGTTTTCCATTATGCTTCAGGATTAGGTGATCAGATAAAACAGGGGGAAGAGGAAGATCCAGATCAGGTCGACCAGGTGCCAGTACAGACCTCCGTTTTCCAGTAACTGGAAGTTGTCGGGTGCAATCTTTCCGTTTCGTGTTTTTATGAGGATAACAGACAGGAGTACCACTCCAACAATGATATGGAAGGCATGCAATCCGGTCATGAAGAAATAGAGACCGAAAAAGAGGATATCACCCCGTCCAAGCTCCTCCAGAGCGGCTGAGCCGGGATAGAGTCCGTGGTGGATCTTGGCTCCCCATTCAAAGTATTTGTTTACCAGGAAGGCCAGGGCCAGAAGGATAGTGACGCCCAGCAGGGCCAATGTCAGTTTTTTATTGCCTTTCTGGATGGCAGTGGTCGACATGGCCACCGTCATACTGCTGACCAGCAGGATCACGGTATTGATGGTTCCGATGGTTACATCCAGCTCATGGGCCGCCAGGTGAAAAGCGGTTGAATTGAGGTAGCGGTAGACGGAATAGACTATGAACAGTCCGCCGAAAAGCAGCAGTTCCGTAAATATAAACAGCCACATTCCGATCTTTGATCCCAGGTCGTCCCGGTGCTCGTTATGCATAACAGCCTGTGTCATATAAGGTCGGGTTAGTCAATTTTATACGTCGCTTTCTCGATAACGGGAATTTCCTCGAAATTCTCCACCGGCGGGGGAGAGGGTACTCTCCATTCCAGATTGGTTCCTCCCCAGGGATTCATTTCAGCTTTCGGCCCTGATTTTGCTGCTTTGAATAGGTTCACAACGGTGATAATGAAGCCGGTAACCATGATCAGAGCACCGATGGAGGAGATGATGTTCGGTCCGTGATATTCTTCGAGATAATCGAAATAGCGTCGTGGCATCCCGGTAATCCCCAGGTAAAACATGGGCCCGTAAAGGGTGATGAAACCGAGGAAAAACAGGATCCAGCCGGTACGGGCCCAGCTGAAATCATACATCTTGCCGTAGATCTTCGGGAACCAGTAATGAAGGGCTCCGAAGAAGGCAAAACCCGTGCCTCCGAAGACAATGAAATGGAAATGGGCCACGACAAACGCGGTATCGTGCAGGTGAACATTGGTCGCCAGGGCTCCGAGAACAAGACCGGTCAGACCTCCGACCATAAAAAGGAAGATAAAGGAAGCGGCCCAGAGGAAGGGCGGATCGGTGGAGATGGAACCCTTGTGCATGGTCGAGATCCAGTTAAACACCTTGATTGCACTCGGGATGGCAACGATAAATGTAAGGATGGAAAAGGTATATAATGCAGTGCCGCTCATTCCGGAGGTAAACATATGATGACCCCACACAAAGTAGCCCACAAAGGCAATGGCCAGGGTCGAAATCACGATGGCCTTATAACCGAAGATCGTTTTTCTCGCAAAGGTGGGGATGATCTCGGAGATCGCTCCCATGGCCGGGAGGATCATGATGTATACCGCAGGATGGCTGTAGATCCAGAAGAGGTGCTGGTACAGGATCGGGTCACCTCCCTTGGCCGGATCGAAGAACCCGATGCCAAACAAGCGTTCTGCGAGGATCATCAGAAGGGTTATACCTACGATGGGTGTGGCGAGAAGCTGTATCCAGGCTGTGCCGTAAAGGGTCCAGGGGAAGAGGGGCATCTTGAACCAGGTCATGCCGGGTGCACGCATCCTGTGAATGGTTACGATGAAGTTCAGGCCGGTGAGGATGGAAGAAAACCCAAGTACAAATGCTCCGAGCACTGCCGGCAACATATTGGTCCCCGTTTTGAAACTATAGGGGGCGTAAAAGGTCCAGCCGGTATCGGGCGGACCGTCGCCGAGGAAAAGTGAACTGATCACAAGGAGCGACCCCAGTACATAGACATACCAGGAAAACAGGTTCAATCTCGGGAAAGCCACATCGCGTGCCCCGATCTGCAGCGGCAGGAGGAAGTTTCCAAAAACGGCCGGCAGCCCGGGAACCACGATCAGGAAGATCATGATCACCCCGTGAACGGTGAAGGTGCTGTTATAGGCCTGTGGGCCCATTATTGTACGCCCCGGTGCAATGAGCTCAAGTTTCATCATCAGACCGAGCAGTACACCTACAAAGAACCAGGCCATCATAGAATACAGATAGAGCAGGGCAATCCGCTTGTGGTCCGTGGAAAGGATCCATTTGAAAAGGCCTTTCCGGCCCCCTGTCTCTTCCAGGTAGCTCCTGTAGCTTGTTTGTTGAGAGGATTCAGACATCATAGTTTAGTTTTTTTTCTTTTTTCTCGCGAGTATCAGGACAAGGAAGAGGATGAGCCCCAGAAACAGGATCAGGGTTCCTGCCACCTTGGTGATATTCAACACATAACTTTGTCCTTCAGGATCATAGGAATAGCAATACTGCAGCACCTTGTTGATCGTGGGCCCGGAAATGCCCTTTGAAGCATCGATAACCGACATCTTCACTTCAAACGGCAGGAAATAGGTTCCGTTCATGTATCGTGTGATCTTCCCGTGCGGATCGGTGAAGATCAGCGTGGCGGCATGGACGAAATCATTGCCGGCCGGTTTGTAACGGAATCCGGTGGCATCTGTAAGCCTTTTGATGTTCGCGCTGTCGCCGGTGAAGAAGTGCCAACCCGCACTTGCCAGGTCTTTTTTCTGCATCAGATTCAGATAGTTGGCTTTTTTCTTCTGGGCCAGAAAACGGTCCTCCCGCGGGTCGAAACTGATCGTCAGAACCTGGTAATCCTTTCCCAGTACCAGATCCGATTTATCAATTACTTCTGCAATACCGTCCATCAGCGGTGAACAGATACCCGGACACCGGAAATATACAAAGGAGATCAACGTAGGTTTATCGAAAAGGGAGGAGAGGACGACCGTATCCCCGTTCTCATCAAAGAGGATGACATCCAGGGGAATGTTCTGGTCCAGTTTTTCAACGATACCGATTTCAATATCATCGGCAGCAACGGTGGTTGATTTCACCTGTGCCGGCAGGTAAATGCATAAAGCCGGCAGGAATAAAAAAAACAATATTCTTTTCATAGTCTTGTTGTGGATTGTAAGTTAAGAATATATCTTCATATGGGTCAACGGAGGAGCAGCGTTTTTTTATGTGATTAAAAACAATCCAGGTCTTCGAATGTTTAGTGTCTTCGGGCTTTTGCCCCGCCCACGTTTTTTATTTAGAAGCATTTAAAATAAAAGACTAACTTTTAATTTTTAATTAGTCTTGATTAGTAAAATGTAGATATTTAAATTTTTTCATATAGATTCGTATGAAAAATCTTTACTTTCAGGTGATCAGTATAGTTAAAAAGGTAGTGAGGTTTTATGTTGAGGGTTTCCGGACAATGACCTGGGGCCGGCAGCTCTGGGCAATCATTCTGATCAAGCTCTTCATCATGTTTGTTATTCTTAAGCTTCTTTTCTTCCCGGATCTGCTTAAAAAGAATTTTGCTACCGATGAAGAACGCAGCAACTATGTTATTGAGCAAATTACTAACCCCTAAATATTTCTATGGAAGCAATTGATCTATCATTAATCGACTGGTCGCGGGGGCAGTTTGCCCTGACCGCCATGTTCCACTGGATCTTTGTTCCGCTCACACTCGGGCTCTCCTTTATCATAGCCTTTATGGAGACCCTCTACGTGAAAACCGGTGACGAAGAGTGGAAAAGGATCACGAAATTCTGGATGAAGATCTTCGGGATCAACTTTGCCATCGGTGTTTCTACCGGTATCATCCTGGAGTTTGAGTTTGGTACCAACTGGTCCAATTATTCCTGGTTTGTAGGCGACATTTTCGGTGCACCTCTTGCCATAGAAGGCATCATGGCCTTTTTTATGGAATCGACCTTTATTGCTGTTATGTTTTTCGGCTGGAACAAGGTTTCGAAAAAATTCCACCTGGCCAGCACCTGGCTGACTGCCATTGGTGCAAACCTTTCGGCAGTCTGGATCCTGGTTGCCAACGCCTGGATGCAGGATCCTGTCGGAACCCGGTTCAATCCCGAAACGGCCCGAAACGAAATGACCAGTTTCTGGGAGGTGTTTCTGTCCCCCAGCGCCGTGAACAAGTTCCTGCATACGATCACCTCCAGTTTCACCCTTGCTGCGATCGTGGTGATCGGGATCAGCGCCTGGTTCCTGCTCAGGAACAGGGAGGTTCTGTTTGCCAAAAAAAGTACCCTGGTGGCTTCTGTTTTCGGTGTGATTGCCGCCATTGCCACCATCTTTACGGGGGATACCTCGGCCCGGAAGATCGCCTTTCAGCAGCCGATGAAGTTTGCTGCCATGGAAGCCCTCTATGAAGGACAGACCCATGCACCGCTTGTGGCCTTTGGCGCCCTGAAGATCGACAGTACTGGCATCCCGAACCCCAGGGAAGAGTTTATATTCAAGTTTCAGATCCCCAGTGCCCTTTCTTACATGGTATTTCTTACCCCGAGCGGTTTTGTACCGGGAATAACCGACCTTGTTTATGGAAATGAAGAACAGGGACTGATGTCCTACGAAGAGAAGATCAGCAGGGGGGCCATTGCCATTGAGACACTCCGGGAATTCAAGAAAGCCAGGGAAAGAGGGGATACGGCCACCTATAACGAACTGCGTGCCCGCTTTTACGATCCGGTTTGGCTGGAAGACTACTATCAGTATTTCGGCTATGGCTATTATCAGGGAAGGAACATTAATGAACTGATCCCCAACGTGAAGATGAGTTTTTATACCTTCCATATCATGGTGGTGCTCGGGCTGCACTTCCTGATCCTTTCACTCATCGCCCTGTACCTGAGCCTGAAGAACCGGTGGGGCAAACACAAATGGCTCCTCTGGGTGGCTTTGATCACGATCCCGATGCCCTGGATTGCCTCTCAGGCAGGCTGGGTCCTCGCTGAACTGGGCCGTCAGCCCTGGGTGGTCTATGAACTGATGCCGACCATTTCGGCCGTCTCAAAGATCAATTCCGGTGCCGTGCAGCTGACTTTCTGGATTTTCCTCGTCACCTTCACAGCGCTGTTCATCGCTGAGATCAAAATCATGTTAAGTCAAATTAAAAAAGGACCGGGAGGGAAATAATCATGTTTGAAGCACTTTCAATTTCCGTATTGCAGCATTACTGGTTTATCATCGTATCGCTGCTTGGCGCCATCCTGGTCTTTCTGATGTTTGTACAGGGTGGACAGACCTTTATCTACCGGATCGGCAGAACCGAAAAGGAGAGAACCATCATCGTAAATACTCTGGGACGTAAATGGGAATTCACTTTTACTACCCTGGTGACCTTTGGCGGAGCCTTCTTTGCCTCTTTCCCGCTTTTCTATGCAACCAGTTTCGGCGGAGCTTACTGGGTTTGGATGGCCATCCTCTTTGCCTTTGTAATTCAGGCAGTTTCCTATGAGTTCCGGAGCAAGGCCAGCAATTTTCTGGGTCAGAAGACCTATGAAGCCTTCCTGATGATCAACGGTTTTCTGGGAACCTTCCTGATCGGTGTGGCCGTGGCTACCTTTTTCTCCGGCGCCGAGTTTTCCCTCGATGCCCTGAACAGTGTAACCTGGGCAAAGGGAACGCGAGGACTGGAAGCAGCACTTGATCCCTTTAACCTGATGCTTGGTTTTACTGTACTTTTCCTTGCCAGGGTGCTGGGCTTGCTTTATTTTATGAACAGCATCGATCATGAGGAGATTATTGCCCGGACCAGGAAACGGCTCCTGTACAATGCCATTCCCTTTGTCGTCTTTTTCCTCGTCTTTGCAGTATGGCTCCTGATCAGGGAAGGCTTTGCCGTGGATCCGGATACCGGTGTGGTTTTCATGGAGAAATTCAAATACCTCCACAATCTGCTCCAGATGCCGCTGGTGCTTGTGCTTTTCCTCCTGGGTGTCGTTGGTGTTCTGGCGGGGATTATCCTCAGCCTGCTGAAGGGAGGATCAAAAGGGATATGGATAACCGGTCCCGGGACCATTCTTGTGGTATTCTCGCTCTTCCTGATCGCCGGATTTAACCATACTGCCTTTTATCCTTCCGCACACGATCTGCAGAGTTCGCTTACCATAGCCAACAGTTCCTCCAGTCATTATACCCTGGTGGCCATGAGCTATGTCTCGCTTTTCGTGCCCGTGGTAATTGCCTATATCTGGTACGCCTGGAGCAAGATCAATGTGAAGAAGATCGATGAAAAAGAGATGGAAGAGGAATCCCATGTTTATTAAAAAATAGGAAAATGAACTATATAATGTCCGTACTTGGCTACCTCTCCTGGCCGTTTATGATTATCGTGAGCTACCAGCTGGTAAAGCTTGCTCTGAGGATCTTTAACAAAAAACTGGAAGAGTCGGGAGAACAGGGCTGAACCAGTCCCTTTAACTGCCGGTTTTGACGGGAGTGGACTTCTTGCTAACTTAGCAGAATGAAAAAGCACATCCCGAACTTTATCACCCTGCTGAACCTGATGGCCGGCGTTCTGGCCATCTGGTTCAGTACGCAGGGAGAATGGAAAATTACCCTGGCCCTAATTCTTGCCGCTGCTGTCTTTGACTTTCTCGACGGGATGGCAGCGAGGGTGCTTAAGGCAGGATCACCCATCGGCAAACAGCTGGATTCACTGTCCGACATGGTTTCTTTCGGTGTTCTTCCGGCTTTCCTGCTTTACCAGGTGTATCGCTTCGGCTTCACTCTTGATCAAGGAAGCCGGATCCTTGCTGCACCACTGATCCGCGACCTGATCGGACTCAGTGTGCTCATGATCCCTGCAGCAGCAGCTATACGTCTGGCACGTTTTAATCTTTACGACCAGGGCGACGGTATCTTTTCCGGTCTCGCCACACCGGCCAATACCCTGTTCTGGGCCGGCATCTATGCCGAGGTGATGAAAAACGGTCAGCTTTACGATCACCCCGATTTTATCTGGTTCCTGCTGATCGTTCAGGTCCTCCTGACGGTCCTTATGATCCTGCCGGTTCCCATGTTTTCGCTTAAATTCAGGAATTTCCGGCTGAAAGAAAACTTCATTCGTTACTTTTTCCTCCTGCTGGCCCTTATCCTTCTAATAGCCGGCGGGTTACAGGCCTTTCCGGTAATTATCCTCTGTTACATCCTGCTCTCCTTTGTAAACTTTTTTGCCGGAAGGTAGTTAATAAGATATTCTGCACGGTAGCTGAGACCACTCAGTTGATGACCGTCTTTTACCAATAACCAGGAGCAAATGAACTCACTCAGCGATTTTTCATCCTACCTGAGCAAGATCAATAACGCGTATTGCATGGAAGTTCCCTCCATGGTCGGAACCCATGAATTTGTTGATGCGCTCATAGCCACCCTTTTCCCCATAAAAACAAATTACCGGATTTCCCGCGAAGAGATCGAAGCCGGGCTGGAGAATTGTTCTCTCCGGCTGAAAGACCTGCTCTATTCCATCAGGGTTTCATTGAGGGAATCCCCGGAAGACCTTGGCCGGCAGTTTTTCGAAAAGCTGCCGGAGACCTACAGGGTCCTGCTCTCCGATGCGGAAGCCATTGCACGTTACGACCCCGCAGCCAGTTGCGTCGAGGAAATCATACTCTGCTATCCGGGCTTTTACTGCATTGCTGTGTACCGGCTGGCTCACCTCCTCTACGAAATGAAGGTACCGGTATTGCCGAGGGTAATGATGGAGTATGTGCACAGCAAGACCGGGATCGATATTCATCCCGGTGCAAAGATCGGAACTCCCTTTTTCATTGATCACGGCACCGGAATAGTTATCGGGGAGACTGCCGAGATCGGGAACGGTGTCAGGATCTATCAGGGCGTGACGATTGGTGCACTCTCCGTGGAAAAAAGCCTGGCCAATACCAAACGGCATCCAACCATCGGGGATAACGTGGTGATCTACGCGGGAAGCACCATCCTTGGCGGCAAAACCGTAATCGGTCACGATACGGTCGTGGGAGGCAATACATGGATCACCGAAAGCATCCTGCCCCATTCGGTCGTGTTCAGGCAGCACCGGGTTATTGTCAAAGACAGCAGGGACCTGAAGGAAGCCATTGATTTTGTGATTTAGTAAAGGCTACTGCTGAACCGGAAACAAACAAAAACTGAAAGAAAATGAAAGCTGACAATATTCTGGAAACAATAGGGAACACACCTCATATCCGTATTAACAGGCTTTATCCCGGTAGTCAGGAGGTGTGGGTAAAGCTGGAGAAAACAAATCCCGGAGGCAGTATCAAGGACCGGATTGCACTGGCCATGGTGAATGAGGCGGAGCGAAAGGGACTGCTGAAAAAGGGAGGGCTGATTATTGAACCGACCTCCGGCAACACAGGGATCGGATTGGCCATGGTCGCCGCAGTTAGGGGTTACCGGCTGATCCTCGTTATGCCCGAGTCGATGTCGGTCGAGCGACGGGCCGTTGTTAAAGCTTACGGTGCGGAAATAGAACTTACTCCCCGGGAGCAGGGTATGAAAGGATCGATCAGCAGAGCGCTGGAACTCCTGAACGAGAATGAAGGGAGCTGGATGCCTTCCCAGTTTGAAAACCCGGCCAATCCTGAAGTGCATATGCGAACCACAGCGCTGGAGATCCTGAACGACTTTCCCGATGGTTTCGACCACCTGGTCACCGGGGTCGGTACCGGCGGACATTTGACCGGTGTGGCGCAGATCCTGAAGGAAAAGTTTCCCCGGATGAAGGTATGGGCCGTCGAACCGGCACTATCCCCGGTAATCGGGGGAGGGAGCCCCGGACCGCACCCGCTCATGGGAATCGGTGCCGGTTTTATCCCCCGGAACCTGAATACCTCCCTGATCGATAGTACGATAAACGTGGAAAAGGATGAAGCCTATCTCTATGCCAGGAGGGCAGCCTCGGAAGAAGGACTCTTCGTGGGGATATCCTCCGGAGCTTCTCTGGCGGCTGTCGGAAAACTCATTCCGGACCTCGAACCGGGAGCCAGGATACTGACCTTCTGTTACGATACCGGGGAAAGATATTTATCAGTGAATGACCTGTTTTAATTCGTTTTTGGTATTTTTGACCCGTCAAATCCCATAATAGCCCGTAAAAAATGATCATTGCAGTTGATTTCGATGGAACAATCGTTGAACATCGTTACCCCGCGATAGGGAAAGAGATCACCTTTGCCTTCGAGACACTGAAAGCCCTGCAGCGGCGACACCATCAGCTGATCCTCTGGACACTCCGTACAGGGAAGGAACTGGAGGAGGCCGTGGAATACTGCCGGAAGAACGGGGTGGAGTTTTATGCCGTCAACAGGAGCTACCCTGAAGAGGTATTTGAACCGGAAAACACACCGCGAAAGATCCATGCCGATCTTTTTATCGACGACAGGAACGTGGGCGGATTTCCCGGCTGGGGCGAGATCTGGCACATGATCCACCCGGATGAGGTGCCCAACCTTAAGGATGAATTGAAAAGGCTGCCCCGCAATAAGGGCCTTGGACGTCTATTTGGAAAATAACGAATTCTATGAGAGTTCCACTTTACAGTCTGATTGCAGTCGCAGCGCTCCTGCTCACAGCCTGCGGCAATAACGGAAACAGGATAGCAGGTACGGAAGAGGTGGAGGTGCCTGTACAAAAGCTGACAGCACTGAAATCACCGGAGAACGGCGTCAGGCTCATTACTGGTGAGCCCGTTCCGGTGTTGCTTACAATTGCCGACTCGGTACACGTCGATTCCACGGAAGTATTTTTTGAGGGCAAACGGATGGTTTTCCCGGGGGATACCCGCGAGTTCCGGATCCCTACGTCCGGCATGAATCCCGGTCGAAAAGCCCTGCGCGTGGCCGTATCTCTTTCCGATGGAAAAAGGGAAAATCACAGTGTGCAGTTTGCCCTGCTCTCCGATATTCAACCGGTCGGCTATACCTACCGGGTACTGAACAGCTTCCCGCACGATGCGGGCGCTTACACCCAGGGCCTTGAATATGTCGACGGGTGGTTTTACGAGGGTACCGGCCAGAAAGGCGAATCATCACTGAGAAGGGTCTCTCCGGGAGACGGAAAAGTTGTTCAGATCAGGGATCTTTCCAGTCAGTTTTTTGGGGAGGGGATCACACTTTTTGGCGACCGGATCTACCAGATCACCTACCTGTCGCAGGTGGGTTTCGTTTACGACCGCAAGACCTTCGAGCAGATCCAGAAAGTGTACTACCAGAACAAGGAGGGCTGGGGCCTGACGAATAACGGCAGTGAACTAATTATGAGCGATGGAACAAATATACTCTACTTCATTGAACCTGAATCGTTTACCGTAACCAGGCAAATAGAGGTCTATGACCACAACGGGCCGGTCGACAGTCTCAACGAACTGGAATACATCAACGGAAAGATCTACGCCAACCGCTACTACACCGACGATATTTACATCATCGATCCCCGGACGGGCAAGGTGGAGGGAAGGGCCAATCTGAAAGGGATCCTCCCGGTCAGCGAACGGAAACCCAATACCAATGTTCTGAACGGCATTGCCTGGGACAGGGAGGGAAAAAGACTTTTTGTGACCGGAAAATACTGGCCGAAAATGTATCAGATTGAACTGGTAAGGATCGGCGAATGATCAGGCAGAGAGGTTCCCTGAAATCACTTTTACACTGCGCGGAATAATACGGAATTCCATTGGAGAATGGCCGAGTGTTTCCCCGTCGGTCTCCAGGTGGATCTTTTTGGGACCGTCCACTATCACCGATTTGCCAATCCAGGTTTCCACCTTCGAATGCCGGGTGATCGTTCCGTTATACAATTTCTTGATATTCGCAATGATATTCAGTTTGCCCATTTTCCGGATCAGGGTCATATTGAACAGTCCGTCATCGGGTATGGCATCGGGTACCTGGATCATCCCGCCGCCGTTGTATTTACAGATCCCCACATTGAAGCTGAATACATCCCGGTAATATTTTTCCCCGTCGATCTGAATCGATGTTTTCACCGAACGGTAGTTGAGCAGGCTGGTGAAGATATTGAGAAGATACAGGGAGGGGCTGCTTTTCCCCTTTTGCTTGAGCTGGTTGGTTCTGTCGACCACCTTGGCGCCAAAACCCATCCCGGCGATGTTGATGAAATAGCGATGCCAGGTCTTATCGGAACGGGTGTAGGTAACCAGGCCGGCATCCTGGACAAAGGTCTTTTGCTGGCTGATCGTGATGATGGCCGATTCGTAATCCCTCGGCAGATTGAACATCCTGGCCCAGTCGTTCCCTGTGCCAACCGAGATCATACCCAGCATGATCTCCGTGGTCTGAAACTTTTTCTGGGCAAAGACCCCGTTGATCACTTCGTTCATGGTACCGTCGCCACCTACCACGATGATCCGGTTATACCCTTTTTCTTCAATCAAACGGCGTGTCAGCGCCATGGCATGCAACCGCCGCTGGGTCATTACCGCATCAAACTGGAAATTATGTTTCTCCAGCAGGGAAGCGATCCCCGGCCAGTCGGCTCCGGCTTTGCCGGCTCCGGCAGCCTGATTCACAACGATTAACCAACGATTATTCTTCATCTCTGTTTTTCCGGCTCAAAGATACATTAAAATATGACAGTATGTTTATTTCGTGTCTGTGATGCATCTAAACGGATGCGGGACAGGAAGATAACAATAAAATTCCCAAAAAGTTCCGCTGTTTTTCTTTAGTTGCAGACTTTGCTGCCAGGAGGAGATGCAGCACAGGCAATCCTGCCTTCAGCCCCCGGGGCCGGCCCGATCTTTTTTCTTTTTTTTACTCACTTTGTTCAATTGAAATTCTATCTTTGAGGGTCGGGAGAGAACCCGGAACAGGGTCAAGGCACACAGGTTGAACATGTTAACAATCAGTAGGAAAACCTGTTAATAAGGTGTTAATAAGTTGAAAATTGATTGTTTACAATAAGGATGTTTCAAAGCCCGGTGAGCAGGTCGAAAAGTGTAAATTTGTGATCCGTTTCAGCAAATCAATCTCAAATTCAAAACAGCATAAAGATGGGTAAAGTTATCGCGCTGGCAAACCAAAAGGGTGGAGTAGGCAAAACCACTACGGCCATTAACCTGGGTGCCAGTCTCGCCGTATTGGAGAAAAGTGTACTGATCATAGATGCTGATCCGCAGGCGAATGCCACATCGGGGATGGGTTTTGATCTGAAGAAGATCAATACGAGCATTTATGAGTGCCTGATCGACGGAGCCGATCCGAACAAGATCATTCTCAATACCGAGATCAAAGGGCTGGATCTGATCCCTTCGCACATTGATCTGGTTGGGGCGGAGATCGAAATGCTGAACATGCCGGAGCGGGAATTTATCCTGAAGAAAGTGGTTGAGCAGATCAGCAGCCGGTATGAATACATCCTGATCGACTGTTCCCCCTCGCTCGGCCTGATCACGGTAAACGCCCTTTCGGCGGCCGATTCCGTGCTTATCCCCGTGCAGTGCGAATATTTTGCACTGGAAGGGCTTGGCAAGCTACTGAATACCATTAACATCATTCAGCGCGGACTGAACAAGGAACTGGAAATTGAAGGCTTCCTGCTCACGATGTATGATGCCCGCCTGAGGCTTTCCAACCAGGTGGTTGAAGAGGTTAAGAAACATTTCCAGCAGATGGTTTTTGAAACAATTGTGCAACGCAATATCAAGTTGAGTGAGGCACCCAGTTTCGGGAAGCCGGCCATTCTCTATGATGCGGAATCAAAGGGATCGGTCAATTACCTGAACCTGGCCAGGGAAGTCCTGCAGAAAAACGAAGCCACAAGGCTGCGGGAAAATGAGAAAATAATTGAATAAAGGAAGATATGGCACAAAAAAATGCTTTAGGCAGAGGTCTCGGTGCACTGATCGATGTTTCGGATAGCGCTGACAAGGAGCTGATCCGTTCCGTGGCATCGGTGAACGAGATACCGCTCAAACAGATTGAAACCAACCCGTTCCAGCCCAGGACCTATTTCGACGAACAGTCGCTGGAGGAACTGGTGCTCTCCATCCGTGAACACGGGATCATTCAGCCCATCACGGTACGTCGCGTCGATGAAGGGAGATACCAGCTGATCACCGGGGAAAGACGATACAGGGCCGCATTCAAGGCCGGACTTAAAATGATCCCGGCCTTCGTCCGGAAAGCTGAGGATGAGAATATGCTCGAGCTCGCGCTGGTGGAGAATATTCAGCGGGAGGATCTGGATGCCATTGAGGTAGCCATTTCCTACCAGCGGCTCATCGACGAATGTAACCTTACTCAGGAAAACCTGGGCGACAGGGTCGGTAAGAAAAGAGCCACCGTGACCAATTATCTCCGGCTTCTTAAACTTCCCGCCGAAATTCAGGCCGGGATCCGCGAGAAACAGATCGGGATGGGACATGCCCGCGCCCTGCTTGGGATTGAAGCGCCCGAACAGCAGGTGGAGATCTTTGAAAAGACCGTGGCACAGGACCTTTCGGTCAGGGCAGTGGAAAAACTCGTGCAGAAGATCAAGGAAGGAACCCACGAAGAAGAGAACGAACCCGTAGAAGCCAACCCGGAGTATGAACAGCTTCGTGAACACCTTTCCCACCATTTTGGCGTATCCGTAGAGTTTAAAAGGAATAATAAAGGCAACGGCCGGATCGTTATACCATTCAAATCGGATGACGATCTGCAGAGGATTGTCAGCGTTCTTGATAAACCGGGTACATGACTCGTCATATTTGGCATACGCAACATACAGGAAAATCATTGAAGGGGAGGATTGCGGCAGTAGTTCTCCTTTTTGTATTACCCGCAGCCTGCCTGATAGCACAGGAACCTGCGATACAGGATACAGCAGCGCTGTTGCTGCCCGAAAAACCGGAGGAGGTCAAAGCCCATTCCCCGATCAAAGCCACCATGTATGCCCTTGTTCTACCCGGCCTCGGTCAGGCCTACAATAAAAAATATTATAAAATCCCCGTCGTTTATGCCGCATTCGGAGGGGCCGGTTATGCCATCTGGTATAATCATAAATGGTACCTCGAATCCGTAAAAGCTTATCAGTCCGACCAGTCCGAACGTAACAAATCGTATCTCGAATACTGGAGGAGGAACCTGGAAATCAGCTATCTGGCCACAGTAGCCGTTTACGGGCTCCAGGTGATCGACGCCTATGTCGATGCGCAGCTTTTTAACTGGGATGTCAGCAGGGATCTTTCCCTCCGGGTTATCCCCACGGTGAGCCCGATAAATGCCCTGGGTATTGCAAATTCGGGTACTTTTGGTTTAACTTGCAGTTTTTCATTTTAAAATTAGTCAGTTCAGGATGAGAAGATGGATGTTGTGGTGTGCCCTGGCGCTACTGCCGGCAATTGCTGAAGGGCAGGATACGATTTTTATAGCCGATTCGCTTTTTGCCGGAGAGCCCGCAAATACAGGCTTTGAGAGTAACCTCGACAGCCTGTTGAACAGCTGGTATGTTAACCAGTCGCTCGAAGAAATGATCGACGATGGCCAGCTGCCGGCCGATACCGTTGTCCCCGATTTTCCCGACTCTGTCTACATCGAACGTCTGGCTGCCATCCCCTCGGTGATCGACCTCACCTACAACCGGTTAGTGAAGAACTATATCAACGTCTATACCAAGAAAAGGAGGGAGCAGGTTAAGATCATGCTGGGCCTCGCCGATCTCTACTTCCCCTATTTCGAGGAGGTTTTTGATTACTACGGCATCCCCTATGAACTGAAATACCTGGCCATAATCGAATCGGCCCTCAATCCCAACGCCGTATCACGCGCCCGTGCCGTGGGCCTCTGGCAGTTTATGTACGGGACAGCCAGGGTATATGGACTTAATATTAACTCGCTGGTCGATGAACGCCGCGATCCGATCCGCTCCACCGATGCTGCGGCGCGTTTTCTTAGGGATCTCTACGGGATGTACAACGACTGGACCCTCGCACTCGCTGCCTATAACTGCGGGCCGGGGAACGTGAACAAGGCCATCCGCCGCTCGGGAGGGAAAAGGAACTTCTGGGATATCTATTACTACCTGCCCAGGGAAACCCGCGGCTACGTCCCGGCCTTCATCGCAGCAACCTATACCATGAATTACTACCAGGAACACAACCTGAGCAAAATCCCTGTTAACCTGCCTCTGTACTGCGATACCATCGTGATCAGGGAGCAGCTGCACCTCAAACAGGTGGCTGAAGTGATGGGCCTGCCGGTAGATCAGCTGCGCGACCTGAATCCCCAGTACCGTTACGACATTGTTCCGGCCACTGCAAAACAGCCCTATGCACTCAAAGTACCGCAGTCGATGGCCACGGCCTTTATCGATCTGCAGGACTCGATCTTCTCTTACAAGGATTCCGTCTTCTTTAACAAGGACAAACTGAGTGCCACCCCGCAGCATTATACGGCCGACTATAAAGTCGAGCTGCCCGACAGCAAATACGACAAACTGTATTATACCGTGAAATCGGGTGATAACCTGGGTTATATTGCCGATTGGTACGATGTGAGAGTATCCGACCTGCAATACTGGAACAATATCAGCCGGAATATGATCCGGAGCGGTCAGAAACTGGTGGTTTACAAACCCAAGGGCTCTTCGGCAAAATACCGCGATATTAACGCCATGAGTTTCACTGAAAAGCAGAAAATGGCCGGTCGGACCACCACCGCAGCGGCACCGGTCACTGCCGCCCCGCCGCAAACGACAGGAAGCAGTACCGGGGAGTATATCACCTACACCGTAAAATCGGGAGACACGCTCTGGGCCATTGCACAGAAATTTCCGGGCGTATCCGACACCGATATTGCCCGTCTGAACAATATAAATAACAGTAATAGCATAAAACCCGGTCAGGTTATCAGGATTAAGAAGAAAGGGTAAGGCTGGATGCCCGGTCCGACCGGGCTGAACCGGGTGGAAACTGAAGTAAACGGAGGTAACTGGTTTACGCTTCTGTAAAATGAATTAAACAGGACCATGAAGCCCGTCCGCATTCTGATATTTTTTGCCGGAGTATTTCTCCTTCTCCTGACTGTTGCCGCACTCTTTCCGAAAGACGGCATACAGATCTCGGGGGATATCCGGCTCAGGTTCACAACGCCGGAGCAGATCCTGGGCCGGGATACCCTGCTTTATGCCGATATCAGCCAGATCGTCATCGATTACTCGGAAGATGCGATCCCTGAAATTCCCACAGAACCCGAAGCGGAAATCACCGACACCCTCCGGACCGTCGATCCGGTGGAGGTGCTGGCGGTTTCTTCCGACAGTATCCGGAAAAAGACCTGCCCGATCCTTTTCCCCGACCGCAAATCCAACCTCCTTTTCCCGTTTTACCTGCAGCTCGACCGGATTGCCAGGGGGGAGGGCAGTCTGCGGATCGTTCACTACGGCGATTCCCAGATTGAGAACGACCGGATGACTTCGCTGATCCGGCAGAATTTTCAAAAGGTTTTCGGGGGATACGGCTGCGGCATTGTCTCGGCTATCCCGCTTTATTCCGGCAACCCTGCCTATGCCGAAACCTGGAGCGGGGAGTGGGAGCGCTTCACCATCTTCGGCAAGCGCGACAGTTCCGTTCACCATAATTCCTACGGTGCCATGGGAGCCTTTGCTGCCCTGCCCGACCATGGAACGGGCGACTGGTCGACACTCACCTTTGATTTCCTGCCGGGCAGGCGGGCCTCCCGTTTCGACCGGGTTAAGATGTACATCCATTCCTACGCCGATTCTTCTGCTGTAGCCTTCAGTGTCAACGACACCATTCGCGATACCCTGGCCGTCAACGGGGGAGGCTTCCAGATACTCAGCTATAGCCCTCCCGAAAAAGCCGACAGGTTGCAGGTGGGACTTTCCCTGCCCGGTGGGGGAAGGGTTTACGGTCTTTCCTTTGAGTCCAGGAAAGGCGTGATTGTCGATAATATTGCCATGCGAGGCAGTTCGGGGCTCATTTTCAGCCGGATGGATTCCTCCCTTCTAAAAAATATGTACCGGGATATGAAGGTGAAACTGATGATCCTTCAGTTTGGAGGCAATGTCATTCCCTATATCAAGGATCCCGGCTTTTATAAGCGAGCTTTCAGGAGAGAACTGCGCTATCTGCGCCGGCTGTGCCCCGATGTTCCGTTCATTGTCATCGGACCGGGTGATATGTCGGTGAAGGAAGACGGAAAATACATCACCAATGCCATGGTTGAGCCCGTCAGGAATGCCCTGAGGGATGCAGCACTGGAGAATGGTTGCGCCTTCTGGGATATGTATGAGGCCATGGGTGGGAAGAATTCCATGCCTTCGTTTGTCCAGGCCGACCCGCCGCTGGCCATTTCCGACTACGTGCATTTTACTCCGAGAGGGGCCAACCTGATGTCGGAGATGTTCTACAATGCCCTGATGGAGGATTACCGGCGTTATCTGGTCCAGGAGAGCAGAAATGACTGAACTGTGATGGATATTTCTGGGCTAATCGTTATCATTGTAAACTAACAACCCGTCTGACTGGACTGCATGCTCTCACTGCGCGACATATTCCTCTTTAACCCGGATAAGCCGCTTATCTTTACCCAGCTCTATTTCTGGATCTTTTATGCCGTCGTACTGCTGATCTTTTCCCTGATCTATAAGCAGCGTGCCGCCCGGAATGTCTTTCTCTTTGCCGCCAGCCTGTTTTTCTACTGGAAAACCTCGGGCTTCTTTTTCTTCCTGCTGATCTTTTCGACCGTATCCGACTACTACCTTGGAAACCTGATCTACAGGGCCCGGCGCCGGGCCTGGAAAAAAGCCGGAATGGTGGCCAGTGTGGCCATTAACCTCCTGATCCTTTCCTACTTCAAGTATACCTACCTGTTCGTGGATACCCTGAACCGTCTGTTCCATCTCGACCTGCAGGTGGTAAACTTCCTGGCGGAGTGGTCCAATGCACTTACCGGCACCCATTTTGATATCTCAGCGATCCTGCTGCCCGTGGGGATCTCCTTTTATACCTTCCAGACCATTTCCTATACCGTCGATATCTACCGGGGGAAGGTCGAACCCGTGAAGCACCTGCTTGATTTTGGATTTTATGTATCGTTTTTCCCACAACTTGTCGCCGGCCCGATTGTAAGGGCTTCCGAGTTTGTACCCCAGCTGTACAAAAGATACCATCTCACCAGGGAGGAATTTGGCTATGCCATATACATGATCTTAAAGGGATTATTCAAGAAGATCCTCATCGGCGACTTCATTGCCGTAAACTTCATCGACCGGGTGTTTGCCAACCCTGTCGGCTACTCCGGATTTGAAAATCTGATGGCGCTTTACGGTTACTCCCTCCAGGTATATGTCGATTTCTCGGGTTACACCGATATTGCTACAGGTGTGGCCCTGCTGCTGGGCTTCCGGCTTCCAAGGAATTTCAACTCCCCCTACAAGGCCACCAGTGTGGGAAACTTCTGGAAACGCTGGCACATTTCCCTGTCCACCTGGCTGAAGGATTATCTCTATATCCCCCTTGGCGGTAACCGAAAGGGAAGGATCCGCACCGACGTCAACCTGATGATCACGATGCTGCTGGGCGGACTGTGGCACGGCGCCAGCTGGCAGTTTGTGATCTGGGGCGGCTTGAACGGGGTCGGGCTGGTGGTATACAAGTTGTGGAGGAAGATCAGTCCGTACGAAAACAGCAGGCACTGGGCAGTGAGGCTCTGGAAGATCTTCCTAACCTTCAACTTTATCACCTTTACGCGGATCTGGTTCCGCTCCGATTCCATGCAGCATGCCCGCGACCTGATCAATCAGGTGCTCCATGCCTTTAACAGTTCGGTCATCCCGCATGTTATCTGGAGTTACCGCTGGGTTTTCCTGGTCATGGCTCTGGGCTACTTCACGCACTGGGTTTCCAACCGCTGGAAATACGGACTGATGAAATGGTACATGCACCGGAGCTTATGGCTGCAGGCCGTCATCGCCGCCGTGGTGGTCTTTATCATTTACCAGTCGTGGTCATCCGACCTGCAGCCATTTATCTATTTTCAGTTCTGAGTTCCTGGAGCCGGGGAAGATAGGTTGACAGAAAATTCCGGGTATTGGTCACGGTAATGTCTTCCCGGATCCTGTAATCATCTGTTCCAGGGGTAATAATAAAGTTAACCGGACTGGAAAGATCCGCAATGGCCGTTGTCTGTCCACGGGATACCGAGGGCCGGGTACTGTATTTGATTTCAGCAGTGGCCAGAACTTTGCTTCCTCCGCAGATCACCAGGTCCATTTCATTTCCCGACAGGGTACGGTAAAAAAACAGGCTCATGCCGGCCGGAAGGGAATACCCGATCTGCGAAATAACAAAGCTTTCCCAGGAACTCCCCAGCGCCGGATGACCCAGTAACTGGTCAAAATCGTTGAGCTGGAGAAGCCTGTGCAGGATCCCGGTATCCCGGATGTAGATCTTTGGCGATTTACTGACCCTTTTTCCGATATTCAGGTACCAGGGCTGCAGCCGCTGGACCAGGTATGCGTTTTCAAGGTAGCCGATATAACGGTTTACCGTATGGGCATTGAGCCCGAGCGACCTACCCAGTTCAGAGGAATTGAACAGGCTGCCATTCTGCCAGGCCAGCATTTCCCAGAGGCGTCTGATGATTACCGGGGATGCACTGAGTCCCAGCAACGGCAGGTCTTTTTCAATATAGGTGCGGATGTACTGTTCAAGCCAGTCAGACCGGTATGCACTGTCAGTACTCATCAACACCCGGGGAAAACCTCCGGAAAAATGGAGCTGCTGATCCGAGACCAGGTTTCCCGATTCGGGCAGGCTGAACGGGCCAAGTTCCATGTAGAAGATCCTTCCAGCCAGGGATTCACCGGAAGTCCGGATCAATTCCGGGGCAGCAGATCCAAGTAGCAGGAAACGCCCGGGACGGTCGTGCTGATCAACGCTGTAGCGGATCTGGGGGAACAGCTCCGGGCGGCGCTGGACTTCGTCGATTACAATGAGTTCGTCCTGGTGATCATCGAAAAAAAGCGGAGCCGAGTCCATGGTATTGTAATTCCTGGCATCTTCCATATCAAGGAAAATGGCAGAGCGATCCAGTTGCTGAATAAGCATCCTGGCCAGGGTGGTTTTCCCGCACTGCCGCGGTCCGGTGATACAAACCACCGGGAATCGGCCAAGTTGCCTTGTAAGTTCCTGCTGTTTGATCCTTGTGATCTGTGTCATTGCCTGGAATTATCCCACAAAGGTAAAAAATAAACTTGTAAATTGGAAATTAAAATGCTAAAATGTAAAGATAAATTAAAATAAACTTGTAAATTGGAAATTAAAATACCAAAATGTAAAGATAAATAAGCAGGAAGTAGGAGTGGCCTGTCTGGAAAATATCGGTTAAGTAAACCGGATCCGGGTTTTTAGTTTCCTTTAAACGGGAATCTCTGCTTATTCCGGCTGTTTCCTCCGGAGTTTACCGACGATCAGTGCGGTAATGAAGATGAAGACTTCACCGGCCATAAACCAGAACCGGCTCATCATCGATACGGTAGCGGCGTCTTCTGTGCCCATTCCGCAGAGGATCAGGTAACCGGTGATCACACTTTCGCGAACCCCGAGTCCGCCCGGCATGATAAGAGCCATGACGCCCAGGCTGACGCTCAGGGGAAAGGAGAAAGCCATGACAGCTTTTGTATCCCCCGAAAGCGAAAAGGAAAAGAGCAGGAAGCCGGCCGACCAGGAAAGCCAGATTAAGGAAGTATACAGGATCATTGGAAGGGCTTCACGGAAGCGAATGACCGGGAACTCCAGTTTCTTTTTCATTATCCTTCCCAGGATCCTGAAAGTCAGATCATGGATCCGGGCGGAGAAGAGCACGAGGGTGAGCGCCAGGGTTATCCCGGCCACCATCAGGGTGAACCATTTGAATCCGTAGAAGATGAAGGTCGGGACTGTACTGATCACCAGACCGTCCCATACATAAACCATTTGCTCCTTCAGGGAAATGAAGGAATTCATGCCCATGCTTTTCCGGTCGCCGGAAATGTAACCCGCCCGGCCGAGGATGACCCAGATCTTCCCGGGGATATATTTGGAGAAAATGGCCTGTCCGTGCGATATCACTGCAGTTTTAAGGGGGATCCGAACACCGTGCACCCGCAGCGCCTGTTGCCAGCTGACTGCGCTCAGAAAAAATCCTCCGAAAAGAAAAACCAGCGATGCCGCGAGAAAAAGCGGTTCCCGGAAGCGGGGCCGCACATAATCCTGCCTGATCAGGAAAACCAGCAGGAAAATAAAGGAGAGGTAAATAATAAGGTTGAAATACTTCTTCACGTTCTTCCTGTTTGATTTTTTTCCCTGTCTGATCCCGTCAAGGGTGCCCGATCAGTCTTTTTCAACCCTGAAATTATTAAACAGGTCAGAGCCCGTGCCTTTCCTGATCAGCACCTCCGAATTCACTGGCTTTACCAGGAGGTCATCGACAGTAATGTATTTCCCTTTCAGCGTCAGCCGGCAGTTTTGCCCTGCAACCGGGGTGAGTTCCGTGCTGATCCTCACCCATAGTCCGTCGGTATCGTGAACCGAGCGCGTTTCGATCTTTCGCCGCTCCACCTGCCTGCCGTCACCATCGGTAATGATGAGCTCCGCCTCGGGCATATTGTCGGTGCGGTGATCGAGGAAAAGCCAGAAGGAGATTTCCACGGGCTCGGTCCCAAACCGGGGCGACAAATCCTCATTCAGCAGTTCAACGGAGCCCTTTTTCAGGTAGAGTGCCCCCGGTCCGGTGAAGCTGTTTACCGTGGATTCATCGTCAAAATCCCGGTAAATGATGTTTTCCGGGGCGTTTGTGCTGCAGACGGATCCTGCACACGACAGGGAATCCCTGACTGCCAGGTAATGGGCCTTCCATTTGCTGTGATCCTCGTTAAAGGCGCTTACCGCTAAGCGCGCATAAGTCACACCCTCGCCCTGCCAGATGGCCTCTGCCTTTGAGGCCAGCCGGAGTTCGTGCTCATTCAGTTCTTCATCACGGATGACAAGCAGCAGTGGTTTTTCATTCATGTCATCGACGCGGGTCTTGTAAATGGCCGGATCGGAGAGCAACTGGATGGAGCTCATGGCCTGGGAAAAGGAAAGCCGGGGGGAGAAACTCTCGACGATCGGCAGACCGGTCTGAAAACTACAGGCCATGGCCAGGCTGAAGGCTTCCAGTCCGCGGGAGAACATCATCTTGTCGCCGCAGGTGTTGGCATAGGGAAGGAACAGGATGGCCTGGAACTCCCCGGGGTCGACACCGGCTTTGTCGAATCTTGCAAGGATCCTGTTGGGTGAGGCTTCCAGCAATTCGTTCGGGTTAAAGATCCGTTGCGTGCTCCTTTTTACATTTGACCCGGCTTCAAGGCCCCAGTAAAACAGGGCAAATACCACTACAATGGTAGCGGCGATCCCGGCGCCGGCCAGGCGCGACCTGCGGTAAAATTTATACAGGATCACGGCCGTATAAACTGTAAAGGTGTAGTAAAAGATCCAGGAGAAGCGACCCAGACAGCGGAACTGCTTCAGGGGAGGCAGCAGGTCGGTGAGGAACTCAAGTCCCCAGTTGAACGGGATCCCCATGGAAAAAATAAGTACAAGGATGGAGGCGGCCAGGTAGGTGTTCATCTTCCTGTCGGGGAAAAACTGACGCCATTCCGGTTTTCGCTTTTGCAGAAGCAGCAAAACGACCCAGAATACAAAAGAGATGGCGGTGAGTGTAGCCGGAAGTCCGACATAGGCTCTGCCTTCCCACTGGAATTTCAGGGCACTCCAGTTATTCGTCAGCTCGGTGAGCATGGAACGCGGTGGGAGGAAGATGCTGAAAAGATTGGAATGGAAGATAAAGAAACCCCATGGATTGTCGGGACGGTCGCCGGCCCAGTCGGTGAAGGAAACGACGCCTTTCACCATCACCAGGGGAAGGACAGCGATCATCAACAATGAAATACCTTCTTTCAGGTAGGACCTGAGATCGCGACGGTGATTCCAGATCTCCACCAGCAGGACGGCAAAGGGAAGCAGCATCAGCAGGGCGGAATAATAAGCGCTGGTGAATCCGCCCGCGAGAGCCGTAAGGAGAAGGAGAACCGTCATTAAGCCCCGTCTTTTACCTTCCTGCCACAGGATCAGCAGGTACCAGTAAAGCGGGATAAAAAAGGCATAGACCATTTCAAAATGACCGCCGATACGATCCAGTTGAGGGGTCAGGAACAGGATGATCAGTGCGGTAATTGAAGCATACAGGGGTGGTAAGGCAAATTTCCGCAGGATCAGGAAAAGGAATGGCACTGCCAGAAGCAGGGCAAAGATCATGGTCAGGTTGAGCACCCCCACACCATGATCGGCCAGCGGGTAAACGTGTGTATCGATGAATTTAATAAGCTGTACATACAGCGGATGCGAATTCATGTACTGCAGGTGGTCCCCGTAGGGATAATTGACCCCGTCATGCCGGATACCCGAGTCGTAGCGCAGGTAATAACAAAAATTATAGTAACTCTTCACGGCATCTCCATGTGCCGAGTACAGATACTGGTTCGGTGCTTTTATTACCCTTGCAAAAACAAACAGGAGGATCAGAAAAGCTGTTGCTGTTACGGCCAGCAGGGCCAGATGATGGCGGGATAGTCGTTTTTTCATGAAACCGGCATTCGCGTGCAAAATTATTTTCAAATATAGTTATTATCACCGGCAGGAGAAAAGGCAAGGCAACTTCTGTCCGATAAAGAAATATTTGTACCCATGGATGGATTTCGGGCTAATTTGGTTAATTTTCGGCTTCATTCAGACAAACGGGCTATTTCGTCTGTTAATTGATAACCCGTTGAAAAAAAGGATCATGGAGAAAGTATCATTTGTCATCCCGGTATATAATGAGGAAGAGAACGTCAGGGCACTTTACGAAAGCATCGTAAAGGCCATGGAACCAACCGGCTATCCGTTTGAGATAGTGCTTGTTAATGACGGGAGTAAGGACAAAAGCTGGTCGGTTATGGAAGAGATCTCAAAATCGGATGCAAGGCTGGTGGCAATAAACCTGGTGACAAACTACGGGCAGAGTTCGGCCATGTCGGCCGGCATTGATTATGCCACCGGCGAATATGTCGTTACACTTGACGGCGACATGCAGAACGATCCTGCCGACGTACCCATGATGCTTCAGACCCTGCTCGATAAGGACTGTGATGTTGTGGCGGGTGAACGGGTCGACCGGCAGGATGCAGCGATCTCCCGCAAATTACCGAGTCGTATTGCCAATTTCTTTATCCGCATGATCACCGGTGTCAAACTGAGGGATTATGGCTGTTCCCTGAGGGTTTTCCGCCAGGACATCGCCAAAAACCTTGGCCTTTACGGGGAACTGCATCGTTTTATACCTGTTCTGGCCGTGCTGCAGGGAGCTACCATTGTTCAGGTACCTGTGCAGCATCATCCCCGGAAATTCGGTAAATCAAAATATGGAATGAACCGCACCTTCAAGGTCATCAGCGATCTCTTCCTGATCATGTTCCTTAAAAGGTACCAGAACCGGCCGATCCATTTTTTTGGTACCCTGGGGATCATCACCTTTGGAGGTGGGGCTCTCATTGATCTCTATTTCTTCATTCTCAAGCTGCTGGGTCACGATATCTGGGGAAAGCCCCTGTTGCTGCTTGGTTTTATGCTCACCCTGGGCGGGATCCAGATCCTTACGATAGGGATCATTTCAGAGATCCTCATGCGGACCTATTACGAATCGCAGCATAAAAAGCCTTACCGGATAAAAAAGATTTCAGGTGGAGAGGAAAAAGCTGCTTAATTACCTCAAGCTGCTGCTCAAACTAGCCGTTACTGCAGCAGCGCTGATTTTCGTTTTTCATAAAATCGATATCCGGGAGGTCGGTAGTGTATTTCGCACAGCTAACCTGCTGCTGATCCTGGCAGCCCTGGTCCTCTTTATATTTTCCAAGGTCATCTCGGCTTATCGGCTTAACCGTTATTTCAGAGCTATTGGCATCAGGCTCTCCAACCGGTTCAACCTCCGGTTTTACCTTCTTGGAATGTATTATAACCTGTTTCTTCCCGGCGGGATCGGGGGCGATGGCTACAAGATCTATTACCTGAGCCGCCGCTCGGAAGTGCGAACCCGAAGCATTTTCTGGGCCGTCATGCTCGACCGTGTTATTGGTGTCCTGGCTCTTTTTTGCCTGGCTGTTGTGTTTTCCTGGTTCACCGCGCTGCCGGCCCTGTACCTGAAACTATCATGGCTACTCATCCCCCTGGCCCTGCTGGCTTCCTGGCTGGGTTTTCACTGGTTCTTCCGGGATTTTGAAAGAGTATTTCTTTCTACCAACCTGCAGTCGCTGGCCGTTCAGGTCCTGCAAACCCTGTCGGCTTTACTCATCCTGCTGGCTATTGACGTAAAAAGTGAGTTCATGCCCTACCTGTTTGTTTTCCTTGTCTCTTCAATCGTTGCCGTACTGCCTGTCACGGTCGGCGGGGTAGGGTCGAGGGAATTCACCTTCCTTCTCGGGGCGCAGTGGCTCGGTCTTGATCTGAACCTGTCGATTGCGCTGAGCTTCATCTTTTACCTGATCACGGCCTTTACCTCGCTCTGGGGGATCCTGTTCAGCCTGTCGCCCCGCTGGCTCAACGGACCTGCTGAGTTGAAAACTGAAAAAGAGCCTTGATAATTTGACCATGAATTGCGTACTTTATAAGAATAATCCTATTCACCGGGAACCCGGTTTCACGAAAAAACCTCAGGCATGCTGAATAACCGTACCGTTGCCGTTGTCGTGCCGGCATACAATGAAGAGAAACAGATCAGCCGGGTGATTGAAACCATGCCTGCTTTTGTAGACCGTATCGTTGTGGTCGACGATTGTTCGGGCGATGGTACCGCGGAGCTGGTCGGATCGCTGATCAGGGTGGAAGAAGCTTATTTTAATCCGCAGATTGCGACGAAGATCACCGAGCGCAGTTTTTACAATGAGGCAGATATTGTGGCAGAACAGATGGAAATAAAGGAGATGGAAAAGCTGGTGCCGTCGGAGCTTGTAAATTCCCAACCAAACCGCAGCAGGATCATTCTGATCCGTAACCTGAAGAACGGTGGTGTCGGAGCCTCCATTGCAAGGGGTTACAAGTGGTGCAAAGATCATCAGATTTACTGCACGGCGGTGATGGCCGGCGACGGACAGATGGATCCGGAAGAGCTGGAAGCGATCTGTCTTCCGGTGGTCACGGGGGAAGCCGATTATGTCAAGGGGAACCGGCTGACCCATCCCGGGGCCCGGGAGCTGATCCCCGCTTCAAGGTATTTTGGGAATTCGGTTCTGAGCATGCTTACAAAAATTGCATCGGGCTACTGGAGAGTTTCCGACACACAGACCGGTTACACGGCCATTTCGCTTGCAGCGCTGCGAAAGATCGATGTGGCCCGCATCTACCGCAGTTATGGCATGCCCAACGATATGCTGGTAAAACTTAATATTGCCAAATGTACCTTGAGGGAGGTGGAGATCAAACCGGTTTACCGTATCGGGGAGAAATCAAAAATGAAGATATTCAGGGTGATCCCCCGGGTATCCTGGCTGCTCTTCAAGGCTTTCTTTAAAAGAATCTGGACAAGGTATTTCATCCGGGATTTTCATCCGATCTTTCTCTTTTATATGTTTTCTTTCCTGTTGTTCCTGGCTTCCGTTCCATTTTTCGTCGCCATCCTGGAAAATCTCTTCGTTGCCGGAAAGGTAACGCCCAACAGTATCCTCGTGATCTACATTTTCCTTTTTATCTCGGGCTTCCAGTCGCTGTTCTTTGCGATGTGGATGGATATCCAGGATAACGACCGACTCCAGAAATAGAAACCGTCAGGGAATGCAAATGATAAGAACAGAGACGATGAAAAGAACCGGGCAGTTTATTCTCAGAAACGAACCCTGGTTTCTGGCTTTGATGTTTCTCATTGCCCTTTTCCAGGTATGGGCGACCCGCTTTGTGCCCTCGCTCGATGGTCCGCAGCATCTGTACAATGCCCAGGTCATAGATCGGCTGGTAAGAGGGGATGAAGCTTTCCGGCAGTTCTTCTCCATCAATGAGGTGATCGTAGGCTACTGGACCGGACATTTCCTGCTCTCCCTCCTGCATTTCTTCCTTCCCGGCTGGCTGGCCGAAAAGTTGTTCCTGAGCCTGTATATTTTCGGCATGTACTTCTCCTTCCGCTACCTGGTCAGAAGTGTAAACCCGGAAAAAGGGAACCTCATTATCTACCTGATCTTCCCCTTCATTTTTCATACTTACCTGCTGAGAGGCTATTACAGTTTCAGTTTTGCCATCCTGTTTTATTTCCTGGCCATTGGCTTCTGGATCAGAAAGGGAGAGAGGCTCAGTGCCGGGCAACTGCTTGTTTTTTCACTGCTGATGCTGGGGGTCTTTCTCTCTCACGGACTGGTTTTTGCCATTTTCTGCGTTTCACTGCTGGGGCTTTTCCTTTTCCGCTTTATACAGCGCACGGGCGTCGCAGGTTTTTCTGTTTCTCTGAAAGAATACCTGACCGGCGGATTGAAGATCCTGCTGGCTGCCCTGCCGTCACTGGTTCTGTGGTACATCTACATCAGCTCGGTAATGGGGATCGATGATACCGTGACTAAAGCAAAATATTCTTTCGGGAAGTTATGGATCTTCCTCCTCAGAGCCGAACCCCTTGTGGGCTTTGATTATAAGCGGGAGATGTATGCCTATATCCTCCTTTCGGCACTGATCCTTAGTCTGCTGGCTGTTTTGGTGCTCGACCTTATTAGAAAACGGAAGAGTAAAGAGACTGTTCCAAAAAAAGACACTGGCTACAGAAACCTTCTTCTACCGCTGGTCATCCTGTTTCTCCTTGTCTACCTCTTTGCGCCCGACAGGATCTCGGCCGGAAACCTGACAAACCGTTTCGGTCTGTTTTTCTTTCTGCTGCTGATTGCCTGGCTCGCGCAGCAACATTTCAGGACGGGGGTGAAGGTAGCCAGCCTGGCCGTCCTGCTGCTGGTCTGTGTACAGAGCAGGTATATTCACCATGGTTACCTGAAAATTCTGAATACGCGGGCAAAGCAGTTCACCGAGCTGGGCAAACTGATTCCTGAAGGCTCAACGCTGACCGGGATCCGGGAATCCGGAAACTGGATCGATCATCACTTTTTTTCATATACCGCCGATCAGGCCGGTGCCATTTATATCAACAACCAGCAGTGTGCCGGTCAGTTTCCGGTAGTCTGGAATAACCACGATCTTCCAGAAGTGTTTGCCGGTACAGAAAGGGTGAGCATGCCCGGCAGCGTGCCCGAGCCGGCTTCTGTTCATGAAAAACGGGAACTGGATTTTATCGTGGTCTATGATGACAGGAAATTCTGGTCGCGGCCGGAGTACGTCAAATGGCAGAATCTGCTTGACGCGTATTATACCCGCGAAGGATCAAGCAATGATGGGGCCGTGGTGCTGTACCGGAGGACAGTAAAAGCGAACTGAGACTTACCTGGAGATCGGCATGGCGAAGAGCCCGACATCCTTACCTGTTATCTGCTTGTCGCACAGAATAATCAGTCTCTCCAGTACGTTTCTGAATTCCCTGATGTTACCGGTCCACCGGATCTTCTGAAGTTCTTCTATGGCATCGTCGGTGATGAGACGGGGCGGGGTGCCGTATTCGCTGCAGATCAGTTCGTTGAAGTGAGCGGCAAGCAGGGGGATATCCTCCTTCCTTTCGCTCAGCGCGGGAACGTGGATCAGGATGACGCTCAGCCGGTGATATAGGTCCTCCCTGAAATTATGTGCATCAATTTCCTCCCGCATGTTCTTGTTGGTCGCTGCCACCACGCGCACATTCACACTGATGTCCTTGTCGCTTCCCACCCGCGTGATCTTGTTCTCCTGAAGCGCCCTGAGCACCTTGGCCTGTGCCGAGAGGCTCATGTCGCCGATCTCATCCAGGAACAGGGTGCCGCCGTTGGCCTGTTCGAATTTTCCGATCCGCTGTTTGATGGCCGAGGTGAACGCACCTTTCTCATGGCCGAACAGTTCGCTCTCAATCAGTTCGGAGGGGATGGCAGCACAGTTCACCTCCACAAAAGGACCGGCTGAACGCTGACTTTTTTCATGCAGCCACCTGGCAACCAGCTCCTTACCTGAGCCATTCGGGCCGGTGATCAGCACGCGGGCGTCGGTGGGTGCCACTCGTTCGATCATCTCCTTCACCTGGGTGATGGCTGCAGAATCTCCGATCATTTCCCAGCCTTTGCTGACTTTCTTTTTCAGCACCTTTGTTTCCGTGAGCAGGGTGGACTTATCGAGGGCATTCCGGATCGTGATCAGCAGCCGGTTGAGGTCGAGCGGTTTTTCGATAAAGTCGTAAGCCCCTTTTTTAATGGCTTCCACAGCCGTGTCGACGGTTCCATGGCCCGAGATCATGATCACCTGAACATCGTTGGTGATTTCGAAGATCTTCCCGAGTACTTCAATTCCGTCCATCTCCGGCATCTTGATGTCGCAAAGAACCACATCGTATTTTCCTGCCGCAAACTTTTCGAGTGCTTCCGGGCCGTTTTCAGCCAGGTCTACGTCAAATTTTTCGTATTCCAGGATTTCTTTCAGCGTATTCCGGATACTGCGTTCATCATCAACAACAAGAATATGTGGCATAGCAATGTGTTTTTAGCTCATTCCGGTCATTTCGGCAAACACGCCTTCCTTCAGGGCATAATCGGTCTGAAGCAGCTTGCTGATCCGGCATTTTTGCAGAACAAAGGTAACAAAAATAGATGCAGCGACGATCATCTCCACCCGTACCGGTTCCATGCCGGGCATTTCCTTTCGCTCTTCCAGCGTTGAGGCCAGGAGGCGGTGGTGAAGCAGACTGTACGCGTTGAGATCCAGCGTTCGTGCCACCTCGTTGTCAGGCGCTTTGCCATTCGCAAGACGGATCATTTCAGCAAAGGTCTCAAAGGAGCCCGATGCCCCGACGAGGGCCGCCGGCCTGAATTCATTCACGGCGGTGAAGAGCGGTTCGAGCTCAGCTTCGAAATAGTCTTCCAGTTCCCTGATTTCCTCGGGCCTTATGGGATCGGAAAGGGTAAATTTTTCAAGGATGCGGGCCATTCCCAGGTCGAAGCTCCTTTTCCAGAAGATCGTTTCACGGTCGCAGAGGATGAATTCGTTGCTTCCTCCCCCGATATCCAGAATCAGGACATTTTCTTCCGGTAGTACTCCTGAGGCCTTCACTCCCTTATAGATCAGTTCAGCTTCGCGTTCCCCTGTGATCACTTCCGTGTCGAAGCCGTAACGACGCTTCATCTCGGCCACGTATTGCATTCCGTTCCCGGCACTGCGGATAGCGGAGGTGGCGATGGCCCTGACCGGAGGATTGCCGTATTCACGAAGTGTGGCCAGATGGTTTTCCACCGCCCGGAAACCCCTTTCCATGGCCTCCGGGGTGATCAGCCCGTTGTGGATCCCTCCTTTGCCGAGCTTTACAGGCTGTTTACCGCTGTGAAGGGTCTTAAAGCCTTTATCTTCAGATGCTTCTGCAATCAAAAGGTTAAAGGTGTTGGTACCGAAATCGAGAATGGCAAAGGTCATGTTTTCAAATAGATATGCTCATTTTGCTGTCAGGTTATTCATGCCCGGCGCAATGAATGCTTAGCTGCCGTAACGGAGCCATTTCCATAACTCCTTATAATTCACCTTCTTCCCGTACATCAGAATTCCGGTGCGATAGATCTTTCCGGCTGTCCAGGCCATTCCCAGGAAGGTGAGGATCAGCAGCAGGGCCGACAGGATAAGCTGCCATGGAGGAACACCGAAAGGTATCCTCACCATCATTACGATGGGGGAGGTAAAAGGAATGATGGAGAACCAGAATGCCAGCGGTCCTTCGGGATTATTGATGGTACTGATCATCACGAAGATGCCCAGGATCAGCGGCAGCGTGATCGGGAGCATGAACTGCTGGGTATCCGTTTCGTTGTCGGCAGCGGCTCCAACCACAGCAAACATGGAGGCATAAAGCAGGTAACCGAACAGGAAAAAGAACAGGAAACTGAGAACAATGGCCACCGGATCGACGGCTTCCAGGGCTTTATTGAGATCGTTAAAGATCTCCAGTCCGCCGGTAACCTGTTCCCCGGCCTGCAGGGTCTGACCAGCCTGTTGTTCGAACAGCTCATTGCCGGCAACCTGTTGAACCGGTACCGGGTTTTCTTCCGCACCGAGAAAGTTTTTGGCCCCGAAGATCAGTACAACCGTGAGCACTACCCAGATTATGAATTGGGTCAGGCCGGTGAGTCCAACGCCTATTATTTTTCCCATCATCAGTTCGAAGGGTTTTACCGAGCTGACGATCACCTCGATGATCCGGTTCGATTTTTCCTCGATAACCCCACGCATCACCTGGGCACCGAACAGGAAGATGAAGAAATAAATGAGCATACCGGCCGCGTAACCGATCCCCATAATAATCCCTGTATTGCTTTCTTTGGATTCCCCCTCTTTGGTCCACTTGATGTTCCGCACATCCACAGAGGTCTTGATCTCGGAAAGAATCTCATCCAGATTTTCAATATTATGTTTCGAAAGTTTCAGGTTCTCGATATCCTTACTCAGTTTGTCTTCGATATAGTTTTTCACCTCGAGGGTGGGCTGTTTGTCGGAATACAGCAATACCGATTCCGAACTCAGGATATTCTCGGGAATGTAGAGAAGAGCATAGTAACCTGTGGAGGCAAAGTCTTTTTTCAGGTCATCGACGTTCACATCTTCGAGAGCAACAAATTTAATATATTCGGTTTCGGGCAGGACCGACTCGGCCTTGCCTTCTGAATACCGGGTAAAAATGTTCGTATTGTCGATAACGGCGATTTTTTTCACTTCCGAATCCTTCATGGTGGCAAAATAGGCGGGAAGGACCATAAAGGCGGCAAAGAGAACGGGACCCAGAAGGGTCATTACAATAAAGGATTTCTTCCTTACGCGGGTAAGGTATTCGCGCTGGATGATGAGGAATATTTTGTTCATGGTTGTTCGGTTTTGGATTTTCCGGTGGCTTCTCCCACCACGCGGATAAAAATGTCGTTCATACTCGGAAGGATCTCATTGAAAGAGAGGATTTCCACTTTCGGGATCAGGGCCTTGAGCAGGTCGTTGGGGCCCGACTGGTCCTTGATCCGGATCTCCGCACTTTTTTCCTTACCGTTTGCCGCATGGCTGAGTAACTCGAAGGAGCCGTTCAGCATGTCGGTAGCAATATCCTGCGCCCCGTTGTACTGAACGCGGAAGGTATTGGTCCTGAACTGATCCCTGATCGTTGTAATCTCACCCTCCAGCAGGGTCCTTGAATTGTTGATCAGGGTGATATGGTCGCACAGCTCCTCGACGGAGGCCATGTTATGAGTTGAAAAGATGATGGTTGATCCTTTTTCTTTCAGTTCCAGGATCTCGTTTTTCAGGGTATTGACATTGATGGGGTCGAAGCCGCTGAAGGGTTCGTCAAAGATCAGCAGTTTGGGTTCATGAAGAACAGTGGTGATAAACTGTACTTTCTGCTGCATCCCCTTGGATAGCTCCTCCACTTTCTTCCCCCACCAGGCGGTAATCTCAAATTTCTGGAACCAGTAGCGGAGTTTCCGCATGGCCTCCTGCTTGCTGAGCCCTTTCAGCTGTGCAAGATAGAGGGCCTGCTCGCCGACTTTCATTTTTTTATACAGTCCTCGTTCTTCGGGGAGATAGCCGATCTGTGCCACATCCTCCCTACGGATGGGGCGACCATCGAACAGCAGGGTACCCTCATCGGGTGCCGTGATCTGATTGATAATGCGGATCAGGGTGGTCTTACCCGCTCCGTTCGGACCGAGCAGACCGTAAATGCTTCCTGCGGGAACATTCACCGAGACTTTGTCCAATGCCCGGTGTCCCTGGAAGTCTTTGACGATTTCGTTGGCAGAGATCAAATACATGTTTGGTAAGGTATGGTTGCTTATTCAAAAAAATTCTTCATCCGGCTGAAAAAATTCTTGTCGTTCCGGTCGGGCGACGGGGTGAAACTGGGTGAGGACGCCATCTTTTCCACCATCTTCTGCTCATCACGATCGAGCGATTTCGGTACCCACACGTTAATCGAAACCAGGAGATCACCCCTTCCGTAGCCGTTCACTTCGGGCAGACCTTTACCCCTCAGCCGCAGGATCTTTCCGGGCTGTGTTCCCTGGTCGATCTTAATCTTGGCCTTTCCGTCGATCGTCGGTACTTCTACCGTATCCCCCAGTATGGCCTGGGGAATGCTCAGGTAGAGATTGTAAATCAGGTCGTTGCCGTCCCTCACAAGATCGGGGTGCTCCTCCTCATGGATTACCACAAGCAGGTCGCCGTTTACTCCTCCGCGGCGGGGAGCATTCCCCTTTCCGCTCACCTTCACCTGCATTCCTTCACCAACTCCGGCCGGGATATTGATGGTCACCACCTCATCCTTCTTAACGATCCCTTCCCCGTAACATACCGGGCATTTCTCCTGGATCACCTCTCCTTCCCCGCGGCAGGTCGGACAAGCAGAGGTGGTCTGCATCTGGCCGAGAAAAGTGTTTGTAACATGGGTGACGTGCCCGCTTCCATGGCAGGTCTGGCACTTGGTTTTCGCCGAGCCGTTTTTCGCCCCGGTTCCGCTGCAGGTATCACAGGAAACGTATTTTTTTACCTTGAGCTTCTTTTCAACACCTTTGGCTATTTCCTGCAGGTCAAGGGTGACCTTTACGCGGAGGTTCGATCCTTTGTTTACCATGCGTCCGCCTCTCGATCCTCCCCCGAAACCAAAACTGCTTCCAAAGCCGAAACTGCCGAAGATATCACCGAACTGGGAGAAGATATCTTCCATGGTCATCCCGCCACCATAGCCACCACCGGAGGCTCCGTCGAAGGCAGCGTGACCGAAACGGTCGTATTTACTGCGCTTTTCAGGATTGGAAAGGACCTCGTAAGCCTCGGCAGCTTCCTTGAACTTGTCTTCGGCGGTATGATCACCGGGATTCTTATCGGGATGGTATTTCAGCGCCTGTTTCCGGTAAGCTTTCTTGATCTCGTCCTGGGAGGCATCCTTACCTATTTCCAGTATCTCGTAAAAGTCTCTTTTTGCCATATCTCCAGGATTATTTTATTCGCCGATCACCACTTTAGCAAAACGTATCACTTTATCATTCAGGTAATAACCTTTTTCAATCACATCAACAACCTTTCCTTTCAGGCTCTCATCGGGCGCCGGGATCTTGGTCACCGCTTCGTGCAGGTCGGTGTTGAAATCCAGGTTCCTGGCCTCGATCTCTTTAATACCCTGCTGTTTAAGGAAGTTGAAGAACTTATCAAAGATCAGGTGAACCCCGGTCTTCAGGGCATCCATATCGGTAGCCTGGTCGATGGAAACCAGGGCTCTTTCAAAATCGTCCGATACAGGAAGGATCCTCGTAAGAAGGTCTTCATTGGCCGATTTTAGCAGGTCGCCCTTCTCCCGCATGGTCCGCTTTCGGTAGTTGTCAAACTCGGCTGACAGACGGAGGTATTTATCCTGCAATTCTGCCAGTTTTTCCTCGGCTGTCGGCTCCTTCTTCCCTGCATCTTTCACCTCGTTCTCAACCGCACCTTCCTGTACATTCTCTGTTACCTGATTTTCACCAGCCTGGTTACCTACTTCATTCTCTATATTAACATCCTGTTTTTCAGGCTTATGAACTTTTTTTGCCATATTCTCTTTTAATTTAGTCCGTTATGTTACGGCTTTTACCTGTCAAATATTTTGCCAATTATCTGCAGCAGACAAAATGGCATATCATCCACCAGAGGTGTTTTTCTTATCCTGGCGGTTTTTAAAAAGGAGAAACAGGACCAGGAGCAGGAGCACCGAGCCGGCAACAATCAGCAGCCGGAGGAGGCTGAGGTCGGAGTCCATAAGCGGAACCTCTTTTTTCAGCAGAGCACCGGCACCGGCATTGATAATCGATTCGGTGACGAGCCCGATGGCGGTGCCTGCCAGAAAGTTTCGTCCCCTGATCCGCGTCAGCGCGAAGCCATAGTTGATGACGTTGGTCGGGATCAGGTAAATGGCCCTCGAAAATGCCACATACCAGGTGCCGTATTTTTCGAGTCCGCCGTTGAGACGGTCGAGGAACTTTTTCCTGTCGGCCAGTTTTTTGAAATAGTCGGAAAAGAGATAACGCACCGAGGCAAAAGTGAGAGCCACCGACAGCAGGTTGATGAGCCAGGCAAGAATGCTTCCGCCGCCAAAGCCAAAAACATAGCCCAGGGCCATGGCAAGATAGAATACCGGCAGCCCTGTGAGGGTAAAAACCATGGTTAGCAGGCTGATGATGAGGATCAGGACGGCGGGGTGGTCGTCGATGAGACCTATCGTGTCAAACAGCCAGGTTTCGGGGTCATGACGGGCAGCGAGGGTGATGAAAGCCGCGATGGAACAGAGGAGGAGGAGCAGGAATAATATCCGGAGAACCTTCATTTGATGTCCCTTTCTTGTGGTGGCGGAGGTATTAGAATTCGCCGGAATACCTGAAGAGGTAAACCCATCCTGTGTATTTGTTATTTGAAGGAGTTTCGGTACCTCCTGTTGTGCCGGTTCCGGTGGGATTCTGCCTGTTTTGTTTCCACTGTTCAATGATATTCAGGTCCTTGTACTCCACATCATCATAGCCCAGGGCATCGATCACAAAGAAATAGGGTCCTTCGGGCGCATCCCTGTCGCTGTTGAGGACTTTTCCGTTCCATCCGTCCCAGGTATAAATATCGTCGATCTTCACCCTGTAAACGACTTTGCCGAAGCGGTCGACGATCGTGAGATTACATTTTTTCAGCGACTGGTGCTTGAAAATGAAATAGTCGTTCATCCCGTCGCCGTTCGGGGTAAACACATTCGGGATGTTCAGTTGCGAGGGGAGGACATAGATCGCTTCCTCCAGTCTAAAGGTATCAATACAGCCTTCCAGGGAAAGCGGATCGTCGCTGCGGCTAACGAGGTAGGGCGTGTAATAGTCGTCGGCGTGATAATAGATAAATTCGGGCGAGGCGTCAAGGGAATAGGTGTACTCCAGGAGTTTATCGGCGGCAGTGGCCGTATCCACAAAAACCCACTCGAATTCAGCTCCGTTTTCCGATTCGTTGATAAAGCGCACGGTCAGCGGAGCATCCATCAGGCCGGGTGAAGTGGAGAAAGCCGGCGGATCCGTTTCCTTATCGAGGTACTCAACCCGGAAAGAGGCTTTGGTATTTATCGTCTCGTAAAGTACCGAATCATCAACCACCATGCCCAGGCTGTCGGTAGCCGTGAGGACATAGCGCGTGTCCTTTACCGGCGGATTGTAGGTGGTATTGGGCGTCAGTACTGTTGTGGCATTGTAGATCCTGTTATCGCTGTTGTCGGAGGTCCACTCGAAGCGATACCCGTTTTCCAGGAGGAGCTGATCATGGTTCACCGGATCGTAGTAGTACCAGGTTTCCGGGGTGATGGTGCCCGAAAGGATCAGAAAGTCGCAGGAATAATTGTAACGGGGAGTCTTGCCCTCCGACGTTTTGTCTACCTCCACCAGCAGATGATCCAGCATGACCCAGGCTGTAAATACGGTATCGATATCCGAGCCGTTGCTGATATGTACACGGTACCCTCCGTCGGAGAGATTGCCGGCAGTCGAGGTGGCAAGGTCGGTATCGCTCTGAAAGAGCACCCAGCTTGCTGTTCCGGGGTTGTATTTACTCCATTCAAAGGTGCAGGAGGAGGGTGTGGGCGGATGGGCTGTGAGAGAGGCGGTTGTGCTGTTCCCCTCGTCGCGGTAAAAAACAAAAAGCGGATCGGGAGCTGTGGCCGAGGTGTACGGAAGAGTGGTCTGGTAATCCGACTGCGGCGCTGAGATCTGTGCCCCGGCATTCTGCATTATCATGCCCAGGGCGAACAGTGTGATGATCCCCCGGTAAAAATATGTCTGGTATCTTTTCAACATTCCAAGGTTATACTCTCAAAACGAAAAAATTCCACTTTTCATACAAAAAGCAATGGCAAAGGTGCAATTTTTCGTTCATACCTGCAATTTCCCTTACCTTTCGTACGATATTTTTTCTGCCTGACACATTAACGGATGAACGGACAGGGTGGCCATCCCGGGGAGGAGGGCCTTCCACGGTCAGAAGGGGCGAAACCCGCTGACTGTCAGTCCGCCCTGTTCCGGCACGGTTTCCTTCTAAAAACAGGTTAATAAAAAAACAGGGCCGACACGGGAGTATTGGAACGGCATGTAGTATCTTAGACCGCTCAATGAAAATGACAGGTGTGGAAGATTTTATCAATGAACTGAACAGTGCCCAGAGAGAGGCTGTTGTGAATTACCAGGGGCCGGCGCTGGTCATTGCCGGTGCAGGATCGGGAAAGACCCGTGTTCTGACCTACCGGATTGCCAACCTTTTAAGCAATGGCGTCCGTCCCTACCGGATCCTGGCCCTGACCTTTACCAACAAGGCCGCCAGTGAAATGAAGGAAAGGATTGCCGCTCTCGTATCCCCCGAGCAGGCCCAGGCGCTATGGATGGGTACCTTCCATTCCGTTTTCGCCCGTATCCTGCGCAGGGAAGGTGAGCACCTGGGCTTTCCGTCAGACTATACCATATACGACACCATCGACTCCAGGAGTCTCGTGAAGAGTATCATCAGGGAGATGAATCTCGACGACAGCATCTACAAGCCCAACGAGGTCTTTGGACGGATTTCCTCTGCCAAGAATAACCTGGTCACTCCCGATGCCTACATGGCCAGCAGCGAACTGAAGATGAAGGACGCCATGAGCCGCCGTCCCCAGCTTGGCGAGGTTTACATGCGCTACGTGAAAAGGTGCCAGCGTTTTGGTGCCATGGATTTCGACGACCTGTTGCTCAATACCAACATCCTGTTCCGTGATTTTCCCGATGTCCTGAAAAAATACCAGGAGGCCTTCGACTATATCCTCGTTGACGAGTACCAGGACACCAATTATTCCCAGTACCTGATTATCAAGAAACTGGCAGAGCGTCACCAGAACCTCTGCGTGGTGGGCGATGATGCCCAGAGCATCTATTCTTTCAGGGGTGCAAGGATCGAGAACATCCTGAATTTCAAATCGGATTATCCCTCTCACCGGATCTTCAAGCTGGAGCAGAATTACCGTTCTACCCAGAATATTGTTAAAGCAGCCAATAGCCTGATCTCAAAGAATAAGGATCAGATTGCCAAAGAGTTGTTCTCGAAAAACGACGAAGGAGATAAAATCGAGGTGGTGCGCTGCCGCGACGACAGGGAAGAGGGCATTCTAGTAGCCTCCAGGATCTCGGAAATCAATCTTTCAAAGCACGATCCCTATAAGGAGTTTGCCATTCTGTACCGCACCAATGCCCAGTCGAGGATCTTCGAAGAGAGTCTCCGGAAACTGAATATACCGTACCGGGTCTTCGGCTCGCTGTCATTTTATCAGCGGAAGGAGATCAAGGACCTGCTGGCCTATTTCAGGGTAACTGTGAATCCGTCCGATGATGAGTCGATGAAAAGGATCATCAATTATCCGCTGCGGGGGATCGGAAAAACCACGATCGACAAGATCATAATGTATGCGGAAAAACTGAACACCTCCATGTGGGATGTGCTGGAACACCTGCATCAGATCAACCTGGAATTCAATGCGGGTACACTGGGAAAACTTACTGCATTCACAGCAATGATCAACGGTTTCCGTGCAAGCCTGAAAACCATGGAAGCCTTCGACCTGGCCTATACCATTGCCAGCACTTCGGGCGTGATCGCCGACCTGAAATCGGAAAAGACCCCGGAAGGCATATCCCGCTGGGAAAACGTCGAGGAACTGCTCAACGGGATCAAGGATTTTACCGATAATAACAGGGAGACGGAAGAAGCCACCCTGGCCGAATATCTGCAGGATGTGACCCTGATGACCGATGCCGATACCGATGAGGATGAGGACCGGAATAAGGTGAGCGTGATGACCGTTCATGCGGCAAAAGGACTGGAGTTCAGTCATGTTTTTATTGCCGGTATGGAGGAGGAGCTATTCCCGAGCGGGATGAACAACGCCGATCCGAAAGCCCTGGAAGAAGAGCGGCGCCTGTTTTACGTGGCGCTTACCCGCGCAATGAGCACTGCGACAATTACCTATGCAGCAACCCGCTACAAGTGGGGCCTGCAGACCTCCGCCTCTCCCAGCCGTTTCATTAAGGAGATTGATAAGAATTACCTGGTCCTTCCCCGCGACTTTTTACCCCAGTCGCCCTTTACGGAAGAGGAGCGTCCGAAAGAACAGGGATACCGGCCCCCGCATTTCGATCAGCCAAAAAGACCTTCCCCGCCTCCTCAGGCCGTTGCAGGTCACCGCAAACTGGTACACATGGAACGTGCCGAACGCAGTACCGCAGCTTCCGGGACCGCAGTGTCACCGGGCAGTCTGCGTGTTGGCAGCAGGGTGGAGCATGACCGGTTCGGGATCGGTACCGTGGAGGCGCTTGAAGGCAGCGAACCGAATGTCAAGGCCACCGTGAATTTCCCCATCGGCAAGAAACAGCTGTTGCTGAAGTTTGCCCATCTCCGGATAATCACCCCTTAGGCTGTGTAACATTTTGAGAGCTGCATAAAAAGCATTAGATTTGCAAAAAAATCATTAATGACTTACGATTACAATACCAGCAGGAAGCAGCTTATACTTCCTGAATACGGACGGAATATACAGAAGATGGTGGATCATGTGCTGACCATCGAAGACCGTGAAGAACGCAACATGGCAGCCAGGACTCTAATCGGGGTGATGGGCAACCTGAATCCTCACCTTCGCGATTACAGCGATTTCAAACATAAACTCTGGGATCACCTGGCGATTATTGCCGATTTTAAACTGGATATAGACTATCCCTATGAGATCGTCAAGCCGGAGGTCCTTGAGCAGAAGCCGAACAAGACCCCTTACAACCAGAATAATATCCGGTACAAGCATTACGGTCACTCCATCAGCCTGATGATCAAAAAGGCGGTAGAAATGGAAGAGGGCGAGGAGAAGGAGGATCTGATCAAAATGATCGCCAATCACATGAAGAAATCCTACCTTACCTGGAACAGGGAGGCAGTGAGTGATGAGGAGATCCTGCACGACATGCAGGTGCTGGCCGACGGGAAGTTCAGCCTGAGTGAGGATATGAAGCTTTCCGAAACCAAGGACATTCTTGCCAAGAACTATAAGAAGAAGCCAATCCCCGGCAAGAAGAAGAAACAGCAACAGCAACAGTAACCCGCATCCTGCTATGGGCAAATTCATCATCGAAGGCGGACGCTCCCTCTCCGGTGAGCTGAGGCCGCAGGGCGCCAAGAACGAGGCGCTGCAGATATTGTGTGCAACCCTACTGACCCCCGGTGAAGTGATCATCCGGAACATCCCCGTGATCAGGGATGTGATCAAGCTGATCGAACTGCTGGGCGACCTAGGGGTCACTGTCAGGAAACTCTCTGCCCATGATTATTCCTTCAAGGCCGACGGTGTCAATATCGATTACCTGAAAACCGAAGATTTCCGCGAAAAATCCATGGCCCTCCGGGGTTCGGTGATGATAGTGGGACCTTTGCTTGCCCGATTCGGTAAAGCGGTTATTCCCAAGCCGGGCGGGGACAAGATCGGACGCCGCCGTCTGGACACTCACTTTCAGGGCTTCCTGAACCTGGGGGCGGAGTTCGACTACGACATCAGGACCTATACCTATCATGTGGAAGCCCCGAAGCTGAAGGGCTGTTACATGTTGCTCGATGAGGCTTCCGTAACCGGAACGGCCAATATCATTATGGCAGCCGTACTGGCCGAAGGCACCACCACCATTTATAATGCCGCCTGTGAGCCCTATGTCCAGCAGCTCTGCAAGATGCTGGTGCAGATGGGGGCGAAGATCTCGGGTATCGGTTCCAACCTGCTTACCATTGAAGGTGTGACCTCCCTGGGCGGGGCCGAACATACGATCCTCCCCGATATGATCGAGATCGGGTCATTTATCGGGATGGCTGCCATGACCCGCAGCGACCTTACTATCAAGGATGTAGCCTTTGAGCAACTGGGGATCATTCCGGCTTCCTTTGAACGGCTGGGGATCAAGATGGAACACCGGGGCGACGATATTTACATCCCCTCACAGGATCATTACGAGATCGAGACCTTTATCGACGGGGCCATCATGACCATTGCCGATGCACCATGGCCGGGGCTTACACCCGACCTGCTAAGCGTGATCCTGGTAACGGCCACCCAGGCGAAGGGCAGCGTGCTGATCCACCAGAAAATGTTCGAAAGCCGCCTGTTCTTTGTCGACAAGCTGATCGATATGGGAGCCCAGATCATCCTCTGCGACCCGCACCGGGCCACTGTCATCGGGCTTAACAATGTCATCCGCCTCCGTGCCACCACCATGACCTCCCCCGATATCCGTGCCGGTGTGGCCCTGCTCATTGCCGCGATGTCGGCCGAGGGTACTTCCACCATTCACAATATCGACCAGATCGACCGCGGGTATGAAAGTATCGATACCCGTCTGAATCAGATCGGCGCAGCGATTACAAGAGCCTAGAGCTAAGACGTACTGCGAAGAAACAGAATACACCGGGAGAGATGGAGGAAATTTTTTCTGCTCTGTGAACCTCCGTGTTCCCTGTGTCTACGTGGTTAAATTATTTTGTCGTAATTTGTATTTAATCAAACAAATAATATCATGAATAAAATTGTTATATCATCAATAATATTGATTCTTTCATTTTCGTGTAAGAACAATTCCAATCCAGAGCAAAATACGCCGTTACAAACTGAAAATGAGCCGGAGATTGGTCTGACCATCGGTCTCAGGGCTCCTGAGCTCAGCTACCTCTCCCCCGAAGGGAAGGATCTTGCACTTTCTTCCCTGAAAGGAAAGATCGTCCTGATTGATTTCTGGGCCTCCTGGTGCAGTCCCTGCCGGCAGGAGAATCCCAACCTGGTGAGGACCTACGCGAAGTACCACGACAGTTCCTTCAAAGGCGGAGAAGGTTTCGAGATTTACAGTGTTTCCCTCGATACCGATAAGGCCCAATGGATGGCGGCCATCGACAGCGACAAGCTCACCTGGCCCTCCCATGTGAGCGACCTGAAGGGATGGAAATCCGTGCCGGCCGCCCAGTACCATGTTCAGGGCATTCCCTGGAACTTCCTGATCGACGGCAACGGGATCATCCTTGCCGTGAACCTGAGGGGAGAGCTGCTGGAGAAGAAGCTGGAGGAGTTGAGGAGATGAATGAAGAATTTAAAATGCAAAATGTGAAATGCAAAATGCAAAATGGGGAATGAAAAGTGCAGAATGAGAAATGCTAGATGCAAAATTATAAATGAACCTTATAATATCTAATATATTGAAAATAAATGAATTAAACCGTATTTGGTGGTTTGTTTAATTTTGATCTGGCAGTCAGTATAGACTTTGCAACGATCCCTGATAGTTCTTTTGATTCTTTTATCAGGAATTCAAGACTGTTATTCTCTGAATGCACGAGTTTTCCTCTTTCAATAACTTTCAACCAGTACCCGGATTCTCAGGCTTCTTTTAGGACTGTTTGCATTTTATGAATGAAATCAGCTCTGCTTTCCCCGGCTCTTGCTTCTTCGTAATTAGCTCCGCAGGAAGTGCCGGATCTGAATAACTGACCATAAACGTGTCTGCCTGAGTATGTTTTGCACAGTTCTTTTTCCAGACTCATGATACTAACTGAAAAATCTAGGAAACGTTCCGACAGCTGATCCGTAAATTCTGACATAAAGATTACTAATGAATTCTGTCTATTAAATATTTTCTGCCTGAGATAAATCTCAGTATCATTAATTTTCTCGGTAATAGTCTATCATCATCTTCCACTTTGCATTTAGCACTGTCTCCCACTTTGCATTTTTCATTTTGCATTTTCCCCATTGCATTTTTCATTTTGCATTTTCCACTTTGCATTTTCCACTGTCCCCCATTTTGCATTTTCCCCATTGCATTCAAATTTAAGTATTCATCCTGCAAAATCTTTGCAGAGAATACTATTAGCCCTTTCGGGTTCCTCTAAGAATTTATGCTTTTTTGATATGATGTTTCAGGCTCCGTTCTGCCGTACCCTGAACCAGAACGATCCCCCATGCCGTTCCACACCTTCCAGATTGGGGTGTTCCCAGACCGGGTTGAGAATGGCGCTTAGTTCGGGATCTTCACTGATGAAGAAATTGGGCAGCAGGATCTCAAAGCGGGCAGGATTGGCAAGCAGGGCAATGGCCAGTCCGTATTGTTCGGAATAAAAGCGGTCGCACATATCCTGCGGGTAATCATAGGGCAGGTAGATATCATGGATCTGGACAATCACACCCTCCGGTAGCCGGGGCAATACCTCCAGGAAAAAGACCATACTGTCGGAGTTGGGCAGGATCCGGTGGGAATTATCGATGAACAGGATGTCGTTGGGTTTCAGGGAATGGATAAAACCGAGGTCGATGTTTTCAAAGGGTTCGCGGATGATCCGGTCGGCCAGCCGGTCCATGCCGGCGCGCGGTGCAGGATCGATTGAAATGATCTTCGTTTTCAGGTGCTGATCGCGGATCGCCCTGTAAGCCACCCTGGTTGAATTTCCGGATCCTACTTCCACATAGGTTTCCGGCCGGAATTCGGCCAGCATAGTGTACAATGTGATGATATCGAGGCCGGGCAGAAAGCCATTATTATATTCCGGGTCGTGGGAAAGGGATTTCCCCCCCCCTTTTTTTTCAAATCTGGTGTATAAATCGCCGTAATCAAGTGATTTAAGCAGGAATTCCCTGTAAACAGGACGCCTTTCTTCGATAATTCCCATCAGGAAGGGATGAGGAGCATTTTCAGGACCGTAACGGGGCCTGAAGTTTACCGGGTAGTCCATAAAAAGGCTCTGCCATCCGGGTGAAAGAAACCGGAAGAGCTTTTTGGTTCGTGATGTCATGTTGCCGGGTCGGGTTGGTTTGCGTTCTGTTAAAGTTAGGGAAAATCCTGTTCACTTTGAAACCCTTTCCTTTCGCAATGGATTTTCTGCCCGACAGGACTGATCCGATCCTCAATCCTTCACGCGCACACTTTTTCCCTTCATTTTCTTATCAGTCCCATAGTCTCAATTTCCCTGAGAACCTCTCTGTCGAAAATGCTTACCCCATTCTGATTCAGGTGATTATTGTCGAAAAAGTCCAGGGAATCGCTGAGATCAACAATTCCGTTATAGTTGATATAGGTGCCATAAGAACTCACCAGTGAATCGAAACTGGCGGCATTCGAATAGGAGTGGTACAGATCACTGGTGATAGGCAGTTGAACGATGATATATTTCCGTTCCTCTTTCTGAAGGATCCGGATGATCTTTTCAAAGCTCCGGATCTGCTTTCTGCTGAAATGAAAGGATTTCGGGGGATAATGCTCATGGGTCACGAAGGTCTCCGGTTTGCGGCTTACAAAGCCACCGCTGACATAGGTGTCATTTCCCCTTATTAAAGGTTCTTCCATGGTTTCATTTAAACCGGTGATATTTCTGAACCAGCCAAATATCAAGGCATTATATGTCATCCTGCTGTTTACCTTCAAGGCCATACTCAGGGAGTTCAGGTCGTTTTTATCGTTGGCGATCAGATCGAGGGAAGATTCGACACCATCACTTTCGAAGACATCGGGAAAGGTCTCCAGGATCACCAGTTTTGGATTGAGTTTCTTCAGGTAGCGTTTCAGGAGGACCAGGGTTTCGATGGGTGTCTGGGCCGACGAACCCAGGTTAAATGATTTGTAGCCTGCTTCCAGGAAGATCCGTGTATCAAAACCCCGGTAGGTATGTGAAGAACCGATAAACAGGATATCGACATCACTGGTTTCCTTAACCTCTTTCAGTCTGGTCTGCAGATGTCCGTAAGAGGCGATGGGATAGATACTCTTGTCATCCAGTTTACTGAATTCAAGTTCGTCCATAATGATGACCAGTACAACATAAAAGGCCAGGAAAAAGGGAATGAAAAGAAAGAATTTGCGGAGGAACTTCTTCATGTGGCCGGGATTAAAATTGGAAATAGATAAAGGAAGTGACTACCGATGGTTTCAGGATTATGATCGCAAAGATCAATGTGGAATAGAACGACCAGCGTACCAGCCGGGGGGTGGAGATGCCAAACTTCTCAATGGCAAACTCATTTTCCCTGCCGAGCCATTCAATGGCCATGAAAACGATGACCACAAGCACCGATTTCCAGGGGATGTCCTGCGGAACTGTGAACAGTGAGGCAGAGAAAATGCTGGAAAGGCATTCAAAGGCATGATGCAGTGAGTCGGCACGGAAGAAGATCCATGCAATAACCGTCAGGGTGAAGGTAAGGAGGATCTGCAGGGCCTCCCTGATACCTGGAAACAGTTTTCCCCGTGCGACAATATCCAGATGTTTCCTGTTATTGTTGGAAAGGAGTACGGGAAGAAAATACAGGGCGTTCAGTGCACCCCAGATGATAAATGTCCAGTTGGCTCCGTGCCAGAAACCACTGACAATAAAGATGATCATGGTATTTCTGACCTTGAACAGGAGATTTCCCCGGCTTCCTCCCAGGGGAATGTACAGGTAATCCCTGAACCAGGTGGAGAGTGAGATGTGCCATCTTCTCCAGAACTCGGCAATATCCCTTGAAAAATAAGGGAAGGCGAAGTTGCGCATCAGACTGAACCCGAAAAGACGGGCGGTTCCGATCGCAATATCCGAATACCCGGAAAAGTCACCGTAGATCTGGAAGGCAAATAATACGGCGGCAAGCAGGATCGAACTTCCGGAATAGTCGGAGGAGTGCGGAAAAACCATATTCACGTACTGCGCACAGTTATCCGCGATCACCATCTTTTTAAACAGGCCCCACAGGATCTGTTTCATCCCGTTCACGGCCAGGGTATAATCGAATTGTCGTTTCCTGTAAAACTGGGGAAGCAGGTTCGAGGCTCTTTCAATGGGGCCAGCCACGAGTTGCGGGAAAAAGCTAACAAAAGCAGCAAAGGCAACAAAGTCCCTGGTGGGTTCTATTTTCCTTTTATAGACATCAATGGAATAGCTCAGAGTCTGGAAGGTATAGAAACTGATACCCACGGGGAGGATCACTTTCAGGGTACTGGCTTTGAACTCAGCTCCGAAAAAGGTGAAGGCTGAGATGAAGTTCTCCAGGAAAAAATTATAGTATTTGAAGAAGGCAAGGAAACCCAGGTTCACAACAACACTGAGGGTGATGAGAAGTTTCCTTGAAGCGGGCTTTCCTGTCTTTGATAGGCCGACACCCACTGAATAGTCCAGTACGGTGCTGAAGAGGATCAGCGAGAGGAAGCGCCAGTCCCAGTAGCCGTAGAAAAAATAGCTGACAGCAAGGATCAGAAAATTCTGCCTGTTCAGGTTTTTATTGATGACAAACCAGTACAGGGTAAAAACAACGGGCAGAAAAATGGCAAAATCAATGGAATTAAAAAGCACAGCCGGAGATTTTAATATTTAACAAGCTGAAATATCACCCTTAAACTTTAATAACGCTGTGGAATAAAAATGGATCAAAGGAGCTTCTTGAATTTCAGAAAAAAAGCTGTCCGGTGCGGACAGCTTTTTTCTGTGGGTCACCAGGAACTTATTCTTCGTCCTGTTCCTCTTCGTAAGCCTTAAGAAGGGCTTCCTGAACATCGCCGGGAACCTGGGCATACTCATCGAAGCGAAGGCTGTACATGGCACGTCCGCCGGTGATGGAGCTGAGGGCCGTCGAATACTTGTTCATTTCAGCGAGCGGGACGCGTGCTGTGATTTTCTCAAAGCCTTTTTCGCTCGACATACCCATAACGATGGCTCTTCTTCCCTGAAGGTCGCTCATCACGTCACCCATCCTGTCGGAAGGAACAAGAACTTCGACGATATAGATCGGTTCGAGGATCTTTGCTCCGGCTTCCTTAAAGGCCTGGCTGAAGGCATTACGCCCGGCAAGCCTGAAGGAGATTTCGTTGGAGTCGACCGGGTGCATCTTGCCGTCGTACACATAGACTTTAATGTCACGGGCATAGGAACCGGTGAGCGGGCCTTCTTCCATCTTTTCCATAATCCCTTTCAGGATGGCGGGGAGGAAGCGGGCATCGATGGAGCCACCGACGATACAGTTAAGGAAGATCAGTTTACCACCCCAGGGAAGGTTGTGTTCTTCACGGTCGCGTACGGAGATCTTCTGTTCCTTACCGTTGATCTTGAACATATCCTTATCCGGAACACCTTCCACGTGAGGCTCAATGATAAGGTGAACTTCACCGAACTGTCCGGCACCGCCCGACTGTTTCTTATGGCGGTAGTCGGCCTGTTGGGCGCGTGTAATTGTCTCACGGTAGGGGATCTTGGGTTTGACAAATTCCGTTTCCACCTTATAGAGGTTTTCAAGCAACCATTTCACAATATTCAGGTGATATTCTCCCTGACCGGAGAGAATGATCTGCTTGAGTTCCTTGGAGTATTCCACTTTTACGGTCGGATCTTCATCGTGGATCCTGTTGAGGGCTTCACCCATTTTTTCTTCATCACCTTCACTGAGCGGTCTGATGGCCGTACGGAATTTCGCTTCCGGGAAGGGGATGGGGGGAAAGACGATGTCGCTGCCCGGGGCGGAGAGGGTCTGCTCGACTTTCGTGGCTTTCAGTTTGACTGTACAGCCGATGTCACCGGCGACCATTTCGGTCACTTTGGTACGGTTCTTTCCAAAGGGAGCAAAGATCTGTGAGATGCGTTCCTTGTTCTGGGTCTTGCTGTTAACAAGGTCCATACCTTCCGTCACCTTTCCCGACATCACCTTGAAGAAGTTGATCTCTCCGATGTGTGATTCGACGGTGGTTTTGAAGATAAACAGAGAAGTGGGAGCAGAGGCATCAACCTTGATTTCCTTTCCGCTCTTGTCTTTCGGTGCAGGCAGCATGTCGGCTGTCGGAGCTGCATTGATGATGAATTCCATCAGACGTGCCACGCCGATATTTTTCTTTGCAGAGATGCAGAATACAGGGAACATACCCCTTGAAAGCAGACCTGCGCTGATACCGGATCTCATTTCATCTTCGGTGAGGGTGTCGTTCTCGAAGAAGATCTCCATCAGTTTTTCGTCGTTTTCAGCTGCTTTTTCAATCAGCTCAGAACGGAGTTCCTCGGCATGGTCGGCTTCTTCAGCAGGAATATCCATAATCTGGGGCTTACCGCCTTCCTTCGGATATTTGTATAATTTCATCTGGATCAGGTCGACGATCGAATCGAATCCGGGACCGGCATTCACAGGGTACTGGGCGAGGATGACAGCAGGGCCAAAACTTTCCTTAACCGATTCAATGGCTTTTTCAAAATTGGCTTTGTCGTGATCGCAATGGTTGATGGCAATGATCATGGGTTTGTGAAACCTGTTCAGCCAGCGATTGTGGATCTCGGTTCCCACTTCCACTCCGTTCTGGGCATTGATCAGCATCAGGGCATTGTCGGCCACATGAAGGCTGGAGATGGTTCCTCCAACAAAATCATCGGCACCCGGAACATCCAGGAAGTTGATCTTTCCACCGTTGAACTCAGCGTACATAACGCTGGAGTACATGGAGGCAGAGTTCTCCTGTTCGATCAGGTTGTAATCGGAAACAGTGTTCCTGCTGTCAACATCACCACGACGATCGATAACGCCTCCTTCCTGAAGGAGGCATTCTGCCAGGGTTGTTTTTCCGGAACCGGCGTTCCCAACCAGCGCAATGTTCTTGATTTGATTGGTTAAGTATGTTTTCATCCTTTAAATAATTGTTATGTAGTTAAGTTCTTATTTTTTTCCGGAACAGTGAATATGAACCACAGGGGCGCCCAATGGAATCACAGGGCTGTCCCGGAACCATACCTTATATAATTAGAACCTGATTGACCCGGCCGGGGCCTCTGCCACCTTTATTCCGCCGGCTCTGCCCGCTGTTTTGAACCACTTTCGGGCCGGGCCTTGCAAAAGTAATAATTTTTTGATTCAAACCAACTTTGCCCCTTTTTTGGTGAAAATAACCTGCAAAAATCGTTAATATTGCACCCGCCCTTCAGGGGAGTTATTAACAATGCACCGGTATTTTTTTACGGTGGGAAAAGCGCCTGCGCCAGAGGCCCTATTTTTAAAGGGATTTGAAAGATTACTGATCCGGAACAAGAAATTCTTGAAAAATTATTGTTTTTTAAAAAAAACTAATACCTTTGCGATCCAATTTTGATCGAAATATTTTTTAATCAACAGATTATTGTTTTATGCCGACAATTCAACAGTTAGTACGCAAGGGAAGAAACAAGATTGTGGATAAGAGCAAGGCTCCGGCCCTGGACTCCTGTCCTCAGCGCAGGGGAGTATGTGTGCGTGTATATACGACCACACCCAAGAAGCCTAACTCGGCCATGCGTAAGGTAGCCAGGGTAAGGCTGACCAACGGCAAGGAAGTGAACGCCTACATTCCCGGGGAAGGTCATAACCTTCAGGAGCACTCCATCGTACTGATCCGCGGGGGCAGGGTTAAGGACCTTCCCGGTGTAAGGTATCACCTGATCCGTGGTGCGCTTGACACAGCTGGTGTTGATGGCCGTACACAGCGTCGTTCGAAATACGGAGCCAAAAGACCGAAGAAAAAATAAGTTATACAATAGCATTTGATTCATAATGAGAAAGGCAAAACCCAAGAAGAGAATCATCTTACCCGACCCGAAATTTAAGGATCCGGAAGTAACCAGGTTTGTAAATAACCTTATGTTAAGTGGTAAGAAGAGTGTGGCCTACAGGATTTTCTATGATGCTATGGAACTGGTTGAAGCCAGGACCAAGAATGACGGAAAACCTGCGCTGGAGATCTGGAAACAGGCGCTGGACAACGTTACCCCGCATGTAGAAGTGAAGAGCCGCCGGGTTGGAGGCGCCACTTTTCAGGTGCCCCTGGAAGTAAGGGCCGACAGGAAAGTCTCAATATCCATGAAAAACCTTATTCTTTTTGCCCGTAAACGTACCGGCAAATCGATGAGCGATAAACTCGCGGCAGAAATTGTTGCTGCTTACAACCAGGAAGGTGGAGCCTATAAGAAGAAAGAGGATACCCACCGTATGGCCGAAGCCAACAAAGCGTTTGCCCATTTCAGGTTTTAATTTTTTATAAGATACATTTTTTTAGACGCGTAGAGATTAGAGAGGTAAGTGTGCAGTAATTCATGAACCCGGAACTTAAATATACAAGGAACATAGGGATCATGGCGCACATCGATGCCGGGAAGACCACCACTACAGAACGCATTCTGTTCTATACGGGGATAACCCATCGCATCGGTGAAGTCCATGACGGAGCAGCTACAATGGACTGGATGGTTCAGGAACAGGAGCGCGGAATCACCATTACATCGGCAGCCACCACCACTTTCTGGAAATACAAGGACAGGGAGTATAAGATCAATATTATTGATACCCCCGGTCACGTAGATTTTACCGTTGAGGTAGAACGTTCACTCAGAGTACTCGACGGCACCATTGCCGTATTCTGTGCTGTGGGAGGTGTGGAGCCGCAATCTGAGACAGTCTGGAGACAGGCAGATAAATACAGGGTACCCAGGATCGCATTTATTAACAAAATGGATCGTACGGGTGCCGATTTTTTTGGCGTTATCGCCGAAATGAGAAAACGCCTGGGAGCCAACCCGGTGCCCATGCAGCTTCCTATTGGTTCGGAAGATAATTTCACCGGTATCGTCGACCTGATCGAACGCAGGGCCATCGTCTGGAAAGAGGATGAGACACTCGGTATGAAATACGAGTACTGCGAGATCCCGGAAGATATGATCGAACAGGTGGAAGAGTGGAGGGAAAAACTCGTGGAAGCCGTATGCGTTTCCGATGATGATCTCCTCGAACGCTTCCTGGAGGACCGCGAATCCATCTCCGTGGAGGAATTCATGGCCTATACCCGCAGGGCAACGATCAATATGCAGATCGTTCCGGTAATGTGCGGATCAGCCTTCAAAAACAAGGGAATTCAGCGACTGCTTGATGCAGTTGCCTGCCTGCTTCCGAGCCCGGAAGACATCGGCCCCGTTAAAGGTACCGATCCCAATACCGAAAAAGAAATCAGTCGCAAGCCGGATAACGAGGAGCCCCTCACCGGACTTATCTTCAAGATCGCAACCGATCCCTTTGTCGGCCGTCTGGCTTACATGAGGGTTTATTCGGGCGCCGTTGAAGAAGGTATTACCGTTCTGAACAACCGTACAGGGAAGAAAGAACGTATCAACCGCATCTATCAGATGCACGCGAATAAGCAGAATCCCAAAAAACGTATTGAAGCAGGTGATATCTGCGCCGTGGTCGGACTGAAGGAAGTCAGGACAGGGGATAGTATTACAACGGTCAATAAACCGATGATCCTCGAGCCGATTGTGTTCCCCGATCCGGTAATCGGCATTGCCATTGAACCCAAGACCCAGTTGGATATCGACAAGCTGGGCATGGCCTTGAACAAGCTGGCAGAGGAAGATCCTACCTTCCAGATCAAGGTTGATCCGGATTCCGGTCAGACCATCATCAGCGGGATGGGCGAACTTCATCTCGAGATCCTGCTCGACAGGCTCAAACGGGAGTTCAAAGTCGAATGCAACGTGGGTAATCCCCAGGTGAACTATAAGGAAGCGCTTACACAGGAATACCACCACAGGGAAGTGTTCAAGAAACAGTCGGGTGGTAAGGGTAAGTTTGCCGATATCGAAATTTACATCGGACCGGCTGATCCCGATTTCAAGGGTCTTCAGTTTGTCAATGAGGTAAAGGGAGGCAACGTGCCGAAGGAATATATCCCTGCCATTGAAAAAGGTTTTATCAATGCCATGCTGAATGGCCCCATTGCCGGGTTTGCAATCGACAACATGAAGGTTCGCCTCGTCGATGGGTCTTATCACAGTGTTGACAGTGATGCACTTTCGTTTGAGATTGCTGCACGGCAGGCGTTCCGTCATGCCGGTCTTAAAGCCGCACCCATTCTTCTGGAACCGATTATGTCGGTCGAGGTGGTAACCCCAGAGGAATATATGGGCGATGTGATCTCCGACCTGAACAAGCGTCGCGGGCAAGTGGAAGGAATGGATTCCAAGGCTGGAGCAAGGCTGATCAAAGCCAAGGTTCCGCTGGCAGAGCAGTTCGGTTACGTAACCGTTCTCCGTACCCTGTCTTCGGGAAGGGCAAGTTCAACCATGGAGTTCAGTCACTATGAGCAGGTGCCACCGGCGCTTGCTACTCAGATCCTTGAAAAGGTTAATGGTAAATAGTATTAATAATTCAGATAAGAATGAGCCAGAAAATCAGAATTAAATTGAAGTCGTACGACCACAATCTGGTGGATAAGTCTGCAGAGAAGATCGTAAAGACGGTTAAATCGACAGGGGCAGTGGTCAGCGGTCCGGTTCCTCTTCCCACACACAAGAGGGTCTATACCGTTCTTCGCTCACCTTTCGTGAACAAGAAGGCCAGGGAGCAGTTCCAGCTGAGCTCTTTTAAAAGGCTGCTGGATATTTACAGCTCCACACCCAAAACCATTGATGCTCTTATGAAACTTGAGCTTCCCAGTGGTGTAGAGGTTGAAATAAAAGTTTAATCAGGATAAAATCAAAATAAGATGCCAGGATTGATTGGTAAAAAAATTGGAATGACCTCCATTTATGATGCGGAAGGGAAGAATATTCCCTGTACCGTAATCCAGGCTGGTCCTTGCGTGGTTACACAGATCAAAACGGTGGAAAAAGACGGTTATGCTGCTGTTCAGCTCTCATTCGACGAGAAGAAGGAGAAGAATACGCCCAAGCCTATGGCCGGACATTTTGCCAAAGCTAATACCACGCCCAAAAGGAAGGTTATTGAATTGAAAGGTTTTGTAAAAGACTGGAAACCGGGTGACGTGATCACCGTTGATTACTTCAACAACGACAACTGGCTCGATGTATCAGGTCTTGCCAAGGGTAAAGGATTCCAGGGTGTTGTCAAGCGTCACGGCTTCGGCGGTGTAAACGATGCAACACACGGTCAGCATAACAGGATGCGTGCTCCCGGTTCACTGGGTGCCTCCTCCTATCCCTCCAGGGTATTCAAGGGGATGAGGATGGCCGGCCGTACCGGTGGCAACAAGGTAAAGATCCTCAACCTTCGCGTGATGAAGATCATTCCCGAGAACAACCTTCTGATTCTGAAGGGTTCTGTTCCAGGTTCAAATGGTTCATATTTAATTATTGAGAAGTGATGGAGTTAGATGTAGTAAATATCAGCGGTAAGAGCACCGGCAAGAAGGTTAAACTCGATGAGCAGATCTTCGGCATTGAGCCCAATGATCACGCCATCTACCTTGATGTCAAACAGTATCTTGCCAACCAGCGCCAGGGTACCCATAAATCCAAGCAGCGCAACGAGATCTCGGGAAGTACACGTAAACTCAAGCGGCAGAAGGGTACCGGTACAGCACGTTTCGGTTCCATCAAAAACCCGCTCTTCAGAGGTGGTGGCCGCATGTTCGGGCCCCAGCCGAGGGACTACAGCTTCAAACTGAATAAGAAAGTGAAAGAGCTGGCAAGGAAATCCGCTCTTACCTATAAAGCCCTGAAAAACCAGGTGATCGTTGTGGAGGATTTCCCCTTCGAAACACCCAAAACCAGGGAGTTCACAGCCATTCAGAAAAATTTGAAAGTCGACGATAAAAAATCGCTCTTCATTGTAAATGAAAGAAATAAAAACTTATATTTGTCGTCTCGAAATTTGCAGAACTCTAAAGTTGTAACTCTCTCAGAATTAAACACTTATGAGATTATGAACGCAACAGCTCTGCTGTTCGTGGAGAGCTCACTTGACGTTTTGCAGCAAAAAGCTTAACAATATTTGAAGATTCAGATCATGGATATTTTACTGAAGCCGATCGTAACCGAAAAGATGACAGCTCTTGGTGAGCGATTCAACCGCTACGGGTTTGTGGTGGAGCGCAGTGCGAATAAACTGCAGATCAAAAAGGCTGTTGAAGAGTTATACAGTGTAAACGTAACGGATGTAAACACCATGCGTTACGGTAGTAAAAGGAAGAGCCGTTATACCCGTTCGGGTGTTATTTCCGGAAAAACCGGTGCATTCAAGAAAGCGGTTGTGACCCTTGCCGAAGGAGAATCGATTGATTTTTATAGCAATATTTAAATAAGATGGCAGTAAAGAAATATAAACCCGTAACCCCGGGACAGAGGTTCAAGGTGGTCTCTGCGAACGATGACATCACTACTTCGTCGCCGGAGAAATCTTTGCTCAAGCCGCTGAAGAAGAGTGGTGGAAGGAACAGTTCCGGACGTATGACCATGCGCTACATGGGTGGCGGTCATAAGAGGAAATACCGCGTAATCGATTTCAAGCGTGATAAGGACAATATGCCTGCAACCGTGAAATCGATCGAGTATGATCCGAACCGTTCGGCCCGTATCGCTCTCGTGGTTTACCCCGATGGTGAGAAAAGGTATATTCTGGCGCCCGATAAACTGGCTGTTGGCCAGGTGATCATGTCGGGTCCGGAGGTAGCTCCCGAAATCGGAAACACGCTTCCGCTGGCCAATATCCCCCTGGGTACCGATGTTCACAATATTGAGATGAAACCGGGACAGGGTGGTATGATGGCACGTAGTGCCGGATCCTATGCCACTTTGACATCCAGGGACGGGAAATATGCAATCATTAAGCTTCCCAGCGGTGAATCCCGTATGATCCTTACCACATGCCGTGCAACGGTAGGTGAGGTATCCAACTCCGACCACGGTCTGGAGAAATCGGGCAAAGCCGGACGTTCGCGTTGGCAGGGCCGCAGACCGCGTGTACGTGGTGTGGTAATGAACCCTGTGGATCACCCGATGGGTGGTGGTGAAGGAAGGGCTTCCGGAGGTCACCCGCGTTCAAGGAAAGGGATGCCTGCCAAAGGATACAAGACCCGTTCGAAGAAGAACGTATCTGACAAGTACATTGTTGAAAGGAGAAAATCTAAAAAGTAATAAAGCATGAGCCGTTCACTGAAAAAAGGTCCATTTATCGATTTCAAACTGGAGAAGCGCGTTCTGGAAATGAACGATTCAGGCAAGAAGTCTGTGATTAAAACCTGGTCGAGAAGGTCAGTTATCTCCCCCGATTTTGTTGGACACACCATTGCTGTGCATAACGGTAACAAATTCATTCCTGTCTATATCACCGAAAACATGGTCGGTCATAAGCTGGGTGAGTTTTCGCCTACCCGGATTTTCAGGGGTCACGGTGGTAAACAGAAATAATTAAAAAAACCTTAGAAAAATGGGTGCAAGAAAAAGAAACAGAGCAAATCAGATGAAAGAGGAGAGGAGCAACATGTACTTCGCCGTACTTCGCAACTGCCCCACCTCCCCCCGTAAGATGCGCCTTGTTACCGATATGATCAAGGGTGTCGAAGTGAATAAAGCACTTGACATGCTGCGCTACAGCTCAAAAGAAGCATCAGAAAGGGTTGAAAAGCTCCTGCTGTCGGCCATTGCAAACTGGCAGGCAAAAAATGAAGGAGCTCGTATTGAGGAGAGCAACCTGGTTGTGAAAGAAGCCTTCGTGGATCAGTCACGTTCACTCAAAAGGATCCAGCCTGCTCCCCAGGGCCGGGCTCACCGGATCCGCAAGAGATCGAACCATGTTACCCTCGTACTGGGAAGCCTTAATAATACAGAAACGTTAGAAAACTGATATAGATGGGACAAAAAGTTAATCCGATAGGAAATCGTCTGGGAATTGTCAAGGGTTGGGATTCCAACTGGTTTGGCGGTAAAGATTACTCCTCCAAGCTCGTCGAAGATACCAAGATCAGGGAATACCTGAATGCCCGTCTGGCTAAAGCCAGCATCTCGAAGATCATTATTGAACGCACCCTGAAGCTGATCACCGTGACCGTCAATACAGCACGTCCGGGAATCATCATCGGTAAAGGTGGCCAGGAGGTGGATAAACTGAAGGAAGAGCTGAAGAATATCACCAACAAGGAAGTTCAGATCAATATTTTCGAGGTCAAACGTCCCGAACTGGATGCCACCATCGTTGCCAATAACGTTGCCCGGCAGATCGAAGGCAAGATCTCCTACCGGAGGGCCATCAAAATGGCAATCGCTTCCACCATGCGTATGGGAGCTCAGGGGATCAAGGTGCTGATCTCTGGCCGCCTCGGCGGTGCAGAAATGGCCCGTTCCGAAACTTACAAGGACGGTCGTATTCCGCTCCACACACTCCGTGCCGACATCGACTATGCCCTGGCAGAAGCCAACACCAAGGTAGGGGTTATCGGTGTGAAAGTATGGATCTGCAATGGAGAGATCTATGGCAAGCGCGACCTGTCGCCCAATATCGGCGCCAAGAATGTGAAGCCGAAGGCAGGCGGTATGACCGGCGGCCGTAAAAAAAGGAAATAATAAGTCAATATGTAAATTAGCATACGATGTTACAACCTAAGAAAACCAAGTTCAGGAGAATGCAGAAGGGGCGTATGAAAGGGAACGCCCAGAGAGGAAACCAGCTCGCATTCGGTTCCTTTGGTATCAAGGCCATGGAAGAAGCCTGGATCACCGGAAGGCAGATTGAAGCTGCCCGTCAGGCCATCACCCGCCATATGAAGAGGGAAGGCCAGCTCTGGATCCGCATCTTCCCCGATAAGCCCATCACCAAAAAACCCGCTGAAGTACGTATGGGTAAAGGTAAAGGTGCTCCTGAAGGTTTTGTAAGTCCGATTACTCCCGGTAGAATCATCATGGAAATCGAAGGTGTTCCCTTTGATGTGGCCAAAGAAGCTTTAAGGCTCGGTGCACAGAAATTTCCGATCACGACCAAATTTGTGGTCAGAAGAGATTACGAATATTAATAAAACAGTAAAGCTTTTTCAAAATGAAAAGTTCTGAGATCAGAGAACTGAGTCTTAAAGAGTTGGAAGAGAGGATCGAGAATGAATCCACCATGCTGGTGAAGCTTCGCATGAACCATGCCGTTTCTCCGCTCGACAACCCGCTGAAAATAGCCGAGACTCGCAAAAATATCGCCAGGCTGAAAACCGAATTACGGCAGCGTCAAATTAAGGAACAGTCAGTAAGTAAGAAATAACATGGAAAATACTAGGAATTTAAGAAGAGAACGTATCGGCGTGGTCGTCAGCAGCAGTATGGAGAAATCCATCGTGATCGCTGTAAAACGGAAAGTGAAGCACCCGATCTACGGTAAATTCGTCAACAGGACTTCCAAGTTCATGGCTCATGATGAGGAGAATACCTGCAATGTAGGCGACCTGGTGAAAATTGCCGAGACCAGGCCTCTGAGCAAGAACAAAAGATGGAGATTAGTAGAAATTATTGAAAGAGCTAAGTAACCATGATACAGCAAGAAAGTAGACTATCCGTTGCAGATAACAGCGGGGCCAAGGAGGTCCTCTGCATCCGCGTCCTTGGCGGGACCGGTAAACGGTATGCATCCATCGGCGATAAGATCGTCGTGACGGTCAAAAGTGCGATCCCGTCGGGTGAGGTGAAAAAAGGTACGGTCAGCAAAGCCGTAGTTGTACGCACCAAGAAGGAGATCAGACGTGCCGACGGAACCTATATCCGTTTTGACGACAATGCAGTGGTATTGCTGAACAACGTCGATGAAATGCGGGGTACCCGTATCTTCGGACCTGTGGCAAGGGAGCTTCGCGACAAGTATATGAAAATTGTTTCCCTGGCACCGGAGGTGTTGTAATCTTAAAAAAACAAGCAGATGCAAAGGAAGTTTCACATAAAGAAAGGCGACATCGTCAAAGTCATCGCTGGTGAATCAAAAGGCCAGCAGGGAAGGGTCCTTGAAGTTGACCGCAAAAAAGAACGGGCCATCGTTGAAGGTGTAAACATGGTATCGAAACATACCCGCCCGAATGCCAAAAATCCCCAGGGTGGAATTACCAAACAGGAAGCCCCTGTTCATATTTCCAACCTTAACCTGGTGGATCCTTCTACCGGTCAGGCAACCCGTATCGGAAGGAAACTGGATGACAATAACAAATTAGTGCGTTACGCTAAAAAATCAGGAGAGGAGATCAAGTAACATGGAATACAAACCTACATTACAGAAGAAATACTCGGAAGAGGTTGTACCCGCGCTGATGAAACAGTTCAGCTACAAGAGTGTTATGCAGGTTCCCAAACTGCAGAAGATCGTTCTGAACCAGGGTGTGGGTCAGGCTATCGCCGATAAGAAGCTGATCGAGGTTGCCCAGGAGGAACTCTCCATTATTTCCGGACAGAAAGCTGTTCAGACCAATTCCACCAAGGACATCTCCAACTTCAAACTGAGGAGGGGAATGCCGATCGGTGTGAAAGTGACCCTGCGTCGCGAGCGGATGTATGAATTCCTGGAGCGCCTGATCAATGTCGCCCTCCCGAGGATCCGCGATTTCAACGGTATTTCCACAAAGCTTGATGGCCGTGGCAACTATACCCTGGGAATCACCGAACAGATCATTTTCCCGGAGATCGATATCGACAAAATCAGCAAGATCATGGGTCTGGAGATTACCTTTGTGACCTCTGCCCAAACCGACGAAGAGGCTTATGCCCTGCTGAAGGAATTTGGTTTACCGTTTAAAAACGCAAAAAAATAAGAATATGGCCAAAGAATCAATGAAAGCCCGCGAGGTAAAGCGTAAAAAACTGGTCGACAAATATGCCGCCAAAAGAGCCCAGTTAAAGGCCGAAGGCGACTATGTTGGACTGAGCCGTCTGCCCAGGAACTCCAACCCGATCAGGATGCACAACCGCTGCAAGCTGACCGGCCGGCCGAAAGGCTACATCCGCCAGTTTGGCATCAGCAGGATCACTTTCCGTGAAATGGCTTCAACAGGTCTTATCCCGGGTGTGAAAAAGGCCAGTTGGTAAGAAAATACAGAAGAAATTTTAAATAAGATAACAATGACAGATCCGATTGCAGATTATCTTACCCGAATCAGGAATGCCGTAATGGCCAATCATAAAGTGGTAGAGATCCCCGCATCCAACATTAAAAAGGATATTACCCGTATTCTTTTCGACAAAGGGTATATTCTCAACTATAAATTTGAGGATGAGGGTCCGCAGGGAAAGATTAAAATCGCTTTGAAGTATAACCAGGAGACCAAAGTTTCCGCGATTAAATCCCTTGAGCGTATCAGCCGTCCGGGTTTAAGGAAGTATGCCGATAAGGATAGCCTTCCCCGCGTACTTAATGGCCTTGGAATTGCTATCCTGTCGACCTCACAGGGCGTTATGACCGATAAGGAGGCCAGGTCGCTGAATATTGGTGGTGAGGTACTTTGTTACGTATATTAAAAAGAAGGAGTTATAACCATGTCAAGGATTGGAATACTACCTATCGTTCTGCCTGCAGCAGTCACCATTTCGGTGGATGCCAACAACCTCGTGACGGTCAAAGGACCGAAAGGAGAGCTGAAGCAGCAGGTGAACAAAGACATTACTGTGAAAGTAGACGGAAACCAGGTGGTCCTGGAACGTCCGGGTGAGGATAAGGAACACAAGGCTATGCACGGACTGTACAGGGCGCTGATCAACAATATGGTGGTTGGTGTATCCGAAGGCTATACCGTACAGCAGGAACTGGTTGGCGTGGGTTACCGTGCCGAAGCTAAAGGTCAGCTCCTGGAACTGAGCCTGGGTTACTCCCACGACATTATTATCCAGATTCCGGATGAAGTGAAGGTGGAGACCAAAACCGAGCGCCGCAGCAACCCGATTATTACCCTGAGCAGCTGTGACAAACAGCTTATCGGCCAGGTTGCAGCGAAGATCCGCTCTCTCCGTCCGCCTGAACCATATAAAGGCAAAGGGATTAAATTTGTCGGAGAACAGATCCGTCGTAAAGCAGGTAAAGCTGCCAGTGCTTAATGAAACAGAGCAGGGCCGGAGGCTGAAGGCTGCATGACAGTTCACAGTTTCCACCCGCTTAAAGGAAAAAAACGCAAATATTTATAAAGATGGCTTTAACAAAGCAAGACAGAAGAGTCCGGATCAAGTACAGGATCAGGAAGAAGATTTCCGGAACGGCTGACAGGCCGAGGATGTCTGTGTTCAGAAGCAACACCCACATCTACGTTCAGCTGATCGACGATCTTACCGGAACCACGCTGGCAGCCGCCTCTTCCAAGGAAAAGGAGATTGCAGGCCAGAAGGTAACCAAAATCGACCAGGCTAAAATGGTTGGCAAGAAAATTGCGCAGGTTGCCGCTGAGAAGGGCATTACGGAAGTGGTGTTCGACAGGAACGGGTATTTATATCATGGCAGGGTTAAAGGCTTAGCCGATGCCGCCAGAGAAAACGGACTTAAATTTTAGTATGACCATGTCAACAAGTATCAGGAAAGTTAAAACGAGTGATCTCGAGCTTAAGGACCGGCTGGTGAGCATCCAGCGTGTTACCAAGGTAACAAAGGGAGGTAGGACCTTCAGTTTTTCGGCCATCGTAGTGGTGGGTAACGAAGACGGGATTGTAGGATATGGCCTCGGTAAAGCCAACGAAGTCACCACCGCGATCTCCAAAGGTGTTGAAGATGCCAAGAAAAACCTGATTAAGGTGCCTGTGTATAAAGGAACGATTCCTCACGAACAGGTAGCCAAGTTCGGCGGAGCCAGTGTTTTCCTGAAACCGGCTTCGAGCGGTACAGGTGTTAAGGCCGGTGGTGCTATGCGTGCCGTTCTTGAAAGCGTCGGTATCACCGATGTGCTGGCTAAATCAAAAGGATCTTCCAACCCCCACAACCTGGTGAAAGCCACTATTGAAGCCCTCCTTCAGCTTCGTGATGCCGGAACCGTTGCCGCTCACCGCGGGGTTTCAATGGATAAAGTGTTTAATGGATAATCAATAAACAGCAATGGGAAAAATCAAAGTCACCCAGGTCAGAAGTGCCATCGGCAGAACCTCAAGGCAGAAGAAAACTCTCGTGGCCCTTGGTCTGACCAAGATGCACCAGACGGTTGAACTGGAGGCCACTCCCCAGGTACTGGGTATGGTGAATAAAATCAACCACCTGGTTAAGGTCGAAGAAACAAAATAAATAACGCTAGAAAAACATAAAAAATGGACTTGAGCAACTTAAAACCGGCCAAAGGTTCAACCAAAGACAGTAAGAGGATCGGTCGCGGAGCTGGTTCCGGCTACGGCGGTACTTCCACCCGTGGTCACAAAGGAGCACAGTCACGTTCGGGATACTCCCGTAAGATTGGTTTCGAAGGTGGTCAGATGCCTCTGCAGCGCCGTGTGCCCAAATTCGGCTTCAAAAATATTAACCGCAAGGAATATAAAGGTATCAACATCAGCGTACTGCAGATGCTTGCCGAAAAGCGGAACCTGAGTGATGTGACGGTGGAGACCCTGATCGACGCCGGCCTCCTGCAGAAAAATGCCATGGTTAAGATCCTCGGAAACGGTAAACTTACCACAAAACTCAACGTGAAGGCCCATGCCTTTTCGAAGAGCGCTGTGGCAGCAATCGAGGCACTTGGCGGAAAAGCTGAAACTATTTGAAACAGGTGGGGCTTTGCCCTCCATGTCAATACTGACATCAGAATAACTGACGCATGAAAAAGCTAATAGAAACTTTAAAGAATATCTGGAAAATTGAGGACCTGAAGGCCCGTATTCTCTATACCCTTGGTATTCTGGTGGTATACCGGCTCGGAACGCATGTTGTGCTTCCCGGGATTGACCCGACACACCTTGCCTCTCTGGCCAAACCCACCGGCAACCTGATTGATGTGATCAACCTTTTTACCGGGGGGGCTTTCTCACGTGCTTCGATTTTTGGTCTCGGGATCATGCCCTACATCTCTGCATCCATCGTGGTGCAGTTGTTTGGTATAGCTATTCCATATTTCCAGCGCCTTCAGCGTGAAGGGGAAAGCGGTCGGAGGAAGATTAACCAGATCACCCGCTATCTTACCGTGGGTATCCTGCTTCTCCAGGCTCCTGCCTATATCGCCAGCCTGAGATATCAGCTTCCCGCAGATGCTTTTTCTGCCAACTTCAGCCGTTTCGGTTCTGTGGTGATCCTTACTGCCGGTTCCATGTTCATCATGTGGCTTGGCGAGAAGATTACCGATAAAGGGATTGGAAACGGGATCTCACTGATCATTATGATCGGGATTATCGCAAGGATGCCTCAGGCCCTTGGTCTCGAATTCCTTGCACGTCTTGAACAACAGGGTGGCGGCCTCGTATCCTTCCTTGTTGAACTTCTGATCATGTTCGTGGTCTTTATGGCGACTATCCTGCTGGTTCAGGGTACCAGGAGAATTCCTGTACAGTATGCCAAAAGGATCGTCGGGAACAAACAGTACGGCGGCGTACGTCAGTACATTCCCCTGAAAGTGAATGCTGCCGGTGTTATGCCGATCATCTTCGCCCAGGCCCTTATGTTTATCCCCATCACCGTTGCCGGCTTTGCCAAATCGGAATCAGCTACCGGTTTTGCTGCTACTTTTTCGAATATCACCGGCTTCTGGTATAATTTCGTATTCGGACTCCTGATCGTTCTCTTCACCTATTTTTATACCGCCATCACCGTCAATCCGACCCAGATGGCTGAAGATATGAAGAAGAACGGTGGATTTATACCCGGTGTAAAACCCGGACGCAAAACAGCCGAATTCATCGACACCATTATGTCGAGAATTACCCTGCCCGGATCCATCTTTCTTGCACTGGTAGCTGTGATGCCTGCCTTTGCTATGATCTTCGGGGTTAACCGGTCGTTTGCACAGTTCTTCGGAGGTACCTCACTGCTGATCCTCGTTGGTGTGGTACTGGATACCCTGCAGCAGATCGAAAGTCATTTGCTGATGCGTCACTACGACGGTCTGATGAAAACCGGTCGTATTAAAGGACGCACTGGCAGCGCTGCTGCTATTTAAGAGGAGAGAGAAAAGTTCTTTGATGATTGTAATAAAAAAAGCGGACGAAATCGAGTTACTCAGGCAGAGCAATCAGCTTGTTTCACTCACCCTCGCCGAGATCGCCCGGCATATCAAACCGGGAATCAGCACTGAAATGCTGGACCGGATCGCCGAGACCTTCATCCGTGACCACAAAGCAGTTCCCGGCTTTCTGGGTTACCAGGGCTATCCCAAGACGCTCTGTACCTCGGTGAACGAACAGGTGGTTCATGGGATCCCTTCCGAAAAGGTTATCCTTAAAGAAGGGGATGTGATCTCCGTTGACTGCGGGGTGATCATGAACGGTTTTTATGGAGATACGGCCTTCACTTTTGAAGTGGGAGAGGTTAAAGAGGAAGTCCGCCAGCTGTTGAAAGTGACCCGCGAAAGCCTGATGCTGGGTATTGCTGAGGCCGTGAGCGGGAACCGGATCGGAGATATTGGTTACGCTGTACAGACGCATGCCGAGAATCACGGTTATTCCGTGGTAAGGGAAATGGTCGGTCATGGCCTGGGAAAAAGGATGCACGAGGAACCGGAAGTGCCGAACTACGGGAAACGGGGCACCGGTCCCAAACTGGCCGAAGGGATGGTGATCTGCATCGAACCCATGATCAACCTCGGTAAACGACAGATCAGGCAGGAACCGGACGGATGGACGATCCGGACGGCCGATTTGCTGCCCTCGGCACATTTCGAGCTCGCTGTGGCGATTGGAAAGGAAAAAGCTGATGTGCTGTCGACTTTTGATTATATCGAAGAGGTGTTAAAACAAAAATAGACTGAATGGCAAAACAAGCTTCGATTGAACAAGACGGTGTGATCACCGAAGCGCTGTCCAACGCAATGTTTCGCGTGGAGCTGGAGAACGGCCATGTCATTACGGCCCATATCTCCGGTAAAATGAGGATGCACTATATAAAGTTGCTCCCCGGTGACAGGGTGAAGGTGGAAATGTCGCCCTATGATCTGACTAAAGGCAGAATTTCATACAGATACAAATAAAGAATACGATAATGAAAGTTAGAGCATCAGTAAAAAAGCGTAGCGCAGAGTGCAAAATCGTGCGCAGAAAAGGCCGCTTGTATGTTATTAATAAAAAGAATCCCAAGTTCAAGCAGCGTCAGGGATAAAATTGAAATTTAAAACGACAGAAAGAATATGGCACGTATTGTTGGCGTAGATCTACCAAAAAACAAAAGAGGAGAAATAGGATTAACCTATATCTACGGAATCGGTCGCAGCTCTGCCCAGATGATCCTGGACAAAGCCGGTGTTGACCGCAACACTCTGGTGAAGGACTGGAATGACGACCAGATCGCCGAGATCCGTAAAGTGATCAACGAAAACTTAAAGGTGGAAGGTGAGCTTCGCTCTTCCGTCCAGATGAATATCAAGCGCTTGATGGATATCGGTTGTTACCGGGGTATCCGCCATCGTATCGGCCTGCCTGTCCGCGGACAGAGCACAAAGAACAACGCCCGTACCCGTAAGGGAAGGAAAAAGACTGTGGCTAACAAGAAGAAAGCAACCAAATAAGAGAAAATAACAGGTTATGGCTAAGAAGACAGGAACGTCGAAAAAACGTACAGTTAAAGTTGAACCAACTGGTCAGGCACATATTCATGCCTCCTTTAACAATATCATTATCTCGCTGACCAACAGCCAGGGACAGGTAATCTCGTGGGCTTCAGCCGGGAAAATGGGATTCAGAGGATCCAAGAAGAATACGCCCTATGCAGCTCAGATGGCTGCCCAGGATTGCGCCAAAGTGGCATACGACCTCGGTCTGCGCAAGGTGAAAGCCTATGTTAAAGGACCCGGATCAGGAAGGGAATCAGCAATTCGTACCATCCATACCAGTGGCATTGAGATCACAGAGATCGTTGATGTTACCCCGCTGCCTCACAACGGTTGCCGTCCGGCTAAACGCAGGAGAGTATAACAGTAAGATAAACTTTCAAATTCTACATAGATGGCAAGATACAGAGGTCCCAAGACCAAGATCGCTAGGAAATTCGGTGAGCCCATTTTCGGAACCGACAGAACATTTGAGAAGAAGAATTATCCTCCCGGACAGCACGGGATCAACAAAAGGAGAAGAAAATCCTCCGAATACGGTGTTCAGCTGAAAGAAAAGCAGAAAGCCAAATATACTTACGGCGTGCTGGAAAAGCAGTTCCGTAACCTGTTCGAGCATGCACAGCGCAGCAAGGGTGTAACCGGTGAGGTTCTCCTGCAGCTTCTCGAATCACGCCTCGATAACGTAGTTTACCGCCTGGGGGTCGCACCTACACGCGATGCTGCACGCCAGCTGGTGAGCCATCGTCACATCACTGTAAACGGTGAAGTGGTAAGTATTCCTTCCTTCCTGCTGAAGCCCGGTGACCTTGTTGGTGTCAGGGAGAAATCCAAATCACTTGAAGTTATTACCAATGCACTGACTTCCGGTCGCCACGGATCATCATCATGGCTGGAATGGGACGCCAACCAGATGACTGGAAAGTTTTTAAATCGTCCGGAACGTACAGAGATCCCTGAGACCATCAAGGAGCAACTGATCGTCGAACTTTATTCAAAATAAGAACTAATTAAAAGTCTATTATGGCCATATTAGCTTTCCAGAAACCAGATAAGGTAATCATGCTCGAAGCCGACGATAAGTACGGCAAATTCGAATTTCGTCCACTAGAACCGGGATATGGGATCACTGTAGGGAACGCTCTCAGGAGAATTCTTCTCTCCTCACTTGAAGGATATGCCATTACGACCATCAAGATCGAAGGTGTTGAACATGAGTTCTCAACCATTACCGGCGTCATTGAGGATGTCACCGAGATGATCCTTAATCTGAAACAGGTTCGTTTCAAAAAGCAGATTGAAGATGTTGACGATGAGAAAATCATCGTAACCCTCAACGGCCAGGACACCTTCAGGGCAGGAGACCTTTCACGCTTTCTCAGCGGTTTCAAGGTGCTGAATCCCGAACTGGTGATCTGTCATATGGAACACGATGTCAAACTTCAGATGGAAGTATCGGTCAATAAAGGTCGCGGCTATGTACCCGCCGATGAAAATAAACCGGTGGATGCCGAGTTCGGACTGATCGCTATCGATTCCATCTATACCCCGATCAGGAACGTTCGGTATGAGATCGAAAACTACCGTGTTGAGCAGAAGACCGACTACGAAAAACTGATCATCGAGATTGATACCGATGGTTCAATACACCCGAAAGAAGCACTCAAAGAGGCTGCGAAGATCCTCATTTACCACTTCATGCTCTTCTCCGATGAGAAGATCACCCTCGATACCGATGAGAAATTTGCCAACGAGGAATTCGATGAGGAAGTACTGCATATGCGGCAGCTTCTGAAAGCCAAACTGGTGGATCTTGATCTTTCGGTTCGTGCACTGAACTGCCTCAAGGCTGCTGAAGTGGAAACACTTGGAGATTTGGTGAAATTCAATAAAAACGACCTGCTGAAGTTCCGGAATTTTGGAAAGAAATCACTTACAGAACTTGAAGAACTGTTGGTTTCGCTGAGCCTGAACTTTGGAATGGATACCAGTAAGTACAAACTTGACAAGGAGTAAGAAAGATGAGACATAGGAAGAATTTTAATCACTTAGGCAGAAAAAGTGCACACCGTAAGGCCATGCTTTCCAATATGGCCGCATCGCTGATCGTGCATAAAAGGATCAAAACCACCACTGCCAAAGCTAAAGCACTCAAAAGGTATATTGAGCCGCTGATCACAAAATCCAAAGAGGATTCAACCCATTCAAGAAGGGTCGTTTTTGGTGAACTTCAGGATAAAGAAGCCGTTGCTGAACTTTTCAGGGATGTTGCTGCCAAAGTTGGTGACCGTCCGGGTGGCTATACCCGCATCATCAAACTCGGCGGTGCCAGGGTTGGCGACAGTGCTGATATGTGTTTCATCGAACTGGTCGACTTCAACGAAAACCTTCTTTCCGATAAGGAGAGTGCTAAAAAAGCTTCCAGGAGAAGAAGGGGAACCAAAAAACCTGCTGAAGCTAAAGCCGAAGCTAAAGCTGAAGTTAAAGAAGAAGCTGCTGCAGTGGCTGAGGTAGAAACAGTTGAAGAAGCTGCACCTGCAGTGGAAGATAAGGCTGAGGATACTACAGAAGAATCCAAAGAGGAAGAAAAGGAATCGTAAAAAAAGCTTCAACGATTTTATAATCTCGGGGGGATAAAGTAATTTTATATGCTTTATCCCCTCTTTTTATTGGAAAGATTTTCAACGATAATATGATCAACTAAATTAATTTTTATTATGGGACAAATTGTAGATGTTCACGCACGTGAAATTCTCGATTCCCGCGGTAATCCTACCGTGGAGGTTGAAGTAACCATTGCAAGCGGTTTTATCGGCCGTGCTGCTGTTCCCTCCGGAGCTTCAACTGGTGAAAATGAAGCTATCGAACTCAGGGATGGCGATAAGAAACGCTACCTCGGAAAAGGAGTGCTCAAAGCCGTGGATAATGTAAATAACATCATTGCCAAGGAAGTGATCGGTATGGATTGCACCGACCAGGTCGGCATCGATATGAAGATGATCGCCCTTGACGGGACCAAAACCAAGAGCAAACTCGGTGCAAATGCCATTCTGGGCGTATCCCTGGCTGTAGCCAAAGCTGCTGCACAGTATCACGACATGCCGCTCTACCGCTACATCGGTGGTACCAATGCACGGCATCTTCCCGTACCGATGATGAACATCATTAACGGAGGTTCTCATTCCGATGCTCCCATTGCATTCCAGGAGTTCATGATCCGTCCTGTTGGAGCTCCTTCCTTCCGCGAAGGCCTTCGCATGGGCGCTGAAGTTTTCCACTCTCTGAAAAAAGTTCTCAAAGGCCGTGGCCTTAGCACTGCCGTTGGTGATGAAGGTGGCTTTGCCCCTGTACTTAACGGAACAGAGGATGCACTGGAATCTATTCTTCAGGCGATCAGGGATGCCGGTTATAAGCCTGGCAGGAAAAGCGAAGGCGGACAGGTCTCCATCGCTCTCGACTGCGCTGCATCCGAATTCTATGTCGACGGTATGTACGACTACACGAAATTTGAAGGTCCCAAGGGTGCAAAAAGAACTTCGAAGGAACAGGCAGAATACCTCGCCTCCCTCATGGCCAAATATCCGATCGACTCGATCGAGGATGGTATGCACGAAGCCGACTGGGACGGATGGAAACTCCTGACCGATATGATCGGCAGTAAGTGCCAGCTCGTTGGTGACGACCTCTTTGTTACCAATGTCGAGTACCTGAAGAAAGGGATCGAACTGGGTTGTTCCAACTCCATCCTGATCAAGGTTAACCAGATCGGTTCACTCACCGAGACCCTGAATGCTATCGAGATGGCTCACCGCGCAGGCTTCACCACCGTAACTTCACACCGTTCCGGCGAAACCGAAGATGCAACCATCGCTGATATCGCAGTGGCTACCAACAGCGGTCAGATTAAAACCGGTTCACTGAGCCGTTCCGACCGGATCGCCAAGTACAACCAGCTTCTCAGAATTGAGGAGGAACTGGGGGACCTGGCTGTCTATGGTTATTGATTTCGGTGATTTAACCGGAATACCTGGATAAGTTAGCCCGTAGATGTCGCAGATTTGCGCAGAGAAGAATTCCTGTGAAGATCAGCGCCATCAGCGGGCTTTTTATGGCAGTACCCTCGTGATAAAATGATCCTGCAGATTCCGCGGAAAAGCGCAGATGAAAACTATTCCGCGAAGATCAGCGCCATCAGCGGGCTTTTTATGGCAGTACCCTCGTGATAAAATGATCCCGCAGATTCCGCAGAAAAGCGCAGATAAAAATTATTCCACGAAGATCAACGCCATCAGCGGGCTTTTTATGGCAGTACCCTCGTGATAAAATGATCCTGCAGATTCCGCGGAAAAGCGCAGATGAAAACTATTCCGCGAAGATCAGCGCTATCAGCGGGCTTTTTATGGCAGTACCCTCGTGATAAAATGATCCCGCAGATTCCACAGAAAAGCGCAGATGAAAATTATTCCGCGAAGATCAGCGCCATCAGAGGGC
>JBMOLL010000014.1:0-22158 GCA_049325415.1 Bacteroidota bacterium | reverse complement strand
GCTCTTCCAGCCAGGCAAGCGTATCGTAGGCCGACACGCCCTCACCTGCCAGCTGAGCGGGATGGATCCCTGCGACACAGGCGGCATTGGCATAGGGCCCGCCACGGGAATACAGACTCATCCCGTTTACGATATTATTGTCGGCAAAAGCAGTTGCCGGCACAACGATCCCCCCGGGACACATACAAAAGGAATATACCGGGATGTTTCCTGAGCCTTCAGAGGTCAGGCGATACTCGGCAGCTTTCACTCCAGGAAGGGATGCCACACCCCACTGTGCCTGGTTGATAAGCTGCTGCCGGTGTTCAGCCCTTGTACCCAGGGCAAAATTCTTGGTCCGGAATTGTACTCCCCTGGCCATTAGCATTCTGTACGTATCAAAGGCAGAGTGACCCGAGGCAATGATTACCGAGGAACATTCTTCAGGCCCTGCATCCGTAATAACAGTCTTAACCCTTCCCCCGCTCACTGACAGATCCGTAAGCCGGGTTTCAAAACGGATCTCCCCTCCCATCGAGACAAAATCCTTTCTCAGGTTCCTAACAACCTTCCTGAGATTATCGCTGCCAACATGTGGATAGGCCAGGTATTTAATTTCTTCCGGTGCTCCCGCTCCGACATAGGAATCGATGATAAACCTGCGCTCCAGGGAAATATGTTTTGATCTCGACGTGAGCTTCCCATCCGAAAAAGTCCCTGCCCCACCTTCCCCAAAGGCATAGTTACCTGTTTCACTGAACAGGCCTTCGCGCTCAAAGCGCTCTATATCTCCAGCCCGTCGCCCGACATCCTTTCCCCGTTCGAGGATCGTCACCGAAAAGCCCGCCTTCTGTAATACGTAAGCCGCAAAGAAACCGGCCGGACCGGTACCGGCTACAAAGATCTTCCCATTGCGCTTTTTGAAGGGGATGACCAGAGAAGCTTCTCCGGGTCGGTCTGTTCCTTTGATTGCCGGGGATAGTACACCGAGGCGCAACTGCCAGGAAATATTGCCTTTTTTTCTGGCATCCAGGCTTTTATGCTCAATCTGATAAGTAAATTCACGGGAACCGGCAAGTGCTTCCACTTTCTTCATCAGTTCATTCTCCGTGTAACCGACTGGCATCCTGATATCAAAAACACCGTAGCCCATAAATATGCAATCTGATCAGTTGTCAAAATAACTCATTTATTACCGAATCGGGGGAAAAAGGAAAGTTAATTTTTAAAATCCATGAGGTTCTGATATTTAACGTAAATATTATCTTTGCAGACTCGCTAAAATAACAAGCAGATGGATTTTGAGTTTATATTCCGCGATACGAAAAATGGAACAGCCGCTCTGCTGGCCGACAGGACAGGCCGGCTTGCCGATGTCGACGATACCATCGACCTGATGGGCAATGCCAGTTTTTCAGGTGCTGACCGGCTCATTCTTTTCAGTGATCAGTTGCCCGATTCCTTTACGGAGCTTCGCACGGGCGTAGCCGGAGAAATCCTGCAGAAATTCTCCAATTACAGGATGAAACTGGCCATCATCGGTGATTTCACTGAAAACGGCAGCAAGGCCCTCCGGGACTTTATCCGCGAAAGTAACCGGACCGGGCATATCCTATTTGTCGGCACCATGGAAGAAGCAATCGAACAACTCTAAGAACAGGCAGGCTTTGATCTTTTACAGTAAACCAATCCGTCGCCCCTCTATCCAGGTTTTCCGTCTTGTGCTGGTTTTTCTCACCCTGGCCGGAGCTGTCTCCGCACAGACGCCCTGGCCCCTGAATTTTACCGTGGCTCCTGCCTGGTTTGGTCCGAACGCACTGCCGGTACCAACCCTTCAGAACGGCCTCCTCGAAGACTACCCGAACCTGGAACTGGGTACCGATGCTTACCTGAGTCCCGGTGACCAGACCCGGGATCTGATGTCCAACCTTTTTATCCCCGTCACAAGAAAGCGGATCGGGTTAAATGTCTATTACATTCCTTTCGAACACTTCAGGGTTGACAGCATGACCAATGTACTACGTAATTCAATGATATCTGAGGGTACAGGTACTGCAGCCGGGGATTTTCATATCGGCACCTTCATCCAGCTGATCAGGGATCATCACTTTCTTCCCGATCTGTTGGTCACCATCAATCTGAAAACCGCCTCGGGAACCAACCTGCTTGCGGCAAGGTATACCGATTCACCGGGCTATTATTTTGACATTTCTGCAGGAAAAACCTTGATAAAAGGGATCTGGGAACTCAGGCTGTATGCAATGACAGGATTTTATTGTTATCAGACCAACCTTGCCAATTATCCTCAGAATGATGCCGTGATGTACGGAGCAGGCTTTACTGCAGGTCGGAACAAATATGCCCTCAGTGCCCAGCTTACCGGCTATTCGGGTTATCTGAACAATGGTGATCATCCGATGGTAAGCAGGATCATCCTTGAAAGAAAAGGGGAAAAAGGGCCGGGATTCCGTCTGCAATGGCAGGCCGGTCTGCGGGATTTTGCTTACCAGTCGTTCCGGTTTTCCGTGATCTGGAGAATCCGGAAAACGGGAATATCTCAGAGGTGGATTTCTCCGGAAAATACTTTTTCAGCTTTACCGGTCAGCCAGATATCCGAGTAATTGTCGCCTTCCTTTTTAAATGCTACCTCCAGTTCACCTCCCGGGGCACTGATTTTCCACTGGGTAATACCCTGGCCGAAGCGCTCTGAAGCAGCGATGGCAGAAGCTACCGACCCGGTACCACAGGCCAGTGTTTCATTTTCAACCCCTCTTTCATAGGTACGGATCCTGAAATGACCATCGCCAGCGGGCTCTACAAAATTGACATTAACACCTCCGGGCATGAATCGTTCATTATAGCGAAGGCTGCGACCTTCATGGTAAACATCGATCCCGGCAATATCATTCCTGAAAAGAACCAGGTGAGGCGATCCCGTATCGATCAGAAAACCGTCTTCCAGGCGCTGCAGGTCTTTTGCCATATTCATTTTAAGATGGATCAGTCCGTCGCTTGAATACCAGGCATCATGCAGACCATCGATACCTGTAAAGACCGCTTTTTCCTTTATAATTCCCAGCGACCTCGCAAAAGCAGTAATGCAACGCCCTCCGTTTCCGCACATGGTTCCTTCCCGACCGTCGGCATTGAAGTATTTCATCCTGAAGTCTGTAGCCCTGTCTCCAAGAAGAAGGATCAGCCCGTCGGCTCCGATACCGAAATGCCGGTCACAAAGGGTGGCCACGATCTCATTGCTGAATAAATGCTCATTTATGGACCGTGCATCCACCATGATGAAATCGTTACCTGCGCCGTGATATTTTTCAAATACAATTTTCATCGGACTGTTCTGCTTTTCTCCGGCAAGATACAAATAATGAACCCATTTAGTGCACCAAAAAGTTTAAATGTAGTTAACCGCTTCCTCTGACCTGTCAGGCTTTATAAACCCAGGAACTGAACAGGGCCATAACGGTAAAGATCTCCAACCTGCCAAGGATCATATTAAAGGACAGATAAATCTTTCCAAAGGCGCTGATTGACATAAAATTATCTACAGGGCCAACCACCCCCAGGCCCGGTCCGATCCCACCAAGGGTTGTAATGACGCTGCTGGAGGCGCTGGGGGCATCCAGTCCGGTTAGCATCATAATGATTGTTCCTACAAGAAAAACACCGAAATAGGCAAAGAAGAGTGCAAAAACACTCTGAATGGTTTCGTTACCGATGATTTCCCCGTTGTACCTGACCGATCTGACGGCATTCGGACTGAGCATCCGCATGATGCGGTTCCTGAAATTTTTAAAAACAATAACATAACGCCCGATCTTGATCCCGCCACCGGTTGATCCTACGCAGGCACCAATAAACATGATCATAAAAAGGATCTGGATAGCAAAGCCCGGCCACTGCTCATAATCGGCTGATGCAAATCCGGTTGCGGTTATGATGGATACCACCTGGAAAAGAGAATGCCTCATGGAGGTTTCAATGTTTCCATGGTAAAAACTCCTGTTTACAAAGGTAAGAGCCCCTGTTACCAGGATCAGGATCAGGAGATAAGCTCTCCACTCCTCGTTGCGGAACACCCTTCTGAACTGCCCGTGAAGTGCCATATAGTGAAGGGTAAAGTTCATTCCCGACAGTGCCATAAAAACAATGACAATGTACTGGACCAGCGGTGAATAATCGATGAGGCTGGTATTCTTGGTCGAAAAACCTCCAGTGGCAATGGTCCCGAACGAATGGCACAAGGCATCAAAAAACGTCATTCCCACCACCTTCAGAAGAACTGTCTCAAGAAAGGTCAGCAGCAGGTAGATTCCAAGGAGCCTTTTGGCGACATCGATCAGCCGGGGCTGGATCTTGTCGACTCCCAGAAGCGAACCTTCAGCTGAAAAGAGGTTGGTCCCACCCACCTTGAAGAACGGAAGAATGGCAATCACGAGAAAAATGATCCCCATACCCCCGATCCAGTGAGTCATTGATCTCCAGAATAAAATGCTTTTTGGCAACGCTTCTATATCGGCCAATACAGACGACCCGGTGGTTGTAAAACCGGACACCGTTTCAAAAAAAGCATTTATGAAGCCGGGGATGGACCGGCTGAAAATATAAGGCAGGGAACCGAATAGGGAAATTGCCACCCATGAAAAAGTGACTATCATAAAACTTTCCTTCATACTCAGTTCCTGCATCTCCCCTTTTCCCGAACTCAGATATAACAATCCGCCTACGAAGGCGGTGATCAGGATCGACCACAGAAAAGGCAGGAAGGCATGATCATGGTAGATCAGGGACACCGGCAGGGCCAGGATAAGGAACAGACTCTCAGCCAGCAGGGTTATACCGATAACATGTAAAACAAGATGATGACGGAAATACCTCATTTGATAAAAAAAAGATGAAACGATCAGGAATGTATCAGCAACATCCTGATGGAGGAGGCAGATTTCCGGAGAAAAGAATTATGGCATCAGGAATGGGGCATGCAGAAAAATCTACGGTGAGGGTGGTTTCCGGGAACACGGCATAATGAGCCATTTTTTGCCTGAGCATCACGATCACCTCTGTTCTGCTCCTTTTTTCCTGTTCTTTCTCCCCTGCAGCAAGCGGCATCGATTCACTATTACCCGCGAGAACCACCATTGAATTTGCATCAGCGCGGGGCGCTAAAAACACATCCAGCCCGGTATTCTGCGGTAATACCGAAAGAAACAGGTAAAAGATTATATGAATAATACTGCTAATCAATTAGTTTTCAGATGATTACATTTCAACATTATCCCTGCCAAAAATAACCAATATATAATTCCGCTGTACCGTTGGACTCTTTTTTTTTCACTTCCAGTGTAATTTACAAACAATATAAACAGGGAATAGTTCCCGGAGCAGGAGCATTCCTGAGTTTCACAATAGCTGGCGAATTGGGCGAAATACAATATCTTTACCGACCGGGATAATAGGAACACCCGGCATTCGTTTTAACTTTGTTCCCAAACCGGCTATCATGAAACGTCAAACTGCGCGTTCAGCTGTGCTTACCCTGTTCATCGTACTGATCGTATTTCCGTGTTGCGATCCGTTCGCAGATTGTGGTGATCCCACGGAATACCCCGTACTGGCAAGACTCAGTCAGATAAAAAACGGAAAAACAGCAGATACCCTGGTATCGGGCGTTTCCCTCTATGTTGTCGACCCTTCATTGGGAAGCAGGATCCTGCTGGATAACAAGACCGTTTCACTTCTGTCCCTTCCACCCGATCCGCTATCCGTATCCAGCCTTTTCATATTTTCAACAGATACCCTGTCAGACAGTATTATGCTTTATTACAGGGTCATGACAGACCTGGTTTCCTATGACTGCGGACTGGCACACATTTTCATCCTCGACTCGGTGAAATGTACAGGTCAGATGATCGACTCCGTGGAGCTTGTTATCCCGCAGACCAATACAGAATTAAATAGTGATGAAGAGAATATCCGTATCTATTTTTAATCTGCTTGTTTTCCTTAGCATCACTGCCACACTCGGCGGACAGGATACGACCAAGGTTTACGGGCTGAGGCTCGGGGCGGACCTTGCCCGAGCCGGGTATTATTTCGCCATACCTTCGGAAAAAGGGCTTGAATTCAGTGCGGATTTCGAGGTCTATCCGAATGTTTTTGCCACTCTGGAAGCGGGAGGCATGAGCTGTTTTATCGACAGGGACCTTTATAACGCCGGCTTTTCAGGCAGTTACTTCAGGATTGGAGCCGATTACAACTTTCTTAAAATAAAAGAGAAACCGAATAATCATATGATCTATGCAGGGTTGCGTTATGGCTTTTCCTCCTACACCCAGACCTGGGACAGTGCCTATGTTCCCTCTGCCGTCTGGGGTGACCGGCTACTTGCTTTCGAAATACCTCAGAATGCGCACTGGATAGGAATTACGGGGGGGCTCAAAGTTGAAGTCCTGAAAAACTTTTACCTGGGCTGGAGCGTGCAATATAATTTTATCCTGAGCAAGTTCAGCGACACCATTGATCCGTTTCTTATACCAGGTTACGGCCATCTGACAGAAAAAAAGCCGGTAAGTATTCACTATTCCCTGTTTTATACAATCCCTTTCTTCAGGAAATAACCTGAACTTCATACCCGCTTTAAACAAAACGCTTACTTTTTTGTAATTTGTACAAAAAAGGACCATGCTGAGCGAAACATTCAAGCGTTTTCTGAAATTCGAGATCAGCGGCAGTACTCTCCTGCTGCTTATGACCGTTATTGCCCTTGCCTGGGCAAATTCGCCGTTTGCAGACAGCTATAATGCACTATGGCATTACAAGCTGGAGATTGGTATCGGTGGGCTGATGTTATCGAAAACACTGATTCACTGGATCAACGACGGATTGATGGCTCTGTTCTTTTTCCTGATCGGACTGGAAATAAAGCGGGAGATTGCTGCCGGCGAGCTGACCTCAGCCCGTAAAGCTGCATTACCGGTATTTGCGGCTATCGGAGGGATGACTGTTCCGCTGATCCTGTACCTTCTGATCAATAACAACGTCGATGCTGCCCGGGGTTGGGCAATCCCGATGGCAACCGATATTGCTTTTTCACTCGCCGTCCTGCAGATGCTCGGCAAACGGGTTCCCACGGGGATAAAAATTTTCCTCACGGCATTTGCCATCGTCGATGACATCGGTGCCGTTTTGGTGATTGCCATTTTCTATTCCGCAAATATCCAGGTGCTTTACCTTGTACTGTCGCTCGCCATCTGGGCAATCCTGATGGCAGCCAGCCTGTTCAGGCGATTCAATATTTACATCTTTATCCTGGCCGGATTTGCGGTATGGCTGCTCATGCTCAAATCGGGACTTCACCCGACCATAGCCGGCATCCTGCTTGCCTTTGCCGTTCCTCTACAGCAAAAAAGGAAGATTAAAGACCTCACGGGCAGGATCCAGGAACTGCTCCCCCGCTTATCTTCTCCCAATCCGTTGAATGAAAAAGGGTTGTTAAGCCATGACCAGCTGGAAGCTATTAACGACCTGGAAGACTGTGCACTGAAAATACAGTCACCTCTCCAGGAACTGGAAAACAAGCTGCACGGGTGGGTGTCGTACCTGATCATTCCCCTGTTTGCCCTCGCTAATGCCGGGGTCAGTATTTCGGGAGGGGCAGCGATCCAGTATAACCTGATACTGGCCATTGGAATTGCCCTTATACTGGGAAATATCACCGGGATATCCCTCTTTAGCCTGGGTGCCGTAAGACTTAAACTGGCTGAATTACCGGAAGGAGCCGGGATGCGTGATATTTTCGGAACTTCCTTCCTGGGTGGGATCGGCTTTACAATGTCGCTCTTTATCGTCAACCTGGCGTTTACTGATCAGGCCATGATCGACAGTGCCAAACTCGGAATTCTGGCAGGATCGCTTGTTTCGGGTTTAGGTGGATATTTATTTATCCGCCTGGCCAACCGGCGTTCAGGCCAGGTTCCAGGAACGTATGGCCAGGATGGATAACTGGTACAGCAGGCGGGCTCCAACATTTCCATCCCAGCTTCCCGTGCCTGCTGTTTCGGTCAGATCAAAACCAATGATCTGACGACCGCTTTTCACCAGCTCCCTGAGCAGAAAAACGGCTTCGGAATAGGAAAGTCCGCCGGGAACCGGGGTTCCTGTGCCCGGACACAGGGATGGATCAAGTCCGTCGATATCGAAACTGACATAAACCCTTTCCGGAAGTTCTGCGATTATCTCTGTCACCGAACTTAAAAAGGAGGATCCCGACAACTGCCTTTCTTTCAGCCATTGATCTGTAAATGCCTGTATCCGTTGGCTTGCCATCCCGCGCTCCGCTTCCTCCTCACAATAGTCTCTTACCCCAACCTGGACAAGGCCGGAGATGTTTTCCAGATGAAGCGCATTGTACATAATGGAGGCATGAGAAAACTCAAGGCCCTCATAACTTTCGCGAAGATCCATATGCGCATCAATCTGAAGGATGCCAAAGGACCCATACCGTTCCGAGAGAGCCTTCAGCACACCCAGCGACACACTGTGTTCACCACCTACCACTCCAGGGATCTTGCCAAGGTTGAGCTGGCTCTTGCAAAGGCCATAAACCTCCTCGTGCAACTCACGGCAAAGCCGGTTGAGTTCGTCCCTCAGTTTTTTCATTTCCGGATCGCTGTCGGGCCGACCGCCTTCTTCGAGGAAGCGTATATAGCGTTCGGCTTTCATCCGGTTACTGTCATTGACCTGTTTCCACTGCTCCTTCTCCGGCAACATGCAGATGCCGGCTTTCCAACCTTCGGGTACAAAGGGATCATACAGGTCGAGCTGAACCGATTCGCCGAGGATATTGGCCGGACCGCCGGCAGTTCCAGGACAGTAAGAGGTGGTGAGGTCCCAGGGGACGGGGATCAGAACAACAGCAGCTTCAGAACTGCTGAAGGGCAGGCCGATAAAATTTCCGTTCCGCAGTCCGACTCCATTGGGATTAAAAGCAGGGATCTCTTTTCCGGTAGTCATTTCAGATGGTCAATTTCAACTTTAAAATATAGCGGAAATATCGTATTTTTGCAGCAATTTAAAAATGAAACATCTGAAAATCGAAGAAAAATGGGTAAAGTACTGATTATCGGGGCCGGAGGAGTCGGTCGTGTAGTTGTCCACAAATGTGCTTCTCTGCCGGAAGTATTTACAGAGATCACCCTCGCCAGCAGAACCAAATCCAAATGCGATGTAATTGCAGCAGAAGTCGGTCGTGGGAGAGTAAAAACGGCGCAGGTTGATGCAGACAATGTGAGCGAACTCGTTCAGCTGATCAACCGCGTAAAGCCCGATATGGTGATCAATGTGGCCCTGCCCTACCAGGACCTCAGCATCATGGATGCCTGTCTGGCCACAGGGGTGCATTACCTTGACACCGCAAACTACGAACCCCGCGATGAGGCAAAATTCGAATACAGCTGGCAGTGGGCCTATCATGAGCGTTTCAGGGAAAAAGGTCTCACCGCAGTTCTTGGCTGTGGCTTTGATCCCGGAGTAACCAGTGTATGGACCGCCTACGCAGCCAAACATCATTTCGACGAGATTGAATACCTGGATATCGTTGACTGCAATGCCGGGGATCACGGAAAACCCTTTGCCACCAACTTTAATCCCGAGATAAATATCAGGGAGGTCACGCAGAAAGGCCGCTACTGGGAAAACGGACAATGGGTGGAGACCAGGCCCCATGAGATCCATAAAATGCTGAATTACCCTGAAATCGGGCCGAAAAACTCCTTCCTCATCTACCACGAGGAACTTGAGTCTCTGGTGAAGAATTTCCCTACCCTGAAGCGGGCCCGTTTCTGGATGACCTTCGGGGAAGAATATCTCACCCATCTCCGAGTGATTCAGAACATCGGCATGGCCCGGATCGATCCGGTCATTTACAAGGGAGTAGAAATTATCCCGCTTGAATTTCTTAAGGAAGTTCTTCCGAATCCGGGAGATCTTGGTGAAAATTATACCGGACAGACCTCCATCGGCTGTCGTATCAGGGGTAAGAAAGACGGAAAGGAACAGACCTATTACATCTACAATAACTGCAGTCACGAAGAGGCTTTCCGTGAAACCGGTGCCCAGGGGGTATCCTACACCACCGGTGTACCGGCCATGATCGGTGCCAAAATGCTGCTCACGGGAGAATGGGCAGGAGCCGGCGTCTTTAATGTGGAACAATTCAACCCCGATCCTTTCCTGAAGGACCTGGCTGCTTACGGATTGCCCTGGTTTGAGCTTTTCAATGTCGACCTGGAATTATAAGCTCAGATTGCCTTGAACCGGATTCCCAGACCGATACCCGAAAGTATCCCCTCCCCGGCATTTATAATCGAGGAGGATCTTCTGCATGCCAATCTTGAGTTGCTACAGTCGGTGTCGCAGCGTTCAGGAGCAACCATCATCCTGGCACTGAAAGGTTTTGCCATGTGGAGAACCTTCCCGATTGTGAAACAGTATTTGTCGGGGGCCACTGCCAGCTCCCTGAATGAAGCCCGGCTGGCCAGTGAGGAAATGGGCTGTAAAGTTCATGCCTATGCACCGGCCTATCATCCGGAAGATTTCGCAGAACTGACCTCCTATTGCAGCCACATCTCCTTTAATTCCCTGAACCAGTATGCCCGCTTCAGAAAAGAGCTGGAAGCCTGTTCAGGGCATGTTTCGGCAGGGCTCCGGATCAATCCCGGTTATTCCGATGTGAGCACCGAAATGTATAATCCCTGTGTGCCCGGTTCCAGGCTGGGCGTTTCTCCGGAAGAACTGCAGGAGGGTTTGCCCGTCGGGATTGAAGGAGTACATTTCCATGCGCTTTGTGAATCAGGTGCGGAAAGTCTTGAAAAAGTTCTGGCATCCATGGAGGACCGTTTCGGCAAGATACTTCACCAGGTAAAATGGGTGAACTTCGGAGGGGGCCATCTTATTACAAGGAAAGGCTATAACACAGACCTGTTGATAAAACTAATCCGGGATTTCAGGGAGAAATACCAGGTGGAGGTCATCCTCGAACCCGGTGCTGCCATAGCCTGGGAAACAGGAGTACTTGTTGCCACGGTACTGGATATTGTGAGCAATGAAGGCACATCAACGGCCATGCTGGATGTCAGCTTTTCTGCCCATATGCCGGATACGCTTGAAATGCCTTACCGGCCAAGGATCAGAGGTGCATCCGACCCGGTTCCCGGTAAGCCGGTTTATAAACTGGGAGGAGCAAGCTGTCTGGCCGGTGATTTCATGACCCCTTACAGTTTCGAACGGCCCCTTGAGCCTGGTGACCGTCTGATATTTGAAGATATGATCCATTATACCATGGTTAAGACCACGATGTTTAACGGGATCAGGCATCCGCATATCGGCATGCTGCACATGGACGGGTCTTACGAAATCTTCAGGCGTTTCAGTTATGAGGATTACAGGGACCGGCTTGCATAGCTTATCTTGAAATCAGCAATTTGTGCGTGTAAAGCCTGTTCTCTTCCTTCACAGTAACAAGGTACATCCCGGAATGCAGGTTTGATACATCAATACGTGTCTCCCCGGCAAATGCATCAGGCACTTCCTGATGAAGCACCTCCCTTCCCTGCAGGTCGAACACCATCACAGTGAACTCACTGATCCCGCTGCCTTCAAAGCGGATAAAGAATTCCTCTGTGGCAGGATTGGGATAGATCAGCGGTTCAATAAGTTCTGCCTCGACTGACATGATATAGGGTGTGGAATTCTCTTCTCCCGGAGTGGGTTCGGCACACCATACCCAGCCGTCCTGGTAAAGTCCCCATGAAACATCGTCGTTCATGGCGGCATAGCTGAGTGAATCAATCACCGTCAGTACTCCGTTGTGATACATCGACAACAGAAGGGTTTCTCCACCGGCCGACAGTTTGAAATCAAGGTGCAGCGGTCCCTGGAGTGGCTGACCGTCGGCCCACAGAATTTTGTAGCTTCCCGGCTGAATCACCGACGCAGGGGTGCCGAACGGAATCATCCAGGCCGTCAGATTGTCTTTGCGATCCGAAAGGTACATCCCGGCCAGATCAACAGGTTCAGACTCCCTGCTCAGCAACTCGATCCAGTCATCATACTCCCCGAAGTCATCGGTAATGTAACTCTTGTTGCCTGCCATAAGCTCATTGATCTTCAGGTCGGGAACAAGGTCGTTCACCTCGAATACTGCTTCGACGCTCAGGTTATCGCTGACAGTCAGATCCAGCGGCCGGCTGGTCTCTGAAAAAGTACTTGTTCCATAAAAAACCCATCCGGTAAGGCTCAGATTAAAGCTGATATCGGAGCTTGTTGATCCCGACTGGTGTATCTCTGCAGCAAGGGTGTTGCTTCCTGCAAGCAGTTGATCAGGGCTGAGTTCCAGATAGTGCCAGGCCGATTCGTCGGATCCGCCAAGGCCCGTTGAGGCCAGTGTATTATTATCGATATTTCCGGCAGGCATATTGTCCCGGATAAGCTCACTGCCGTTCAGGTAAATTACAATGCCATCATCACGGACATAACCCAACGATAATGAATCAAGGGAAGCAGGATCATCAACGTTAAAGGTATACCTGAAATACGTAGTAATATATTTTGCACCGGCATCACTGCCATAGCCGGTCAGGGTAGCCTCATCTCCGTCGCCGTAGCCCAGCTCCGGGGTTCCTGATGCCCAGCCGCTGTCGTCGAATCCGGGTTGTTCCCAACCTGCAGGCCGTATCCCGTTGTCGGAATATTTCCAGATGCTTCCTGAGTTTGCGAGCTTTATAACATCAATCCTGGATGTGGTCACTTTCCATTCGCTGAAGCGGTATCCCGGTTTGGCCTGTGCATCAAGTTTTACAAGGGTTCCGTTGAGCAGGGAGCCACCGCTTACCGGTTTATTCAGTTGCACTCCATTCATCCACACCACCCCCTGGCTGGCCGGAAAACTGATATCAAGGCCATAGGAAGTACCGATCCCGTAGTGTTCCCCAAGAAACTGGACCAGGTAGGAAGGTCTCTGTGTGGCAAAATCCCGGAGGTACTGAACATTATACTGCCAGTTCGCCATTGAACCCGGGCTGCCCCATCTGGCAATATGAGCCGGCATATCCGCTGAAATGCCAGCTGCGATGGAATCAATCACTGAAATCACGCGGTCGCTGTTGAAAGTGGTCAGCAGCCTCGTTTGCGCCTCTGCCAGAAAAGCTGCAGCAAAATCGCTGTTGTGCATGAGTTTGCGGAAGATCAGGGTCGACCAGGAGGGATTGGGCCAGCCAGTTCCAAATTCATACAGTGCGAATTCCAGTGTGTTATGGTTTGGAGGGGCATTATACAGATTGAAGCCAAAATCCGTATCGTATAGAATCCATCTCCACTTGCTACCGCTTTCCCTGGTGTTCCAAAACTTGATATTATTTCCGGGCCAGTCGGTGTTGCCAAAATAGATCTGGGCCCACATATAACTGATGTATTCCCGGATGTCCATACGCTGGGTAACATACTCATAATTGGCCGGCAGACTCAGATCGTTGGTGGAGATATAGCTGTAGAGCTGATTATAAGTGGATGCCGAACCAGAGATCACAGAGTTATATCCCTCAAGTAAATTGACATTTTCGGAGGGAATTCCATAATTTGATTCTATATAATTATCGCTGATCTTTTCCCTCATATTATGAATTCCCCAGTATTCGCCATTCAGATAGACGACTGCCGGTTCGTAGGCCTGTCCATCGATCTGCATATCCTCTTTTACCAGGGCCTGCATCATGGGATCCCTCATCATAGTATAGGAGAAGTCGTTCCCACTGTTTCTCAGAACAATGGTTTTCACCTCGTCCATTCCTGGTTTTTCCCTGAAAAAGGCGTAATTGAACCTGTTTTTGCCGTAAATCTTATCTGCAGAAATATTGAGAGATTTCAAGCTCTGCCCCCTGCTGCATCCCCCGAAAATTTTCATGCCTGCATCCTGGTTCACAGCAAGCTGATGATCCCGGTCGAAATATTCAAAGGTGACCGGCCTTTCCCAATCCTGGTTGTAGTTGCGGGGAACATCACTGCAATAACCTGTAATCCCATTTAAACCGGTTACATATATGCCCTTGTAATCGTCCCAGAGGTTTTCCGGGTCGGAGATCAGTGAAATCACCGGAAGACTGGTCGTAATATTAAAAAGGAAGGTTGCTGAAGCAATCCAGTGCTTTGAATATCCCTCTGCCGCCTGAACAGCCCTGAACACCGTATTTTTCGTAATGGATACAGGACCTGAATATAAGGATGAATTCTCATCGGGCTCTGAACCGTCGAGAGTATAATAAATAACTGCGCCCTCAATACTCGGAGTAACCGTAAGTGAAAAATACTGTCCGTTAATCTCCGATTCCCTGGATAGTATTGGAGGAGGAGTGATCAGATAATCATAGGCATCGTCATTAACAGCCCCGGGCGATGATTTGCTCATATAATACCAGGACTGGGAGGACCGGCTCCTTCCATAGGAATGATTGGCGACCTGCCTGCCATAGCGGACCGAATCCACTACACGACCTGAAAGATCCGTTATGGCCAGCCATTCGCCCATCCCGTCAAGTCCGAAGGTAGCATGAATGCCATTGGCATTTATCCCCGTTCCGTCCATCCACACCAGCAGGTACTTATTCGGATCCAGCTTTACACCCGCCGGAAAACGCCACTTATAGGTTTCAGCCTGATTATCGGTAAGAAAATAATCCTCAAGACTAACCGTCTCATTACCACTATTATAGATCTCAACCCAGTCGACATAGGCACTTTTATCCGGATCCCTTTTTGTGGTGATATTAATAGCCATCAGTTCATTCAGCCGGATATAGGCAAAAAGGGATTCCGAGAGGGTTAATAAAAATATGATAAGCAGCAGGATACGTTTCATCAAAAGTGGTTTCAGCGTTGGAAATAGGCGGCAATATAGCAAGAAAGCCGGAAAAATATGTATTTTCAAGCCCGAAAACCAATACCGGAACGTCATGCAATATATACCCGAAGATAAAAGATATGCGTCCATGACTTACCGTCGATGCGGTCGCAGTGGTGTTATGCTTCCCTCTATTTCCCTGGGTCTCTGGCATAATTTCGGAGGTGTGGATGTTTTCGAAAATGCCCGCGGGATCATTCGCCGGGCATTTGATCTGGGAATTACCCACTTTGACCTTGCCAATAACTATGGTCCGCCCCCGGGTTCCGCAGAGGAGAATTTCGGGAAGGTCCTCGACCTGGATCTCCGGCCCTTCAGGGATGAACTTTTTATCTCAACAAAAGCAGGCTACCTCATGTGGCCCGGTCCTTACGGAGAATGGGGCAGCAGAAAATACCTTCTGTCCAGCCTCGACCAGAGCCTCCGGCGAATGAAACTGGACTATGTCGATTTATTCTATTCCCATCGACCCGACCCCGACACTCCGCTGGAAGAGACTATGATGGCCCTTGATCAGGCTGTAAGGCAGGGGAAGGCCCTGTATGCCGGGATATCCAACTACAGTGCCGAGGATACTCACCGGGCTTCACATATCCTGAAATCACTGGGAACCCCCTGTCTAATACACCAACCCAGGTACAATATGTTCGACAGATGGGTGGAAGACGGATTGCTTGATGTTACCGCCCGGGAAGGCATGGGTTGCATTCCCTTCAGCCCGCTGGCCCAGGGTCTCCTCACCAATCGTTACCTCCATGGTATACCTGAAGGCTCAAGGGCTTCAAAGGCGCATGGATTCCTGAAAAAGGAACAGGTATCGGCGGATGTAATTGAGAAGGTGAAGAAGCTGAACGATCTGGCTGTCGGAAGGGGACAGACACTGGCACAGATGGCGCTTGCCTGGCTGCTCAGGGATCAGCGGATCACCTCGGTCCTGATCGGAGCCAGTTCAGTGGAACAACTGGAAGACAGTTACAGGGCCCTGGACAATATTCTCTTCAGCAGAGAGGAAGAAAAAACCATCGATGAGATCTTAAATCCGGATCATGAAAAAGTATAAATGGGGCATACTGGGTTGCGGGCAGATCGCCCAGAAATATGCCGGTGCGCTGCAGCGGCTTGAACAGGCTGAGATCTTTGCTGTAGCTTCCTCCGACAGTAGCCGGGCCATAGATTTTGGCAAGCGTTTCGGCGCCCACAAATCCTTTGGTTCCTATACGGAGATGCTGAGTGATCCTGAAGTGGAGATTGTTTATGTAGCTACTCCCCACAGTCATCATTTCTTCCATTCGAAGATGTGCCTGGAGGCTGGGAAAGCAGTGATCTGTGAAAAACCCTTCACTATTGATGCCGGCGAACTCAGGGAACTGATTGCCCTGGCAAAGGAAAAAGACCTCTTCCTGATGGAAGCACTCTGGACCCGTTTCCTACCCCATATAATAAAAGCAAAAGAACTTGTCGATCAGGGAGCGATCGGAGATCTGAAAATGGTCAGTGCCGATTTTGGATTCAAGGCAGATTTCATCCCGGAGCGGCGCTTATTTAACCCCGACCTGGGAGGTGGCGCACTGCTTGACATCGGGATCTACCCGGTCTTTCTTGCTTACCTTTTCCTCGGCTATCCTGAGAAAGTCAGGGCCCTGTCTACCTTCGGCCCGACTGGCGTCGATGAACAAACAGCCATGACACTCGTACATCAGGGAAATACAATATCCGAACTGAGCTGCACGTTACTTAGCAGAACAAGGCAGGAAGCCACACTGTACGGAACGACCGGCAATATCCGGATGGCCAGAAGGTGGTATGGCCCCTCGGAGATTGAACTTTTCAGAGACGACAGCTCAGAAATAAAGCTGGATTACCGTTATGACGACAACGGCTTTGAATATGAAGCACTTGAAGTGATGCGTTGCCTGGATGCCGGATTAAAGGAAAGCCCGGTATGGTCTCCCGGTAACAGCCTTGATCTGATGAGAATGCTTGATGAGATCCGGTTCAGTAGTGGAATTACCTATAATAACAGAATACGATAATGAAATTACCCTTCCTTTCCCTGTTGCTGCTTGCAGGTGTGATGACAGCAACAGCGCAGACCACCGACCTTAAACTCTGGAATTCCTACAAGCTTTCTGCAGACCTGTCAAAAAGATGGTCGGCCGATCTGGAACAGCAATTGCGGTTTAACAACAACATTACAACTTTCGACTTTGCCCTCACGGAGCTTTCGGTCTCCTACAAGATCAATAAGCATTTCGATGTGGCAGGAGGCCTTCGTTACAGCTACCTGGAAAATAACCCGACAGAATCCGTTGACAGCTATGACCGGTTGAGATGGATGGCTGATCTGAAATTTGACACAGACGTTTTCAAGACCGATCTGAAATTTAACCTTCGCCTGCGCTATCAGGAGAGCCGGGATGTGACAGCCGGTCTGAGCCCCGACAGGTACCTGAGGGCCCGTTGTCAGCTCGAATATAACCTCAGTAAACTGGTGGATCCGGAACTGAGCTATGAACTGTATTACAAATTTGGCCAGCCCGGAGAATTAAGGGCACACAGGATCAGTGCCGGAGCTTCATGGAGGATCATCAAGAAACTTTACCTGGACACGTCCTACATTTATCAGTGGGAAATAAACGTAAAAAATCCCGACTTCGAACATATAGTCTCTGTCGGGATCAAATATAAATTATAAGCCGGAACTTACTGTCTTACGATCTTTTTAACCGATTGCAGACCATTCTGGGTAATCCTTGCAAAATATACCCCCTGGTGAAGTGCAGGAATATCCAGGGTCACCTGGTTCACGCCTTCCGGGTTTGCAGAATAAACCACCCTGCCTGAAAGGTCGAGCAGTTCAAACAGTGTCGGGCTCATATAAGGCAGGGTAACAGTGAGCTGATCTGAAAACGGATTGGGATTTACCGAAAACTGACTCATGATCTCATCGCGGACACCCACATTGATGCAATCGTTGGCTCCTGTCGGCGTTGGAACGTACATTTTCACAAAGGAACCACTGCCGTTCGGGCATCGTCCCATGGAAACATCTGTCAGCTGGGCCCCGAAGGTCACCTGATCTACAAGGGTAACCGTACTGTTGACCACTTTTGAAATTCCCAGGGATTCCCCGTCTTTCCCGAGCTTGAAATTCAGATGCAGGATTCCCTGCTCCGGTTCCACATCGGCCCAGAGCAGAAGGTAACCACCTGCAGGTATGGTAGTCAGTGCTGCATTGGTCTCAGGTATCTGCCATTTAACAAGATTATCCAGGTCGTCGGTGATATACCATCCTCCGAAATTTATCGGTGAGGTGGTGATGTTATAAATCTCGATCCAGTCATCGCGCTTTCCGAATTCATCCTCCAGGCCCGTATCATTGCTGGCCATAAACTCATTGATCACCAGCTGTGCCGTTGCCGGAGCGAGGGTAAATATTATCAGGAAAAAAAAGAGGTAAATGGTTCTTGTCATAGCAGATTTGTTAAAATAAAAATGTTTGGCCGTTAAAGATAGTCAAAAGTTGACTTGACGCTATTCCGTATACGTTAATGCTTGTTAAATCGTTCACATTCTTTCAGGACCCCGGGTCCTGATCTTTCAGACAGGAAAATCACTTTTTGCTCCTTTATACGGTAAATCCGCGGCAAAGTTTGCTTTTTCTTCAGGCATCCGATAAGCCGCAAAGTGTATACCTCTTCAAAAATCCTGCCGCAATTTCAAATGGCATTATCAGGCGGGTTTCAACCGACCGTATAGTTCACTCAAATGCAGGCAGGATTCTAGGTCCTTAGAAAAGCTGACTGACAAAATGGTGATCGGTCCTGCAGAGCAGCGAAGAGTATATGCTGATCCCATTCCTGTTGGTATTGAACCTTCTCAGTAACTGAATCACCGGTGTGCCGGGAGAAATCGCCAGCAATTCCGAGCAGTTTTCATCAGCGGATATCGCCTTTATTTTCTGTTCGCCGCCCTTGATCTCCAGGTTATAACTCTTCCTTAGAATTTCAAAAAGTGACTTGCTTTCAAAAGACCGGGTTGTAAAACGGGGAACCCTGATATTGGCTAGAAAGCTGGTGTCGTATACCACCGGATCACCCCGGTAAAGGCGGATTCTTTCCATACAAATGGCTTCCGCCTGCTTTTCGGTTGCCGATAAGGAAAAAAAGAAGGGATCGGGCCAGTCGATGACGGCAGGTTTATTGATCAGCCGTGATTTAAGCAGTTTTTCCCCTGTATCCAGCGAGCCTCCGGCAATAAAAATAATTCCCGGTGTCCCGGGGATACGACTCACCAGGCTTCCTTTCCCCTTGATCCTGGAAAGAAAACCATCTGTTTCCAGCTTGCCAAGCGCCAGGCGAATGGTTGGCCGGGAAAAACCATACGTGAGGCATAGTTCGTTCTCCGAAGGCAGGAAGGAACCAACAGGATAGCTTCCCTCAAGTATCTGCTTTCGGAGCTCCTCATATACCTGGCGGTAATGCGGTGTGCTTTCTTTCCTTTTTCTGATCATATGCCGGGATTTAACACAGTAAATTTAGTTATAAAACAGGCCTGCTCTGTTTTTTTTCGGAGCAAGGTCCTGTTTTCATTGTCTAGTCAGCTAAGTCTGACTTTCTGTTGCCAGCAAACAGGTTTATCGGTCAGGCGGCTCTTGTATAAAAAGGATTACCTTTGACGAAATGTAAAAATCCGAAATGAAAAAGTATAAAAGAACCCTGATCCTGCTGGCAGTGATTGCCGCCGCCGTATTATGGTGGCTTGTCGCTGCCAGAGTGCCTGACCGGGGAATGCAACTCATCAGCTGGAGGGATTCTTCAACGGTAATTCTGGCAGAAACCCCCGGCCCGGAACATTCTGAGGCAGAAGGATTTGTTTTCTCTGCCGCAGGCTACCTGGAAGATCCGCTGACCGCTTATCTTGCCCAGTCCGGAAAGTACAGGGAATATGTCCGGGATGTGATCCGTCCTGCTGGTATGGAGTACCGGGTGGAGCGTATTCACGACTCTCTCAGAATCACTGGAGAATTTACGGAACTGAAAGGTCCGTTCGTTGCAGCCGGATACAGCCTGGTGGAAAACGGCGATACCCTTCGTGCCGAATTTCAGTTCATTACGGCAAAAGGGTCGGAGAAAAGCGGAAGTACCTTTACCTTCAGCACCGTTCCCCTTAAAACTCCCAGTACCATCCTTATCTGTGAAACCGTTCCTCCTTCACTGCCGGTTATACAGTCAATGTTCGAACTGGACCGGCGTTTACAGGCAGAGCTGATCTCACCGGCACCGGGTTACTCACCCGTCAGCAACCGGATCGACCCCTCCTATCCGCTGAAGATCAGCCCTGCGCAGAAGGAGAAAATCCTGGAACTGACAGAGGCCTATGCCAGATTGCTGGAGCTCATGGAACGCCGACTGGAGCTTCTCCGTGATCCGGCCCTCGTATTTGAAGGCAAGGACCAGCAGATCGCCGACCTCCTGTTCTGGAAAGAAGAAGCCCGAAATCATTTGCTTGGTTTTCTTCTGTCGGCACGTTGTTACACCCTGGCCGGTGAATTTGTAAGCACGGAGCCGGAAAACGATATGCTCCGGAAGGAAAAAAGGGCTTACCTCTCTCTTCGAAATTATTATTCACGTTTGTTACGGTTCTGAGCCCTCACTACAACAGGTTCCAGCTGCACCTGACTGAATACCTGCCTGCGAAGAAAGACTTCGGAAACGGGTTGCTTCCGTCGTCGCAAATTATACCTCCCGGGATTTTCTTTTGATTATCCGCCACATACAGCGGATCAGGCATCAAGGTCGAGGTTCAGGTCAGCGAGGAAGGAATTGATCTGTCTGATATCCCCGTCGCTCAACTCAAAAAGCAAGGCACCGGCATTATCTTCAACCTGCTCAGGATTTCTTGCCCCCACCAGCGCTGCGGTAATTCCCGGTTGCTGGATGGTCCAACGAATGACGAGTTGAGACAGAGATATGCCCTTTTCTTCAGCCATGGGCCGGATCTGATCGAGGAAGGAATTGGTCCGGATAATATTTGCAAGGGAGAAATGAGGAGTTGATGGCCTGGAATCACCTTCACTGAAGAGATAATCGGGTTTGATCTTTCCGGTAAGCAGACCTCTTTGCAGCGGACTGTAAGCCAGGATCCCAACGTTATTCTCCATACACCAGGGAGCGACCTCCTTTTCGATCTCTCTTCTGACCATGCTGTATGGAACCTGGTTGGAAGCCAGATTGACCATTTCTGCCGCCTCCTTCATCAGACTGAGATCGTAGTTACAGACACCGGCTTCTCTGATTTTTCCTTTTTCTTTCAGGCGTATAATGGCCTGCATAGTTTCTTCGACGGGAGTGGTAGGATCGGGCCAGTGAATCTGGTACAGATCAATATAATCGATCTTCATTCTTTTAAGACTGGCTTCGCACTCCCTGATCACCTGGCGCTTATCGGCATAACGGTGGATATTTACCGGTTTCCCGTTATTATGCCGCGAGGCAAAGAAAAACTCACCTCTCAGGGTGTTCCAGTTCAAGCCATATTTGGTGAGTATCTGCACCTTATCCCTTACCCCACTGACTGCTTCACCAACGATTTCCTCACTGAGCCCGAAGCCGTAAACCGGCGCGGTATCGATCGTTGTCATGCCTTTCTCAACCGATCTTTTGATGGCTTCAATTGCGTCTTTCCGGTCGGAACCACCCCACATCCATCCCCCGATGGCCCAGGCACCAAAGGCTACAGGGGATATCTGCAATTCTGTATTTCCAAGTTTCCTTGTTCCCGTCATTTTTTTTTAGGAATTAAGAAATTAACTTAATAAACAAAAAAGAAGCAGGGTTAGTTTAGCGAAGCCAGGGTTTTAGTGTCTTTCACACAATAAAATTAAGAAAAAACGCCCAAGTGACCGGTACGATCCCCTGAAAAAATCAAAATTCCCGGCTATTTCTCAACATACGGGCCAGATCGTGAGAGATGTAATTATCGTAGCTCCTGCAGACATCGGAGGAGAAGCTCACAGCCTGCTCAATCAGCAATTTCCATTCCTCCCCGCTGATCTGCCCGAGGCCTTCTTTCGTTATCCCACTGGTATACAGGCCGTAAATCAGCCCGGCGTTAAAACTATCGCCCGCACCGATGGTACTCAGAGGTTCGAATTGTTCAACATCCACACGGAGTTTCAAAGCCGGTGTTCTGAGCCATACTCCGTGAGCGTTGGCGGT
>JBMOLL010000013.1:0-22302 GCA_049325415.1 Bacteroidota bacterium | reverse complement strand
GGATGCCACTTCCGACAGGTCAATCACCAGGTGATCGGAACCGTTGTTTTCGATCTGCCTGATCACGGCACCCCTGATATCAATAACCCTTACTGAACTTACATCGGAGGTTCCGCTGAGGTTCAGTTCGTTGTTTGCAGGAACAGGATAGATGCTGATTCCGCTGATATCAAATCCGGGTACTCCTTCGGTTGAAACTTCAAAGGTGATGGAATAATCGGTGGTGCTGACACCATCTTCGGCAGTTACGGTAACAACCGTGGTCCGTGCAGCGGCATCACCGTGCAGGTCGGTGGCATCGGCAACACTGTAGGTGGCACTGGCGTCGGTCGTAACGGCTTCCACCGTGGGAACCTGGCTTGTACCCGGATCGAGGAGAACGTCGTAACTGAGGGTTGCAGCAGCAAAGCCTTCAACCGTGGTTCCGTTTACGGTCAGATCAGACAGGGTGGCATCCGTGCCATACAGCCTGAAGTCGGCCAGTGAACGGGGAACGAGCTGAACTGCGCCGTTGTAGGAGATCACTACACCCTGGATATCAGCCTTAACCGTCGGAATGGCGGTGCCGATATAATCCAGGTTGGTATAGTTGGTCCTCAGTTTGGCAGAGCCGGAAGCATCGCTGATGTCGTAGTTGGTTTTGGAGGCAAAATCGCCGGTGGCGGTGAAGCTAACTCCAAGAACTTTCACAAACTTCGACTCATAGGTTCCCAGGCTGCCATTCAGTGTAGCCAGGGTGACCTCTTCAGCAACAACCGGGTTCCCTGAATTTACCGGAGCACCCGGGTCAGCAAGGGGAACAAATTCATACAGGCCTCCATAGGTCATGATCGTACCTTTGATATTGGTCAGCGAGTCGCCGATCTCATAAACCGTGGTAATAGCTGCATTCGGGTCATGTATGGTAATCCCGCCGGTAGCATCCTGAATGTATTTCTGATTGTAGGAGCTGTTCTTATAGGTCATCAGCACCTTACCGGTAAACTGATAGGTCCTGGTCTGATCACCGGCTCTCAGTTCGGCAACAGTTTTAGCTTCCAGAATCGGATTGAAGAGGATGCTGTAGGTCTGCTCGGTGGTCTGGTCCTGAGCGGTTACCACAACGGTGGTAGTCCTGGCGGCTGCATCGCCGGCAAGGTCGGAAGCAGGAGTAACAACATAGGTGGCATTTACGTCGGAGGTAACCGCATCAATGGTCGGAACTACGGTAGTTCCCATGGGCAGTTCAACGGTGTATGCCAGTTTGCCGGCATCAAATCCGGTGATAGTGGTACCATCGAGGGTCAGATCGCTGAGGGTGGCATCGGAACCCGGGATAAGATAGCCGGACACCTTAAAATTATCCACTCTCCATTCGGCAGCACCATCAGCAGCACTTGATACATAGCTGAAAGCAATGTAAACATCGCCGGAATAGGCCGACAGGTCGATTGAACCGGATTCAGTCCAGGCAGCAGCACCGGCTGAAATGGTAACGTTCAGCGGGGTCCAGGTAGCAGCCAGAACGCCGGCTTTGTCATAAACACCGGTGAAATCGGTTGAGATCTGTACGATCATATCCGGACCGGTGTAGTTTTTATAAGAAAGGAACGAGAACTCGTTATTGGAGGATCCGTCGAGATTGATCACGGGAGAGATCAGCAGATCACCGTTATCCTGTGCACCTCCGCTGTAACCGTTTATCCGGGCAGCACCTGAAGATACGGCCCAGGCCTGTGCACCCAGGGTGTCAACCGCTGTGAAGGGAGAAAGATCGGTGGCAAAGTCAACCGTCATCAATACATCCTTGGGAGTAAACGTTGTAGCTGAAAGCGTGGTAAGGGCAGCCTGTACGTTCGGAGTGGCCTCATCATCCTGAGCCACAACATATACGTCGTAGGTTATATCGACAGTCAGGCCCGAAATGGTTTCCGTAACTTCTGCGGTTCCGGCATCAAAAGAGCTGGCAACTACGGCTGTAGCACCGGCTGATCCTGTTCCGGCCAGCACTTCGGCAACCGTAGGTGCGGTGGCACCGCTTTCGAGAACCACGTAGAATACTTTCGAGGTTTCATCCAGTTTAACCAGCAGGTCAATGGATGTGTCAAGGATATTTTTGATTTTCGGATAACCGTCACTGAATACCGGTGGAGTTACATCAGCCACGATTTCATTGGAATGCACTCCGGGGGTGAAATCGGCCACATTGGCAGTAATGGTGATATTCCATTCGGAAGCGGTCCAGGTAGCATTCGGTCCGGTCATTCCGCCAACCCTCTCGGCACGGCCGTCGAGGTATTCCCAGGCAAAACCTGTTCCATCCTGGTTGAGAACACCATAGGCATCATAAAGGGTGCCTGTGGTATTGTCACCATCCTTGTAAATAAAATATCCGTCGTCACCATTTCCTGTAAGTGAGGAGAAAACGAAATTCGGGTCAAAACCGTAAGCTGCGTTAAAGTTACTTTGACTGGTAGCAATCACATAGGCTTCGCCCGGATTGACCACACCGGTCAGCTGGGCACTGGCCCAGGTTGAGCCGTTCGCCTGACGGGCAATGTAAAAAGTAGCCGTACTGAAATCCACTGCAGCATCACCGATATTGTACAACTCAACGAACCTGGCGTTCGCGTTGTCAAGCGGGTCGGCCACTTCGGAAATAATCAGTATTCCTTCGGCATGAGCAGCCAGGAAGGCCGCGAACATGACAAGTGATAGTAAAACTTTCTTCATGAGATCTCTATTTGGTTAAACATATTTTCGCCGTAAATGTACACTTCCTCTTTCTTTTTCATGTTAAGTCAATCCTAACAATTCGGTCACACGGGTCATAAAGGGAAAAGGAATTAAATTTACGAAAGTCTGCCTTAGGGATGAAAAAAAAACGGCATAGAATTAATCAACGTCTTTTCAACACACTTCAAGTCTGAAAACCAGCAAATAAGAGCATTTCAGGAGGCCTTTGTTTAACAACCGGCCATTCATATTTTATGTTTTGGAACAGGATATTCATATTGGGGAACCGCAGTTTTTATTCATACTTCCTGCAAGGTTCATCCAATGAAGAGAAAAGATCAAATTTTGGCTTGAAGAATACCCTGGTATAAAAAACAAGCTGTAATTGATGTAGTAACAATTGTTACATGAGCCCTGTGCGGAAATGATTATTTTTACTTTAAAACAACTATGGAAAATCTGAGCTACATACCTGAAAAACCGACGAGGATCGGAGATTCAGTCATTTATGCCAATGAAAGCATTGTCAGCAAAGTGCTGATGAAAAACACCGGGGGCAATGTCACCCTCTTTGCCTTTGACAAGGGACAACAACTGAGCGAGCATACCGCACCCTTCGATGCCCTGGTGCTGGTACTCGATGGAGAAGGTACCGTGACCATCGGAGGGCTTTCCCACGTACTGAAAGAAGGCGACTCGATCGTTATGCCGGCAAACATCCCTCACGCCGTCAACGCGCATGAACGTTTTAAGATGATGCTGGTCATGATCAGGGAAATCCCCTGATCTTTTCTAACTTTGCCCGCTCCGGCCGTGCCCGACAGAAAATGACTTCAGCCCTTCAACAAAACATAAAAGAATATGCAGTGCCTGCCGGCGCATTCCTGCTCACCGGATGGATGCTGCTGATGGTTCAGGTGATGCCCGACAAACCCCTGCTTCTGGCTGAACGTCTGCACCCGGGAGCCGGCTGGATCCAGGTGTTCCTGATTGCCCTCTATGCCGGATTTGTTACCCGGAAGATGATGGATCCCTCCCGCAGTGCCGTCTGGAGAAAGTATACCTGGACTCTCTTTTCAGCATGGTTTTTTCTGCAACTGATCCTTGGACTGGTGAATGAAGTGTTCCTGATGACCGGGAAACTGCATCTTCCAATCCCCATGCTGATTATTACCGGACCTTTATATCGCGGTGAGCTGTCGGTGATGACAGCGCTGTTTATCAGCACCATCCTGCTGTCGGGACCGGCATGGTGCAGTCACCTCTGCTACTTTGGGGCACTCGACCAGTGGGCTGCAGGGAAAAAACGACCGGCTGCCAGGCTCCGGAACAGAGCGGCTGTTAAATTCACCATCCTCCCCCTGGTGATCGTTGCTGCCCTACTTCTGCGTTTCTTCAAAATTCCTGCCCACATCACCACTCCCCTCGCCCTTCTGTTTGGCGGCGTCGGGATGGTTGTGATGCTGCTCCTTTCGTCACGGAAAGGCAAAATGGTGCATTGCCTGACCTGGTGCCCCGTTGGCACGGTGGTCAACTATTTCCGCTTCGTCAATCCCTTCCGTATGGAGATAGCCGACAGCTGTACCTCCTGCATGCGCTGCACTTCCACCTGCCGCTACGACGCCCTGAACAGGGAAGACATCCTGGCCCGCAAACCGGGTATCACCTGCACCCTCTGCGGCGATTGCGTAAGTAGTTGCCATGCCGGCTCCCTCCGTTACCGCTTTTTGAAATTGTCGCCGGCGAAATCCCGGAACCTCTACCTGTTTATCACGGTTTCGCTGCATGCGATCTGCCTGGCGATGGGGAGGATATGAGTGGGGAGTGAAGAGTGAAGAGTGACGGGTGACGAGTGAGGAGGGAACAGTGAGGAGGGAACAGTGAGGAGGGAAGAGCGAGGAGTGACGAGTGACGGGTGACGGGTTGACCCCAAAAATACCTCTGACACTTTTCAGCACAGCCTGCCATCGGGGTCGAAATACCGACATCAGGCTTTTCCGGTTGCTGAGCCTGTCGAAGCACCGGTTCCGTTCCTGAGGCTGAAGGCCTCAAACACGGTAACCGGGGTCCCATCCCCGGAATGGTGCGCACAACGCGATCTCCGACCTCGAAGGGCAAAGGGGGTGAGGAATAGAACACGACTCATCTCCACTTTTCCTTCAACATTCTACATTCTGCATTTTACATTTTGCATTCTACATTTTGCATTCTACATTTTGCATTTTGCATTTTGCATTTTGCATCATAATTCTCATATCTCCCTTCTCACCCCAACCACCTACTCCACCTTCACCACCCCGCTTAGCGCGGATACCCCGTTTTCATTAAAGGCTTCAATGGCAAAGTAATAGCTTACCCCCTCGTTCAGAGCCCTGATCTCCAGTTCTTTGCCCTGATCGGCAAAGCGCTGCCAGGTCTGGTAGAGTTTACCGGGAGCTATTCCCCAGCGGATATTGTAACCGACTGCATCCTTTACCGGTTCCCAGGAGATCAATACATTACGCGGATCGGCATCCCTCACCGCCCGCAGGGAACCGGGTACTGCCGGCGCCCGGCCTTCTCCTCCCCCGAACACCCTGATATCACTGATGGCCAGATTGGGTGAGGCCACATAGATATGCTGATACCTGATATACCTTCCCCTTACAGGTTTTGCTGCCTCCACATAGGCATTGGGCCGGTCCCTGGTCTCGTCCGACAGATCGGCGAAAAGTTCCCAGTTCCTGCCGTCAGGCGAAGTAAACAAACGAAAGCAGGTACGTACGGTGCTGTCATTTTCAAAGATATCCGATTGATAGTCAGTATAATTCACCTGGATCGCCTTGATATCATAGCTTTTCTTAAGGTCGATAGTTACATACTGCAGGGTATCATTGGCCGCAGCAACCCAGAAGGTGCGCGGGTTTTCATCGCAGAGCCGTTCGGGCAGAAATCCGTCCATGACCGACGATGCGGTGACCGGCTTTTTATAGGAAAGCAGCATCCAGCCGGTAAAAAATTCCGAGCTGTTACTTGCAGAATCCTGCAGGATAAAATGGGGAAAATCGCCGAAGCGGGTATCGGAATACATCTGGCCGCTTTCATCGAAACCGGCAGGGAACATGGCGATCCTCCGCTCGAAATTCCAGTTGACAGCGATCCAGGGCGTGCCGGTGTTCCAGTAGTTCCCGTAGTGATCCTGGAAGGTGTTCCCGTGACCTGCCCCCTGAACAAAGCCCCCCGGTTTATAGGAAACGGGATTGTAGGGCGCATAGGTGAAAGGTCCCAGGGGATGATCGGCAACATAGGTCCCGTTGGCATAAACATTATACTCGGTTCCGGGAGCCCCGTATTGGAGGTAGTATTTGCCTCCGTACTTCGTCATCCAGGCCCCTTCGATAAAGGGGGTGATGGTATCCCGGTGATCCTGTCCGAACCGTTCCCATCCATGTTCTTCCGGGTGAAGAGAAAAAAGCGGCTGCGCCTCCCCGATATAAGTGAGGCGTTTATGGGGATCCAGCTCTATGCCGTACAGGGGATACACATTCGACGAGCCAAAGTACATATACCAGCGCCCGTCATCGTCCCTGAAAAGAGCAGGATCCCAGGGACCTTTTGCTCCGCGGAGAGGTGGCATGAGCCTGTTGAAGAAACGCAGCAACCCGACCGACGGATCGGTCATGAAGAAGATCGGGCGCAGCTCAAAGGTCGACTGGAACAGGTAGAGTGTATCACCCACCGAGATGGCGGCCGGGGCACAGATATCTTCCATAGGCCACATGGAGGGACTGACATAGTCCCAGTTTTTCAGATCACGCGAGTACCACCAGCCTCCGGAAATGGTCACAAAAAGGGCGTATCCGTCACCATGGGGTACAATAACCGGATCGGCACCAGACCGGTAGGAAATCCCTTCGTTTAGCTGTTCGAAATTGTACTTGTAATCGATGTCGACCGGATTACAGTAGGTCAGCGTCTGGGAGAACAACTGGCTGTGGAGAACCAGCAGCAGGAGGATAAATCCGCCAGTAAGCCGGGAATGGATAACCTTTCTTTTCTTCATAGTGGGATCTTTTACAAACAGTGAACAGGCATAGAAAAATAAGCCCCTTATTTCAAGGGGCATAAAAAGAAAGGAGGAAATCGGTCGGTATTAAAAAAGGATGCCGAAAAGGTGAACAACAGCAAACAGCCGGCGGTCAGTGAAAACTAAACGTGCATTATTCTTCTGTTATTCGTCCCCCGGCATCCTCTTTTAACTAAAAACTTACTTACTTCTTGATGAATTTAGTGCTATACTGACCGTCGGCGGTATCAATGGTAATGAAATATACACCAGCTTTAAGGTCACTTACATTGATCTCTTTAAAGTTGGCCATATCAAATGACATTGAATTAACCCTCTGCCCGATAATATTGGTAATTGTGGCAGCGGTCATTCCGGGATACTGAACAGTGATCTTCTCAACAGCCGGATTGGGGAATACAGCAAGCAGCACATTGTTCACGTGCTTAACTGAGGTACCCTGTCCGAGGAAGCCAATGTTGTCAACATAGTTGGTAGAACCTTCTGTCCTTGTGTCCGGGAAATCGGGGAACCAGGTCAGACGCGGGAAAGTTGTTCCGATCATGTCGGTGAAATCGAACTCGAGAAGTTCCCACTGGTTTACAGCGGTGTTGGGAACTTTGATTTCCATCTGACCGTTACCTTCAAGCTTCAGGCAGGCGTTGGTAACAACACTTTTGTAAACCATCATCTGCATCATGTAGTTGTCGTCGGTAATGGCCATCTCACCATAATAGTCGGAAAAAGCACCTGCCCACGGGCTGGCATCGGCAGCTACTTCCATCATAAGCACCTTGGCTGAGGTATTGATCCCGCCATCTTCCGGGTTATCAGCCAGAGCCATGGAACCATTGTCATTTGCAAACATTTCCCAGCAGGTATCTTCCTCAGCTGTTTCGAAAGTCACAGGAAGAGAATACTGAGCTGCTACACCTACGCTAAGGAGAGCAAGCAGTAAAAATGTAAAAGTTGCCTTCATAATGTTAAAGTTTTAAGTGAGTAAAAAAACAATATTAAATTTAAAAGAAAGATAAAAACCTCCTTTCGATTATTGCATAATTATTTTTATAGTCCTTACATCAGACTGATCAGTGATCAGCCGCGCAAAATATACTCCGGGTGCCAGTTTCAGATCTCCGGAGGAGATTTCATGATGTCCGGCCGCAAAAACAGTGCCGTTGCACAAATTCCCTACTAATTTACCATTTATATCATATATTGAGAGCTCAACGCTTACTTTTTCATCGACATCAAAGCCAATATTAAAGCTTCCGGCTGCCGGATTCGGGAAAATACTCATTTCCGGGGTCACTTCGACCTGTGCCGTGGTATTGGGAGAGTAGTGAAATCCAATAGCTTCAAGCATCGGGGAGATTTCCGGGTTGCTCATAAACAGGTCCCAGAGCAACTGGGTCCGGTAATTTTCAATCATCAGGATGATGGGCCCCTGATCGATGGCCAGGTAGGAGGAGGCGTACCAGTTCCGTTTCTGGTTAAAGGCATCCTTGAAGCCCATCCAGTCCCAGATCTTATCTCCAAGGTCGCGGTAAAAATGTTTCAGTGCCAGCATCGACTCTTCCGGTGTATAGGGGAAGGACGACAGGGCGGCAGTTGGGGTAATCGTTCCGTTATCCCGGGTGGAGGTGGGCTCGTGTACCGAATAGCCATCGGGATCATCGCTGGCGGTTAAGCCCCAGCAATTGGCACCATAACCGGTGTAATTCTTCGGATTCTGTATGCTGTAGGCCTGGTGGATCAGCGCAATGTTCCGGTTATTGTCGAAATAATTCGCATACTGGTCGCGCTTGTCCCTCGGATCGAAACCCACAAAGGAATAATGGGTAAAGAACAAGGGTCCGCCGTAATCCCAGCCTACCCAGAGTTTATGGCCATAAAAACTGTCGCCGTTCAGGTAATACGATGCTCCTGCCCAGCCTGTCTGCCAGAGGGAAGCGGGCACGGAATGCGTGGGAGAGGCAATGGCCAGCATGTAGGTGATCCCTGTTTCATTCCACCCGCGAAGCTGCATGTTGATCTGCCATTCATAATTGGGCGACCAGTGCCAGTAAAGCACATTGGAGTTATTCTTCCGGTACCAGTCCCACTCCACGGCTTCGTAAAGCGCAGTGATCCTGCTGACGATCGACTGTTCCTCTGCAGTTTCCCCGTCGAAATAGGCACGAACCGTTAAAAGACCCTCGATCAGGAAGGCTGTCTCAACGAGGTCCCCTCCGTTGTCATAGGTACTGAAAGGGACCACTGCACCGCTGTTCCCGTCAATGAAATGCGACCAGGCTCCGTGAAAACGGTCGGCCTTTTCCAGGAAATCCAGGATCCTTTCCATCCTGTCGATCCCTTCCTGACGGGTGATATAGCCCCGTTCAATCCCGACCACAATGGCCATGACACCAAAGCCGGAACCTCCCGATGTAACGGAAACAGACATATTGTTGCGGTCGCGGGTCATGCCGGAGGAATCCTGGGCATAATCCCAGAAAAACCGGAAGGTATAGCGTTCCACCATATCCAGCAGTTCGTCATCGGTAAATTCACGTGTGGTGGCCGATACGGTTTCCGAGGGATCGGATGCCTCATTGGCACTGTTAAGCGACAGTACCCGGTAATGCGCACTGTAACCGTAGCCTTGCGAACGTGTCCAGTCAACAAAGTACCGCTGATTTTCATCCAGCAACTTCACTGTGGCAAAACTGCTGCCTCCGTCGGTGGATTTCTGGATCTCGAAACCGGCCAGGTTATCTGTATCCTCCACCTTCCAGGCTACTTCAATATGACTGTCATATCCCGTTGCACTGACTCCTGTCGGTTTGACAGCCGGAGGAAAAGTACCATCTCCGACATAAACCCTCATATCATCGACCAGCAGGGTATGACTGACATTATCTGAAGCATTCTGAGCAAATCCGATGGTCTTGATCACGGTATAGTTCACTCCGTCGCCCGAAGTTAAAAAATGGTCCATGGGAATTTTGTAACGGGTCCATGCACCGGCCTGAAGATCGGCGGAGTAGGCTCCGAAATCCTCCATATGACTCTTTTTATTGGTAATATCCTCCACAAAAACCAGAGGAAAAGCAGCTGCAGCAAGTCCGTCGGCTGAATAGAGCCAGAAGCTCATCGTATCGGTGGCGCTAAGGTCTTTCTCCGTCCAGTTCGAACCGGCTGCAATGGCATACCAGTTACCGCCGGAAACCGATTTCCAGGTCATCCGCAGACAGTTGAGCCCCTGGTGGGCCGGCGTAGTAGTTTCCACAGGAAATTTACGCTGATCCGTTCCGAGTCCCTCCAGCACACTTGGAGCTGTCCTGTCCATCCAGCTGTAATCATAATAATCGGAAGCCGGGCTGTCCTGGAAATAAAGGTAAACCTGGCTAAAAAGTTGATTTGTTGAAAGGACGAACAGTACCAGTACCGTTATCAGTCTTATTTTCCCGTGTTGTAAAATCATTTTTTCAAGGTTTTAAAGTAAAACTGCTTTCCAGTACATCCCGGGAATTGGTCCCGACAAATACCTTGAAATCACCTGGTTCTGCCAGGTAATGCATCTCGCTGTCATAAAAGCGAAGGTCGTCCGCGGTCAGGCGGAATTCCACCTCGGCCGACTTGCCTTTACCGACAGCAATCTTCCTGAATCCTTTCAGCTCTTTTACCGGTCGGGTAACACTGCCGAAAAGATCCTGGACATAGAGCTGTACCACTTCCGTTCCGTCGTAATCCCCGCTATTTGTAATTGTAACAGAAATCGTCAGTGTATCGTCCATACTTATTTCAGGAGAACTGAGCCGGAGCTTGCTGTATTCAAATACCGTGTAGCTGAGCCCATACCCGAAAGGGAACAGGGGATCACTTGTTCCGTCGATATAGCGGGTCTGCCACCTCAGGTCGGGCCTGTCGGGTGCATAGGGTCTTCCGGTGCTTTTATAGCTGTAGTAGATCGGGATCTGTCCGACATTCATCGGGAAGGTCATCGTCAGCTTGCCTCCGGGTACGGCATCACCGAACAGCAGATCGGCCAGGGCCTGCGCACCGGAAGAGCCCGGATGCCAGGCTTCAAGCACGGCATCTGCCATCCCGACCTCATCACTTACCGTCAGCGGTCTTCCGTTCAACAGGACGAGGATCACCGGTTTTCCTGTAGCTTTTATAGCCTTCAGCAGCGCGGACTGCACCTTCGGAAGCGACAGGTCAGTTTTGCTTGTTGCCTCGCCACTCAGTCCGGCAGGTTCTCCTAACACGAGAACGACCACATCCGAGGTTCGGGCCAGGGAAAGAGCCCTGTCTAGGCCACCTTCAATCGCCTTATCCATTCCGCATCCTTCCGTAGACCTGACCATCCCTCCCGGGTTTGCTTCAGAAAGTGCTTCAGCAATAGTTTTGACTGTCGCAGGATTCCCCGAGGCCCTCCAGGCTCCGAGAAGATCCTCCCGGCTGTTGATAAAGGGCCCGATCAGTGCAATTTTTTTACCCTTTGCCAGGGGCAACAACTGTCTTTCATTCTTCAAAAGCACCATGGATTCACAGGCCAGTTCCCGGGCTGTCTGAAGGTGAGCGGGTGTCAGGATATTTTCTTTCTCACCGAGCGAATCACAATAGCGATACGGATCATCGAACAGACCCAGCCTGAATTTGGCTTCCAGCACTGCCCTGACGGCATCGTCGATCTGCTTTTCCGTGATACTGCCTTCTTTCACCAGTTCGGCCAGGTATTCGGAATACACACCGCTTTGCATGTCCATGGTCAGTCCGCCGAGAAAAGCCCTCTTTGCTGCCTCCTTGCGGTTGGCCGCATAGCCATGACTGATCAGTTCGGAAGCCGAGGAATAATCCGACACGGTAAATCCCCTGAAACCCCACTCCTCCCTTAGGATCTCATTGAGCAGATAGCCATTGGCCGTGCAGGGTACGCCGTTCAGATCGTTGAAAGCAGTCATTACCGTTCCCGCACCCGCATCCACGGCAGCTTTGTAGGGAGGAAGGTACACTTCACGAAGCTCGCGGTCCGACATATCGGCTCCGTTATAATCGCGTCCGCCGATCGGTGCGCCATAGGCGGCATAATGTTTAACGCAGGCGAGTACGGTATTAGGGGAAGCAAGATCGTTCCCCTGGAATCCCTTCACTCTTGCTTCGGAAATGCAGGCTCCCAGGAACGGATCCTCACCTGCCCCTTCCGTCACCCTTCCCCACCTCGGGTCGCGCGATACATCGACCATCGGAGCAAAGGTCCAGTTGATCCCCGAAGAGGAGGTTTCAAGCGCTGCGATGGCAGAGGCTTTCCTGATCAGGGCGGTGTCCCAAGAAGCAGCTTCACCAAGCGGAACCGGGAAAATGGTTTTATAGCCGTGTACCACATCATAGCCAAAAAGAAGAGGGATGCCAAGACGTGTCTCATTAACGGCGATCTCCTGTAGCTTCCGGTTGAAAGAAGTGGTGATGGCGTTGAACATATTTCCGCATTTGCCCGAGCGGATATCTTCCACCACGTTCCCAGGCGTAACAGGACCGGTCACATCCCAGGAACTCGAATACAGAACAAGTTGCCCGATCTTTTCATCCAGGGTCATCAGGGCCAGGACCGAATCGACCTTGCGGGAATAAAATTCCTCCTCCGGGCTCATCGCCTTCTTCCCTCCACAGGAAGTGAAGATAAGCGCTATACCTGATACAAGTATTGCTGAAATGCCAATTGCTCTTATTCGCTTCATTCTTTTTTTCCCGGCAATTTATTTATAGGTGAATCCCAGCCTGTCGAGGCCATCGGTCACCTCTGTATTTTTCATGAACAGGTCCCATAATCTTCCGGTCCTGTAATTTTCGATCATAACGGTAACCGGGCCCTGGTCGATCGCCAGGTACCTTTTCGGATACCAGTTATAGGTTTCATTGAAGGCATCGTAAAAGCCATACGGACCCAGGATCTTATCCCCAAGGTCAAAATAAAAATGCCGTGCCGCTTCCAGGGCTGCTTCCGGAGCATAGGGCATGGACGAAAGAGCAGCCGTCGGGGAGATCACCCCGTAATCTCTTTCCGGACTGTGGGCGGCATAGCCAACGGGAATGAGGATCCCTGCCGCAGAATCTTCGGCCGGACCATGATATTCGCCCGTAGAATAGCTGGCGGTAAGTCCCCAGCAGTTCGCCCCGTAACCTATGTATCCGTTCGGGTTGGCGATGCAGTGCGCCCTGTCGATCAGGGTCTGGGCGACATTATGTGCCCAGTAGTCGCCGTACTGATCCTTCAGATGCCTCGGATCGAGGCCCAGGAAGGAATAATGGGCCCAGAACAGCGGGCCGTCATAGATTTTCACCCCGCGCTGAAGCAGGTTCAACTGGTAACCGTATTTTTCCGTGATTCCGGAGATCTCCCCGTTCCTGGCCCAGCCTTCATCATAGGCTTCCCGGGTCAAAGGATGTGTGGGTGAGGAGGCTCCCAGAATATAGGCAATCAGGCATTCGTTATATCCCCCGATCCGGAAGTTGATCTTCCATCCGACACGGGGCGACCAGTGCCAGGTGAGTGCATTTTCACCGCGCTGATACCAGTCCCACTCAACCCCGTTCACCAGTTCGCTGATGTTGCCGGCCAGGGTATTTTCACGCTCATCGGCCGGGTTAAGGAACTGCTTAACGGTAAGCAGGCCCTGCACCAGATAGGCCGTTTCCACAATATCGCCTCCGTCATCGTTGGGGCTGAAGGGCTTGACCTTCCCGGTCGGACCGTAGAGCCAGTGAGGCCAGGCACCGTGAAAGCGGTCGGAACGGCCAAGGAAATCCACGATCTGTTCGAAGCGGGCGATCCCTTCTTCCCGGGTGATAAAGCCTCTGTCGATCCCGACAATTATATTCATCAGGCCAAAGCCGGTCCCTCCGGAAGTGATCACATCCTGATCTCCTTCGGGATAGACATTGTCCATATGGATTCGCTCCCTGGCGCAGCCCGAAACCGGTTCGGCACCGTCCCAGAAATACTGAAAGGTCAGGTACTGGATGGTATCCAGCAACTGTTCGTCACTCAGGGCAGCTTTTTGCTTCCCCGCCTGTGATCCTGCCGTGTTGTTCCGCGGAGAACCGCAGGAAACCAACACGGCAAGGATGATCAGGACAGTGTTAACCAACTTACTCACGTTTTCAAAAACTAGCTAAAAAAATTCCGTTTACCAGCCCGGGTTCTGCTCAAGCAGATCGGGTAGAAGTTCAATTTCTTTCTCGGGGATGGGAAATAATTCATGTTTTCCAGCCTCAAAACCAAGAGGTCCCAGCACGCTGGCAGCCCGTCCGGTGCGAACCAGGTCCCAGAAACGGTCCTGCTCGCCGGCGAGTTCCAGTTGCCTTTCCCTCCATACATCTTCAATGGTTGGGCTTCCGATTGGATCCAGTTTTGCCCTGGCCCTGATCCGGTTCAGCGGTGTAGCCACATCGCCTCCTGTGTGAGTGGCGGCTTCCGCGTCGATAAGGAGGATTTCTGCAAAGCGGATCAGCCGGACATTCTGTTCACATCCGGCAGGACCCGTGGTATGGGTAAAGCGGGAAGGAACATAAACCTTGCCGTTATAACGGGGGATCGAATTGCCTTCCATTTCCGTTACCCCGAGGATCGAATCACCATCCTGGGTCCTGTCACCGTAGGTAAGGATCGTAACCCTTTTCCTCAATGTATCACCGGCAGCATCAAAGGCAGCGGCACAGGCATCGGAAGGAGCGAACCATCCCCAGCCTCCCCAGTTGGCGATTCCTCTTGGTAACTGGGTCTCGGCAAACTGGCTTTTTGAAATATCGCCGTTGCCATCGACCTCGGAACTCAGGATCTCAAAAATGGATTCCTTGCAGAATTCCTGTTCAGGCCGGAATAAGAGATAGTAATCTTCGTAAAGATCAAACGGACCCTGGTCGGCATAGTTCTGTCCGTTCTGGATGATGTCTTCGGTCATGGCCTTGCAGTCGGTCCACTTTTCTTCGTACATATAAACTTTGGCCAGCAGAGCCTTGGCCGCCCAGCTGGTGGCTCGGCCGAATTCTTCCTGTGGCAGGGTGGACGGAAGAACGTCCACAGCGTCCAGTAAATCCGCTTCAATGGCGGCATAGGTCTCTTCAACTGTCGAACGGGCAGCTCCGGTCCTGGCTTCTTCAAGGCTCAGGATCACGGGCACACCGCCAAAAGCCCTGACCAGGTAGAAATAGTGCAGCGCACGCAGGAATTTTGCTTCAGCGATCATCCGTGCCTTGACGCTTTCGTTCATGGTGATACCCGGAACATTGTCAATCACCTGGTTCGACAGGTTAATGGCCTTGTAGCGGGCTACCCAGAAATCGCGGATGTGCTCATAGGTAGAAGTGTACTCATAGTTATCGTAGGCTACAGCCCAGGAGCCGTCGCCCACCACACTTCCTTTAATAATTTCATCGGAGGCAAGGGAGGACACGATCAGGTAATTGAAGGCAGAGATATCCCAGGTACGCAGATAACCGTACATGGCGTCCACTCCTGCCTGGGCATCAGCTTCGTCATTCCAGAAATCGGACCCTTTGATTTCGCCTTCAGGCGGAAATTCAAGGTATCCTGAACAGGAAGAAAGAAGACCGCCGAAAATCAATGCTAAAATGATATATTTTTTCATGACTCTTTGCTTTTCAGATCAGTTATACATTAGAAATTCAGGTTCAGACCAATGGTACTGATACTTGTGATCGGGTATACATTATAATCCATACCCTGGGTATCGGCCGATCCGGAAAGAATTTCCGGTGAGAACCCGTTGTACTTGAAGAAGGCGTAGGGATTCTGGAAGCTCAGATAAACCCTTGCCCTGGAAATGGCAAGTTTATTCACCAGGTTCGAGGGAAGCGTGTAGCCCACCTGTACGTTCCTGATCCTGAAATAAGCTCCCGACTCAACAAAGAAGGTACTCGGATCGGGATTTCTCCGTCCGCCCACATTGGCACTGGGATAGGTATTGCTGGTACCTTCACCGTACCATCTGTTCTCGTAGAAGTCAAGGTCCCAGTTCTCATTCCCGTAACGCTGGGCTCTCTTGGCATTATAGATCTTATTACCGGCCACACCGGCAAAATCGGCCGAGAGATCAAAGCTTTTCCAGGTCATATTCAGGTTAAAGCCATAAATGAGCTTGGGAATGTAACTGCCGTAGGAAATCTTGTCCAGTTCATCGATCACACCGTCATCATTCTGATCCACAAAGATCAGGTCGCCGGGTTTTGCAGTGGCCATGATCTTCTTACCCTCGCTGTTCACATAGTTAGTGACCTGATCGGCATTCTGGAATACACCGGCTACCTCATAAACAAAATACTCCCCGATGGGGTGACCGACCTGGTTTTTAATTGCCAGTTTTCCATTAAATGCATTTCCAGTAGTATAACCTACTGTTCCGGGTTTAAAACTGTAGATCTCATTGTGGTTATAAGCAACGTTCCCACTGAATCCTATCTTCATGTCACTGCTGATATTCTGGTTCCAGGAAGTGGTAAGTTCAACCCCGGTGTTAAGGATGTCGCAGACGTTATCAAGATAGCTGCCGGATAAACCGGAAGTTGCCGGCACGGGATAGGGGAAGATGGCATTTTTGGTCATCCTCCTGTAATACTCAATGTCCAGGGTCATCCGGTTGGCAAACAATTTTGATTCAAAACCGGTGTTGATCTCTTCCAGTGACTCCCACATAAGCTGAGGAGGTACCACCGAGGTGATGGATTTACCCTGGCTGATGTTTCCGCTGCCGTAAGGACCGTAAATCACCCAGTAATCGCTTGAAGTATTCACGGTCAGGGTATAGACATTCTGCGGAATATCGCTGTTCCCCAGGACACCCCAGCTGGCTTTCAGCTTGAGGAAGTCAAAGATATTGACGTTATCCATAAACGATTCGTCGCTGATCACCCAGCCGATACCCACCGACGGTGCTGTGGCCCAGCGGTCATTTTCCGGGAAAACAGAGGAACCGTCCCTTCTGAAAGTGGCGGTCAGCAAATATTTGTCTTTATAGGAATAGAACACCCTCGCGAAATAAGATTCCGAGCGTATTTTTCCACCCCAGTCATTTGCAATGGGAATTGTAGACCCCTTTCCAAGGTAAAGTGTGGCATCCGAGTAAAAGGGTACGCCATCCGCTGTTCCGCTCATACCCTGGTAATAGATCTGGTAGGCTGAAAAACCGGCCATAAGGGTAAGCCGGTTTTCTCCGAATACCTTCTGATAATTAATCAGGTTATCCCAGGTATAATTCAGGTGATAGCTGCTTGTTTTGGTCAGCGTGGAAACCGTATCACTTACGGTGATATAATCAAACTCCGGTTCATAATTCCTGGCAGTGGTATAATTCCCGTCAACCGTAAATGAGGTACGGATCGAAAGATCCTTGATCGGCTTGAGCTCCAGGTAGGCATTGACCAGGGCCTGGGCGCTTTTCGACACATTGTTGATCCGGTCGAGGTTGGCTGCCGGGTTTGAACCCGAGATCAGGCTTGAAAAATCGGAAAATACGTTGTTGGTATAAACATTAAAAACCGGAGGAGCAACAAAGGAGGGCATCAGCACATCGGCGGGCAGATTGGTGTTCGTCCCGGTTACGATGATGTTATATCCGCTCTTAAGATATTTGTTGATCTGAAGATCGTTGGACCCTCTCAGGTTAAAACGGGTATAATCGTTCTTCTTGATAATCCCTTCCTGGCTGGTAATTCCAATGCCATAAAAATACTTGGAAGCTTCGTTCCCGCCACTGATCCCCAGTTCGTGATTCTGGATGTTTGCCGGCCGCAGAACTTCATTGTACCAGTTGGTACTCCCGGGATAGGTTACATTATCAATGGGTTTGGTCGGATTCTTTTCATTATATAAGGTGATATACTGTTCCGCGTTGGCCATTTCCAGCATATTTGCGGCATTCTGTATACCGTAGTAACCCGAATAAGTGATCTTCGGCTCGGTGCTGCTTCCCTTTTTGGTGGTGATCAGAACAACACCCCTTGCACCCCGTACCCCGTAAATAGCGGCGGCAGAAGCATCTTTAAGTACGGAAACGGATTCAATCTGGTCGTTGGAAAGGAAACTGATATCATCCATAAAGACATCATCCACTACATAAAGCGGGTTTGCGTTGGTCCCCTTCACGGTGGCAAGCCCCCTGATCCTGATCTGCGGTGAGCTTCCAGGTTCACCGGTCGACGACACCTGCAAACCGGCTACCTTGCCCTGCAATACCTGACCAACGTTGGTTACCTGCTGTTTGGTAAGATCCTCATTCCTGATGGTTACGATGGACCCTGTCACATCTTTTACTTTGGCAGTACCATAACCCACCACCACCACTTCTTCCATTCCGATGGCTTCCTCCTGCATCTGCAGATTAACGACCGTGCGGCCTCCCAGGGCCTCCTCCACCGTCTTGTAACCGATAAAACTGAAAACAAGGGTGGCTTCGGACGGGGCCGTAAGAGTGTAGTCGCCATTAAAATCCGTAATGGTACCCTGTTGTGTTCCTTTTACAAGAATACTTACACCGGGTATTCCCATCCCATTCTGATCGGTCACATTACCTGTGATTGTCGTCTGCTGAGCAGAAAGCAATGTGGCCGAAAAAATGAATAACAGAAAGAACAATTTTTTCATAGCTGGCACATTTAGTTTTAGTAATAGCAATTTGAAACAAGTTCTGAAAAATGTGCTTTGAAGTAAAATTATTGACCACACAATATGCTCACCAGAGAATATTGAACCAACTTTTTACTTCACCATTTATTCACTTGTCCTAATTATTAACAATCCAGATGCCTGTTTGTTAATTTCTTACGGATTTTCATTTTTCACATTTCAAAAACATGTTTTTTTGCAGGGATGAGTAGAATTTATGATTATTTTGCATTTTTACATCGTGGTTGATCCTTCCGGAGGATCGTTGCCACCCCTTCGCCTTTACCTGTTTTAAATGGGAAAAACATTAAAATGCCTGTTCGTTTCCGGGGTGTTGCTCCTCCGGGTATTTGCTGCCTCAGCTTTTCAGACCTCTCCTGCTGGGGAGGTGGAAATCCAGAATTTCTCCAAACAGCTTTACCATGCGGAAAGTCAGAACTGGTCGATCACAGCCGACCGGGAGGGGATCATCTATGCTGCCAACAATATCGGGCTCCTGGAGTTTGACGGGATCGAATGGGATTTTCACCCGGCCCCCAATGGAACAGTTATCCGCTCGGTCGCCGTTGATCCGGAAAACAGGATCTTTACCAGCGGATATCGGGAACTGGGTTACTGGTCAAGGGATTCGATCGGGAAACTGAACTATGTTTCCCTCAAAGCCGAGGCTGAAGCCGGCTTTTCCGCCAACGAAGAGTTCTGGAACACGATCATTATGGACGGAAAGGTCTATTTTATGTCTTTTACCTCCCTCTTTATTTACGACTACCACTACTTCGAGGTGGTACGACCCGAGGCCCTGATCAATGCGGTTAATGAAATAAACGGCAGCTTTTACCTGCACCTCAGTCAGAAAGGGATTTACCGTCTGAACGGGAACACCCCCGAACCCTATAACACCTCCCCCGAAATTGCCGGCACACTGGCCCGTTTTATTCTGCCTTTCACCGATGGCCGCCTGCTCGTCGGCACCGCCAATGATGGTCTTTTCCTGGTGGATGGCCAGAAAACCGAACCCTATCTGCCCGAAGAAAAAGAGTATTTTGCAAAAAATGAAATTAACCGCGGATCTTTCACCCCGGGCGGCGAACTGGTCATCGGAACCATTCTCGACGGAGTCTCCGTTTTTTCGGAAGACGGCAGGCTGCTCAACAGAATCAATAACGAGAAGGGTCTGCAAAACAATACCGTCCTTGGAATATACAGCGACCGGTCGGATAATATCTGGCTTTCACTCGACAACGGGATCGACTATGTTTCCCTGCAATCGGATCAGTCGTACAGTCTTTTTACCCGACAGGAGGTCGGTGCCGTTTACTCCGCCGCCATCTGTGACGGAATGCTCTACCTGGGAGCAAACCAGGGCTTGTTCTGCCGCCCCCTCGAAGACCAAAAAGGAGCTTTCCGGCTCATCGCCGGAACACTGGGACAAACCTGGAGCTGTAATGTTTTCGACGGGCAACTGTTTATCAGTCATAATAACGGAACCTTCCTTATCCGTGATAATGAAGCCCTAAAGATCCCTCCGGCTGCCGGAGGTTTTTCGCTGATCCAGGACCCGGCAAACCCTCAGAAACTGGTCCAGAGCACCTACTCCAGCATTGTATTTTATGAAAAAGAAGAGAGCAACTGGAAAAGTGCCTACATCCTTAACGGCTTTAACGATCTGATCAGGTATATCGAGATGGATCATCTCAACAACCTTTGGGCAAGCCATATGCACCGGGGAGTTTATCGCCTGCGTCTGAACGACAGGCACGATACCATATTGCAAACCAGCTATTTCGGACAGGAAACCTTTGGAAAGGATTATGACATCCAGGTATTTAAAATTGAAAACAGGATCGTATTCACCACCGGTAATGGCATATTTACCTACGATGATATTAACGATACCATTATTCCATACCGGCAGCTGAATGAACAACTCGGACGCTATGCCCTGTCGCACCGGATCATCAGCGGTCCGGAACACCACTACTGGTTCATCAGCAGGGATGGCATCGCTCTGTTCAGGAATACCGGCAATATATCTGAACTCATCCGGGAATATCCGGCCGACCTGTTCAGCGACCATCTGATCATGGGCTTTGAAAACATTCTCCCCCTTGATCCCCTGAATGCGATCTTATGCCTGGATAACGGCTATGCCACCCTCCATGCCGGAAAACAGGACCTGTCGCGCCTGATCTCAGATAAACAGCTTAGCCTGAAGGAGATCAGCGTAAGCGAAAGCAACGGGAATACGGAAAACATCGTCCTCAGCCCGACGGGTATTCGCTTGCCCTATAACCGCAACAGCCTGGCTCTGAGATATTCTTTCCCTCTTTATTCCGCTGAAAAGATCTACTACCAGTCGTATATTGAGGGTCTCGACAACGACTGGTCGGAGCCGATCCAGAAGCCCGAATTTTCCTTTAAGCGTCTGCCTTACGGCTCATACGTCATCCATGTCAGGGCCTTTAACAAGTGGCACCAGTACAGTCTCACCAGCAGCCTGCCCCTCACCATCGCCCCTCCCTGGTACCTGAAAAAAGTATCTTTCGTGCTCTATGGACTATTTATAATTGCCATGCTCCTGGTATTCAGAAATATAATAGTAAAAAAGATCAGGGAACGGGAACAGAAGATCAGGGAGCAGAAAGAACAGGAACTCTTCCGCCTGCGGAACGACAAACTCCATTCCGAATTATCCTTCAAGAGCCAGGAACTCGCAAATGCGACCATGTCGATGATCAAAAAGAATGAATTCCTCCTTGAGCTTAAAGAACATATAAAAGCGCAGAAGGAACAGCTCGGGGTCCGCTATCCGGATAAATTCTACCACTCGCTCCTGCGGAAGATCGATCAGAACGTTTCCAGCATCGACGACTGGAAGATCTTTGAAACTCACTTCGAACGTGCACATGAGAAATTCCTCCAGAAACTGATTACCGACTATCCCCGTTTATCGCACAGCGATCTCCGGCTCTGTGCCTATCTCCGGATGAACCTCTCGTCGAAAGAAATCGCTCCCCTGATGCGGATCTCGGTCAGAGGAGTGGAAAACCACCGTTACCGCCTGCGCAAAAAGCTCAATCTTAAAGCTGAGGAAAATCTCACCGATTTCATCCTGGCACTTTAAAACATTCCTGCATCTTCCAGTGTTTATAATAGTCAGCTGAAAATTATTTGACCATGACAGCAGGCAGAAAAAAAATAATAACTAACTTTCATCAAAACCTTTAAACTCTACATCATGAAAAAGTTCCTGAAAATTATCATCTTCCCGCTTTTGCTGGTCTTTCTTGCCGGTTGTCCCTACGAATCGTCGGTTCCGCTGAGTGATGCCAACGAGAAATACCCTGCTGCACTGCTGGGCGACTGGGTTAAATCAGCCGATCAGGAATCCGAAACGCCCGATTATTTTGTGGTTGAAGACGTCGATGGCTATAACTTCAATATTTATGAATATACCTACAGCTACGATGATGAAGAGTATAGCTACACCCAGTATTCCGGTCACCAGACAACGATCGGTGATACTAAATTTCTGAATATTTACGACGGTTCTACCGATGGTTATTATTTCTATAAACTGGAATGGACCAGCAAGGAGGAGTTTTCGCTTCACCCGGTAACCGAATACATCAAGGAAACCTTTGTTACCTCAGGCGACCTGTACTCGTATTTTGAAAAATACAAGGATCTGAGCTTTTTCTATGAGGAAGCCGAATCCTATGTTACCTATGAATAAACACGGGATCCCGAAGTACTATCCCGTATAGATCTATAAATCCGGTCAAGACACCGGGTTCTTTGCAAAGGCTGCCCCATGCGGACGGCCTTTGCTTTTTTCAACCTGCTTCCACCTGCCGCAGACAGGGAAGCCGCAACA
>JBMOLL010000012.1:0-22712 GCA_049325415.1 Bacteroidota bacterium | reverse complement strand
CGATGCTGGTGATTTTGATATCCGGACCCAGTCGCAGTACGCGGTAGTATTAAGCCTGGTCCATACCTGGGAAGACTTTGGTCTGAAAAGGGACCAGACTACTATCGACCAGGACCGAAATTATGTCGACATCCGCGTTCCCGACGGAAAACCGGATATTCTCCAACAGGTTGAACATGGCGTCCTGGCTCTCCTTGCACAGCACCGGTCGGTCGGACATGCCATCCCGGGAATCATTGTTCCCACACTTGGACAGTATACCCACCTGGGTGATGCCAGTACCATGACCGATAACCGGATCTATGACCCCGGCCTGAAGCCGGGACAGACAAAAGGTGAGTACAGCGGAGAACCCGACGACCGGTGGGCTTTCACCACCCATACCACTCCCCTGAACTACGGCTCTGCTGCGGCACTCGCTGCTGCATCGCGTGTTTTGAAGGGATACGACGACAAGCTTGCTGGCGAGTGTCTGAGCGTTGCCCGGCAGGTCTGGAACTATGAACAAAACCATGAGCCGGCCCTGTACAGGAGCGGCAATACGACCGGAGACGGACTGGAATTTGAAAAACTCAAGACTGCGGTCGAGCTGTATATCAGTACTTCCGATCCGGTCTACATGGAAGCAATATATTCTCTATGGCCCGTCGTTGAAAAACGCGTTGCCTTTATGGGTCCTCTGGTAATCAGGGTTCTGCCTTCGATGGATGCAGGTCACAGGGAACAGCTTAAAGAACTGGTTGGTGAATATGCCGGGCAACTCGACAGTCTGCTGGCCGAAAATCCTTACCGGGTGCCGGTTACCAGGGGAGGATGGGCAGGAAGTGGCGCTGTGGTAAATTTTGCCATCAGCAACTACCTGTTCCATAAAGCTTTCCCTGAACTTGTTCCGGCCCAGCTTACACTGGATGCCATGCAATATATTTTCGGCTGCCATCCCGGCTCCGATATTTCTTTTGTCTCGGGTGTCGGAACCTGGTCGGAAACACAGGCCTATGGGAATAACCGTGCCGATTTTTCCTTTATTAACGGGGGAGTGGTTCCCGGGGTACTCATCCTTCCTCCCGATTTCCCGGAACATATGCACGACTGGCCCTTTCTATGGGGGGAGAGCGAATACGTCATTCCACTGGGCGCCGCCTATATTTACGCCGTGAATGCTGCCAATGAGCTTTCCGGAGAACTCATGAGCGAATAAAGCTGACGAGGGGATAAGTTCCCCGGATGGCCGTGAATTATCTGTGCAGGCTATTTTTCAAGGGAATCTGTCCTGAACGGCCAGGCTGGCAGGCCGGCACTGTTCATTAAATTGGCCCTGTCGGGGTTGTTCGCCCAGGCGTAACGTACTGCGAGAGGATGCGGAACATCTTTCGACGACAGCAGTATGGTGTTACCCTCTATTCGTGCCTCCGCCCTGTGGAAAATGCCGTCAGCACCTGCCAGGTCAAAGCCCCCGGGTTTTGAATTCCCGCGCGTAAAGAGTCCGTCCTCAGCATGGGTGAAAAAGACCTGTACCGAGTCATCCATGAAAACGGCATTCTTAAAGACCGGTCCGGAGGATACCAGTTCGTGATCCCCGTATACCATATCCATGGCCAGCAGGCCCAGGCGATGAGCGACATCTTTCTTGTTCAGCGGATGGATGTCGTTCCATTCACCCAGGTCAATGGCCACAGCCATAGCCGTTCGCGGCAGGCTCAGGGCCGACATCTGTGCCTCCCGCATGAAAGCCCAGGAGGAGAAGGCAGGCGACGGATCAGCCTCCATGTAATTAGGCAACTGCACGAATAGGAAGGGTAGCAGGCTGTCGTTCCAGCCTTTGCGCCAGCAGTTGATCATAGCCGGAAACAGTTCCCGGTACTCGGCGTACCTTTCTGCATTGGATTCGCCCTGGTACCAAACCACTCCGGCGATCCTGAAGTTCAGGAGGGGAGCGATCATTGCATTGTATAGGCCTCCCGGCTTCCAGCGAACGGTCACCGAACCGGGCATGGGATCCATCGCTGTTCCCTGCATGATCTTCCATTCGCCCTTCAGGTCAATACTTCCCCCGCTGTTGCTTATCGAATACGGCTTATCAGGTACAAATCCCCCTTTACCGGATGAGTTGATGACCCTGATGGTCACATTGTTCTGTCCTTTTTTGAGCAGACCCGCCGGGATCCTGTACCTTCTTGGCGGGTACATATAACCTGTTGTTCCGACAAAAGTGCCGTTGACGTAAACCGAATCCGAATCGATGATCCTTCCCAGAAGAAGAAGAGACTCCTGTCCGGCCATTTCTTCAGGAACCGAAAAATTCCGCCGGAGCCAGAACGCCCCGTTTTTATAGCCGGGGATCTGGTCCGACCAGTACCCGGGTAGGCTGAACCGGTTCCATTTCCTGTCTTTCAGCGCGGGACTGAACCAGGGCTTTCCGGGATCACTGAATCCAGCGTCTTTCGACCTCAGCAGGCTTTGCCATGTCCCTGTTTTTTCCCTGGCGGCCTTTTCGATGGCAGCTATCAGAGAATCGCTTTTAAAACGCTGCAGCTCTGCATAATGGGAAGGAAAGGCCTGGAGATATTCCTCACTGATCCAGCACTCGGCAGGTGAGCCTCCCATGCTGGCATTGATAATGCCAACGGGTATGCGGTACTTTTTCCAGAGCTCATCGGCGAAGAAATACGACACGGCCGAGATCCTGTAAATCGTTTGCGGATCGGGCGAGATCCAGCTTCCTCCCTGGAGGTCGGTCTGTGCTGCTTTGTAGGAGTATTTGTCGGGCACCTCGAAATAGCGGATCATGGGATTCTCACTGGCGGCGATCTCTTTAGCATAGATCGGTGCGGCACGTTCCATGGTAAGTTCCATATTCGACTGTCCGGAACAGAGCCAGACCTCACCGACAAGGATATTGTGCACTTCGGTTAAATTGGAGGCACGGATCATCATGGTATGGGGCCCGCCGGCTTCAGGCAGGTAAAGAAAAACCTCCCAGTACCCGGCATCATTTGCGCTGCACTGGTATGCACTGTCAAGGAATTCGACCTGCACCTTTTCACCGGGTGTCGCTGAGCCCCAGATCCGGGTCGCTTCGCTTCGCTGGAGAACCATGCCGTCGGATACCAGCCGGGGAAGAATAACCTGTCCGTCGAGGTTCAGGACAAGGCAAAACAAAATGATAATTGCCGGAATTTTCTTCATCGCTAAATTTTTTTCTGATCCGTAATTCTTTGTTCGTCATCGCACCGGATTGTTTACGGCAGGCTTTAGCCCTGTTGAGGAGCCTGCGAAAACGGCTCAGCGGTTTTTTTTCAGGGCTGCAAGGAAAGCCCTGATATTCTCCGTGCTTACACCCGGAGGCATACCGCCGCCACACGAAGGCATGAGTCTTTCCATGCATGACGTTTCACCAAGCATTTTCCCGACGGCCTGCCGGACCTCATCAGGCGATCCCGCTGCCAGCACATCTCTCGGCGGAATATTGCCCAGTATGGTCATTCGTTTTCCGGTGGCTTCCAACATATCTGTCAGCGACATATGCGTGCCCGGATTGTAGAGGTTGATGCCCAGATCGGGATAGTGCCGGATCGACTCGGTACAGTCGGCATCATTATGAAACAGCTTTACACTGGCCTGTACATCATAAAGTTCCCTGAAATAGGGGAAGCCAAATTCCAGGAATTCGCTCTCGCCGATGAAGCCAACGATGTCATCCAGCATCATGATCCCGTCGATAGTTTGAATGGTTTCCCTTTGCAGCTGATGCCATTTCTTCAGAAAATCTGTAATAATTCTCATCAGGTCATGAACGGCCTGGGGCTCTAGCATCATGGTTGTCATAAGTTCGGTCGTACCCATAAGGAAAGAGGCAATATTCAGTGGCCCCCGCGATACGGAAAAGCGGATGCGGTAACCTGCCGATTCAATGGCCGCCTGGTTCTTCAACAAACGGTTCAGCATAAAGGGCAATAAGCCATCGGTTTCCGGATCGGGTACATTCAGCCCGGCAATATCTCCGGTCGAGTGAATGACCTTACCGGCAAAGGGGAATTCGTTTTTCCAGAAAGTACATTTGGCACCGAAAGCCGAAGGCTCGGTACACATGCCGTATTCACTCCAGAAACCGGGAAGGAAAATAACCTCCGGAAAGGTTTCCATGGCTTTCAGGTTTGCCTTGAGCCAGAGTTCGTCACTGGTAAAATAATCGAGAATGGAAATGCCGTACCAGTTGGGCAGCCAGGGACTGTCGATAATGAAGCCCGGCACGGGTTTATCCCCCGGAATTCCCGAGGCGATTCGCTGAAGTTCTTTCCATTGTTGATCGGTCATGTTTATTTTTTTGAAGCTAAATATAAGTTTTCATCTTTAAATTTGAGGTCCCGGGTAAATTCTTTTTATTTCGGGACGGGTTGTAATTTAAAATTGACTAAACTTAAATGTTCATTTCAAAGCTCTGAAAATGACTATATCGGAAAATATAAAAAAGGGGAGGGTCCTGGTATCGGATGGTGCCTGGGGTACCTTTCTGCAAAAACAGGGTCTGAAACCCGGTGAGTGTCCCGAACTATGGAACATCGACAGGCCGGAAGAAGTCTATCGGATTGCCAGAAGCTATATTGATGCGGGTTCGGATATGATCGAAACCAATTCTTTTGGCGGCACCGTCTTCAAACTGAAGCAATACGGACTGGAGAACAGGGTACATGAGATCAATGTCGCTGCTGCTGCCATTTCACGCAGGGCAGCCGGTGACAATCGCCATGTCCTGGGTTCGATAGGCCCGAGCGGAAAGATGATCCTGATGGGCGATGTCAGCTATGATGAGCTCTACGAGGCATTCAGGATCCAGGCTATGGCCCTGGCCGAGGGCGGGGCGGATGCGCTGGTGGTGGAAACCATGTCGGACCTGGAAGAGGCAAAAGCCGCTGTCAGGGCAAGCCGGGAGCATACCCGCTGTGAGGTGATCTGCACCATGACCTTTGAAAAATCGGGCGAAGACAGCTTTCATACCATGATGGGAGTGACACCTTCCCAGATGGCCCGGGAAATGATCGGAAGCGGAGCCGACATCATCGGTGCAAACTGCGGGAACGGTATCCGGGATATGATTGCAATAGCACGGCAGATCAGGGCTGCAGCTGGAGATATTCCGATCCTTATCCATGCCAACGCAGGTGCTCCCGTTTACAGGGACGGGGAAACGGTTTTCCCGGAAAGCCCGGAAGAAATGGCCGGTTTCGTGCAACTCGTGATCGGTGCCGGGGCAAACATTATTGGCGGATGCTGCGGGACAACACCCGAACACATCCGGCAGATTGCCACCATCGTAAAAAGTTTAAACGGATAAGCATCAGCACCAATGGAAAAGGGTATACTGCTTGAAAAACTGCTTCGCTGCATCGAATTCGGAAAGGTCAGCCGTATGGCACCTTATCCGCCCGATTTGGCCGGTGAGGATGGTGCTGATGAACTGACCCGTGAGGCCCTCGATTCAGGGATCCCTCCAGCCGAAATACTCGACTCTGCGCTGATACCCGCCATGGACAGGGTAGGGCTGAAGTTCAGCGAAAAGAAGATCTTTGTTCCGCAGATGCTTATCTCCGCCAAAGCCATGAACGCGGCCCTGCTTCACCTGAAACCCTATTTCCAGGCCGGTGAGGTCAAACGGAAGGGCAGATTCATTATAGGTACGGTTACGGGGGATATGCACGATATCGGCAAAAACCTCGTGGCTATGATCGTGGAAGGTGCGGGATGGGAGGTGATCGACCTGGGCGTCGATGTGAGTTCGGCAAAATTCAGGAAAGCCCTGTCGGAAAACGAAGGGGCAGTGGTTGGCCTCTCAGCGCTCCTGACTACCACTATGGTGAATATGAAGGCTATTGCAGGGGAGATCAAACGGGATTTCCCGGATACCAGGATCGTCATCGGAGGGGCACCCGTAAATGAGGCCTTCAGGGTGGAAATCGGTGCCGATAATTACTCCGGCGATCCGCAGGCCCTGGTACGCTACCTGAATTCACTGGCTTAATAGCTCAACCATGTCGGACCCCGGCTTTCAGACGGACCCGGTCATTGTCACACCCCGACCGGAAGAACTCAGGGTGGATCGGGCCGCTATTCTGAAACAACTGCAGGTGCCTCCCGGCGCTGCCGATCCCTATCTTACTGACCTGATTGATAAGCTCATCGAAAGCTGCCTGAAGCTTGCCGATCCGAGGGGCTGCTTTGCAGTGTACCCCTCGCCGGATTTCAGCGAAAAGGGGAAAATGATCCTGGCAGGGGAGACCTTCGGGATCGAAACACAGATCTGGTCGTCACTGAAAAAAAGTACCTGCATAGCCTGTTTTATCTGCACGGCCGGGGATGAAATTGAAAAATATGCACGGGAACTGTTCCGAAGGGGAGATTCACTGGAGGGACTTATCGTTGACCTTGCAGGATCCGAACTTGCCGAAGCAGTGGCCGAAATCGTCAACAGGAGGATCGGCGACAATCTGCTGGAAAAGCAGTTGCGGATCACCAATCGCTACAGCCCCGGCTATTGTAGCTGGCCCGTGTCCGACCAGGAAAAGCTCTTCCGGCTTGTGCCGGGCGAAAAAGCTGGCGTAGCGCTGAATGCCAGCGCACTCATGACCCCTGTAAAATCTGTCAGCGGAGTGATCGGTGGTGGACCCGGGGTGAGTTACCGGCAATACAACTGCAGGCGGTGCAGTGCGGAACAGTGTATTTACCGGGATAAACAAGCGCATTAAGGGGAGGCCGGGGATTATCCGGCCAGCCACCTTATTCTGATGGCGTCTTTTCCCAGGAGAACCGATAAAGCTGGTACGCGCCAAAGGAAAAATCCCAGCGTAATTCTTCCGTCAGACCCTCAGTATTGGAAGTGAAGGTGAGAAAGGCATCAAATCCGTTTTCACCTTTGAAAATACCTGTAGTCAGCCGGCCGGCAGCATCCCGGGTGAAACTGATCTGTCCTGTCAGCCATCCGTCGAAGTTTCGCAGACTGGCCTTTAACAGGTGCCCATCTGTGTCGTAGATATAGGATTCGATGGAAGTAAGGGTATCTCCCATGTAAAAATACCGTCCGGTCAGGTGATTGTTTTCATCATAGCTATACCTGAACTCACCGCTTTCTCCTCCCGAGTAATCTCTTTTCGAGCTCATAAGTCTGCCCTGATGATCATAGCTGTAGACAGTAGTAGTACTTAACCCGTCGGAACGGTTGAAAATCTTGGTTTCCAGCTGGCTCTTTGAATTGTAATAATACTCCGAGGGACCACCTGTTTCACCGTTGTAGGTGTATTCTTCACGGCTTATACGATAGCTGGCAGGCGAAATCAGGTAAGGACTGGTGTAGTAATTGCAGGGCAGGTCCTTTTTTTCATAAAAATACCTGAAGGTCTGGCTCCATCTCCCCCCGAAATCCCAGTGCTCTGTTTCCAGGTTCCCGTAACTGTCATAGCTGTAACTGATGTTACAGGCCGTTTGACCTCCTGCTGTCAGCACCGCCGAGGTCTTTTTACCTGATTTGTCGCAGGAAAAGGTCAGCGTACCGGATAACCAGCCCTTGTAACGTTCGAAACGGGCGGTTTTCAGGATGCCCTTTTCGTATTCGTAGCTCGCAAAACCGCTCACGCTGTCGGAACGGAAAAAGTATTCGGAGGTCTTGTTACCGCTCTCATCATAAAAAAAGAGTTCCAGTGATTTCCTGCCTTCCGAAAAATCCCTGACCGTGGTGATCAGGTTTCCTTTTTCATCGTATTCATACAGGTTCACCGACGATCTTGAGCTGTCGTCGAGCGCCCACAGGCTTCCGCTTAACTGACCCTGAGGGTTGTATTCAAACCATGTACTGCCTTTTTCCCCGCCGGAATTGTCATAGTCGAGACGGATAATACGGAATCCGCGGGCTGCTTCACCGAAGGGCTGGGCAAATAGCCCGCAGGACAGGACGAGCAGGCAGGAAAGTAAAAAAACGCTCTTCATCGGGGTACTGCTTTTATAGGGTTTCATCCACTTAGGATGCATATCCCCTCAAAAACCCTATCCTGAGAATGCTGTTTTTTAACAGGCCACCCGGCCGGCAGGAGGCCGGCACCGTTAACATGGTCCTCCACGACATTTGTCATCAGCCGGGAAAGTTGCTGAAACATACATCCCTTCCACCCCTTGCTCCGCCGAAGCTTCGCGAAGGGGAAGCGGGGGAGGGAGACGAGGGTGGGGGCCAGTCGCGGAAAGAAGCAAAAACCTTTCCTATTGCAATTACCTGAACCGGTTGCACACACAACCATCCCTCTCCATGTGGAGAGGGAGACGAGGGTGAGGCCTGATTCCAGCAGCACGATATCTCCTGTTTCTTGATTACAGTCGAAAAGTTGCTGAGACAACTTCAGACAGAGGCGAGGCCTCCATCAGTACTTACGACAACAATGCAGCGAAAATCGCCACTACAATTACAAGGGCATAGATGGATAATACTACAATCGTCATAATCCCCATAAACCTGAACAATGAATTCAGATGAGCAAATCCTGCCGTCATTTCTGCCTCATTCGTGTGGGCTATGGCTTTCTTTATCTGGTCGGAAGCTTTATACAGGTAATTGACCGGAAAGAAATACAGCACCGCAACGATAATGTAAAGAAAACCTGCTAAGAAACCGGGAAAATTTCCTCCGGGAAAGAGATGATTGCTGAATCCTCCGGCAGCGAACATAAATAAAGAGGCTAGTATCATCAGGCTGAGGCCGACATATCCGACTATTGCCAGAAAATTTCCCCACCTGGCTACTTCCTTGAGGGAGTTCAGCATTTCATTGTTGAAAGTGAGTTTGTTCTCAGTGTTGTTAAGGCTTTCCTGGTTTTCCATTTTTTCCGGGTTTTAGGTTTTCCTACTCTTAAGGCTTTTCGGTTACGCCATGTTGGGTTTACTTTCTGTTGCCTGAAAAATGGTACTTTTTCTTCACCGGGTTCCAGACGTGTTTTAAAGTTAGCATTTTTTACCGGAAGTATTTCTGCCGGCTCCGCTTTTCCTGTTATTTTCCCGCGGCAGTGAACCTATGATTCCTGTGTTCACAGCGAATTCACCAGCTGAAAAAAATTGTAAAATATTAACTAAATTGTAGCTCATTTTTCAGCACTCCCTGATTCTTTGCAAGGGAGCTTGAACAGTACAGTTTTCTGTTGATTACCATAAACTTATATTATGAAAAAGTCTTTCTCAATCCTGCTTCTCTTACTCGTATTTCCCCTCCTGAGCCCTGCCCAGTCGAAAAAGGTATTTGAAACCCGTTCTCCTTCGGGAACCGTCGTGCTCAAGGTGGAGGCCGGTGACCGGCTCAGCTGGTCGGTTCTTCACAGGGACCAGGAGATCATTGCGCCTTCGGTCATATCCATGACCCTTGAAGATGGGACCGTTTTCGGGGAAAAAGTAAAGATCAGTTCTTCTTCAAGGGAGACTGTTGATACAAGTTTTATGGCCATCAATTACCGCAAGGCAGCGATCAGGAATCACTATACCAGGCTGGTGCTGAATTGTAAAGGCGGATACGGACTGGTATTCAGGGTTTATGATAATGCGGTGGCTTACAGATTCTTTTCCCGTTTACCTGGCGAAATAAAAGTCATGGGGGAACAGACCAATTTTAATTTCACAGGCGATCAGCAGGCCTTTATCCCCATACAGTGGGATTACCGCGACGGACAGAATTTCAATTCCTCTTTCGAGGCTCTGTACCATGAGATCAGACTGTCGCAGTTTCCCGACGATTCCCTGGCTTTTCTGCCTTTGCTGGTGGATGCCGGGATGGGGAAGAAGGTGGAAATATTCGAGGCCGACCTGGAGGATTATCCGGGGATGTACCTCGACCTCAATGAAACCGGAAAAGGCTTAAAAGGCGTTTTTGCTCCCTATCCCCTTGAAACCTATATTAAAAGCCGGAATGTTATCCCTTCAAAAAGAGCTGCATACATCGCCGCTACGAAGGGGACGAGGAATTTTCCCTGGCGCGCTGTTTTCATCAGCGAGGAAGACCGTGAGCTGCTTGACATCGACCTGGTCCAGCAACTGGCTTCCCCGCCCCGGATCAGCGATTATTCATGGGTCAAACCGGGACTGGTGTCCTGGGACTGGTGGAATGCCCTCAATATCTCCCATGTGGATTTTAAATCGGGGATGAATACCCCCACCTATCGCTATTATATTGATTTTGCAGCAAAATACGGACTTTCTTATATTATTCTGGATGAAGGCTGGAATATCCCCGGAGATCTTACTGCCCTGAAACCGGAGATAAATCTTGATGAGCTGCTTGCCTACGGGGCGGAGAAAGGCGTGGGGATCATCCTCTGGTGCTCATGGAAGGATGTTATGGCCCAGATGGATAAAGCTTTTCCTTTTTTCGCGATGAAAGGGGTGAAGGGTCTCAAAATCGATTTTGTCGACAGGGACGACCAGGTGGCGGTGGCCTCGACCTATGCCATTGCCGCAAAGGCAGCCGAACATAAACTGATGGTCGATTATCACGGCATCTCCAAACCAACGGGTCTTCAGCGGACCTATCCGAATGTGGTGGGCTACGAAGGCGTGCGTGGTCTTGAAAACTTCAAATGGGCCGATGAGGATCAGCCAAGATATTGTGTGACCATCCCCTTCATCAGGAACCAGGCCGGCCCGATGGACTATACCCCGGGATCCATGCGCAATGTAAACGAAAGCAATTTCAGGCCCGTATTTGAAATGCCCATGAGCAAAGGCACCCGGGTTAACCAGATGGCGCAGTACCTGGTATTTGACGTATCGCTGCAGATGCTGGCCGATAATCCGACAATTTATATGAAGGAGCACGAATGCACCTCCTTCATTGCAGCTCTGCCGACGACATTTGATGAATTGCTGCCACTTGATGGGCAGGTAGCGGAATATGTTGCCCTTGCAAAGAAGAAGGGGGATACCTGGTATGTCGCGGCCATGACAAACTGGACCGGCAGGGAACTGACCCTTGATTTTTCTTTCCTGGGCGACGGGGTTTACCGGGCTGAGATCTTTTCCGACGGTGTCAATGCCAACAGGGATGCCACTGATTACCGCAGGGAAGTGCATGAGATCAGCAGAGGTGAAAAAATCACTATTCGGATGATGAACGGAGGTGGATGGGTGGCCAGGCTGGAAAAGGTCAGGTAATACCGGAAGGGGAGGTGAGTCGCCGGGTTTAAGCGCTCAGCGCTCCTTCTGTTTTGTGCTTTTAAGAATCAGTACCCAGTCCTTCCCGGGACCATCTTCTCCGGGGGGATTGAAAGTACGGGTCCCGCAGTTTTTAAATACCTCCGGCTGTCCTTTTTCCCCGTTCCGGGGATTGAACCACGTTGCGGTGATCCGCGATCCTTTGATCTTACCCATCTTAAGAGTTATCTCGCGACCGTTGCTGCTGTATACAAAGGCATAATCCTCTCCACGTATGACCGGCTGATAGTCGTACTTTTCTCCCGGAGGGCCTGCCAGCAGCGACTGATCGGGGTAAAGACTGCTGTAAGGCTCGGAATTCATAAGGGCTTTCAGGTACTGCATCTGACAGGCCCCTTCTGCATTCAGCGCATCCGTCCAGTATTCCCTTACCCCGTAGGCGGGATCGGTATCCCCGGGTTTGTGGAACTGCATGACCGCGTTGTGTCCGTAGGTAAAACCGCATCCGCCTGAGAATACCGACCAGTAGGCATATCTTCTGACGTCAGCAGCCTTCCAGTAGGGCTGGTTTGGGTCGTGCAGGCCCTGCGGAATGCTTTCATACGACGGTTCACCGTCAAGTACCGGTTTTACCGGCGACAGGGCACGGGCATCCCGGATATATCTCCAGTTATCTTCCCCGTATCCGGTTTCACTGTCATCCTGGTCGTATCTTCTGTGGCCCGACTGGCACATGTTGAAATCCAGCCATTCCTTATCATGAAACCACCGGGAGGAGCAGGTCCTGCCAAAAGGATGGAAGGAGATCAATTGCCCTGTTTTTTGATGGAGCTGAGTTCCGATGAGGTTCCAGATCTCTGTGTTTTGATCACCGCGGGTGTCTCCGCCATTCAACCAGATGATATTCGACCTGTTTCCGAAACGTTCAGCCAGCCACAGGGCATATGCGCCGGCCTCTTCAAGGTTTGCCCTGCCCTGCCTGATCTCGGAGCCCCATACGGGTACAAGGGCCAGGTATATTCCCCGCTCCGCTGCAAGGTCAAGGATAAAATCCACATGATCCCAGTAATCGTAAGCTTCCGGATCATCAGGGGCGTTTCCGGCAGTACACCGGGGCTTTCCGATATTGCGGCAATGCAAGGCTGAATCGCCATAGGCATTCGTGACGTCGGTGCTGTGCAAAAGCATCACCTGGATCACATTGAAGCCCTTACCGGCCCGGTCGTCCAGGTAAAATTCCGCTTCTTCCCGGTCGAGTTTTGAAAACAACAGCCATCCGGTATCTCCAAGCCAGAAAAAAGGATCGTTGTTTTCTGTTTCCAGGTAACGTCCGTTTGCGGAGATCCGCAAGGCTGGGGGGCAGATTTGCCCCTCGGCCAAAGTGGAAATAAACAGGGTAATGATAAAAAGCCAGAGCCTGCAAGGTTTGAAACTCCAGCTTAAAAATCCGGTTATTTCGGACTGGCTTTGCATCAGACGGATAGCCTGGTTCTGATAAGATATCGAATTTGTCACACCTGTCAATATTTTATTTTTCAGGCATTTGTTTTCTGAACTCATAGGGTGTGAATTCCACAAAATCGGAAACATGCAGGGTGAATCCGGTAACGTCTTTGTTCTGTGTGCTGAAAGGGATCTCCACAATACCGAAGGTCGGGTTGGAATAGGTGCAAAGGAAGTTGTTCTCGCCCAGGCAGGCCAATTCTCCCCTCAGTCCCGGATGATGAGAGAAAAAGAGGATCAGCCTGTTTTTCTCTGCTTTGATTTCGACCGTTCCATACAGTTCATTGATATAAGTCCCGGTATAGGATTTCAGTGGCAATTCCGGTTTCACCGACCGGCCGGCGACTGCCTGCAGAGAGTCCAGTCTTGCTTCTTCCTGTTGCTGATTTTCACGAAAGGTTTTCAGGGCTTTATCGCTGTAATCCTGGTAGGGTAATCCGAGGAAGGCATCAAGAATTTCATTGGTCAGTGATGAATAAAAATTATTTTGGTCGGTGTTGGTGAGGACCACAATACCCAGGTTTTCTTCCGGCACGAACATCAGCGAGGAAAGAAAGCCGTCGACACCGCCGGTGTGGGAATATACAAGCCTTTCGGCGCGCTCATTGATGAACAGACCCAGTCCGTAAAGAAACACATGGGTCTGCTGTTTCTCCCTCGTATTAACGCCTACAATGGTTGAGGCAATACGTGTATTCAACAGGGCTTTTACCGGGAGTAGCTGTTCCTTTTCCTTTTTTCCGGCATTGAGCTGGGCCTGGAGCCATAGGGTCATATCCCGGGCACTGGAACTCATGCTGCCGGCCGGTGCAATGTTGTCAATTGCCGCCACCGGGATCTCCCTGAGAGTGCCATCAACCATGGTATAGGGTGCAGCCCGGTTAACGGCTTCGTTGAATTCCTTTGCCAGCATAAGGGTCCTGTTCATATTCAGGGGCCTGAGGATCCGGTTTTTGACGGCATTTTCCCAGCTCTCCCCGCTGATGGCGGGAATCAGTTCGCCCGCAGTGAGGAAGGCGGCATTGCAATAGCCGAACCGGGTTCTGAAACCATAGACCGGGTTCACAAGCGCCATTTTCCGGATCACCTGTTCCCTGGTTAGGTCGGAGGTCCAGTAGGTAAAATCCCCCTGGAAGGTCTCAAAACCTATCCTGTGCGACAGCAGGTCGGTTATGGTAATATCGCGGGAAGCCAGGGTGTCCTTCAGTTGGAAACCGGGCATCCATTTTCTGACCTTATCATTCAGGCTCATCAGCCCTTCTTCCTGGAGGATCGACAGGGTTGTTGCAGTGAATGCCTTGGTGTTGGATCCGATCATAAAAAGAGTATTTTCATCGACAGGCTCCCTGCCATCGCTGCGGGTGTAACCGAATCCCCTGATATACACCACTTCCCCGTCTTTGACGATGGCTACCGCTGCACCCGGGATCACCCAGTTCTGAAGTCCCCTTTCAATGTAGCTGTCGAGACTGTCGCGGATAAAGGCGGGCAGGGTGTTTTGTTGTGCTTGCGCTCCTGTAACTGAAACATACATTACAGCCAGCAGGAAAAGTTTTCTCAGATAAGTCATAACTTTTACTTTTGAAAGATCAGATAGTCAGCCAGACAGCTAAAATTAGTAAATATATCCTGCGTTGTCAGGCACAGCAAAGTATTTTGCAGCATCCTTTCCGGAATGCAGTACATCCGGTTTATGAGATTGTAAAGAGTTTTTAATAGTCTTTTGAAGACGGCTCCTTCAATATTGGCAGGCATGTTTTCACAATTGTGCCTTTATCCTTTTCGGATTTGAAGATTATGCTTCCATGGTGCTCCCTGACGATCGAGTAAGCGATCGACAGACCCAGTCCGGTTCCTTCACCCGGTGGTTTTGTTGTGAAAAAGGGATCGGCTATCTTATCAAGATGTTCTTCTCTGATCCCGCATCCGTTATCCGAGATGTATACGGCAAGAAATTCACCTTCCCTTTCAGTTCCTATTTTGATGAGTCCGTTCTCATTGCAGGCATAACTTGCATTCGAGAGTATATTCAGGAAAACCTGGTGCAGCGCACCGGAATTGCCCCTGATGGCGATTGTTTCGTTCGTATAATCCTTCTGTATCTGCTGGCTCGGTTTCAGCTGATTTTTCATCAGCAGCAGGCAGTTGTCCAGGATCCGGTGAATATCGCAGGACTCATCACGGATCTCACTGTGACTGCTGAACTGATTGAGCACCCTGATGATTCCCGAGGCCTTTTCAAGACCGATTTTTATACTTTCTAGCAGTACCCGGGTTTTATCCTCCTCACTGCTTCCTGATTTTCTGAAATAATCCTCCAGTCCCACATAGGCACCCATGATATAGTTCAGGGGATTATTGATCTCATGGGCAACTCCTGAAGTCAGCGTTCCCAGTGAAGCCATTTTCTCCGACTGAACAAGCTGTGACTGTGCCTCCTTCAGATCGGTGAGCGTACTCTTTAACTCTTCGTTGGCGCTCTCCAGTTCCTCCGTTTTTTCCCTCACCAGCCCTTCCAGCTGGTATTTGTGCTTTTGAAGTTCCACCTGAGTCTCTTTCAGATCGGTGATATCCCTTCCTTCAACGATAAAATTCTCGGGCTCTCCTGAATCGGACAGAACCGGTGTGATCGTCATATCAATGGCCCTCAGCCCGTTATTGACATCCCTGTGCGAGGTTTCAAACCGGACGGTCAAACCCGACTTTGCCTTTTCCAGGGCATCCTGCAGTTTTCCCTGTTCTTCGGAAGAATGTTCCCACCACCTGCTTTGGGAAAAATCCCTTCCCCGAACTTCTGATAGAGACTGATCGATCATTTTCAGGGCCTTTTCATTCGCATCCAGTATTCTTCCTTCAGAGTCGAGCAAGCCCACAAGGGAAAAGGCCTGGCTGAATATGGCCCTGAATTGCTGCTCACTTAACCTTCGGATCTTCAGTTCCCTGTTAATGGTGGAGATATGAATGGCCAGGATCAGGGTGGGAATAAACAACAGGTCGAAGAATACCTCCATATCATCAAAGCGGGTTGTATGGATAATATTCTCTGGTATGTTGAAATAGGCAGATATGAACAGGAAAAGGAAGGCGATCAGCAGGACAAACCTCGATTTGCGTTGATCCCGTAGAAGCCTGACAAGCAACAGGATAAGTACTGCAAGAAGCAGTAACAGTGTTGTTATGTCCAGGAATGCAATCATCAGGCTACAGTTGTTTTTTGGCAATACTGATCAGGAAGAGTGCGGCTGCCAGGGTTATAAATATATGTTCCAGGTAGTTGAACAGATTGTATAAAACAAAACTTTCGGCAACAGTGAAGACTTTGGACAGGATAAGGGCTATAATGGCAAAATACCAGTAAGTCGTTGTCGGTTTCTTCTCAAAACTGACAAACTTCACCAGGTAAAAGAAAAAAAGCAATACAATTACCAGGTTTAGTACTTCCTCCGGATTTGCTGTCATCATACCACTCTTTCGTTCAGTTTCCCCAGCCTGGACTCTCATTTACCCGGAATTATCCCTCCGGGCAACATTTGCCCGGGCAAGATTCACCCGGTTATTTCTGAGTCAGGCAAAAATGCACAGTTTCAGCAGTCTAAATATAGAGTATGTGCGGCAGAATTGTTAACGGTAGAAGCACTTTTTCCGTCAAAAATACATTCCCTGTCCCTTGAAGTCTATATAAGTGTGTGAAAATAAGGATCTTAAATTTTAATTTTCTGCTTGACTTCCTGCAATTTCTGGGTGCAACAGGTCAGAAGGGAGAAATAATATTAAGGTTTGCAACCAGCTTGGATAGAAGTAAAACATTCATTCCGTCAGACCCTAAGAGACCCGCGGAATCCTCTGGCCGCATAATAAGACTCTGCTCCGTTGTGATAGACGAATACCGTATTGTACCGGCGGTCGCAGAACAGGGCACCGCCAAGAGTCCGTACATCAGCAGGCGTTTTTATCCAGCTGGAAGTTTTCAGATCGAAGGCTCCCAGTTTCTGCAGGTCCCTGTACTGAGCTTCATCCAGCAGATCTATCCCCATCCGCCGGGCCATGTCGCACGCACTGCCGGCGGGTTTGTTTTCCTTTCTTGCATCCAGGGCCACCTGGTCGTAACAAAGGCTTCTTCTGCCTTTGGGACTTTCTTCCGAGCAATCGGTGAAAATAAATTCCCTGGTAAGGGGATCATAGGCGGTCACATCAGGGTCTCCCCCCGTTTGTTCCATCTCGTAAAGCGACCGGAGTTTCACCATCCTGCCTTCCAGTTTTGCGAAGACATCCTTCCACAGGAGGCCGGGATGCCTGTTCAGATTGCTTTCAAAGCGCTGTTGCAGGGCGCTTAATAAATGAGTGACAGTCTCGGGAGACAGATCCTTTGGGTCATCAATAGCCATATTCTGCTGTTTTGAAATTATTAAAATGAATTCCGGCAAAACTGAAGAACCGGGTGAAACGACAGTTTAACAAAAAAGTCACAGGATTTGTTTCCGCACTGCAGGCGGTTTTTAATCGTGATTGTTTATACGGCGGGTAAAAAACAGGGGAGAGGGATACCGCCACCTGGAAGACCGGCAACTAACCGGATATTTTGTCTCTGTTTTATGATCTGAAAATCAAATGGATTTTATCCTGGTTAATGCCGAACCGGTAAATCTTGGGCAGACCGGTTTATTATGGATGGTCCTGAAAAAATCAGGGGGTTGTGCAACAGTTACGCGTGTTATGGTGCGTTTTTTCTAATTCTTATAAGTACTTCTTTATTATTATTTTTTTCATCTTCGAGATCATAATCATCCTGGAGACCAAGCCAGAACTTTGGAGAATTACCAAAATATGAACTTAGTCGAAGAGCCGTGTCTGCAGTTATCCTCCTTTTCCCCTTAATAATTTGAGAGATACGTGTTTGCGGAATGTCGGTATCTTTTGAAAGCCGATATGCTGATATTTCAAGAGGCTTTAAAAATTCCTCCAGCAAAATTTCACCTGGGTGTATGTTTGGTAAACTTTTCATAATTAATCCTCCTTAAATTAATGATAATCAATAATCTCAAGGTCTAACGCATTATTGTCAATCCATCTGAAAACGATTCTCCATTGATCATTAATTCTGATACTATAGAAATCAGAACCTTGAAGTTTTTCAAGTCGATTAGAAGGAGGGATTCTCAGATCATTAATATTTTGAGAATTGTTGATCATTCTTAATTTTCTTCTTCCAACAGTCTGTATTTCAAGAGGAATTTTTTTGACACGTTCGCCTTGCCAAATTCCCTCAGTATCCTTTGAACCAAATGATACAATCATGCTATCGTATTAGGTTACTAACGCCAAAGATAAGTATATTATTGTTATTATCCAAATAGAGTCATGATCGCAAGCTAAAATGCACCATAACGGTTTGCTGTTAGAGGCTGTTGCTTTTTTTTCAGTGTCATTTCTATCAAAGTTTCGTCTTGTTTTATTCTAACTTTAAGCACCGACTGGTCAAAAGAAATAATCTCTAGCAATTGCTTTTCATTTTCTTCAGAGTCAGTTAATTCTATATACTTGCCATTAATAATTCGCCAGGGTCCTGATTGCTCATAATCATAAGCCTTATTTGTTGTCGTTTGAGTATCATTTTCTCTTAAGATCATTTCGTCCTGTACAGATGGATCATAATCAGGTTTATTAACACCGTTTATTTTGATTTCTTTAATAACCCATGTTCCTACTAAATCCTTTTTAACCACAGTCAATGTATTCTGTGAATAAACTCCTAGGGGTAGAATTAAAAAGCAAAAAATTAATAGTCTTTTCATGTAGCTAAATATTATTGAATTTATTGTCTGTTTCCTTCTTGTAATTGCCTCCAATTTTTTCTTTGAACTTAAAAAATTGAGTGCATTACCCATGCATTTGTCCAATTCCATTCCATTCTTGGTGGTGATTTAATTATACCCACACATACCCAGCGCTATGTGCAGTACGGTCCCGATAGCAAACAGGATCGAAGCACTTACCTTTCAAACTGCTTCTTTTTTAATTAAATATACAAAATATTGAAATATCACGGACATCTGTATTGTATATGACTGCGTGTTGGAGGGTGACTGTTCTTTTATTTTTTAATCGGATCAAATTCTATCTTTGAGTTTATCGTAGTTGGTACATAATAGGATTCTCCAACTTCAACATTTTCAAATAATTCCTTACTGACACTAAAACGATATTCACCGGATATAAAACGGTATTTTACATAGGGGGAGGTCCAGCCATCTTTACCAATTCCTGGATCATCATCAATAAATTCTAACTTATCATCAAGTTTAAATTCAATTAATTCAAGCATTTCATCATTCAAATCATTTCTAAGTCCTCGTGTGAAAAGATTATAAAAGCCGTATATTATTAAAAATGATACAATTGCGGCAGGAAAGAATGCTTTTTGGTTTATTTGGTCACTGTAATTAAAAATCAGATATAGAATAAAAGTAATTGAGATAAATAAGATTGCTGAAAACACTAATCTCCATTTAAGCATGCTTCGCAATGCTTTTTTTTGTTCAGAATTTAATGGTTGTTTTATCATATTGGATTTGTGTGTAGCTTGCCTCTAACGGACTAGCGGTATGTGCAGTGCGGGTTTCGAAGCATCTACCTTTCAAACCGCTATACATTTCATTAAATGTACAAAATTTTGAGATTACACGGACAACCGCATTGCATATGACCGCTTGTTGTACGCCGTATTACTTAATCATATCTGAAAAATCAGTTAATTCAACAAACTTGTGTCATTCCATTTTCAATATTATCATTTGATCCCTAATTCAACTTTTTTATGGATTAATCTCAATAGGTGTTCCAATTTTAACATTCAAATAAAGTTCATCAATCTCTTTATTTGTCAATGCAATGCATCCATTTGTCCAATCAAAAAGTAGATGAAATCTGTTAATCCAGCCCAAACCATTTTTTAATCCGTGAATTTTAATTTGACCACCAGGATTTTTGCCAATTAAACTTGCATACTCTTTATCTTTTTGGTTTGGATATGATATACCTAAATTTTTGTGATATCCGCTGTTAGGATTCTTATCATAGATGAAATACATTCCTTCGGGAGTCTTTTTGTCTCCTTCAAATTCTTTCCGTCCCTTTGGAACTCGTCCAAGTGATATCCTATATGATTTAACAATTTGATTATTAGAAATTAAATCAAGCTTGCGTTTGTGTTTTGTAACAACAATTTTATCAATGGAAAGAGAAATATCAAGTGGTTTAAATGGCTTGAAGTAGAAAAATAATTCGTAACCCACTATCCCTATAATCAAAATTAATATAGCATACTTAATTTTCATGTAAAGTGCTCACAATATGGCGTACAACGGGAGTCTGTGCAAAAACTCAATTCCCTACTAAAATTAGTCTATAGTTTTGAAAATGGGCCGTACCGGAGTCTAAAATCACACCATCCCGGGATAATTTTCGCCATCATGTATTTTTGGGAGAGCCAGCAGAAATTTTAACCGCCTTCATGGATTCTTTCTTTTTGAAGAATGATGGTCTGTTTATCCCACATATACCTGTATCTTCCCCCTGCTTCCAGTAGTTCGTCATGGGATCCCGATTCAGCTATCCTTCCCTCATGCAAAACGGCTATCCTGTCGGCCTGCTGAAGGGTCGACAGGCGATGGGCAATCAGAATAACGGTCTTTCCCTCGCGACGCAGCCGGGCAATCACCTGCTGGAGGTAGTGCTCGGAAACGGAGTCCAGGGAGGAGGTAGCTTCATCAAAAATCAGGTAGGAGGGATCCCGGTACAGGGCCCTGGCGATGGCCAGTTTCTGTCGCTGTCCGCCCGACAGGTTGATCCCGTTCTCTCCCAGCATCGTGAAGATCCCGTAGGGCAGCCCTTCGATGAACTCATTCATGCCAAGGTCATTGCAGATCTTCAGTACACGGCTCATATCGGGCCGGAACTCTCCGGGTGCAATATTTTCGGCAATGGTTCCGGAAAAAAGATCCAGGTTCTGAGGAACCAGCCCGATCATGTTCCTGACCGAGCTCAGGGTATACCGGTCAAGCGGGTATCCCCCGATAAGGATCCTGCCCGACTCCAGGGGATAAACAGCCTGCAGCAGGGCGGCAATCGTCGTTTTTCCCGATCCGCTTTCTCCGGTGAGCGCGGTAACTTCACCCTTTCTGATCCGGAGATCCAGGCCTTTCAGTACCTCGGCACGGGTGCGATAACCAAAATGCACCGACTCAAAGACGATGTCTCCGGAACCACTCTCCGTCAACTCAATGCCCTGTTCCTCATCACGCTCCCGCTCCAGGTCCATGATCTCAAATAAACGGTCGGCGGCAATCAGTGCATTCTGGTACAGCTTATTCATGCCGATCAGGCTGATCACCGGCCCTGTAAAATAGCCCAGCAGACTGTAAAAGGATAATAGCTTCCCGGGAGTGATCAGCGAATCCAGCACAAAACCCGTTCCCGCCCATAACAGAACCACTGTAAATATCCTGCCGATAAATTCCGATGTGCCGGAACTGAATACCGAATTCACCCCCGAACGATAAACCGTCTCAAGCAAGGATAAAAAACGCCCTTCCGTTTTCATCCCGGTCCACTCCTCCAGGCCAAACTGTTTGATTGTTCTCAGGTTCCGGACCGATTCCACGAGCTGACTCTCCAGTTCGGCACTGCTCTCCATGATCCGCCTTTCCTGCTTTCTGTTCAGGGCATTATAGATGATGTAGAGGGTCAGGTAAAACGGGATCACCGTCAGCATGATGAGCGCAAGCCTCCGGTGGTAAAGAAACATCAGTAGGAAACTGAAGAACACAATCAGGACGTTGACTATCAGGGTAATGGCCGTGTCGTTTATGAAGGCCCTTATCTTTACCGCATCGTTGATTCGTGAAATGATCTCACCCGTACGCATGGTATCAAAAAAGTCCTGGGGAAGCCTGAGTAAATGACGGAAATAGCCTGTGATAAGGCGGGCATCGATCTTCTGCCCTGTTTTCAGGACCAGGATATTCTTCATGACGTTGAGAAACAACTGGAAAAGGATGATCAGTATCATCACGATCCCCATCAGATGCAGAAGGTTCAGGTTACCTGTAACCATCACCCTGTCGGTGAGTACTTCGATGTAAATGGAAGTCGACAGGCCAAGGATGGTGTAAATAATCGCGCCGAAAAGGGCCTGGCAGAGTACAGTCCGGTGTGGTTTTAAAAGGAACAGCAAACGGCGTGAGCGGGAAATTACCTGCTTACCGGGCTTGAACCCGGTACCCGGTGCAAGGATCACCAGTATCCCGGTCCATATTTTTTCAAAGGCGTCCCGGCTGTAAACCTTTTTCCCGCCACTGCCCGGGTCCATCACAATTACCTTACTGCCGGTAACCCGGTAGATCACCAGGTAATGGAGGAGCCTGTTATCAAGCACCACGTGTGCGATGGCCGGAAGGGGTACCCCGGGAAGTGCGGAAAGTGAGCCCTTAACACCTTTTGCCTGGAAGCCAAAGCGATTCAAAGCCTTTACCAATCCTAAAACATTGGTCCCTTTCTGGTCGGTACCGGCGACCTGCCTGATGGAGGAAACCGGCAGCTGCAGATGGTAAAATGCAGCAACCGACGCAATGCAGGCTGCTCCGCAGTCGCTCACGTCGCGCTGTCTGACTGTACACCTGGGAGGAATTCTCATAGTACTTGCTTTTTATCTTTGGGTCGTTCCGCTGCCCGTTAATCTGAAATGGATGAACCCTCTTCCTCAGGCAGCTGGCAGAACCTGACTGCCGGTACCTTAAAGCTTTCAGTGCCAGATATTCGGATTCAACCAGTCCTCGGTTTTATCAAAAAGGAGTTGCATCAGGGTTCGGCCTGTCAGCACCAGGTGCACCGTCAGGGTCATCCCTTTCCTGATCGCTCCGGCAGATCCGTTGGGCAGGGTAAGGCTGTCGGCTGCCAGTGTCAGCCTGACCCGGTATACCGGTTGCCTGTCGATGAAAATGATGTCATTGCCTATCCAGCTTATGCTGCCTTCCAGGGATCCC
>JBMOLL010000011.1:0-22966 GCA_049325415.1 Bacteroidota bacterium | reverse complement strand
GCGCTCAGATAAGCGTTACGATCTTTCCTGTAGTCCTGAACCTTGATAAAATAATCTTTTACTGAAGTACCATTTTCTGCTGTAACCCTGAGAATATCTCCGTTTTTAACGTCAACTCTCTCATTTCCGTCTACCCAGACAATTTCCCAGGTAGCCAGCGGAGCTTTCTCGAGGTATTTGAAAAGTGTATCGACGCGGGTGGCATAAGCAACCTCCCTAACGGTATCCATTCCGGGAACACCGTCGGTTACCTCAAAAGGAACAGCGCCTCCATCGTACCAGCCTTCATTGTTCAACATTCTTTTGGGAATAACCAGATTGGCATCTGCGGTAGGAGCTGCCACTTCGATGTCAAACATGATCTTGTCCATGTCGTCGCCGCAGGCATAAACTGTCAGCACATCACCGGTGCGGCAGGATACAAAAGCGGAATCTTCATGAACGGCAGCATAGTCGTAGTGCCATGCCAGACCGGGAACCCGGTTGAACTGGTACATAATGGAGTCATCACCCCTTACACCCCAGGGAACCGTAAGTTTGTTATTAACCCAGTCGATATCAATCGTGGAGGAAGTCAGAGTGGCTTCATCCAGATTATAGGCACCGTGGTTGCCCACTGTCCAGAATACGGCACGGTTGGGTTCCCACTGACCGCCGAGGAAAGGAATGGGAATCCATTCTGAATCGGTCAGGTCAATACCCCTTACAAAAGTGGTATTCCCCTGTTTCACATCAAAACGACGAACCATAACGGTTTGTGAGGTTGCAGAGGTTACACCGGCAACATCCTGATTACCACCGTCGGGGTTTGTGCCGTCAGCATCAGAAAATAAGCCACCAACCTGGTCGATAACGGCTGAGTCGCCATTCGGAGCATGATGCCTGATGTACCATACATCACGACCTCCCCAGGTGTCAGTAAGCTGATGACTTGGAGTAATACTGTCGGTTGGATCAGACACAGCAGCCTCAGGTTTGTGGATCTTCATATCGGCAAGTTTCCACATTTCCGGTTTGGTTACATACTCGTTCCAGTCCTGTGAATAACCGAAACGGGCTTCATCAATCTTGTACTGCTCTTCAGTGTAGTCCAGTACGGCTGCGATAACAAAGGATTCGCCCGGTGTAAGGACCACATTGGGAAGCATCAACCACTGGTTGGTAACCTTTGGTGCGATCGGCCAGCCATCGGGAAGTGTATTCCAGGGGGTAAGCATACCCCACTCATACTCACTGAGATTAATATCGGTGGAGCCCATGTTGGTCAGCTCGATATAGCAGTGATCAGCACGGTCCATCCTGGCCTCAGAAATCACCAATGTCGTGTTGATCTGCGCGGAGAGCAAACCAGCTGACATCAGAAGTGTTAGAAGTAGAATTTTTAACTTCATAGTAATTTTAGATTAAGTTAGTACTAGAAAATAGTTATTCAGTGGTAGCAATTTAAAATAAATTTTTGTTTCTGCCGCGTGTTTATTGGTTTTTATGATCTTTTTTTTTCAAATTCAGTTCAATTCCAAAAAAAAATAACCCTATATAAATCAAAGCAATAGGTGGAAATGAGTGTAAAATAAGCACTTAGCGTAACTTTGACGTTAAGTAAGTCAATCGGCAGGCAAAAAACTGGATTTGTTAGGCAAAAAATTGCATCTTGCAAGAAAAAGAATATGAACAGGATTTTGTCGATCGGCAGGATCAGGCGGATCAGTTTAATTCTCCTGACTATGAACACCATCACTGCTTTTACCCAGGATTACCGGACCGGACCCTTCCGGAACGGACAAGACATCGGCCATTGTGCTATCCCCGGACATTTTTCCTATAATCAACTGGAACAGACCTTTTCCCTGAGCGGATCGGGCGAGAATATCTGGGGAACACAGGATCAGTATTTTTTCCTCTGGGAGAAACTGAACGATCACTTTATAATCCAGGCCCGGATTGCCTTTCAGGGCGAAGGTAAACACGAACACCGGAAGATCGGGATCATGCTCCGTAAGTCCCTTGCCACCGATGCTCCCCATGTGAGTGGAACGGTTCATGGCGACGGACTTACCTCCCTGCAGTTCAGGGCCCTGGAAGGAGGAGAAACCGGCGAACTGAGGTCTGAAGTAAATGGAGCAAACATTATCCGGATTGAGAAAAAAGGCGACCGGATCATCTTTTCTTGCGCAGTATACGGCAATGAATTCGACACCCTGAGCGTCAGCGATATCAAACTGGGTGAGGAAGTCTATGCCGGACTTTTTATCTGCTCTCATGACAACAGTGTCTTGGAATCGGCTGTGTTTTCAAACGTCCGGATCATCTATCCTGCAGCTGATGATTTCGTTCCGTACCAGGACTATATCGGAAGCAATCTCGAGATCATGGATATGGAAACGGGCCTGCGAAAAATGATCTTCCAGTCGCCCGTATCGATCCAGGCGCCAAACTGGACGCCCGACAATAAATACCTTATTTATAACAGTGAAGGTTTGTTGTACCGGTATGAACTGGCCAGCGGAGAGGTTTCAGTTCTTCCCACCGGAAGCGCGGTAAACAATAATAATGACCATGTCCTGTCGTTCGATGGTAGCATGCTCGGGATCAGCAATCATGTAAAGGCTGATGGGAACCGCTCGGTCATTTTTGTTCTGCCCTCTTCCGGGGGTGAACCCAGAAGGGTCACTTCGAAAAGTCCCTCCTACCTCCATGGCTGGTCGCCCGACGGCAAATACCTTATTTATACAGCCGAAAGGAAAGGTGAGTTCGATATCTATAAAATCGGGGTGAATGGAAAGAAGGAAACCCGTCTGACAGATACCCCGGGACTCGATGACGGATCGGAATATTCCCCCGACGGGAATTATATCTATTTCAACAGTTCAAGGACGGGCACCATGCAGATCTGGAGAATGCGTCCCGATGGTTCAGGACAGGAACAACTTACTTCAGGCAGTCTCAACGACTGGTTTCCCCATGTTTCACCCGATGGGAAAACCCTGGTATTCCTGTCCTTCCCGCCCGATGTCGATGCTGCGGATCACCCTTTTTACAAGCATGTTCTGCTTCGGACCATACCGGCCGGTGGTGGTGAACCCCGGGTGGTGGCCTATCTGTATGGAGGACAGGGAACCATCAACGTTCCCAGCTGGTCGCCCGATGGCAAAAAGATCGCCTTTGTGAGCAATTCCATCCTTAAAAAATAAACCTTTAACGCTTAATTTATGATAGCGGGCATAACCCCATTCTTTTCAAGGCAGCTGAGAACAAGCCTCGTCACGGTCCTGCTTGTCTTCTCCATGAACCTTTCTGCACAGGAACCTTGCAGGTATATCACCATTGATCAGTTCGGTTACCTGCCCGATTCCAGGAAAATTGCAGTGATCCGGAATCCGGTCATAGGCTGGGATGCCGGTGAGGAATACTGTCCGGGGGAAGAAATGGCCCTGGTCAGTAAACTGACCGGTGCGGAGGTTTTCCGGGGCAAAATCCGTTCATGGAACGATGGTAATACTGATCCTTCAAGTGGAGACCAGATCTGGTATTTCGACTTTTCCGGCGTAAGCGAACCCGGTGAATATTTTATACTGGATCTGACCAATCATGCGGCATCCTACCCCTTCAGAATTGCCGGAGATGTTTATAACGAAGTACTTAAGCAGGCCGTGAGAACCTTTTACTATCAGCGCGCCGGCTATCCGAAAGAAGCACGCTATGCCGGAGTCGGATGGGCTGATGAGGCCAGTCATACAGGCCCCCTCCAGGACCTGCATTGCCGCTCGTTCTTTGATAAAGAGAATCCGCTCTCAGAAAAAGACGTAAGCGGAGGCTGGTTTGATGCCGGCGATTATAACAAATACACCAACTGGACCGCGAATTATGTGGTGGAATTATTGAAAGCCTACCGGGAAAATCCGGCCGTCTGGGGCGACGACTATAACCTGCCATGGTCGGGCAACGGGCAGGCCGATCTGCTCGATGAAGTACGCTGGGGCCTGGATCACCTCTTAAAACTTCAACAGGACGACGGGAGTGTGTTGAGCATAGTCGGGCTCTCCCATGCCAGTCCGCCCTCTGCCGCTAAAGGTCCGAGTTATCATGGTCCGGTTAGTACCTCTGCCACCCTGAATACAGCGGCTGCCTTTGCCCTGGGTTCCGTTGTTTTCTCCTCAGCCGGAGACAGAGAATACGGGGATCTTTTACTGAAACAGGCAAAGGCTGCCTGGAGCTGGGCTGACGCTCATCCGGAAGTGCTTTTTAATAATAATGACCCGGAATACCATTCCACCGGCCTGGGTGCCGGAAGACAGGAGGTGAGCGATTACCAGCGCGGTATGGTGAAACTGGAAGCGGCCTGCTATCTCTTCTTTGCTACCGGTGAAGCCGGGTATCGCGACTATTTTGATACCCATTACCAGGATAGCCATCTGGTTAAATGGAGCGTATCCATTCCCTTCGATGCGGAAGAACAGGATATGCTGCTTTTCTATGCCGGGCTGGAGTCAGCGGATCCCGTGATTGCAAAAAAAATCAGATCCAGTTATACCCAGTCCATCCTGGAAGGTAAGAATAACCTGCCAGCCATCCTGAATGAGACCGATCCCTACCATGCCTATATCAAGGACTATACCTGGGGCAGCAATTCGGTGAAAAGCTGCCAGGGAAGCATGTATTACCATATGTTCAGCTGCGGCAGTGATCCCTCTCAGGCTGAAAATTTCAGGAACATTGCCCAGGATTATCTCCACTATATTCATGGTGTAAATCCCCAGGGAATGGTCTATCTGTCGAATATGTATGCTTTTGGCGCCGAGAACTGCGTCAACGAGTTCTACCACAGCTGGTTCTGCAATGGAAGCGCCCTGTGGGACCGGGTGGGTAGTTCCACCTACGGACCTCCTCCCGGCTACCTTACCGGAGGACCGAATCCGCATTACCGGAGAGACAGGTGCTGCCCCGATTCCTGCGGCGAAGAGAAAAACAACGAGGTCTGTGATTCTGAACCATTGGTTCCACCGCTGGATCAACCCGAACAGAAGTCGTACAAGGATTTCAATACCAGCTGGCCCCTGAACTCCTGGGAAATTACCGAGAACAGCTGTGGCTACCAGGTAAATTATATTCGCTTGCTTTCAAAATTTGCCGGATCAGTAAATTAGGTCAGCCCCGGCTCATGGGCAGTTTTTAGTACCGGTGCACAGGGAGGGGATCCTGCTGATCCTGTTTTTTAAGGTAGAACCAAAACTGATCACTGATGAAAAAAATGTACCTTATTTTTCTATGTCTAATCCTGTCATGCATGGGTGCAAATGCCCAGCAGTCTGGAGGAGAGGACCTGGCGCACGGGGCCGGTTTCATCCCGACATCCTGGTACAGCGAAGAGCAGGACCTGGAGTTGCTCCGGCTCTTTGAAGGACTCCGGGTGGCCGATGTATCCGATGGCATGGATATGGCCGGTTATCCGGGCCAGGGTTTTGTTGACCCGGCGATTCACCCCTCCTGGGTCGATTACACCAACATGTCGCATGTTATCAGGGGGATAGCACTCACTGTCAGGTATGTCCCCACCCAGCGGCCCGATCGCCCGGCTCCGGGTGAAGATTTCAGCCTGTGGGAAGGAGCGTTTTACAACCAGTACAGTCCGGAAAGCTTCATTCCCCTTATCCATAAGGGAGTGGTTATCATGATCGATGATGTGGAAGAAAAGGATATCGGCACCATCGGTTCCAACAATGTCCTGGTCTGGAAACAGAAAGGCGCAGTCGGGGTCATTACCGATGCCTCGTCAAGAGATACCGATGAAGTGGGACTGGAACGTTTTCCGCTCTACCTGAGGGAAAAAGGCAGGGGAATACGGCCCGGAAGAAACGAACTTGAATCCGTTAACCGGCCCATTTCCATGGGCGGTGTACTGGTCTGCCCCGGTGACGTGGTAGTGGCCGACGGTGACGGTGTAATCGTAGTTCCCCGGCGGATTGCCCCCGAAGTAGCCGCGTATGCCAGATCGGTCCTCGAAAAAGACAAAAAAGGAAGAAAGACTTTATATGAGTCGCTTGGAATGCCTGTTGATCAAACCGTTAAATAATTACAAAAATGCTATGAAAAAGATTCTGATCCCCGTTTTCATACTTTTCCAACTCACTTTGCTTCAGGCTGCTGAAGTCCCCATCCTGAAGATCGGAGAGCCGGCACCCGACTTTGCGCTGAAAGGGACCGACGGAAAGATCTGGAAGCTGAGCGACTTCGATACCAGCCGGATTCTCATGATCGTATTCACGGCAAACCACTGTCCAACAGCCCAGGCCTATGAACAAAGACTCATTGCGCTGAGCAAGAAATACCAGGAAAAAGACCTGAGGGTGGTGGCCATTTCTCCCAATAACCCGGATGCAGTATGCCTTGAGGAACTGGGATACTCCGATCTGGGCGATTCCTATGAAGAGATGAAGGTCAGAGCCAGTGATGCCGACTTTCCCTTTCCATACCTGTATGACGGTGATGACCAGAAAACCGCACTGGCTTACGGACCTGTAGCCACACCCCATGTTTTTATCTTCGACCGGGAAAGAAAACTCAGGTATTGCGGCCGCATCGACGATACGGAAAATCCCTATGCCGTGCCGGTTAAAAGGGATGCGGAAAATGCCATTAAAGCATTGCTGACCGGCGCTCCCGTACCCGTTGAAACAACCAGGGTTTTTGGCTGCTCCATTAAATGGATCAGTAAAAAAGAATGGAAAAAGCAACTGGATGAAGAATGGGCTTCAAAAGAGGTGAGCCTGTTACCGGCCGATCTGGATACCATCAAGGCCCTCCGGAAAAATGCCGGTGAAAAATACCGGCTTGTGAACGTATGGGCGACCTGGTGCGGACCCTGTGTCATTGAATTTCCAGAACTGGTGAACATGCAGCGCATGTACGGGAACCGGAATTTCGAACTGGTGACGATCTCGGCGGATCAGCCGGCAAGGGAAATGACTGTTCTGGATTTTCTCCGGAAAAAGGATGCAGCAGTCAGTAATTATCTCTACACCGGGGCAAGCATGGATGAACTCGCAGAAGCACTCTACCCTGCCTGGCAGGGCAACCTCCCCCTGACCCTTCTGCTTGCTCCCGGAGGCGAAGTGGTTTACAGCCACGACGGGATCATTGATCCCCTGGAACTTAGAAAGGAAATTGTTGCCCGCCTGGGAAGGTTCTTTGCAGATGACAAATAAATCCTCTGACCATGAGAAGAATATTCATCATTCTTTCCTTTCTGCCGGTCCTCCTGGTCTCGGCCTGCAAGCATAACCTGATGAGAAAAGATGATCCCTTTCGCAACGAAAACCTGGTAGCCTGGTGCATTGTTCCCTTTGACGCCCAGAACCGTACACCGGAAGAACGGGCGGCTATGCTCAGGGATCTCGGTATCAGCCAGCTGGCCTACGATTACAGGGATGAACACCTGCCATCTTTTAAACATGAGCTGCAGGTCCTCAGAGAAGGACATATTAGGCTCAGAGCAGTGTGGCTCTGGGTGGACGGTGCTGACTCATCCCTTTTTAACCCGTCCAATGAGTTTATTTTCAACACTCTGCGTGATGAGAAGGTTTCTACCGAACTCTGGCTCTCCTTTCCTGAATCCTACTTTGACGGCCTGGATGAGGCCGGAAAACTGGCCAAAGCTGAAAAAGCCATACGGGCAGTACAAAGCCGGGCAGCAGAGTCGGGTTCAACGGTAGCCCTTTATAATCACGGGGGCTGGTTCGGCGAGCCCGAAAACCAGATCCGACTGATCCGGAATATCGACCCTGAGCACCTTCGGATCGTGTATAATTTCCACCACGGCCACTTGCAGACCGAACGTTTCCCCGAGCTTTTCGAACGGATGCTGCCTTACCTCTCGGCCGTGAATATCAACGGGATGAAAAAAGAGGGACCAAAGATCATCCCGGTGGGAGAAGGTGACCTGGAATATGCCATGCTTAAAAAGGTCTATGATTCGGGCTTCACTGGAACGATTGGCATCCTGGGACACACCGAAGGCCAGGATATCAAACCGGTACTCGAGAAAAACATGGAAGGGTTGCAGGACCTGGCCCGAAAAATCCGAAAATCTGAAAACTAAACCCATAATTATGAGAACACCTGAACTTCACCGACGTTGTCTCGCCATTGCGGTTACCCTCCTGATTTCCCTTTCAGTTTCACTACCTTCAAGGGCTCAGACCGTATACCGTTATCCCTTTGAAAACCCGGATCTTGGGATGGAAGAACGCATAGATAACCTTCTCTCTCTGATGACCCTCGATGAAAAGGTGGCCTGCCTGGGAACGGATCCATCTGTACCCCGGCTGGGTGTGAAAGGGGCGCGCCATGTGGAAGGACTGCACGGACTGGCCCAGGGAGGGCCCAGTAACTGGGGAAGCCGGAATCCGACCCCGACGACGATTTTCCCCCAGGCAATTGGCCTGGCTGAGACCTGGGATCCGGAGGCTCTCAGAAAGGTTGCCGGCATTGAAGCATATGAAACCCGCTACCTCTTTCAGAATGAACATTTCCGGCGCGGCGGACTGGTGGTCAGAGCACCGAATGCCGATCTTGGAAGAGACCCGAGATGGGGAAGAACAGAAGAATGCTATGGTGAAGATGCCTGGTTTAACGGCCACATGGTTGTTGCCTTTGTAAAAGGTTTGCAGGGGGATGACCCTGATTACTGGATGACGGCCTCCCTGATGAAACATTTTCTTGCCAACAGCAATGAAAACGGTCGCGACAGCTCATCCTCCGATTTCGATGAAAGGCTCTTCAGGGAATATTACTCCTACCCTTTTTACAAAGGAGTGACCGAAGGTGGTTCAAGGGCCTATATGGCTTCCTATAATGCAGTGAACGGCATCCCAATGACTGTCAGTCCGATACTGAAAAACATCACGGTGAAAGAATGGGGTCAGAACGGCATCATCTGCACCGACGGAGGAGCTTACGGCTTACTACAGACCGCACATAAAAGCTATTCCGATCCTTTCCATGCTGCAGAAGCCTGCCTCGATGCCGGGATCAACCAGTTTCTGGATAATTATGTACTGGGCGTCTACGGTGCACTCGCCAATGGCTACCTCAGCGAAGCAGACCTCGATGAAGCTCTCCGTGGTGTTTTCAGGGTAATGATAAAACTGGGTCAGCTCGATCCCCCCGACCTGGTCCCGTACAGGAAGATCGGGATCACAGACAGTATAGCACCCTGGCTGACCCGGGAGAACAGGAATGCAGTACTTGAGGTAACCCGGGAATCCATCGTGCTCCTGAAGAACCAGGATCAATTGCTCCCCCTTGACAGGAAGAAAAACAGCAAAATTGCCGTGATCGGACCCTGGGCCGATACCGTTCTGCTCGACTGGTACTCGGGAACACCTCCCTACTACATCTCTCCTCTTCAGGGTATTATAAGCAAGACCTCCGGCTACAGCCAGGTATCTTTTGCCCGTGACAACTCTTTTAACAAAGCTGTGGAAATTGCCCGCAATGCCGATATTGCCATTGTGGTCGTGGGAAATCATACCACCGGGAATGCCGGTTGGGCAAAATGCCCCGTTCCAAGCGATGGTAAGGAAGCGGTCGACAGGAAGGTCCTGGAACTGGAACAGGAAGACCTGATTAGAAGGATATATGCGGTTAATCCGAATACAATTATTGTCCTGATCAGCAGTTTCCCTTACAGTATAAACTGGACCTGGCAGAATATTCCGGCCATCGTCCATATGACCCATTGCAGTCAGGAACAGGGCAGTGCCCTTGCCGATGTGCTGTTCGGGGATTATAATCCGGCCGGGCGGTTGGTGCAGACCTGGCCCTCCTCCACCGAAGTCCTGCCTCCCATGATGGATTACAATATCCGCAACGGAAGAACCTACATGTACGCGAAAGAAAAACCATTATTTCCTTTTGGTTACGGCCTGAGTTATACCACATTTGAGTATTCAAACCTGAGGTGCCCGAAAGAAGTCGGAGCCGGCGAAGAGGAATTCACCGTGCTGGTTGATATCCGGAACACGGGCACCAGGGATGGTGACGAGGTTGTCCAGCTCTATGCAAGTTACCCGGGTTCCGCAGTAGAACGCCCATTAAAAGAACTCAGGGGATTTAAAAGAGTGCACCTGCAGTCCGGAGAGAAACTCACCGTACCGCTGGTAGTAAAAAAAGCTGATCTTGCCTACTGGGATACCGGAAAAAATAGTTTTGTGGTTGAGCAGGGCACTGTACGTCTTATGGTGGGAAGTTCTTCGGAAGATATAAAACTGAAGGGGCTTACCCGCATAAACCTTTGATTATGTACAGGATACTTCTTTTTTTGCTGGTAGCTTTCCTGCCAGCCTGTAAGCAGTCGTCTGTCCCGCCCAGCCCTGATAACAGTCCTTTCCGGGCACAGCGTTTTTCAGTTTCGAAAGATATCCCCTATGGCCCCCTACCCGGGCAAGTGCTCGATGTTTACACCCAGGGATCCTGGATTGGCGAACCTGATTACTGGAAGCCCGATACAAGCATCCATCCGGTTCTTGTTTATATTCACGGGGGAGGATGGTGTGGCGGATCCAAAGAGACGGTCACACCCTTTTTCCTTCCATACATGGAAAAGGGCTGGAATATTGTGAACATCGAGTACCGACGGGGTGAAGGAACTGCACCACAGGCAGTGGACGACTGCATGCTGGCGCTCCGGTGGATTGCAGAGAATGCATCAAATTACCAGATCGATACGGACCGGGTATATCTCTCCGGCGAATCTGCCGGTGGGCACCTGGCCCTGCTAACAGGCTTTCTGAATACCCTGCCGGGCAGTCATCCCTGTTTCTGTGGCGACAAGCTTCAGATAAAGGCAGTGATCAACTGGTTCGGAATCACGGATATCAGAAAAGTGGAAACCTACCTGCGTAATGAAAAACCGGAATGGAACTACGCTGCCTCATGGCTGAACAAGGTTAACGACAGGGAACTGATCATGGATGATTACTCGCCGGTGAACAGGCTCTCTGCGCATTCACCTCCCGTGATAAGCATTCACGGGATGAAGGATGAAGTAGTTCCTCCTTCGCAGGCACTTGCCCTTCATCACCGTCTCGACAGCCTGAAGGTGAAAAACGAACTGCTGCTGATCCCCGACGGTAAGCATCTGGGCTTCAGCCAGGAGGAATTCATTGAAATATACCAGCGGATTTTTGATTTTGTGGAATAAAGAAACCACAGCCGATACCGGCAAAATGGTGGAGAATACCAAAGTTTTCGTTCCCGGATAAGTAGTGATGCAGTGTGATGCCCGGACTTTTTTTTACCTTAGCACTCTTAATTCCATTTAACAGATTCATATGGAGACAAAAGACAAAGTCATCGAAGTGATGAAACAGGCTGGCAAGCCCCTGAGTGCCGGACAAATAGCCGACATTTCAGGTATAGACCGGAAAGAAGTGGACAAAGCCATGAAGGTCCTCAAAACCGACGGGAGCATTGTCTCTCCCAAGGTATGCTACTGGGAACCAAAAAAATAACACTCAGCAGATGTCCAATCAATTCCGGCAAAAAAAGGAAGACCAGCACTTCAGGGTTACAAAGTCCGTTGAACTGATGAGTTTCCTGACAGAGGTCCTGCCTGGTAAAAACAGGAATAATATAAAGACCATGCTCAGGGAAAACCAGATCCTGGTTAACGGTATCAGCGAAAGCCAGTTCAACAGGCCCCTGGCAGCGGGAAACGAGGTAACTGTAAAAGCCTACAGAGGCGGGGAAGAAAAGAGCCTCAGGGGGATCACCATTCTTTATAAGGATAACGACCTGATCGCCATCGATAAACATGCAGGTATCCTGTCTGTACCCGACAAAAACGGCCGGCAGCAAACGGCGCTGGGCATCCTTATCAAACACGTGAAATTTGAAAACAGGAGCAACGTTGTATATCCCATTCAGCGCCTGGAAAGAGAAAGCTCCGGGGTAATGCTGTTCGCCAGAAGTGAGAAAATCCAGGGTCTGTTCCAGAAAAAATGGAACGACCTGGTTAAAGACAGGGTTTACCTTGCTGTGGTGGAAGGAGAAATAGAAAACGATGAAGGGACGATCTCGTCTTTTATCCGCGATGACAGCGGGTACAGGGTTGGCTCTTCCCAGGACCGCTTAAAAGGGGATTTTGCAGAGACCTCCTACAGGGTCATTCGTCGGTCAAGACTGTTTACCATGCTGGAAATCAGAATAAAACAGGGGAAACGCGACCAGATCAGGGTACATATGGCTGAATCGGGGCATCCGGTTATCGGCGACAAGAAATACGGCTCTGATTTGAATCCTTCCGACAGATTGGGACTGCATGCCTGGAAACTGGAGGTGATTCATCCTCTTACAGGAGAAAACATCCGGATTGAATCCCCCATCCCCCGAAAACTCTCCAGGCTTTTCTGATTCAATCGTTCCTGAGTGCCTGAACGTTCTGCTTGCGGACAACCGCCAGGGCTGTGAATGAGAGGATCCAGAATAAACCGTTAATGACCAGTAAAAGGATGATTTTCCCGATCCCTGCCAGGGATACGCCGGTATTCGGACTCAGCAACGAGGGCAGGGTGGCGATAACGGCCGCGAGCGAACCGGCAAGAATACCTGCGAAAAGTAAGGCAAGGAACTCTGTGGCAACCAGCCGGAAAATGTCCCTGCGCCTGTAACCGACCGCACCCAGAAGCGCTATTTCACTTTTACGCTCCAGCATGGTCCTGAGGAGGATTATGGCCAGCCCGATCGTTCCGATCATCAGTGCAAGAGCACCCATGGCAAGAAAAATAGACAGATAGGTATTCGTGACACTGTTGAATGCCGCCAGACGGGCAGCCGTCAGTTCCATGTCCCAGCCATAATCGCGCATCACGTTCCTGAGCTGCTCCACATCCTGTAGTTCATTTCCGGCCGGCTCAGAGATAAGGAATACCGAGGTACCGCTGTGATCGGGGAAGTGCCGGAGAAATTGGTTCCCGGAGATCAGAACATTTCCCTGGAAAACCGAACCTGCCAGTCCGCCGGCAAGCAGAACAGCCATATCGTTCCCGTTTCCATCGGTATAATGAAGTGTATCCCCGGCTTTCATCCCCAGTCCCCACTTTATGACTGTTTCATCAGCAATCCCCGGAACAACTCCGGAAGGGAAAACTGAATCAAGCACCGACCAGGGATCTCCAGCCGGAAGGGATTGAATACCCGAGATAAAACTAAAGCGTCCGCTAAGCTTGTCCGGTGAAACAGCCAGTATGGCCGGCTGATTTATCCTGTTCAGGTTCAAACAACTGGCATCGTCCCCTTCGCCTTTCATAAACTGAACAAACGACAGCGACCCGGGAATTCCAAGATCATTCTTTACCCGGGGCTCGTTCAGATCATGGAGTACGGGAACCGCCGATTCGGCAAACCAGGTAAAGCCTCCTGTACCGCTCCGGGGATCGGAAGCATTAACGAAAAGATCTTTCCGGTTGGCTCCGGTAGATATCACGATAAATGAACCCAGGGCGAAAAGGCTTACAATGCCCAGGCTTCTGCCCCTGTTCCTGAAGCTGTTTGAAAGTGCAATGCGTAACGGGCTGATATTTCCTGCAGCGGGACTGAAGCCCCGTGAAAGAAGAAAATACATGCCGGAAAGTGCGGAAATGAGCATGAGACCCCCGGAGAGAAAAAACACCGAAGGCATTACGGTTTCCTTTCCGGCAAGTTGCCAGACGATCAACAATAATGAAGCCGCTGCCGGAATAAGAACGGCTGATATTACAAACGGCCCGGACCATTTTCTCCCATTTCCCGACGATCTCCTGTGTCCTTCATGCACGGCAGGCCGGATAAACCTTCTGACGGTGAGAATCACCGCTGCAGCATTAATAAACAGGGTGATAAGAGCTCCTTTCAGGAGGGTTGAAGGCAGTACGACTGTCTTTATCAGTTCAGTCCTGACGATATCTCCCCAGAGTCCGTTCAGCAGCTTAAAAACAAGGTGATTATAGAACACGGCCAGGAGAATGCCGAGTACGATGGCCGGTATGCACAGCAGTAATTGTTCCGTTGCCAGGAGGCTGATGATCCTGCTTCTCGTAAATCCGGTCGCCGAAAGGATCGCTACCTGCTCTTTTCTTCCTTCCAGGTTGAGATACAGCAGCAGGATGGTCAGGATCACTGCAGCAAGCAAGACAAAAAAGCCGAGTCCGATAAAGAGCTGGCTGAAATCCGTACCCTGGACTGCCGCCTGCTTGCCCGTTGCCCGGACATCGGTAACCGTGATACCGGCCCCGGCCGGATCAAGCAGTTGCCTAAGCTCCGAGGAAACAGGGTTATAAATGCCCGAATCTCCTTCGATCCTCAGGGCGGTATAGCTTCCAAAACGGTTCTGCCAGAGCTCGACGGCCCGGTCAATACGGATAAAAGCCTTGGGCGTTCCCCTGTATCTGTTCCAGTAATCCTCATCCTTGTCCCGGATCCTGTCGAGTTTTATCGGAATACCTGTTTCCCAGTCACGGCAGTTCCCGGCATCGGTCAGCCCGGGAATATCGGGCATCAGGGTCGGATCGGCATAGATGCCTTTCAGGTCGACCACCTCCCTGACCACAAAACGGGCCGAATCTTCCCGTAATTCTCTCAGCGGACCCACCAGAAAATACCTTAGAAGCAGGGTATCTCCTATGCCTGCTCCCAGATCGCCGGCCAGCCACCGGTTGATCACGATCTCGTTCCGGCCCATGCTTTCCTCAGGCAGGGTGGAAACGAAGGAATAGGGGGTTGATGCCTGACCTTTTTCAACAGCGTTGATAAAATAGGTAAGAATAAACTGCTTCTCCCCGGTCAGGCCCTGCAATTCGCGCGTTAAAGCGTCGTCGAGGAAGACCCTTTCCGAGGTGATGCTGAGCTCTCCGGTTACGGTCTGAACGATTTTAAGCTGTTCATCGGCAGGTTGCCAGGCCTCTTTCAAACGGGCCTGAAGCATGGAGGTGCCGGTCTCCTTTCCGGCTGAAATCAGGAGCGTATTGGCCTTGCCACTGGTTTCCATAAGCGCATTCAGCGCCGTGAGCGACATAAAAAGGTTGAAAGGCGGGCTCTGTGTCACCCGGAGGGAATAGCGTCCGAGTTCATCATCTCCGGCCACTGCCCTGATCCTGACGCGGGCAAGTACCGATCCTCCGTTGTCGGCAACAAACGGAGCGTTCAGCGGAACCAGACTGGCTTTCCTGATCCTCAGCAGGAGCTCGTCGCCTACCTTCACCCCAAGATGTTCAGCTACATTACGGCTGACAATCACCTCGTCGTGTCTGAGGGAATCGTTGAACGTGCCGATCCCCGTCACTTTGCCGAAGCCGGTGTTCACTCCCGCTACCGATACCCTGTTCAGGGTCCTGCCGTCGGGGGTAAGCAGCATGCCCTGCAACTGCATGATCGGTGCAACCAACAATTCGGACTGTTCTTCCATTCTGCCGGCCAGATCAAGGGTTACGAAACGGTCACCGCAATTTACGGAATGAGTGATCCTCCCAAGCCGAAGATCAACCATCTTCCTCAGGTTCCAGGCTACTGTATCCCCCACCATCAGGGCCCCGGTCAGAACCGCCATGCTGACGGCAATGCCTGTCAATACGGCAAGGTGTTTTAAGCGGTAATGCAGCAGACTTTTAAGCAGAAACCTGAAACTATTCATAATCAACTATTTTGCAAGATGCAATTTACCATGTCGCAATTCATAGACCGTTTTCATCCTGGCGGCTATTGTCGGGGAATGGGTCACCATCACAATGCTGACCTTTTCTTCCCGGTTTATTTCCTCCAGCAATTCAGCCAGTCCGAGTGCATTCTCTTCATCCAGAGCACCGGTAGGTTCATCGGCAAAAATGATCTCCGGTGAATTGATCAGGGCCCTGATGACGGCAGTGCGCTGACATTCTCCTCCCGAGAGCTCCGATGGCTTCTGATGGCGCTGTTCCCAGACGCCCAGTCGTTTCATGAGCCGGTCGGCACGTTCAGCCGACAGTTTTCTTTTTTCCTTATCTCTCACAACCATTGCCGGGATCAGGACATTCTCACGAAGGGTACATTGCGGAAGCAGGTGGTGAAGCTGAAAAACAAAACCGATCCTTGCAGATCTGAAAAGTGCCAGATCACTTGCTGTCATGTCACTATACTTCCGTTCCGAAAGGTAAACCTCGCCCGAATCAGCCCTGTCAAGGCTTCCCAGAATATTCAGCAGGGTCGTCTTCCCTGAACCTGAAGGACCGGTAATTGCCACAGTGTCTCCGGCATTCATTTCAAAGCCAAGGTGATCAAGGACGATCCTGCTGCTGTTATTACCGGGGGAACCGTATGTTTTCGTTAACTGTTCAGCTTTTAATAGCATCCTGTTATGTTTTATTTGCTGTATTGCCTGTAAATATCGATCATTTTACCTGCCTGGGTGTTAATGTCAAAATGCTCAGCCACCCCCCGGATCCCCCTGGCAGAAAGATCTGCATGCAGTTCCCTGTCGGACAGGACTCTGGCCAGGGTTGTTGCAAGAACGGAAGGATGATTCGGCTCATACAAAAGTCCGCCACCTGTCAGAGTAACAATTTCGGGGAATGCACCCAGTTCAGGCTGAACAACGGGAATCCCGGAGGTCATAGCTTCCAGGAGATAGATACCAAAAGCTTCGCCATTCCTCACAGGAACAGAGATCAGGGAAACCTTGCGGAAGAATTCCTGGCGCCCTTCCCCTTCAAATTCATCATGGAATTCAACTGAATGGAACAGACCGGCCGTCCGGATCTTTCTTTTAAGGCCTTTTATAAAGCGGGCGTCATCGCCGGTTGATCCACCGGTTATTACCAGTGAAACATCGTCAAATCCGGGTTTCTTCTTAAGGAGAATAAAGGCATCGACAAGGATATCCAGACCGTTGTCATAGCACATTCTCGATATGAAGCCTATCTTTCTCGGCTTCTCCCCTGCCGGAACCGGCTTGTAATCGGCCGGATCGACACCCAGGTGAACCGTTGTCAGCTTTTCTCCGGGAATATTCATCAGCTCCTTCATCACCCCCTGGTAATAGGTGCTTACGGAGATAAAGGATGAGACATCTTCCGAGCGGTCTTCCATCAGTTTCCACACGCGTTTCCGTGCACCGGGCTGCATCACATCCACCCAGGTATCCTCATCCTGCAGGGAGCAAAGAACCGGCACATCCAGTCTTTTTTTCAATTCCCTTGCCAGTCCGAGCAATAGGGCGTTAGACAGGTGGATGATATCGGGTTGACAGTGTGCTGCGATCCAGTCGATCATCCTCTCCAGTTCTTCTTTCTGCTGTCCCTGCTCTCCCAGCAGCATGGAAACCGTCATTTCCTCCAGTCCCTTGGCCCTGGTGGAACCGGCAAAACCGGCTGCCAGCTTCAGGATTGGCTTGGAATTCAACATTTTGTCGAACCAGGCTGGTGCTTTCCGGAACAACGGAAAGACCTGCTTGAGATAGATGCTGACGGCCCCGTAAAATACCGGGATATCCGTAATATCATGTTCATCGGAGAACAGGGGAAGATACATAGGTATCTTGACCACATCATGTTGCTGCTTTCTGAGCGCATCAACGTATTTGCTGTCTCTCAGGCAATTACCGCAGTAAAAAGAGCCACCCGAACCTGGAATAATATGTAATATCTTCATAATCAGAATCTAATATACAGTTTATTTTGAACCGAAACAATAAAGTCTGCCATCGCCCGCCCCAACATAGAAGCGGTTTCCCGCTACTGCGGGATTGCCGGCCAGCGGGAAGCCGACCAGGTAGCTCCACAGGAGTTTCCCGTCTTGCAGGGAAAAGATCTGCAGATCGCCTCTCATATTGACCGACAGCACTTTGTCTCCGGCAATCACCGGTGAAGCATCAATTCTGCCTCCTGTAGGGTATTTCCAGAGCAGGGCACCGTTTTTTCCGTTGAAGCAATACAGGTTTTTATCCCGGCTGCCGATGAGGACAAAACCGCCCGACAACGACGGAGAAGCAATAAAGGGCTGATCGGGTTGTGGATTGGCAAACTGCCACAATACCTTCCCGGTAAGGATATCGACGCAGGAGAACTTCCCGTCGTAGTCGCCCAGGTAGGCCTGGCCGCCGGTCACCACGGCAGAACCGGCCACATAGGTGGCGATATTCATTTTTTTCTTCAGAGCACCGGTTCGGGTATCGATTATATGTAAAAAACCGTCGCAGCCGCCAAAAACAGCCATACCGCCGGATACAGCTGCTGTGCCGTTTATGTAATTATCCGACTCATATTTCCAGCGTAATTTCCCTGTTTGGGCATCAACGGCATGCAGGAAATAATCATAGCTTCCCACAATGATCATTGTGCTTTTGCCATCGCTGGCATAATTGGGCGAACCGTTGATCTGTCCTTCGGTCGCATAGCTCCAGAGTTCCTTTCCTGTGGCCAGATCGAGGCAGAAAAGGACCCCGTCGAGGTTACCGAGATACACCCGGTTCTCCAGGATGAGTGCCGGTGCTTCAATGCCGTTCCCGCTGGAAAACCTCCAGCGTTCCTTTCCATCTATGCCTGTGGCGATCACCTCCCCCGAAACCGTTCCGAAAACCACATAACCACCGCATACAACGGGAGAAGATTTAATATTATCTCCGGCCGTGAAGGTCCAGAGCAGTTCCGGCTTATCCGGTAACACAACCGGTGTTCTGCCCTTCAGTTCGCTGTCGCCCCGGTACAGGGGCCAGCAGCCCTGCTGCTGTGACCAGGAAAGGGTTAAGGCAGAAGCAAAAGCTATGCTGAGGATCCATTTTTTCATCGTAATTTCTTTTTATAGGAGAGTGCTCCGGTTGGACAGCCTTCCACCACACGGCCGGCTGTTTCCGTCAGGGCTTCCTCAAGTGACCGGTTAAAAGGTACTCCGATCACCACATCAAAACCCCTGCCAATAAAGGTAAAACCAAAACGTTCCTTTTCGAGGGATGTCAGCCTGACACAGATTCCGCATTTGATGCATTTCGAAGGCTCATAAATGACCTCGCTGTGCGTCAGTATCTTACTGACCCGGATCCGTTCCGATCCCTGGAAATGTTTCTGATCTGCCTGATACTGACCGGCATAATCCCTCAGAAGACAGTTATCTTTCTCACGACAGTCGCAGCGCAGGCATCTCCCGGCCTCAGCAACGACTTCTTCTGCCGTAAAACCGGAAGGAAGTCCTCTGGCAGGTTCCAGCCTGTTCCCCGCTTTACCTTCCTTCAGGTATTCGGCGGTCTCCTCCGGCAGGAGTCTGCCGAAACGACTGTTAAAGTCCACCGGTTCACCTGTAACTCTTGCCCCGCTGAATAACTGGTCGATACTGAAAGCCACTTCCTTGCCCTGTCCCTGGGAGCGGACCGCCATCTTTAACGGACGCAATGCACTGCCGATAGCAAACACCTTTGTTTCTCCAACCCGGTACGACGATCTGTCGGCCACGATCCCCGTGCCGTTATGTTCGAGTCCCCATGCAGCAGCTGTTTCCCGGGGGATAGCGGCTGCAATAATCAGGGCATCATTGAGGCCCATCAGTTCATTAAAGCGCGCGGTATCAATGGTTGTATCCGTGTGCAAACCGATCCCTGCTGCAAGGATTGAAGCAATCTCATGGTCGAGCACTGCCTCGGGCAGGATCTCGGGGGATATCTCTTTTCTGACGGCTCCCCCGGCCCTGTTCTCTTTCTCCCACAGGCTGACGGTGTGTCCCCGCTGACGCAGGTACCATGCTGCCGCGAGTCCGGCGGGTCCCGCTCCTATCACCGCAATTTTTTTGCCTGTTTCTGCTGGCGGGGTTACGGGGATTACTGTATCGCTGTCGCCGGCAAAGCGTTTCAGCAGGCAGATCGAGACCGCTTCGTCCACCTGTTTTCTCCGGCAGGCGCCTTCGCAGGGAGCGGGACAGATCCTTCCAAGCATGGCCGGCATGGCAATGTCCTTTTTCACGACTTCCAGGGCTGCATCAAAATTACCCGCCGAAAGCAGTCGATTCATCAGGGGGATATCCATTCCGGCCGGACAGGTGATCCGGCAGGGGGCTTCGCAATCGCCGGTATGTTCCCCAAGGAGCAGTTCGAGGGCAGTTTTTCTCGCTGCCCGTACCTCATCACCGCCAGTGCTGATCAGCATATCTTCTTCGGCGCTTACCGAGCAGGAGGGCAGCAACCTGCCGCTTTTCTCATCTTTCACCAGGCAAACCATACAGGAGGTAAAATGCTCCATTCCCTCGTAATAACACATAACGGGGATTTCGGCGCCAGCCTTGCGGGCTGCCACGTGAAGGGGGGTGCCCTCCTCAACTTCTATGCTTACACCGTCTACAGTTAATCTTATCATCGCCTGATCTATCTGGTGATTACCGCATTAACAGGGCAAACCTGCCTGCAGGCATCGCATTTAATACATAATTCAGTATCGACCACATGACGTTTATGCGGATCGAAAGGAATCGCATCAACCGGGCAATCCTGGGCACATTTTGTACAGCCTATGCAATCCTCCGTTATAAAATAGCTGGTGAGTGCCTTGCATTTTCCGGTCGGGCATTTACCGTTGATATGTGCTTCGTATTCCTCTCTGAAATAGCGAAGGGTTGAAAGAACCGGGTTCGGGGCTGTTTTGCCCAGTCCGCACAGGCTCCCCTTCTCGGTCCATTTTGCCAGTTCCTCCAGATCGGCAATATCGGAAGCCTTACCCTTGCCTTCGGAGATCCGATCGAGTATTTCAAGCATCCGTTTGGTCCCTATCCGGCAGAAGGTACATTTACCGCACGATTCGTTCTGGGTGAAAGAAAGGAAGTAACGAGCAATATCGACCATGCAGTCGCTGTCGTCCAGCACAACCAGACCACCCGAGCCCATCATGGCCCCAACTTGCTTCAGCGAATCGAAGTCGATCGGGGTATCGGCCAGTCTTTCAGGGATGCATCCGCCGGACGGTCCTCCGATCTGAACCGCCTTAAATTTCCTTCCATTGGCCACTCCCCCGCCGATCTCCTCCACCACTTCCCGGATGCTGATCCCCATCGGTACTTCAATTAATCCACCCCGCGCCACTTTTCCGGCAAGGGCAAATACTTTTGTCCCTTTCGAGGTATCGGTGCCAATGGCGGCAAATTTTCCGGCCCCGTTCCGGATGATCCATCCGATCTGTGCCAGCGTTTCGGTATTGTTTACAAGGGTAGGTTTGCCCCAGAGACCTTCTTTTGCTGGAAAGGGTGGCCTCATTCTCGGGAAACCCCGGTTACCTTCGACAGAGGCGATCAGTGCTGTTTCCTCCCCGCAGACAAAGGCACCTGCACCCTGCGATATTTCCGCATCAAAGCTAAATCCCGAGCCAAGAATGTTGTTCCCCAGGTAGCCGGCAGAACGACAGTTCTCCAGTGCCCGGGAGATCCTGGACACTGCCAGCGGGTATTCGGCACGGATATAAAAGACACCGTGAGTGGCTCCGGTGGCATAGGCTGCAATGATCATCCCCTCAATCACACGGTAGGGATAGGATTCAAGCAGCATCCTGTCCATAAATGCACCCGGGTCGCCCTCATCGCCATTGCAGATGACATATTTCGTATCGGCCGGATTGGAGGCCACCAGGCGCCATTTGCGACCCGTGGGGAAACCGGCACCTCCCCTCCCTCTTATCCCGCTTGCTTCAACCTCTGCGATCACTTCATCCGGCTGCATGGAAAAAGTGGTGACCAGGGCTCCGAAGCCGTCACGCAAACGGTATTCCTCCATGTCCAGGGGGTTGATCATACCTCTGAATTCTGTCGCAACAGGCAACTGCCGGCCGAGAAAGGAAGATACATGCTTCTCCCTGACATCGAGCGAATAGCGCTCGATACCTTCCCAGTTCGAATCGTCCTGCAGATTTTCCATGATATGTCCCAGGCGGTGATTCAACTGTTTCAGAAAGCCCTTCGGGGCAAAATGCCGGTCGATGATCCCTTTTACATCCAGGGGATTCACTTTGGAATACAACACTGCTTCCCCATTGACAGGAACGATCTCGACCAGGGGGACCTGGTGGCACATGCCCACACAACCCACATGTTTCAGTTTGACATTCAGTCCACTGTCACTGATCGTCTCACTGACTGCCTTCCTGATCTCATCGCTTCCACTGGCCACACAGCAGGAACCCAGTCCGATCCTGATCTCGCCGAGGATCTCAGAACCGTCGGGACGACGGAAAAGCGAGGTACTGCCTTTAGACAGTTGTTTCTCAAAATCCTCGATGATCCCTGCGATCTGCCCCGTGGCCACATGTCCGTAGGTGACGTTGTCGATCTGCACCACGGGTGCCAGCGTACAACAGCCCAGACAATTCACTTTTTCTATGGTATACCTTCCTTCAGGATCGGTATCCTGTCCCTCTTTAAGCTTGAAATGACGTAGGATGGCATCGTGAACCTGCACTGCTCCCTTTACATGACAGGCTGTCCCGACGCAAACCTTGATCATGTGACTCCCGGCCGGTTTAAACCGGAAACGGGAATAAAAACTGGCTACCCCGATGATCTGTGCTGCAGAAATACCGGTCAGCTCCGACAAAGTTCCGAGCACATCTTCCGGCAGGTAGTTATATTCTTTTTGAACAGCCTGCAACAGAGGGATCAGGTTCTTTTGCTCCGAACCTGTCTCATCAATGATCTTTTTTATATCGAGGGGATCAAATTCCATTCTGGTCTATTTTCCTATACAATACAGGTTGGATGCTCCGCGCAGATAAATCCTTCCGTCGGAAAAGGCCGGAGTTGCAAAGGCTTTTTCGCCAAGTGCCGGTTCTCCGATGACTGTTCCTTCCTTCCCTGCTTTAATAATATGCATTACACCTCCCATATCAATTATATATACTTTCCCGTCGGCAATCATCGGAGAAGAGTAAAATCCGGATCCATATTCCTTTTCCCAGTACTTCTCCCCTGTCTTTGCATCATAGCATACCAGCACGCCGTA
>JBMOLL010000010.1:0-23868 GCA_049325415.1 Bacteroidota bacterium | reverse complement strand
ATATAAAGATTAAATTTTGATGGTAAGGTGTTTAGCTGGATAAAATTATTAAATAAAGGCATTTTTTTTCTGTTTGGGTAAAATTTTTCTGTTATTTTTTCGAAAAATTGATCCAGTTCCTCCCTGTTTATTATTTTTTTTCTTTCTTTTATACCTTCTAAACCCGGAAAACTGAACATGATGATCAGAAAAAAACGATTTGCCTTCCTTACAGGCCTGACTGTTCTTGCGGTGCTCAACCCGCTAAAGGCCCAGCAGAAAGGATACGACACCCCTGCCGTAGCCCTTGAAAAATTGTCGGCCCTCGCAAGCGCTCATACGGATGTATGCCGGATGCAGGAACTGACCGTCACTCCCGGCGGGAACAAGATGGTCCTCATAGAGATCGGCGATGAAGTAAAAGCCAAAACAAAAACAAAGCCAGCTGTACTGGTTATCGCCGACCTCTCAGGAACCCGTCCGCTGGCGGTAGAAGGTGCCCTGCAACTGGCGGAATATCTTCTGGCTCATAAGGAGAGCTACGCCGACAGATCCTGGTACCTTATCCCCCTGGGAAATCCCGATGCTGCCGCCCGCTATTTTGTAAAGCCGCTGATCGAAGACGCGCGTAATGCCCGGCCTTACAACGACGATATGGACGACCGGACGGATGAAGACGGACCGGAGGATCTGAATAACGACGGAGTGATCACCCAGATGCGGGTGAAAGATCCCGAAGGGACCTGGGTGGCCGACACCGAGGAGCCGCGCCTGATGCGTAAACCCGATCCTAAGAAAGGTGAAATCGGTATGTACAAACTATACACGGAAGGCATCGATAACGACGGCGACGGACAGTACAACGAGGACGGTTCAGGCGGGACGAACCCTGCCATCAATTTTCCGCCTCTGTTCAGGTATTTTACCCCGGGAGCCGGAAGTTATCCGGGCTCAACCCCGGAATCCTTTGCTGTTATGGATTTTGTTTTCGGCCATCCGGAGATCGCCATGATCTATTCCATCGACCGGAGCAATCTTTGCTACAGTCCGTTCCGGACGAACCGGAAAAGCAGTGCCGCCACCGATAAACTAAAAATCCCCGAACGGCGGGCTGCCATGCTCGGCGCCGATCCGGAGAAGGAATACAGTATGAAGGAAGTGATCGCCATGCTGCAGGCCCGCTTTCAAAGCCCCGATATCGATGAAAGCATGGTTGCTGCTTTTCTGGGACTGGGGGCAGTGGTCAATCCCCTCGAAGAGGATATAGCCTTCTACAAAAAATACAGCGAAGATTACCGATCCTTTATGAAAAGCGAGGGGATCACTCTCTCCCGCTTCGATGCCGAACAGCCCGATGACGGCTCGATGGAGCTCTGGGCCTACCTTCATGTGGGAGTGCCCGTATTCAGCACCGACCTGTGGAGTCTGCCGAAGGCGACAGCTGAAAAGACAGCAAAGGATTCCACCGCCACAGCGATGAAGAAGGATCGACAGGCTTCCGGAAACGGTAAAGGCGACCCAAAGGTCAGTGAGCAGGAAACGGCACAGCTGGCCTGGTCCGACAAAGCGCTGGCCGGCCAGGGTTTTATCCCCTGGAAACCCTACCGGCACCCCACCCTGGGCGACGTGGAAATCGGGGGCTTTGTACCTTACATGGCCAGCACTCCTCCCCGTGAGAAAGCCGATTCGCTCCTGGCCGCCGAAGTGAAATGGATCGTGAAAATGGCCGGAGAACTGCCGTCACTGAAGATCAGGGAAATACAAGTCACACCGAGGGGCGGCGGGGTATATTTCCTCGAAGTTTGGGTGGAAAATACAGCCTACCTGCCTTTCCCTACGGCAATGGGCAAGCGGAACAAACAGCCGGCACCGGCCATTCTTGTTCTGGAGGCCAAAGGGGCGGAATTCCTGGAAGGATACCCGCGGACTCCGGTGGAAGAAGTCCGGGGACTTTCGGTGAAAAAATACAGCTGGCTGATCCGGTCGGAGAGCCCTGTGCCGGTAAAGATCAGCCTGGAAAGCAAGGCTGCCGGCAACGATCAGAAAACCGTAAAATTAGGAGGTAAACCATGAAAAGGATGATCATATTTTTCCTGATCCTGGCCACAGGAGCCGGACTTTTTGCACAGGACGGAACCATTACGGTGCCTTTGCGCTTCGACCGTTATTATAATTATTCCGATTTGGTCATAGCTATGAAGGCTTTGAACAAGGCCTATCCTTCGATGACCCGTCTGGTGCTTGTTGGCAAAAGTGAGGAGGGACGGGATATCTATTCCCTCGAGATCAACAATCCTGCCACGGGATCCGACAGTGATAAACCGGGGGTTTATGTCGACGGCAATATTCACGGGAACGAGATCCAGGCCGGGGAAGTATGCCTGTACCTGGCCAATATGCTGCTTACGAATTATGCCACCAATGAAAAAATAAAAAAAGTGGTCGACCGCACTGCGTTTTATATCATCCCCTCAGTGAATGTCGACGGTCGTTTCCATTTCTTCAACGATCCGAATAACCCCAACAGCAGCCGAAGCATACGCTGTGCCATGGACGATGACCGCGACGGACTGTTTGATGAGGATTTTCCGGATGACCTTGACAGCGACGGGAACATTTGCATGATGCGCAAGAAGGATCCCAACGGCAACTATAAAACCGACCCCGAGGACCCCAGGCTGATGGTCAGGATCAAACCCGGAGAAAAGGGAGAATGGACCCTGCTGGGCCAGGAGGGTATTGATAACGACGGCGACGGAAAGGTGAATGAGGATGCCGAGGGCTATCTCGATCCCAACCGCAACTGGCCCTATCACTGGGAGCCAAACTATGTTCAGTCGGGAGCGGGCTACTATCCATTTTCCGGCGTCGGACTGAAGGCCATTGGAAGCTATGTCCTTAATCATCCGAATATCATTATGGTGTGGGCTTTTCACAATAACGGGGGGATGTACCTCCGCGGACCGTCGACAAAGGAAGAAGGCGAATTCCCGAGGGAAGACATTGCCGTATATGATTACCTCGGGCAAAACAGTGAAAAGATCACTCCGGGCTATCAGTACCTGGTTTCCTGGAAAGACCTTTACTCCACCTACGGGGATTTCGACAATTTCACGAATAACCTGCTGGGAACCTATAGCTTTGTCGGTGAACTGTACCAGACCGAGACCGAAAGCTACAGCGTGCCCGATAAAAAGAAAGATGTTCCCGAGACAAGCGACAACCGCCGCATGCGGGAAGAAAGCGACCGCGAACGGATCGAGTTCAACGACCATGTTGCTATGGGAGAACTATATAAACCCTGGAAAAGCTATACGCATCCGGTTTATGGCGAGATTGAAATCGGGGGCTGGGTAAAGATGAGCTCGAGGTTGCCTCATCCCTTCATGCTCACCGACCTGGTGCACCGGAATGCCAGTGCGGTCCTTTTTTCTGCCGAACAAACCCCCGAGGTGAGCATGGAAATCCTGTCGAATGAGAAGGTGGGAAACGATCTCCGTCAGATCCGGATCCGGCTCACGAATGCACACGCCATGCCCAGCATGAGCTATATGGCAGTAAAAAACAGGATCTACCCGATGGACATGCTCCAGCTCACCGGTAAGAATGCAAAGGTTGTAGCCGGCGGCGAACTTAAAAATATTTACACGGGTGAGGTGAAATACAAGGAATACCGCCCAGAACTGCAGTTCACCCAGGTTCCCGGATTCGGGAAGGTGGAATTCCAGTTCCTTGTGGAAGGGAAAGGAGAAATCGAAATCGCCTACAGTTCACAGAAGGCCGGTAAGATCCGAAAAACACTGAAACTGTAAGCCGGGCCCCTTTCGCTGATTGTGGCCGGAAGGTCATTCAATCAGAACCATCCTCCGGATCAGAAACCAAAAGCAGAAAGCCGGACTGTAAACGGTCCGGCTTTTCTTTTTCCTCCGGTCACCGGTATCACAAACGGATCCCGAAAACCATTTTCCGGAACTGAGCCCTCTTTCAAATGGCCCACAACACAGCAAAAGTCAACTCTCAGCCCCATTACCCCCGGCCGGCAGGGAAGTAAACTAAACTTTTTCATTCCGCAGATCTCCCGAACCCCGATATAATTTTTTCGTATTGAAGCAAAAAACTGCCTAAAATGTAATATTTTGTAACTTTTTTTTGATTTTTTGTTATTAACTGTAATCTTTTTTGCTATTTTTGCTGATAATTACGAATTATAACCGGTGGCATTACGAACACACCGGAAAAGTTTAAACGAATCAGAAAAGCAGTATGTGTGGATTTGCAGTGTACACCGGGGGGGACAAGAAGCTGAAGCTCAGCGTGGCGCATGAGTTCAAAAAAATTCAATACAGGGGACCTGACAATTCGGTGATCAATGATCTTGGTGAAAAAGGCTGGATGGGCTTTCACCGGCTGAAGATCATGGATACAACCGATCATGGAAACCAGCCCCTGGTTTACCGGAATATTCACCTGGTGTGCAACGGGGAGATTTACAATTATCCCCAGCTGAAGGAACAATACAATTCGACCTATTCCTTTCAGTCGAACAGCGACTGTGAGGTGCTCATTCCGATGTTCCTTGAATTGGGCATCAAGAAAATGGCGAGCCTGCTGGATGCTGAATTTGTCTGTGTGATCTACGATTCGGCAACAGGAAGATATCATGCTGCCCGTGACCCGATAGGAATCCGACCGATGTTTTACGGCTATACTGCCGCCGGCGACATTATGTTTGCCAGTGAGATGAAGGCCCTGCACAGGGTATGCCGGGAGGTGAAGCCTTTTCCCCCGGGATATGTTTACGACGGGGAGAAATTTGAACCGTACAGGGACATCGCCGAAGTGGAGCAGTTTACAAATGATTCTACAGAAGAGGTCCTGGTTAAAATAAAGGACCTGCTTGTGAAGGGTGTGGAGAAAAGACTTCAGTCCGATGTCCCTGTAGGTTACCTTTGCAGCGGTGGGCTCGACTCCAGCCTGGTTTGCGCCATTGCCGCCAAATTATCGGATAAACCCATAAAAACCTTTGCGGTCGGGATTGTCGACGGACCTATCGACACCAAATATGCAAGGATCGTGGCCGATTACCTCGGGGCAGACCATACCGAGGTGCTTTTTACCAGGGAGCAGATCTTTGAAACCCTGAGCACCCTGATCTTCAACCTGGAAACCTGGGACATTACCACCATCCGGGCTTCGATTGGGATGTACCTGGTATCCAAATATATAACCGAAAATACTGAGGTTAAGGTCCTGCTGACCGGGGAGATCAGCGATGAGATCTTCGGGTACAAATACACCGACTTTGCCCCCTCCCCCGAGGCATTCCAGAAAGAGGCGGAAAAGAGGATCTCCGAGATCTTTATGTACGATGTGCTGCGTGCCGACCGGAGCATCTCCTCAAATGGTCTTGAAGCAAGGGTACCTTTTGGAGATCTCGATTTCGTAAAATACGTGATGAGCATCCCCCCGGAGAAAAAAATGAACTTTACCGGCATTGGAAAATACTTGCTGCGCAAGGCTTTTGAAGGGGATTATCTTCCGCACGACATCCTTTACAGGGAGAAAGCTGCCTTTTCCGACGCGGTGGGTCACAGCATGGTCGACTACCTGAAGGAATATGCTGCTGAGATTTATACGGATCAGGATGTGGAAAATGCAAAATCGAAATACGAATATGCCACACCTTTCACCAAAGAGGCCCTGATGTACAGGGATATCTTTGAGTGCCACTTCCCGGGACGTGCCCATCTGATCAGGGACTTCTGGATGCCCAACAAATCATGGGAGAACTGCAATGTCGACGATCCCAGTGCACGCGTGCTCCCGAACTATGGTAAAAGCGGAGAGTAGTTAAGATGAGTATATAGTTTGACGCGAAAAAAGGCTGCCCCTGATTCATCCCGGGCAGCCTTTTGTTTTGTGAAAACTTAAGGCTCGCGGCTTAAAGGGTTATGCGTACTTCACATAAAGCAAACATGTCATTCCTCTGGTCTGATACCCTCTTCTGTTAAGGTATACGGTGTCTTCTTATTCTCCGGTCAGCCTGACATCATAGAAATTCCAGCAGTTCTGCTCACAATTTCCTTCGCGGAGGGTGAATTTCCTTGTTTCCACCGGCATGGGCTCAAAGAAAAGCACAAATTCAATCACGTCATATTTATCAAGCGTTCTGGAACCAAAGCCCTGGTCTCCGTCGCTGTCCCAACCGAAATTCCCCAGCAAACTGTACGACCTGCCCTGACCATCGGTAAGCACATAGGCATTGTCAGAACCAGGTGCATGAAGGGAACAGCCATATTCGTCGGAAGGAGCTGTAAGCCTCATGGAAATCTCTGTGGTCATATCCGTAACACGCACTTCCAGGAGTTGGAGAACCTCGGTGCTTTTACCGCCGACAATAATCTCATCGCTTTGCTTGAGCAATCCCGGGATCAGCCTCAGGTAGCCGCTGGTGTTATTGGTAAAGGAGGAACCATCCTCTTCAAAAGTTGTGTTGATCTCCTCCGCATCATAATTATTGACATAACGGTTATGCTCGAAATAGTAAACATAAGGAGAACCGATGTAGAAGAGATTCATGACCTGGGTCTCGGTCCACCCGCATCCGTCACAACTATTGATCCAGTAACAGATCGCGTTGTTGCCCATAAAGGTACTCGACTCTTCCTGGTAGCTCACACCGTCGTCGCCTGTAAAATCATTCTTGTCCATCGTATAATAAAACTCCCCGTCGACCAGGGAGGCCTGACGGATCGCATCGGCAGTGATGTGATAGAACAGACCCGGGGATTCGAAGAAAACAGGGTCTTCAGCCGACATCCAGATGCCTTCGGTGAATTTCTCCTGCGCCATAAGCACGGTGAACATGCCCGGCAGCAACATTAAAAACAATACGGTTCTTTTCATTTTAGTCAAGGGTTAGGTGAAGGATCGGAAATCAGCCCTTCATTCAATTAAAACAAGGGGCCCGGTCAAATTCAAAAACAACTCACCTCTAAATTTAGTTCAATTTTCATCAAATATCTTACAAAATCCTTGACAGATATTTACTTCAATTTTATATTTGTACGATTATTGTCATTTATTACTTATTTCGTATATTTTAGATGGACACGTCTAATAAGAAGGTCAGGGAGATCATTCAGGCCGCCGAACGCCTGTTTTACCGCTACGGGTTGAAGAAAGTGACGGTGGAAGAGATCTGCCAGGAAGGCGGGGTCAGTAAAATGACTTTTTACAAGCATTTCCGGAACAAGGACGACCTCATTTTAAAAATGATGAAGGCCCTGATGAACGAATCGCTTGAAAAATACGGCTCGATCATGAAAAAGGAGGTCCCTTATCCAGAAAAAGTGGCAGAAATGATCCGGATGAAGCTCGAATATGCCAACCAGATGAGTTCTGATTTTATAAGGGAGTATCTGGAAATAGCCAATCCCGAAATTCTTGCCTACCTCCAGGAACAAACCATGTCATCGATTGGCCTGCTCATGAATGATTTCAGGAAAGCTGCCGATGAAGGTTCTCTGAGGAAGGATATCAAACCCGAATTCATAATCTATTTTATCAATCATCTCTCGGAAATGCTGAAAGATCCCCGGTTGATGAGCCTCTACGGAGAACCCGCCGAAGCCATAAGCGAAGTCATGAATTTTTTCTTCTACGGCATTCTGTCTCGCGAAAAAAAATGAAAACCTCCATACAAAGCGGCCTTTTCCTTTTCCTACTGCTCTCTTTCGTGCAGACGGGGGCACAAACCGTTTCTTTTAAAGGACAGGCTATTGGATGGACCACTGTCAATCCGGCAGCTCCCTTCCAGGCCCAGGGCGGTATACGTTATATCCCTGAACTATCCTTCTCCCATCCTGCCGGCAAGGGTCTGAAAATCGAGGGAGAGCTCTCCGCCAATCTCTGGGGAAGCCTGTTGTATTCGGCCGGGGACTCCCTTGCTACAGATTACAGGGTCGCTCCCTACCGGGTCTGGATCAAGCTGTCGGGCGACCAGTTTGAACTGAGGGCCGGGCTGCAGAAAATCTCCTTTGGTTCCTCCATGATGCTGCGACCCCTGATGTGGTTCGACCGGATGGACCCGCGCGACCCGCTGCAACTCACCGACGGGGTCTACGGTCTGCTCGGCAGGTACTATTTCAACAATAACGCCAATATCTGGCTGTGGGGCCTCTACGGGAACAAAAAGACCAAGGGCTGGGAATTTTTTGAAACGCTTGAAAATAATTTTGAATTCGGCGGCCGCGCCCAGGTTCCGCTATGGAAAGGCGAGCTGGCCCTGAGCTACCACCACAGGGTCACCGATCCCACTGCTACCTTCATCATGGCCAACGGAATGCCTACACCGGAAAACCGCCTGGCGATGGACGGGAAATTCAATTTCGGAGCCGGTTTGTGGTTCGAAACTTCGGTCTCCCGTTACAACTTTCAGGGTCGGTACGAGAATACCGGCATGCTCAATATCGGTAGCGATTATACCTTTAACCTGGGAGAGGGCCTCCATGCCACTGCCGAGTTCTTCCGTATGGCCGGCTATACGCCCTATGACAATGACACAAAGCTTAATTTCGGGGGGCTTTCCCTTCACTATCCCATCAATATCATCCACAGCATCAGCCTGATAGCTTTTTATGATTTTACCAACAATTCGCTCTACCGCTTTGTCAACTGGAGCATGGCCTATGATCGATGGAGTTTTTACCTGATGGGATTCTGGAATCCCGAGAACTATGCCTTATATAATTTTTCAAACAATACAAACCTGTTCGGAGGCTGGGGTTTCCAGCTGATGGCAGTTTTCAACCATTAACAGGATATTAAATTTTCTGCTATGACACAAGATGCAATTATTTCACTGGAGGGACTGGTAAAACGTTATCCCGTGGGAGGCGGCTTTTTTACAGCCCTGGACCACATTGACCTGACCATCGGGTCGGGTGAGTTCACGGGCCTTGTCGGACCGAGTGGCTCGGGCAAAACGACCCTCCTGAATATTATCGGGTCACTCGACTCCCCCACAGAAGGGAAAGCCACAGTACTGGAGAAAAGCATCTCCGGCCTGACGGCGAAAAAAGCCTCTGTGCTGAGGAAAAAGCACGTGGGTTTTATCTTCCAGACCTATAACCTGATGCCGGTTTACACGGTTTATGAGAATGTCGAGTTCCCGCTGCTGCTTTTGGATATCAGTGCCTCCGACAGAAAGAAAGCCGTGCTTGAATCGCTCGAATGGGTGGGGCTCAGTTCCAAAATAAAATCCAGGCCTGCCGCACTCTCCGGCGGAGAATGTCAGCGGGTGGCCATTGCCCGGGCCATGGTCAAGAAGCCTGAACTGGTCCTGGCCGACGAGCCCACGGCGAATCTGGACGCCGAGAACTCCCATCACATCCTGAAAACCATGGTCACTTTGAACAAGGAACTGGGGACCACCTTCCTCTTTGCCACGCACGACGATAAAGTGATCAGCTATCTCCGGCGGATCATCCGGCTGGAAGACGGTAAGGTTAAGGCGGATGAAGTGGTGACCAAATAAACGGAAATCATGATAGCCATAAAATTAGCCATACGAAACCTGGTGGGCGCAGGTCTGAGGACCTGGCTCAACGTGTTTGTCCTTTCGCTCACCTTCTTCTTTATTATCTGGCAGAACGGCCTCATCCACGGCTGGAATATTCAGGCCCGCACCGACATGATCGACTGGAGTGTCGCAACCGGTCAGTACTGGGTCTCCGGGTATGATCCCTTCGATGCCTTCACCATTGACGATGCCCATGCCCCGGTGCCGCCTCAGTTTGAGGCTGCGGTGACAGCCGGAACAGTCGCACCGGTTCTTATCTCCCAGGCCACCATTTATCCCGAAGGGAGAATGCAGACCGTGTTGCTCAAGGGCATCGATCCTGCACAGCGAACCGTACAGCTTCCCTCCTCCCTTCTGAAAAGTGAGAACGGCGAAATTCCCGCCCTGATCGGTACCCGCATGGCCGCCTCAGCCCGCCTGGATGCCGGTGATTACGTGCTGGTCCGCTGGCGCGATGCCAACGGCACCTTCGATGCCGTTGAACTAAGAATTGCCGGCGTATTCAGCTCCAATGTACCGGCCGTTGATTTTGGCCAGATCTGGATCCCCCTGGAAGACCTCCGCCGGATGAAACAACTCGGGAACGAAGCCACCATCATCATCAAAGGAGATCAGTACGAAAACACTGCCATCCCTGAAGGCTGGGTATTCCGCAACCGCGATTACCTGATGGCCGACCTCGATCAGGTCATCAAATCCAAATCGATCGGCGGGTCCATCTTTTTTATCATCCTCCTGTCGCTGGCCCTGCTGGCGGTATTCGACACGCAGGTCCTTTCGATCTTCCGGCGCCAGCGGGAAATCGGTACCTATATTGCGATGGGGATGACAAGGGCCCAGGTGGTCTGGCTGTTCACGGTCGAAGGAACCATGCATGCCCTGCTGGCAGCCCTCCTTTTTGCCATCTACGGCATCCCGCTTCTGTCCTGGCAGAAAGTACGGGGCATGGCCCTGCCCGATACGGTAAGCGACATGGGAATCCCCATAGCCGAGAAGATCATTCCGGCCTACAGCGGGACCTTTATCCTGATCATTGCCATCGTGGTGATGATCACGACAGCCATAGTCAGCTACCTGCCATCCAGGAAGATTGCCAAAATGAATCCCACCGACGCAATTAAAGGAAAAATACAATGATACGCTATTTCTTAAAGGGATTGATACGCGACCGCCAGAGGAGCCTTCTCCCCGTGATTGTCGTTACCATCGGCGTAATGATGGCAGTCCTCCTCCAGACCTGGGTAACCGGGGTTTTTGGAGATATGGTCGATTTTAACGCAAAATTCACAACGGGTCATGTCAAGATCATGAGCCGGGCCTATGCCGAAAACCGCGACCAGATGCCGATCGACCTGGCCCTCACCGGCACTGGTGAACTGAAACAGGAATTGTCCGGACGCTGGCCCGATGTGACCTGGGTGGAGCGAATTCAGTTCGGCGGACTGATCGATGTGCCCGACTCGCTGGGTGAGACACGTGCACAGGGCCCGGCAGTGGGCATGGCCGTCGACCTGCTATCCCCCGGCACCAAAGAGATCGACCGGCTGAACCTGGTCAGGTCCCTGGTCAGGGGCGCCCTGCCCTCCCGACCCGGCGAGATCCTGATCAGCGAGGATCTCTCACAGAAGATCAACGCCGGTCCCGGTCAGACCGTTTCCCTGATCACCTCGACCATGTACGGATCAATGTCGGTAAGCAACTACACCGTTTCCGGAACGATCCGCTACGGAGTGACCATCCTTGACCGGGGCGGGATTGTGCTCGATCTGGCCGATGCGCGCTTCGCCCTGGATATGGACGATGCCGCCGGTGAGATCCTCGGTTACCTCCCTTCAGGCGAATATGACGAAGTGGAAGCCGACAGCATTACAGCACAGTTCAACCGCAGCTATTATGGCGATGCCGACAATTTCGCCCCCGAAATGCTCACCCTGAGTGAGCAGAACGACCTGGGAGCCATGATTGAGATCGTCAACAACTTCGGAAGTCTCATCATCCTTATCTTCCTCATCGCACTCTCGGTAGTGCTCTGGAATGCCGGTCTGCTAGGCGGACTCAGAAGATACGGTGAGATCGGGCTGCGGATCGCCATCGGTGAGGATAAAGGCCATGTTTACCGCAGCATGATCTATGAATCGGTGCTCATCGGGATCGCCGGTTCGATTATCGGTACGGCAATCGGACTGGGGCTTGCAGCGATCCTTTCCAAAGGGATCGATCTGGGTACCATGCTGCAGAACTCCTCCATGATGATGCAATCGGTCTTCCGTACCCGCATCACCCCCACCTCCTGGTACATCGGCTTCATCCCCGGTCTGCTTTCAACCATACTGGGCACCATGCTCTCGGGGGTCGGGATCTATAAACGGCAAACCGCTTCACTTTTTAAAGAATTACAGGCATGAAAAAACTACTTATACTGGCAGCCGCACTTGCTGCCGGACTACTGAACGCACAGACCCCCACGGGCGCCGAGATCATGAAAAAGATCGATCAGAACATGGCTTCGAAAAACAGGGTCTTTACCTCCCGGATGATCATTCACGGTCCGCGGAGCACGCGCTCGCTCGAATCAAAAACCTGGTCGGAGGGAGAAAACCGCTCCTTCACCGAATACCTCTCCCCTGCCCGGGATGCCGGAACAAAAATGCTGCGGCTCGACGACCAGCTCTGGATCTACTCTCCTTCGAGCGACCGCACCATCCAGCTCTCAGGGCAGATGCTCAAGCAATCGATGATGGGCAGCGACCTGTCGTACGAAGACATGATGAACGACGAGGAATTCAACAAAAAGTACGACGCGGTAGTGGTTGGCTCAGAGAAGATCGGCGAGTACGACTGCTGGGTCATTGAGATGCATGCCCTGAGCGAAGACGTGGATTATGAGCTGCGAAAGGAATGGGTGGAGAAAAAACATTACATCCCCATGAAGGAGGAACTTTACGCAAAGAGCGGCAAATTACTGAAGAGAACGGAACTGTCGGACATCAAACAGATCGGCAGCCGCTGGTTCCCCACCCGCATCGTCTTTAAGGACATGCTGAAACAGGGCGACGGCACTGAATTCATTATCGACGACATCCAGTTCGATGTGGTGATCCCCGAACATGTATTTACCAAAGCCAGCCTGAGATAAGGAAGCTCTTTTTCACTGTCCTGGCATCTGTTGATAGGAGAAGAGGGAGGATTTTCTGCCGGAGGAGTAACATAACGTCTTCTGCCGGAGCGCGTTATAAATTCAACAGACCTCCTGTACGCCTGCTCAGTGCCGGTATTCTGACTATAAAGTAAAAGAATGAATAAACGACTGATAAAGAATTGATTATATGAACAGTCATAGAAAGACCTGTTTAATAACCGGCGGGAATTCCGGCATTGGCAAACAGGCAGCCATTCAACTGGCTCAGGCAGGATTTCGCGTCATCATAGGCGCAAGGGATCAGAAAAGAGGGGAAATTGCGCTGGCAGAAATCAAAGGGATATCGGGCAGGGATGAGGTTGAATTATTGAAGATTGACCTGTCATCCAGAAAATCCGTTCAAGATGCGGCTCAGGATCTGAAAGGCAGAGTGGAGCAACTCGATGTTTTGATCCATAATGCCGCAGATTTTGATATTGCCCGCAAGCAGGCAGAAAAAACTGCCGATGGAATTGAAAGCATCTGGGCAACCAACCATATCGGGCCCATCCTCCTGACGAATGCCGTTCTCGACCTGATGAAAAAAAGTGAACAGGGCAGGATTATTACCATTGCCTCACAGGGCCTGGTCATGTATCCGAAAATGGAAGTGGATATGATTGATCCGGAATTTGAAAACAGGAAATTCAGTGTGTCCCGGGCCTATTATCAGTCGAAACTCGCACAGGTAATGTATACCTACTGGCTGGCTGAACAGCTGAAAGACACCGGCATAACCGTCAATTGTATCCGCGTAAGCAATGTGAAGATTGATATCAGCCGTTATCCGGATATTTCAGGATTCATGAAATTTCTTTACTCCATCAAAAGCCGGTTTTCCCTTTCACCGGAGGAAATGGCCAGAACCTATACCTACCTGGCCTCTTCCGCTGAATTGAACACCACCACCGGAAAATATTTTGATGAAAAGAACAGGTTGGTCGCTTCCTCACCCTACAGCATGACAAAAGAAAATATTGATGCAGTGATGAAGCTGTCCATGAGTTATCTGGTTTAACACACGGGACTGACAACTGCCCTGTAAAACGGAGCTTACTTCGTAACTGTCAGAATATGTTACGACAGCATTATTTCACGGTTTTTTGTCCATTTTTTACTATTTTTCGCTTTCCCAAACCGTAAAGTATGAAAACGTGTATCATTTTCCTGTCTCTGCTACTGTTCCCCTTCATCCTTCAGGCCCAGAAAAAACCTGATACCGATGGCACCTCGCGTCTGACCGGGTATGCGACTCTGGAAAGCATGCGAACGGACTCAGAGTTCAGCAAACTGCACTGGCAATTCATAGGGCCCACCAACATCAGCGGCCGCTGCACCGATGTGGAAGCCGTCACGCCCCGTGGCAAATCCTACACCATCTGGGTCGCATCGGCAACCGGCGGGATATGGAAAAGTGAAAACGAAGGAGTGACCTTTGAACCGGTCTTTGAACATTACGGCACCACTTCCATCGGCGACCTGGCGATCAGTCCCTCGAACCCGGAAATCGTCTGGGCCGGTACCGGAGAAGCCAATATCTTCAGGTCGTCCAACCCCGGGACCGGGGTCTATCGCACTACCGACAACGGGATGAACTGGCAGCACATGGGACTGGAAAACACCTATACCATTGCCCGCATCATCATTCACCCCACCAATCCCGATATCGTTTATGTAGCTGCCACCGGGCATGAATGGACGAAAAACAGTGAAAGGGGCCTTTATAAAACCACCGATGGCGGAAAAAGCTGGACGCCGGTTCTGCAGGTCGATGACGAAACGGGGGTGGTCGATGTGGTCATGGATCCCAACGACCCGAACACCCTGTATGCTGCCACCTGGCAACGTACCCGGCTGAAGTGGAACGATCCCCGCACCTATTCCGATCACAAGAATAACGGCATCTGGAAAACGAGCGACGGGGGGAGAAGCTGGAACAGGATCAACGACGGACTGCCCGATGCGCCCTATCGCGGCAGGATCGGTCTGACAATCTCCCGGTCGAACCCGAATATTCTTTATGCCCTTGTGGATAATTATGAAATTGCCTATATGGCCAAAAAAGGCGAAACTGATGCCTACGGCCGGCAGAAAAAAAATGTGATCCGGGGAGCCACCCTGTTCCGTACCGATAACGGGGGAGGTAAATGGAAACAGGTCAGTGGTCTGACCGACGAGACCCGCAGGCAGATGGAGAACCATTCCGGAACCTACGGCTGGGTCTTTGGGCAGGTGAGGGTAGATCCGCAGAACCCCGATTGTGTGTACACTTTGGGGCTCTGGCTGAACAAATCAACCGACGGAGGCCGGACCTTTGAGCGGATCCGCAAGATCCACGCCGACCAGCACGGGCTCTGGATAGATCCCGAAAATTCCTCCTATCTTCTGGAAGTGCACGACGGGGGCCTCAGTGTGTCGTATGACCAGGGAAAGAACTGGCGCAGTTTCATTGAGGAGTTACCGCTGGCACAATTTTACAATGTGGCCCTCGACAATTCGGAACCCTTCCGCGCCTTCGGTTCCATCCAGGATCACCACAGCTATTACGGGGTGGTGGATCTTTCCCGGGGCCGCGACCGGATCCGCCCCACGGAATGGACGCCCACCCTCGGTGCAGAAGGAAGCTCGCATGCCGTTAGTCCCACAGATAACAACACGATCTACGCTTCCCTGTTCTACGGCAAACTTGCCCGGGCAAAGATCGACACCTATCCCGAAAGCATGGAATGGCTGCTGCCGGAACGTTATCCCGAAGAAGTTCCGTTCAGGGGACAATGGGTGGCACCCACGCTGATCTCCCCGCATAATCCCTCCATTCTGTACCATGGAGTTCAGTTTGTTATGAAATCCATAGACGGCGGGGATACCTGGACGCAGATCAGTCCCGACCTGACCGGCAATGATCCCAAAAAAATGGGGGATATCAGCTACCAGACGATCAGTGCGCTCAGCGAATCACCCTTCAGGCCCGGCCTGCTCTACGCCGGGACAGACGATGGCAGGGTCTGGCGGACAGGGGATGGCGGGCAGAACTGGGAAAACATTCGCAGCGGGGAAGTCCCCGAACGCTGGGTGAGCCGAATCGTTGCTTCGGTGCACCGCTTCGGAACGGTTTATCTCACCCAGACGGGTAGAAGGGACGACGATGCCCGTGTGTATATCTGGCGCTCCGATGATTTCGGTGCCACCTGGAAGGATATTTCCGGGAACATCCCGCTGGGACCTGTCAATGTAATCCGTGAGGATCCCTTTGATGAACAGATCCTTTATGCCGGGACCGACGCCGGGGTTTTTATTTCGACCAGCGGCGGCGAAAGCTGGCAGGTCCTGGGCGATCTGCCCTGCACCTATGTGCACGACCTGGCCATCCAGCAGAGGGATAACATGATCGTTATTGCCACTCACGGCAGAGGCATGTTCGTACTTGATGCAAACCCGCTCAATGAAAAAGCCAGGAAAGAGAGAGAAGATAACTGGGATGATTTTGAAACAGCTGAATAAACCGGGAGACGGCCGGACAAAAAAAACAGGATAATGAACCGACTGAGACCCAACAGCCAGCGCGCGGAGACAGCCATGCGACTGATCAAGATCGTTCTGGTGATCCAGCTGATGGCCCTGGTACTGGATGTCATTCAACTGAGCCTCCTGAAAGAGATCAGTAACGGCGCTTCGGTTGCCAATAAAGCCATGGCCTCCAATGAAGCAAGGCAGGGCTATATTGCCCTGGTGTATATGGCCGTCTACCTGTTCTCGGGGGTGGCCTTTATTCAATGGTTCAGAAGGGCTTACTACAATCTGCACACCCTTGATCCCGACCTGTCCTGGGATGAATCATGGGCTGCTGCCAGCTGGTTCATTCCCGTTCTCAACCTCTTCCGTCCGTTCCAGATCATGCGCGAAATGTACAGGAAAACACTGATCAGTCTCTCGGGATCGGGAGCCGGTTTGGATTACAAGGTATCACTTACCCCGGTCGCGTGGTGGTGGATACTGTGGATCGCCCAGGACCTGATCGGGGCAGCGATCTTCTATTTTGCTATGAATGATCCGGGAACCCCGGAACAGATCCATATGACCCGTCTGAGCATCCTCGGTGAACTTTTGTTCATCCCGCTGGCCCTGGTCACCCTGCGGGTGATCCGCGAATATGCCCATATGGAGAACCTGCTTGGCGAGGCGCATCCGGCCTCCTGAGGTTCCCGGCAGGGAAATAAATTTCACATTTTCTTAACCCGCTGATTGACTGATTCTTTTCTTAAAGTCTTATTTTTGGACAAAACTTTTCCCCGGCAAAATGGAACAGACCACCCTCATCCTTTACGGCACCCGGGGCGGTGCAACAAAAAAAAGTGCTGAAACCATAGCCCGAATCCTGAGAGACGACTATGGACATCAGCTTGAACTGTTGGATGTGCATGAATACAGGAAGGTAAAAAAAAGGGTGAGTGCATTTCGGAATGTCATTATCGGATCATCGGTGAGGTCGGGCCAGTGGGTCGGAAAAGCCCTGAGGATCCTGCGCAGTCTGAAAGATACGGATCAGAAGATCCTTGTATTTGTAACAGCCGGCGGCACCATGAACCTGGTGGCTAAAAACGGCATCAGCAAAGATGAGGCGGTTGCCAGGGCCGTTGAAAGGTATATCGACAGGTACCGGGATAAGTATGGGTTGAACCTGATGGCCAGGACCGCCTTCGGAGGCTGGGTTAAGAGAAAGGAAGTGGTGCGGTATTACAACTGGAACCTGGAGGACGTTGAAAAATGGACCCGGAGTATGGCGGAACTGCTCTGATAATTTCCAGCACGATATTTGCGGTAATCTCTGCAGTATCTTAACTTTATAGCACGAACAAAACCAAATCAATGAAAACCGACGCAAAAAACACCGCTCCTGCCGGAGCCGTTTACGGTTTAGGGCTCATCGGAGCAGCCGTATATTATATTTCAACCGCCACCTGTTTCTGGATGGGTGTTCTGGGCTTTCTTAAAGCGCTGGTATGGCCCGCCTTCCTTGTTTACGAAGCGCTGAAGGCACTCGGGGCATAAGATTACAGCAGGCTACTTGATACAAGCACGCCATCCCGGTCGATGATCACTTCAGACCGCACAAGATCGGAGTCCCTAACAATCACTTCGTAAAGCAGATCGGAGGAACGGTGGATCTCCACAACATTCATGACTTCACCCAGGGTGGAGATGCTTTCCTTTTGTGTGGACGGAAGTGACTCCGGTGAAAGGTTAACCCGGTATTCAAGCAGATAACCGGTGCCCAGGAAACGTGCAATATGCTCGAGCTGTTCATAATAAAATACAGCTTCAAAGTAATCCTCCCGCTGGCTCCATTCCACACTCAGCACTTCATTTCCGAAGCGCGAGAAAAGAGCCTGCTCAACAACTCCGGGAGCCTTGACCCCGCTTCCGGAAAATATATTTTTAATTAACTCCTCCATCAGCTTGCTTTTCATTTTGACGTAAAAATCCTTCCAGGTAACGCCAGTTTTCAGTTTTCAAAAGAATAGGCCTTTTTATAAAGATATAAAACCCTGGCTTTGGCCCTTTTTATGCGCATCTTGGCCACACTTTCACTGATCCTGAGCGCCGCGCCGATCTGCCGCAGTGAAAGGTTATCCTGGTACTTCATCAGCAACAGGGCTTTCTCCTCCGGGTGGATCCTTTCCAGGATAACCAGCAGGTTGTCATACCTGATCCCGGATAGATCCTCTTCCGACTCATCCACGATCTCCGGCAGCTCGTTCTGCGCGTTCCACTCCGGGTAATGCAGTTTCTTTTTATTCCGGAGATAGTCGATACAGTGATTGTAAGTTACCGAATATAACCACGACGAAAAGGACGACCTGTGGCTGAATGACGACAGCTTTTCAAAAACCTTCGAAAAGATATCCTCTGTAAATTCCTCAGCCTGCTCACGGTTCTTCAGCATCCCGTAGCATTTATCCAGCACCTTGCTGTGATACTTTCTGTAAAGCTGCTCGAAATATTCCGGCTTCTGTTCTTTGATAATCAAGGAAATAAGCTCGTCATCATTCAAAACGGTGGCTGGCCGGTTATCCATAGTTCAGGTGGTATGCAACAAATGTATAAAAAGAATGAAGTACAAAATGAAGGTTTTGCTAACGGTTATAAAAAATTTTTATGCAGATAGGTTACTTTTTCAATTCCCGGCGTCTTAATGGAAATTTTAATTTAAAAACAGATCGAGGATGATCTGATAAAGGTTCAAGACCTTAAACCGGTTAGCCTCAACATTAAAAAGCAAAATGAAAATGAAAAAGAATCTGATTCTGGGTTTAGCAACCCTTGGTCTCGTGGTCGCAATGACCTCATGTTCCTCTGTACCGCAGGAAAAAATCGATGCAGCCAATGTAGCTGTTGATTCTGCAAAAATTGAAGGTGCTGATCTCTACCTTCCCGAAGCTTTCACCGCCCTTCAGGACTCTCTGAATGTTGCCCTGCAGACCGTTGAAGAGCAGAAATCAAAACTGTTCGGAAGCAGCGCTGAAGCCAAAGCAAAACTGGAAGCTGTTGTTACCCTGGCCGGCCAGGTTAAGGAACAGACCGCCGCTAAAAAAGTGGAGATCAAAGCTGCCGTTGAAACCATGATCGGTGAAATCAACCAGCTTATCCTTGACAACAAAGCTCTCGTAGCTTCTGCTCCCAAAGGAAAAGAAGGCACCGCAGCCCTGGAAGCCATCAAAGGCGAAATCGCCGTACTGGAAACCAGCGTTACCGAAACTGCCGGTCTTCTTGAAAGCGGCGACCTTCTTGGCGCACAGAACAAGAGCACAGCTACCAAAATGAAAGCTGAATCCATTAAAGCTGAACTGACCGAAGTAATTGCAAAATACAAAGCAGCAGCAAAAAGGAAATAATCTTACATGTTGGGTTTTCCGGATTGACCGCAGAGACCATTGCCGGCCTTCGTGCTGAATGAAGGTGAAGTTGACAGGCCCGGCAACCTTTGCGGTTAATTATTTTTTTTGAATGATCCTTGAAAGTGAAGAAATCCATAAAAATTGTATCCCTCTCTGCCATTGGACTGCTGACACTAATGGCGCTGCTCTGGATCTTCCTGGCAGAAACTTCTCCGGGATCATCTCTTGACAAAGCCCGCACTGCCATCGCTGAAGCCAGGGAAAAAGGTGCCGGGAAATATGCACCCCAGCTCCTGGGCCAGGCCGAAGACCTTTACCAACAGGCACTGGATGGCTGGAAAAAAGAAAATAAACGCTTAAGGATTTTCCGCCACTACGACGCGGTGGTCAGTTTATCAGAAGAAGCCGCCGGTGTCGCTGTTTTAGCCGCCAATGCCTCAACTGTCGGATCGGGAAGGATGAAGCTGGAAATTAAGGAGCGTATCGACACCCTTAAAAGAGATGTGGAGGTGCACAGAAAACGGACCGGCCTCGTGCCGCTCACCGGTAAACTCAAAGAACTGGATGCCACCGCTTCCCTGCGGCTCACCGAAGCAGGAATCAGCTATGACAGGGAAGACTATCCGGCCGCCCTCCGGCAGATCCTGCAGGCAGAGCAGTCCTACAAAAAACTGTTCCAGGAGAACGAGTCACTGCTGACAGGCTATTTCAGGGATTTTGAAAAATGGGAGAAATGGGTGAATGCTGCGATCCGGTCCAGCAAGAAAAACCAGTCGGTCGCCATTGTGGTAGACAAGATCGGCCATAAATGCCTTGTTTATTCCAAAGGCCGCCTGCTTTACACGTTTGACGCGGAACTGGGAACCAACTGGCTGGGCGACAAGCAACACCAGGGCGATAAAGCCACACCGGAAGGGGAATACCATGTGACAGCCCGCCTTTCGGGCTCACAAACAAAATATTACAGGGCACTGCTGATCAACTATCCCAACGAGGAAGATCAGCAGCGTTATGCCGACAACCTGCAGAATGGCAGGATCCCCCGGGGAAAAGACATCGGGGGAGCGGTCGAGATCCACGGGAACGGGGGAAGGGGTTTCGACTGGACCAATGGCTGTGTTGCACTGAATGACAGCGATGCAGACAAGATCTACCGGATAAGCAAGGTAGGTACACCCGTAATAATCGTCGGTTCAACCAAACCGCTGGAGGAATTACTCAATGAATAAATGGACTGAAATACTGCAAAAAGCAACCGGCTTTGTGACCGATCACATCCGGAAGGACCTATCCATGCTCAGGGAAACCGGCGTTTTCATTGCTTCCTGGTTTGGAAGGAGCAAAAAGACCCTCCTGGCTGTCTTCGGAACCCTGCTTACACTGGCTGTCTTCTTTGTGTGGATCCTGGAGATCACCCCGTTTTTCGCCGACAGGGTCTCCCGGGCAAACAAAATAGCAGGCAATCTTACGGAAGAACAACAACTCTTTCTGAAAAAAGAACTGGCCTCCACCCAGCGCTCGGTCCGCAACGCTCAATACCAGGCCGAACGTCTTGAAGCCCGTGGAAATTACCTGGTCATCAATACCAATGAGAACCATTTTTACCTCTACCGCGGGAACCGCGTTGTCCGTGACGGGATGTGCTCCACCGGCAGCTATACCCTTCTGAAAGGAGGGGAGAATCAGCAATGGGTCTTCAAAACACCGAAAGGGATGTTCAGGATCCAGGGTAAAAGAGAGGCTCCAGTGTGGAAAAAGCCCGACTGGGCCTTTGTAGAAGAAGGCTTACCCATTCCGTCGGAGAACCATCCGTCGCGCTTTGAATACGGGGTTCTGGGAGATTATGCCCTTGCACTGGGCGACGGATACCTGATCCACGGCACCCTCTACAAACGCTTCCTCGGATTGCCCGTAACGCACGGCTGTGTGAGGCTGAATGATGATGATCTGTATTCGGTTTACATCACTCTTGAACCGGGATCGAAAGTTTTTATATTTTAATTGATTCAACATGAACCAGACTTTGGATGAGATGCTGAAGCGGATTGGAAACGCGATCCGAAAGATCAGGGTAAGAGACCTCCTGCTGGCAGTGCTGGGGATCTTCCTGGTGCTCTTTACGATCAGCGCCGTCAGCTCTTCAAAAAAAAAAGTAGCTGAGCTCACTGCAGCCGGTGATTCACTGCTCGGTCAGGAGATCGTCCCCCTGATCTACGCTTCGGAAGAGCTCAGGACTCTGAAATACGAAGAAGCCTGGATCGGTTCGTGGACAGCAGCCGCCAGGAGCAACCGTTTTACACTGGAAATCAGCCTGCCCGATTCTTTGCTTGCCGTTAACTTCGGGGGCACTAACGTCTACACGATTAAACCGGAGCTTATAAGGCCCGACCGCTGGTTCAGTAATCTGCCGCCCGAAGCAAAAACCGGACTGATGTCGAAGCCTGCAATTCTCACCCACCAGTGGTCGACCGTGGAAAAGGAACCCATTGTCGTCAAACAGGCTCCGCGGGATACACTTGAAGCTTCTGCTCCGCAAACCGTGCCCGACACCACCATCGTCAGACCGGTGATGATTCTGTTTTCTTTTGATAACCATGTCACACTTGCCCTTCTTCAGTCCGACCATGAAGCCCGTGGCTATTACCGCGCCAGAAGCGCCCTGATGCTTCGCGCCGGGTGGCTCAGGACAAAGGCAAACCTGAAGGGCATGTTCGATAAAAAGGAAAGGAATTACCACCCGCTCATCACCATGGAAATACCGGCCAGAAATGCCGAAACCCTTTACCGTGCGCTCCCCGACAGCGCGCTGGTGGTCCTGAAAATAAATCAATAAGCGGACGGTTACTTCATTGCATTTTTTCGTCCAAATAAAAACAAATACCTATGAGCACTGAAGCTGCAACGAAGAAAAACCGGAATTACGGAACCTGGGGACTATTAATTTTTATCGGTGGCCTCATCCTCCTGATGGTCCTCCTGAGCATTATCAAGAATAATTTCTTCTGACACTCCCGTCACTGAATATTTGCCTTAACAGGACCGAATCCCTATCTTGCATCAAAAAAGATGCTGACAATCTATCATAATCCGCGCTGCAAAAAAAGCAGGGCCGGGCTTGAATTTCTTAAATCGTCCGGTACAGCATTCAGGACCCGGAACTACCTTTTGGAGAAACTGACTGTGGAAGAACTGCGCAGGCTGATCATGAAGCTGAAAATCAAACCGGAGGATCTGGTCCGCAAACAGGAGGAGATGTACAGGAAAGAACTGAAAGGGAAAAGTTTCACGGAAGATGAATGGCTCCGCATCCTCGCCGAAAATCCCTTTTTGATCCGCCGTCCGATTGTCGAGAGCCAGGTAAAGGCGGTTATTGGCGATCCCCCGGAAGAGATGGGCATCCTCCTGTAACCCTGAGGCTACTTTTCCCGTATAAAGGCCTAAAAAAAACGGCTATGAAAAAGACTGCCACCCTGCTGTTTTCACTGATCGTCCTGTCGCTTATCACCGGTTCATGCGACGACAATCAGACCTTCACCCAGATGAAGGCCATAGAAAACATGCTGTTCATGAAGATCCGCGATTACCGTGCGGCAGAGAATGGCTCCACCCTTGCTGTCAACCTGGATACCATGGTGAAGGAAGCCCAGCTCTATTCATACAAGATGGCCAATGGTGTGGTGGATGTAGGCACGGCCGGACTGGCGGAACACTGGGAAGTGATCCACGACCACTGGGGAGGCACGAATGATGTTTCCGTTGTCCTGCTCTATCCTACCGACGGCGTAAACCCTATTACAGCCGACATGATCTTTTCAGCCATGACTGCCGATTCGGCCATCAACCAGGCCCTTCTTTCCGACGTTTCCATCTGCGGCATTGGTATTGAAAGCGACTCTATCGGGAATGCCTATGTGACCTACCTGGCGATGCTGGTGGAATAAGGTGAGGCTGAGATTAAGGTTGAGATTAAGATTGAGGCTAAGATTAAGTTTGAGGCAACCTTCGCTAAGGCTTCGGCTGCCAGAGGTTGAAAGACTAAAACACTTCTCACAAGCGACAGGTATTTCACTTTTTGTCGAAGGGCTTTACTTCAAGTCTCCGATAACTCCTAAAATCCGCAATTCGGATTTTAGGATTAATAAAATTAGCACATTGGTTAAATTTTTTAAGTTTCGGACTGATTTTTTGGACTTTTTAAAGCAGGGAGCAAACTTTCTGAGGTATTCGAACCT
>JBMOLL010000009.1:0-23952 GCA_049325415.1 Bacteroidota bacterium | reverse complement strand
TGATGAAGTTTGTTAGTGAGGGAGTGAGGGAGTGAGGAAGTGAGGGAGTGAGGGAGTGAGGAAGCAGGAAAATGAGTTAAATCAGAGGAGCAAAATGGAAACGGGGCAGGAAATGAGTAGCTCAGGGGATTGCGAAAGCCGGTTTACAGGGTAAAGGTAAGACTGACACCCACGTTATAGTTGGCGTTATCATAGCTGTTCGATACATAGGCCTCCGTCAGACGCTGGTCGTAGAAAGCCCGAACCGTAAATTTATCACTCAGCATATAATCGGCCGTGGCTTTGATACTGATGATCTTCTGACCCGCGGTGACCTGGCTCTGGGAATCATCCTCAAGTTTGCGGATCATAGTCTTACTGTCACGCAGGGAGAAATCCACCCGCACATTCAGGTCGCTGCGGAACTCTTTCTGGTTAAGGATCAGCGGAACCTCATTAAAGCGGTAGCCTGCACCAAAGACAATTTCATTATTGACCACTTCGTTGACCTGGGTATTGGACAGATTCAGGGCCACGGTCCTCGATTTCTTGTATTCAAAGCGGGTGTTCAGGCTGTTTTTCCAGTTCATATCGAGGTCGAAGAGCGGGGAGAACTGTTCGGTGATGATCACCGTATTGATATTCTGTTCCACGGTAAAATTCCCCATCAGGTCGATGGCAATGGGAACACCGAGGGTATCGACCACATAATAGGGGTTTGAAACGAATGAGCCGATGCTGTAGGTCGAACGGTAATTATGGTTCATCGTGATGGAGTTCACGTACTTCTTCAGGGCTTCGATCCGGCCCAGTCCGTCGAAACTGATCCTCCAGTTTGGAAGCGTCTGCCAGATCTTCTGCATGGCGTTCAGGGAGATCGAATTCGGGTCTTTACCGGCATAGGCCGCCAGGAAGGAAGGGATCAGAACATCCTGGGAAGTCGGGCCATAACCGTCGTAATAACCGTCTCCGTCATCGTCCCTCAGGTGTTTGCCCGTTTTTTCGAAATACTGCTGCTCCAGGCGGTCTGAGATAATCTTCCGGTAATCGTATTTCAGCAGGTTGAAGGTCTGGGAACTGTCGACATCCTGCCCGATCTTTTCAAAGGCAGTGCGCATGGAGATATAGGATACACTGTAATTCCCCGAGAAAACCCGGCCCCGGGCCGTATCGGAAGGCAGATTTCCATACTGATCGGCTGTGTAAAACTCACTGACATTGGAAGCATAGCTCCAGTTACCGGTCAGATCAATCTTCAGACCATTGATGGGTTCAATATTCGCCCGGTAGTTCATCTTCTCCGTCTCGTTCATATTGAACGGATCATTCAGGTTCTGGTCGAGGGTCAGTAATCCGTTCTGGAAGGCGTTATAGGCGACGTCCGGATTCTGCCAGCCCGAAATAAAACCGAAGCCAGGGGTATACATGCCGTTGTAGTAATCGGAGCCCAGGATCCTTGTTTCGGGAAGATAACCGGGAAGGTAGGTTCCACCGTTACTGGAATAGGTGATATTTATAGTTCTAACCGCCATCAGGATCCGCAGTGAATTCTCGTAGATGAAAATAAGCGGGTTCTCCCCTTTCTTAATGGTTCCGTTCACGCTTAACCGGGCATTCCTCAGTGTCGTCGCGGGTGTGATCCTGATCCTGTTCTCACTGATCACCTCCGTGGCCACCTCCACCTCCGCCCCGCTCTCATCGTAAAGCTTGACACTGACATCCTCCGTCCTGAGATTGTGCGTGATATACTTTGGCGTATTTTCCTTCAGGTACAGATCCTCCTTACTGAAATTCTTCACTTTGGTACGTTGCTCCTGCTGGTCGCCTGCCTGACCCTTCCGGCTGTTGTTGATATTCTTTAGCAGGGGCACCTTGTTGTAGAGGTTTACCATGTTCATCTGGCCATTCAGCTGAACCGAATTGGAGTTGGTAATACTGTTCCCGAGGTTGATCGGACCCAGATCCGGATCATCCGGGATAACCGGTCCTACCGCCCAGCCATAGGTGCCCGTGTAACGCGCTGTAACATTTACCCAGTCGAGCAGCGGGATCTTGTTGATCGGCAGCGTATAGTTTACATTGAACTGATGGTAATAACTGGTCGTACGGCCGAGCGTTTTTATGCTGTTCCAGAGGGAATCGCGATAAGCTTCGTAATAGTCCGTCTCTCTGTTCCAACGTCCGTCCGGTTCATCGATCCGGGCGATATTCGTTGCCGTGAAATCAAACTTCAGGCTTTTGGTAAGGTCGAACTTGATATCATAATTCCGGTTCCAGAGGAAATCCTTTTTGAAGGTCGGCTGGATCAGGTAATCGGGATTGGCAATGTTACGGGTCTGTTTCTCCATGTAATAGCGGTCCATGTCGGTTCGGAAAGAAACCCGCGACGGTGCATAGTTGAAATTGAAGTCTTTGACGATCCTCAGCCAGGGAGAATTCAGCCACTTGACATTCTTTAAAGGCTGGACATTCTTCGGCCGGCCGTTGAAGTTATAACTGAGATTGACCTTTGCCTTCCTCGTATTGTAATACTCCAGGTTCGGACTGGTGGAGTTCATCTCATTGAGGGAGAAACTTGTCGACCAGTTCGAAAGGCTGTAAAATTGCTGCTTGGCACCCGGTTTGCTGACCCGTACATTGGTTAGGGCAAAAGCCTTGCGCACCACTACATCCCTCGAATTCCGCAGTATAGAATCCTTCTCCTCCCTCGTGTTGGCGGCATCCAGGGCCTTTTTCAGGGGGATATCGGGATCGAGGGGATTATACTCCGGGCTGACGATCGACTTGGAATAGCTGGTAAAGACCGGGATGGTCACCCCCGACTTTTCATCGAAGAACTTGCCCATTTCGAAATTCGAAGAAACATCGTATTGAGCAATCTGCTCCTTCGACCGTTCATTTACCTTCTGCTCAATGCTTCCGAAGCCTGCACTGCTGGTCGATCCGGCTACGGTCACATTCCCGAAATCGGCCAGCTTGGCCGTGGCCCTTCCCGTGGCGGCCCAGCCTCCCTTTTCATTAAAATCGGTCAGACGAAGCTCATTCAGCCAGATCTCTCCCGACTTCGGCATACCGTCGTCTGAGCCAATATATTCCTCCGGACTGTTCCCCTTTTTCGGGTTCCGCACCCCGATCATAATGGTCCGGATATTACTCATGTTGGGGTTACCTGAAACCGAGATCTTCCTTCCGTCCCTGTAAATGGAATATATGGAAGAAATACTGACTTCAGATGCCGGGTCCTGCATGGCCTTGTTTCTATCCTGTTTCACATCCTGGAAGAGTTCCAGTTCAATCTCGAACTTGTTATCTTCAGGCCACACCACCAGTCGTTCGGCATCCTTGTCATTATCATAATTACCCGGATCAGTGAGTTTCAAAGGCACTTCATATTCGTAGAAGTTGCTCTGATAATCCGATCCGATCCGGATAAACGCCACCAGTTCATCATCACGCAGTACCATTCCGGGGATGGCTTCGGCGTGCGCCTCCATCTTGATCTTCTTATACTGCCGGATATCCAGGTTGGTATTCTTATACGCGGCCCGGGCATCGCCGTCGCCGAGTTCGAGCACTTTCAGTACTATCGACTGCTCATTCAATTGGCGAAGCTGAGGCTGGGTAGGATCGATCTGCCGGGTAAAGCCCGGAGGCAGCACATAATTGACCGGTTCCTTGCCCGAGTTTTCCTCGATATTGACTGCCGAGATGGCCAGGATACCGTCCGAAGGTTCTTCGCCGGTCCAGTCCTCCCCGCCCTCGGTAAAGGCCAGGTTATACCTGCGCCATTCTCCCCTCACGAGCTCCAGCCGTGCAAAACGGAGGAAAACGGTATCGGAAAAGCCGGTGAGGAACAGCCTCATGAAGCGGATACTCTTGAAATCGGAAATATCGCCCACGGTACCCGCATACTCCTGAACAGGTACCCTGAACTGATACCACGGAATCTGGGCCTTCTGACCATTGGCGTAGGTTACATCGTCGATCACCTTGTCGACGATATAATTCCTCCCCACGGCCATTTCCTCCGGACTGAGATCCACCTCATAATAAAAGTAGCTTTCACTCTCACTCAGGGTATTGTCTCGGTTGATATCTTCCAGGTCGGGAAGTGTGGTTCCCGTGGTGGCATACGATTCCGGGTTATCGGCATCGCTGGGGGAGTTCCCGTCGGGACTGTTGAAATTCTTATACCGTTCCAGAACACCCAGTTCCTGTGCATCCAGGTAGGAACCCCGGTAGTAATGATAATTGTCACCGGAGGGGTCATCTGTAATGGCATCGTATGCTTCCTGGGAGATGGCACCGGCTGCCAGCATGGAGTCGATCTTGTTCAGGTAATCATTCTGCTTCAGCCTGAAAAAGGAGGCTTCATCGGTGTCCGACAGGCCATCAAGCCCCACATCCTGGTATTTTCTGGAAGCCTGGTCGGAAGAGAAGGCATTAACGAGCGACTGGGTTACCGGGATCCGGCCCCAGACCGTCGTATCCACCTTGTCCACGATTTCCGAAACCGGCAGGCCGTTTTCGAACATCTTGCGGGAATCCTTGAGCACATCCTCCGAGACGTTCCCCAGGTTGAAATACAATTTCCCTCCGGTACTGTTCGGCATGCCGGCAAAGGGATCCATGAGCCAGAATTCAATGAATTCCACGTTGGCCGCTTCGAAATCGCTGGAATAGATCTCACGGGTCATACCACCCCAGCGGCTTTCCGGATCCTTTAGGCTGCCATCGAAATCGATATTCTCGTAATCGTAGTTATAGGGCCCTCTCTCCCTCGGATAATAGGCCACGTTAAGAACGGAGATGTTCGTTGGCTGACCGCTCGGGTTCTCCTTATACGGGAAGATATCCTGTTCAAAGACCTCGTAGATATAAGGACTGGAAATGAGGTTGTCATTTTCCTTGATGTAGGTAGGCGTTGTGGAATAGCCCCTGACGAAAAGCGGATCGATCTGGTACCACGCCATTTTCGCCCTTCCGTAGCCATAAGCTCTGTTATTGCTGAGATCTGCTTCGCTAAAAAAACCCTTCGGTGTACTTGAGAGATGCCAGGCAGCAAAGTGCTTCAGATCGATGGAGGTCTCACTGCCCTCAAAGTCGTCGATATAGGCATTCCCTTCCTTGTCGATGGCGCGGGAATGGCCGGGGATCAGCTGGGCAAACTCGCCCACAACTGTTATGTTCGAGGTTTCCTTCGTCTCCAGGAAAGGCAGTTTATCCACCAGGGTGGTGAGCATCTGCGACTTGGTGGAATAGGATCCGTTAAGTCCCCAGATCGTGTTGGAGATCGGTTCATCGCCGATGTTCACCTTTTGCGTCATGGGTCTTTCGGTCAGATGCATCACCGTCGCACCGAGATTGAAATTATCTGAGAACCTGTAATCAAAATGGGACCCGACAAGGGTCTTGGTCTGGAAATTGAACAGCGACTGGTTCTCGAGGGATATCCTTACCGGCGTGCCCGATTCGAGGATCCCCTGGTTAATAATCGTTACGCGGCCCAGGGTATAATCGACCGTATAGTCCGTTCCTTCCACCAGCTCCCGTCCACCGGCCGTAACCTTCACCGATCCCTGCGGCACGTTCATGGCATTGAGCATGATCTCCGAACTCGTGGATGAGGAGTAGGTACCGCCCAGCAGAAATTTGTTCTTTTCTGCGATCTGCTGCGCCTTGGTCTTGGTTGAGTCGTACAGCTCCTGGAACACGTACTTGCTGATGGCCAGGTCGGCTGCGTCCGGCGGCAGGCTGTCGGTTAGTATCTTCTTCAGGTCGGAACCAAAGGGCTCCAGCAGCGGGAAAAAGACCCTTCCATTGGCCGGATTGATCGTGATACCGTTGATATAGTCGAAGATCCCGTCGGGATAGGGATCCCGCTGGGAGTTCATGTTGTCCAGATGCAGCAGCTTCAGGAGGATCTGCTTGTTCAGGTCTCCTTCGGGGAGATAGTTGATCGCATTACCTGTTTTGTCGTCCTTGTAAAGCACATCCAGCGAAAACTCGTCCTCCGAGATCTGGTAGGCGCCGAGTGCATAGACGTTCTTCATCATGAGGTCCCAGGTATAGGACGAGGGAGTAAAATTCGTTGGTTTTAACAACTTAAGGATCAGCGTATTTGGCGCGTTCACGCCCGATGAGGTACTCAGTTCACCCACCTGGAAGGTCTGGCCGCGGTAAGTATATTCATAGGCAACCGCCAGGATCTCATCGGTATTCAGCGCTGTATTCAGGGAGATATAGCCCAGTTTTTCGTTAAAGGTATATTCCCTTGACGACAGCATTCGGGCATTCTCGATCTTCTCAAAATCCTGTCCGAGCCGGAGACCTGCCGTAGCCAGGGTTTCGGTGGCGTTTTTGATATCGCGGATGGAAGAATAAGACCCCGTAAGGCGCTCATAGGCATTGTTAAGTTTGTTTCGCGGGTACCGTCCCTGTTCACTTGCGTTCCAGTCGAAGATCTGACTGTAGGGATCGGGCTCACCCAGGTCGGTTACGGCCACAATATTCCTAGAGCTCTCGAAATTGGTGGTTTTATTGGTTACCCAGACCTCAATCTTGGTGATGGTCACATCGGAAGTGATCACGGGCAGGCGGGACAGGGCCTTATTGTAGTTCTCCCGGAAATAGTCGGACAGGAAATAGTGCTTGTTGGCATCGTAATCGTCAACGGTCACTTCGAACTCCTGGAGCTGGGCACCACCCTGCACATCGATAACCGACGACTCCCCTTTTTGCTGGGAAAAGACACTGGTAACGGTTAGTTTTCCGAACTGCAGTTCCGTTTTCAGGCCGAAGAGGCTCATGGAACCGTTGATCAGGGTTCCGGGCAGCGGCAGGTTCACGTTTCCGGCTTCGATCTTTTTGATGATCTCATCTTCCTTTCCGGAATATTCAAGCTTGGTCTGGTTCTCAAAATCAAAAGTAGCCTCGGTATTGTAGCTGATATCCATCTTCATTTTATCCCCGATGGATCCGGCCACATTCATGGTGATCTTTTCATCGAAGGTAAATGATGGGGTGCTTCTCAGCCGCTCGGAGATGTTCGGGTTGTCGATCTTGGAGAGGTTGTAACCGAAGATCAGCTCTGCACTTCCGGTGGGAGTGATATTTACCGTGTTGGAACCGAACAGCTTGTCGAAGGCTTCCCCTCCCAGGTTGATCGGAGGAATGAACGACAGGTTGTTATCCAGGGTTCCGCCCCCGGCTTTAATACGCCAGTAATCCATCACGGCTTCGCGGAATTCGAACTGCCGGTACTGCTCGAGCGACATGCTGACCGGATTGCGGTAGTTGAATCCACCTACCTCTTCCCGGAACACATATTCGCGGCTTACCGGATCGTACTCGACATACGACTTGATATTTGACGGATTATGCAGGTAAAGCGGCGATTCGCTTCCCGAATAGGAATAGGGATAACCCTTCTGTTCGCCGATCGGATACTGAAGGGTGGTGTCTTCCGGAAAAGCTGGATGATCAGCGGAGTAATCTGAAAAAACCGGCGCGCCTGATCCCGGGCTGGCCAACACAGGAGCCTGCAAGCAGAAGGTCAGAATTCCTGCTGCCGTTAAAAGTATATGATTGGTCCTTCTTCTCAAATGATCCAGGCGGTTCAGGTGCTACATCAGTTTCAGGGCAGCTTTCACCATCTCCTCAACAGTAAGGTCAGGCTGTTTCGAGAGGATCGATGCCAGGTGCTTCTCAACAGTCTTCCTTGGAAACCCAAGTGCTACTAATGCAGATAACGCTTCCTCCCGTCCGGTATTGTCCTGATAGAGGATTAAATCATCCTTCAGGGCTGTTTTTCCGATCTTATCCCTGAGGTCGACAATGATGCGCTGGGCCGACTTGGCCCCGATCCCCTTGATGCTCTGAAGGGCCACCACATTTCCGCTCATGATGGCCTGTTGTACCTCATAAGGAGGCATGGAGGACAGAATCAGACGGGCGGTATTGGCTCCGACACCTGATACGGAGATCAGCAGGCGAAAGATCTCCCGCTCTTCACGGCCCGAAAAGCCATAAAGGACATGGGCATCCTCCTTGACCACAAAATGGATGTAAATCCTGCCGGAGTTCCGGCCATTGAGCTGGGAATAGGTATTCAGGGAAACCTGGATCATGTAGGCCACGGGGCCGGCCTGTAATACCACATAGGCCGGGGTAAGCTCGACGATCTCTCCCTCAATAAACTCGTACATATCAACCTTATTTAGAGGGTGTTACGCTAATTTATCAAAGCTTCTTCCTGATCTCGGTTTCTTCGTAGGCCTCAACCATATCGCCCACTTTGATGTCGTTGAAATTTTTGATATTCAGACCACATTCGAGACCGGCCACGACTTCCCTGGCATCGTCCTTGAAACGCTGGAGTGATCCCAGATCACCGCTGTAGAGAACGATCCCCTCGCGGATAAGCCGTACCTTGGAAGTACGCTTGATCTTTCCTTCCCTGACGATACATCCGGCGACGGTACCCACCTTGGTGATTTTGAATACCGAAAGGACTTCGAGGGTGGCGGTGATCTCTTCCTTGATTTCGGGCGACAACATCCCTTCCATTGCCAGTTTGACTTCCTCTATGGCATCGTAGATAATGGAATACAGGCGGATATCGATCTGTTCCTTTTCCGCGAGCCGGCGGGCACTTAACGAAGGACGTACCTGGAAGCCCACAACGATTGCGTTGGAGGCAGCAGCTAAAAGCACATCGCTTTCGGAGATCTGTCCTACGGCCTTGTGCTTGATGTTTACCTGGATCTCAGGGGTCGACAGCTTGATCAGGGAGTCGGACAGCGCTTCGACGGAACCGTCCACATCACCTTTAACAATGAGGTTAAGCTCCTGGAAGTTACCAATGGCAATCCTGCGGCCGATCTCATCGAGAGTAATATGCTTACGGGTACGGGTTTCCTGTTCACGCTGCAACTGTTCGCGCTTATTGGCAATCTCTTTAGCTTCCTTGTCACTTTCCATGACATTGAAGCGGTCGCCGGCCTGGGGCGCCCCGTTCAGACCCAGGATCTGAACCGGAGTGGAAGGTCCGGCTTCGTTTATTTTTTTACCTCGCTCGTTGAACATGGCCTTCACATGTCCGAAATGATGACCGGCAAGGAGCACATCACCGATACGCAGTGTACCGGCTTCAATGAGGATCGTTGAAATGTATCCGCGTCCCTTGTCGAGGGCCGATTCGATTACGGTACCCAGGGCACGTTTTTCGGGATTGGCTTTCAGATCGAGCAACTCGGCCTCCAGAAGGACTTTCTCCAGCAGATCTCCTACATGAAGACCTGTTTTTGCCGAGATTTCCTGCGACTGGAACTTGCCGCCCCAGTCTTCGACCAGGTAGTTCATCCCGGCCAGTTCTTCCTTGATCTTTTCCGGATTGGCTGTAGGTTTATCTATTTTGTTGATGGCAAAAACAATAGGAACACCGGCTGCGGCCGCATGGTTAATGGCTTCCACCGTCTGCGGCATGACACCGTCGTCGGCAGCCACCACGATAATGGCTACGTCGGTGATCTGTGCACCACGGGCACGCATGGCCGTAAAGGCTTCGTGGCCGGGGGTGTCGAGGAAAGTAATGCTCCTGCCGTCTTCCATGGCGAAGGAGTAGGCTCCGATATGCTGGGTGATCCCTCCTGCCTCACCTTCCACAACGTTGGCGCTCCGGATATAGTCGAGCAGTTTAGTTTTACCATGATCGACGTGACCCATTACGGTAACAATGGGTGGCCGGGGTTGCAGATCGTCATCATGGTCTTCCTCGACATGGATGGCTTCCTGCACTTCCACACTGATAAACTCCAGTTTGAAACCGAATTCCTCCGCCAGAATAGCCATTATTTCGGCATCCAGACGCTGGTTGATGGAAACAAGCTGTCCGAGGTTCATACAGGTACGGATCAGTTCCGTGGGCGGAATGTCCATCATAGACGACAGTTCGCTCACGGTTACGAATTCGGTTACTTTCAGGATATTCCTTTCAGATTCCAGTCTTTCAACCTCTTCCATATGCCTTTGCTGGAAAGCTTCGCGCTTATCACGGCGGTGCTTGGAACCTTTCGATTTGCCCTTGGTGGTCAGTTTGGCCAGAGTGTCCTTGATCTGTTTCTGTACATCTTCTTCACTGACTTCCGGACGGGTGACCCTTTTCTTTTTCTTGCCACCTTTATCATTTTTTTTGGCGCCGCTTTCGTCCTCTTCCATCACGACCGGTCCGCCTTCCTTGCGAATACGCTTGCGTTTCTTTTTCCTGTCGAGATCGCTTTCGGTATCCTTGCTGGAGGCCACGGGCTTCTTTTTCCCGTCGCGCGCAACCGGAAGGTCAATTTTGCCAACTACTGTAGGTCCGGCGAGCCTTTCCACCCTGGTGGGGATCATATTTTCATCCACCACTTTTTCTTTCTTCGGCTCAACGGGAGCCTCCGGTTTTGGTGCGACTTCGGCTTCGGGCTTCTCAGGTGCTTTAGCTGCAGCAGCAGCTTCCTGTTTTGCCTGGCGCTCGGCTTTTTCCTTTTCCGATTTCTTTATCGGGCGGGTCCGCTGGTTGATATTGTCCAGGTCAATCTTCCCGATCACTTTCGGACCTTCCTCGCCTTTGGTTTTGGCTTCGACAGTTTCCGGCTCTGCCTGAGGTGCAAGATCTTCCGCTTTAGCAGCAGTTTCCTCTTCTGCGACCGGAGTTTCCGGTTCAGACTGTTTCGCTGCAGGTTCAGCAGCAGGCCGGGCAGGTTTGTCCAGATCGATTTTCCCGACGACCTTCAATCCAGGCTTTTTCTCAGCCTCAACAGGCTCTTCAGCCTTTTCGCGGGGCAGCTCTTTTGCAACCTTTGCCCTTGAGTTATCGGTAATGCGAATATCAAAGGAGTCTTCAGCTTCTTCTTCCTCTTCCTCCTCTTCCACCACATCATTGATGGTGATCGTCTCCTTTTTGTCTCTGAGCGTTTTCAGTATAAGCTTTTCCGACTCCTTCTTAACGCTTTGATCACTGCTGTATTCGGCAACAAGCAGTTCATAGAGCTCAGGATCCATCTTTGTGTTGGGATTGGGGTCAATAGTATGACCTTTCTTATGCAGGAATTCCACGATGGTGGCTATCCCCACATTAAAATCCCTGGCTGCCTTACTGAGTCTGGTTGCTTTTATCTCTGCCATATTCAAATTCTAGAATTAATCTGCTTACAGATTATATTTCAATTACTTGCTTAATCAAACTCTGCCCGGAGTACCTTGATTACCTCCTTGATCGTTTCTTCCTCAAGATCGGTCCTTTTCACAAGGTCATCGATGGTGAGGTTAAGCACCGACTTGGCGGTGTCGCATCCGATAGCCTTCAGTTCGTCGAGGATCCAGCTTTCAATTTCATCTGCAAATTCCTCGAGGTTCACATCTTCATCGTCATCTCCGGATTCACGGTACACATCGATTTCATACCCGGTAAGCTGACTGGCCAGCCGGATATTCAGACCACCTTTACCGATGGCCAGCGAAACTTCCTTGGGCAGCAGGTAGACCTCGGCCTTCTTCTCTGCCTCATTCAGCTTGATGCTGCTGATCTTTGCCGGGCTGAGTGCCCTGGAAATAAAGAGCTGGGTGTTATTGGTAAAGTTAATGACGTCGATATTCTCATTCTTGAGCTCCCGCACAATGCCGTGGATCCTGGATCCCTTCATTCCCACGCAGGCGCCGACCGGGTCGACCCTTTCGTCGTAGGATTCAACAGCCACCTTGGCCCGTTCGCCGGGAACACGTACAATTTTCTTAATGGTGATCAGCCCGTCGAAAATCTCCGGAACCTCCAGTTCGAAAAGCCTTTCCAGGAAAACGGGAGAGGTCCGCGACAATACGATCAGCGGGTTGGCATTTCTCATATCCACCTTAACAACAACGGCGCGGATGGCATCGCCTTTACGGAAATAATCGGAGGGGATCTGTTCGTTCTTGGGAATGATCAGCTCATTGCCTTCGTCATCCAGTACAAGAATCTCCCTCTTCCAGACCTGGTAAACTTCCCCGGTGACCACTTCGCCGATACGGTCCTTGTACTTCAGGTACACATTGTTTTTTTCCAGCTCCATGATACGGGCTGAAAGGTTCTGACGCAGGGCAAGGATCGATCTTCTTCCGAAGTCATTCAGCTTCACCTCATCGGTCACATCTTCTCCTACTTCATAATCTTCATCAATCAGTTTGGCCTGGGAAATGGGGATCTGGATATTGGGGTCTTCCAGTTCATCATCTTCCACAACTTCCCTGTTTCTCCATATTTCGAAGTCACCCTTGTCAATATTGATAATAATATCAAAATTTTCATCCGTTCCATAACGCTTCTGGAGCATACTGCGAAAGACATCCTCCAGCACACTCATCATGGTGACCCTGTCAATGCTTTTTAACTCCTTAAATTCGGAAAACGTTTCGATTAGGTTGAGATTTTCCATTTTTTACCTTTTCATTTAAAAGATACTATCACTCTTGTTGTTTTAATGTCATCCAGTGTCCAGGATTTCTCCTCCGTCTCCTTACGCTTCTTCTTCGGATTACCGGGATCCGCTATTCTCATGACTGCTTCCACGGTAATTCTGTTGCCTTCGAGTGAAAGGAGTTTACCCTTAATTTTTTCTCCGTTGCCAAGCACAACCTCCACCTCCCTGCCCAGGTTCTTCAGATACTGCTGCGCAACCTTGAGCGGAGATCCCAGGCCGGGAGAGGACACCTCGAGGGCATAATCCTCTTCTTCCCTGTCCATCTTCTCATTCAGGAAACGGCTAAGTTCCACGCAGGTATCCACCGGTATGCCGGCAGGACTGTCCACCAGGACGGTCAGCTGGTTCCCGGGCCTTACCTGAACCTCCACCAGGAAGAGATCTCTCTCCCCGATAAAGTCCATTACCAATCCTTCAACTTTCTCTTTAACAATCATTTGCCAGTCTAATAAAACAGGGGACGATAGTCCCCTGAAAAATACTGCCTCACAACGACCACGCAAAAGTACAAATAATCCTTTAAAACACAAAACCTAAGCATATTTTTACTTTTTTAAGCGGGTTTGAGGAGGATTAGCTATTTTTGCCTTACCAGAGAACCGTCTTATGTCAGAAAACCGTCCTCCCAGCAGAAGTAAGATCATCAACGATCCCGTTTACGGGTTCATCACCATTCCGCCCGATCTTATCTTCGACCTGATTGAACATCCCTGGTTCCAGCGCCTCAGAAGGATCCGCCAGCTGGGGATGACGCACTATGTCTATCCCGGGGCCAATCACACCCGGTTCCAGCATGCCGTCGGGGCCATGTACCTGATGGGGCTGGCGGTGGAACAACTGCGCGACAAAGGGCATAAGATTTCGGAGGAGGAAGCCGGTGCGGTAATCGTGGCCATCCTGCTTCACGACATTGGTCACGGACCCTTCTCCCATGCACTCGAACACAGCCTCTTTGATAATGTCAATCATGAAGAGGTCTCACTGATGTATATGGAGGAGCTCAACCGGCAGTTCGACGGGAAACTTGAACTTGCCATCAGCATCTTCATGGATCGTTATCCCAAGAAATTCCTTCATCAGATGGTTTCCGGGCAACTGGATATGGACCGGCTGGATTACCTGAAACGCGACAGTTTTTTCACGGGTGTTACCGAGGGAGCCATCGGATCCGACCGGATCATTAAAATGCTCGACGTGGTCGACGACCACCTCGTTGTGGAACAGAAAGGGATATACTCGATTGAGAAATTCCTGATTGCCCGGCGACTGATGTACTGGCAGGTTTACCTTCACAAGACGGTTCTGGCCGCCGAACAACTGCTGGTACTTACCCTGAAAAGAGCGAGATTGCTGGCAGCTTCGGGGACGGAGCTTTTCTGTACCCCGGCCCTGCACTATTTCCTTTATGAACTGAGAGGTAAGGTGGAGGATGGAAACCGTCTCACCTTCCTTGAGCAGTTTGCCCTGCTCGACGATACCGATATTCTCAGTGCCGCCAAGGTATGGAGCACTCACCCCGACAGGGTCCTGAGCCAGCTGTGCAAGGGTTTGATCGACCGACAGTTGTTCCGGATCGAGATCGCCAAGAAGCCCTTCCCGGAATCCCGGGTCATCCGGCTCCGGAAAGCGGCCATGAAGCAATGGGAGATCAGTGAGAAAGAAGCGGAATTTCTGGTGCTGACCGAAAGCATATCCAATAATGCCTACAATGCCATGGACGACCGGATCCGGATCCTTGAAAAAGGAGGGAATATTCTGGATATTACCGAAGCCTCCGATATGCTCAATATTTCCGTACTCTCCAAAACAGTCAGGAAATATTTCCTCTGCTACCCGAAATCATTGTACGAAAAATAATAGTTTTGCCCCCGTGGAAAATATAACAAAAAGCCCGTTTTTCCGTTTACATTGAGAAAGATACTAAATCCTGTGAAATGAATTTTACCGCGCAGCTGATTGCCGGATTCCTGAACGGTAACGTGGAAGGAGACCCGGAAATACCGGTCAGTAATATCTCCAAAATTGAGGAAGGCGAACCCGGAACCCTCTCTTTCCTCGCCAATCCGAAATACGAAAAATACATTTACACCACCCGGGCAAGCATTGTCATCGTGAACAGGGATTTCAAACCCTCAGCGCCGGTTTCCGCCACCCTGATCCGGGTTGACAATGCCTATGAAGCCTTTGCCCGTCTGATGAAGCTGGTTGAAAATCAGAAACCGGTCCGCTCCGGCATTTCCGCTCTGGCTTCGGTCAGTGCAGGGGCCGTGATCGGCGATAGGACATGGATCGCCGACTTTGCCGTAGTTTCAGAGGGAGCAAAAATCGGCGACGGGGTAATGATCCATCCACAGGTATTTATCGGGGAAAAGGTCACTGTCGGGAAAAACACCGTATTGCATTCCGGCGTGAAGATCTACGATGGCTGTGTGATCGGGGAAAACTGTATCCTTCATGCCGGAACCGTGGTGGGATCGGATGGCTTCGGCTTTGCACCCCAGGCCGACGGTTCCTTTGAAAAGATCCCCCAGCTGGGGAACGTGCTGATTGAAGATGAGGTGGAGATCGGGTCCAACTGCACGATCGACCGGGCAACGATGGGTTCCACTCTGATCAGGAAAGGGGCAAAACTGGATAACCTCATCCAGGTTGCCCATAACGTAGAGATTGGCGAAAACACGGTTATTGCCGCCCAGGCCGGGATAAGCGGATCGACGCGGATTGGAAAAAATGTCATGATCGGGGGCCAGGCAGGCCTCGTCGGACATATCCGGATCGCCGACAGGGTAAGGATCCAGGCCCAGGCCGGCGTTTCAAGGGCGATATTAAAGGAAGGGGAAGCCGTCCAGGGATCCCCGGCTTTTGAATACATGAAATCACAAAAATCGTATGTGCTTTTTAAAAATCTTCCCGAGCTAAGCAACCAAATCAACCGTCTGGAACGTCATCTGAACGAATTGCGGCTTTACATCGGCAGGCATCCGGATGAAATGTAAAACGAGAACGTGGATGACCGTTAAAAATCTCACAATAAGTAACGGGTCGAAACAATCTCCTTAATTTTTGTATATTTCGGCGATTTTTTAAAAAACAGATTCGAAAAATATTTATATGGCGGAAAAGCAGCGGACACTGAAAGAGCCGGTCAGTTTTACCGGCAAAGGTTTGCACACCGGGGTCGATGTAACCCTTACCCTCAACCCGGCTCCCGACAGCCACGGGTACGTTTTCAAACGGACCGATCTTCCCGGACAACCCCTGATCCATGCCCTGGCAGAAAATGTCACCGACACCTCCCGGGGAACTACCCTGGAAGAGAATGGCGCGAAAGTTCATACGGTGGAACATGTGCTGGCCGCCCTGGCAGGAATGTCGATCGATAATGCACTGATCGAAATCGACGGACCCGAAACACCGATCCTCGACGGCAGTGCACAGTACTATGTTGAAGGGATTGCCCGCACAGGAACCGTTGAACAACATACCGACCGAAAATTTTTCGTTCTGAAGGAAAAACTGGAGTACTACGACGAAGAAAAGAATATTCATATCATTGCCTATCCCGATAAGATCCAGAGCATCAACGTTCTGATCGATTATAATTCAAAGGTGCTCGGAAACCAGTATGCCAGCCTTGAAGATATCAACGATTTCAGGGCAGAGATTGCACCCTGCCGTACCTTTGTATTTCTTCACGAACTCGAGTACCTGGCAAAGAATAACCTCATTAAAGGGGGCGACCTTGACAATGCCATCGTTATCGTCGACCGGGAGGTTACCCAGCCCGAGCTCGACCGCCTGGCCGAATTATTCAACAAACCCAGAGTTGAGGTGCAGAAGGAAGGGATCCTGAACAATATTGAACTGCGCTTCCCGAATGAACCTGCCAGGCATAAACTGCTCGACATGGTGGGGGATCTCTCGCTGGTCGGACGCTGGTTCCGGGCTAAGATCATTGCTACAAGACCGGGACATACCGCCAACACGGAGTTTGCCCGCCTGCTGCGCCAGATGATGAAAAAAGAGGCACTGAAAAAAAGTGTACCGGTATACAATCCCAATGTGCCTCCGGTGATTGATATCAACGGGATCCGCAAAAGCCTTCCCCACCGCCCGCCTTTCCTGCTGATCGACAAGGTGATCCATCTCGACGAGAAATGCGTGATCGCCGTGAAGAATGTGACGATGAACGAACCGTTTTTCGTGGGTCATTTCCCCGATGAACCCATCATGCCGGGCGTTCTGCAGGTCGAAGCCCTGGCACAGGCGGGAGGAATGCTCGTTCTGGGCACCGTGGAAGACCCGGAGAATTACGCCACCTATTTCATGAAGATCGATAAGGTAAAATTCAAGCAGAAAGTCGTTCCCGGGGATACCCTGATCCTCAAGGCCGATCTGCTGGAACCCATACGGCGCGGCATCGCCCAGATGTACGGCGAGATTTTCGTAGGTGATAAACTCGTTGCCGAAGGAGAGCTTATGGCACAGATCATCAGAGTAAATAATCCCTGAAACATATATGAATCAACCCCTTGCATACATTCACCCGGAGGCAAAGATCGGCGCCAATGTGACGATCGAACCTTTTGTTTCCATCTCACGGGATGTTGAAATCGGTGAAGGAACCTGGATCGGTCCCTCGGCTGTGATCATGGATGGCGCACGCATAGGCAAAAACTGCCGGATATTTCCGGGAGCCATCATTTCCGGTATACCCCAGGATCTGAAATATGCAGGGGAGATCACCACGGTGGTCATTGGCGATAACACCACCATAAGGGAATTCTGCACGATCAACAAGGGGACCAAAGCCCGGGGATCAACCCTTGTCGGACGTAACTGCCTGCTGCAATCGTATTCCCATGTGGCACACGATTGCCAGATCAACGACAACTGTATCCTGGGAAGTTATGCCGGACTGGCCGGTGAGGTGGATGTAGACGACTGGGCTATCGTGAGCCCGGGCAGCCTTGTGCACCAGTTTGTGCGGATCGGCAAGCATGTTATGATCCAGGGGGGAAGCAAGGTCACCAAGGATGTCCCGCCTTTTTCACTGGCCGGCCGTGATCCGCTGACCTATACGGGGATCAACTCCATCGGGCTCAGAAGACGTAACTTTTCCAGCGATACCATTTATTCCATCCAGGAGATCTACCGGATTATCTACCAGCGCGGAATGAACATCTCCGATGCCGTCGATTTTATCGAAGCCAGCTACCCGGCCACCGACGAACGCGATGAGATCATCCTGTTCATCCGGAATTCCAAGCGGGGGATCATCAGAGGATATTTCGAGGAGAAGGTGGACATTTAAATAGTTTTAAGGACTCCACCCTTTTCACTTCTCTCACTCTTCTTCCTCGTCACCGTAGGCATTCCATCCCTGCGCCACCAGGCGGATGGCCTGTCCGGATGCCGTGACCATCACTGCACCCTCGTCGTGCGGGGTGATATTACCGATTACCGAGACACCGGGTATGGACATAACCTTTTCAAAATCCTCAAGCGGAACGGTAAAAAGCAGTTCGTAATCCTCCCCGCCGTGCAGGGCAGCGATCATCGGTTCTATGCCGAAACCTTCCGCAGCCCGGATGGTATCCGGGTGAATGGGGATCCGTTCCTGGTAAACCGTACAGCCACAGGAGGAACGTTTGCAGATATGCAACAGTTCCGACGACAATCCGTCGGAGATATCTATCATGGAAGTGGGCCGGATACCCTTTTCACGGAGGGCCAGCAGCACCTCCACCCGGGCTTCGGGTTTGAGGAAACGGGCCAGGGGATAGTCGAAACCGGAGAAATCGGGCTGTACACCCGGATCTTCCATAAAAACCCTTTTCTCACGATCCATCAGCTTCAGCCCCATATAGGCCGCCCCGAGGTCGCCGGTAACACAGATCAGATCGTTGGCCCGTGCCCCGCTGCGCAGCACGATCTCCCCCGACGGAGCGGTACCCATGGCTGTAACCGAGATCAGCAGGCCGGTAACGGAAGCAGAGGTATCGCCCCCGACCAGGTCCACATTGTAACGCTCACAGGCCAGGCGGATCCCCTCATACAACTGCTCGGCACCCTCCAGCGCCATCTTGCCCGACATGGCCACCGATACGGTGATCTGCCGGGGGGCCGCATTCATGGCATACACATCCGACAGGTTCACCACAACGGCTTTATAACCCAGATGCTTCAGCGGGGTGTAAACCAGGTCGAAATGCACACCCTCTACAAGAAGATCGGTTGTAACCACCTGAACCTCTGAATCAAAACCGATCACAGCCGCATCGTCACCAACCCCGATAAGGGTCGAGGGCTGCTTCTTCTGAAAGTTCTTCGTGAGATGATCGATCAGTCCGAATTCACCCAGGGATCCGATTGTCGGAGCACTCTTTTCACTCATGTTTTGAAGCTTATTGAACAATTGAAATTGTCAGACGTTCTGCAAATGTAACAACATCTTTTTGTATATTTGCAGACTATTTTAAATTAATCTAATTTACAATTAGATAAGGCTTTAATAAAAGCCATTCATTCAGGAAGATCATGGCAAACGATCAGGATAAGATATTACACGAAGTCACGGGCGGGGATTATAAATACGGCTTCGTTACCGAAGTGGAGACCGAGACCATCCCCCGGGGCTTGAATGAAAGCGTGGTAAGGCTGATCTCGGAGAAAAAGGGTGAGCCCGAATGGCTGACGGAATTTCGTCTGAAAGCCTTCCGTCACTGGCAGACCATGAAAATGCCCGACTGGCCTCACCTGAAGATCCCGGAGATCAACTACCAGGACATTATTTATTATGCGGCCCCAAAACAAAAAGCAAAACTGAACAGCCTCGATGAGGTGGATCCGGAACTGCTGGATACCTTCAACCGGCTGGGCATCCCCCTTGAAGAACAGAAAATGATGACCGGTGTGGCCGTGGATGCCGTAATGGACAGTATCTCGGTGAAAACCACCTTCCGGGAGACCCTGGCCGAACTGGGCGTGATCTTCTGCTCCTTCAGTGAGGCAGTGAAGAACCATCCCGACCTGGTGAAAAAATACATGGGCTCCGTGGTTCCCTATACCGATAACTTCTTTGCTGCACTGAACTCGGCTGTTTTCAGCGACGGATCGTTCTGCTTCATACCGAAGGGCGTGCGCTGTCCGATGGAGCTCTCGACCTATTTCCGGATCAATGCAGCCAATACCGGCCAGTTCGAGCGCACGCTGATCGTTGCCGAGGAAGAAGCCTATGTGAGTTACCTTGAAGGTTGTACGGCTCCCATGCGCGACGAGAACCAGCTGCATGCCGCCATCGTGGAGATAGTTGCCCTCGAAAATGCCGAAGTGAAATATTCCACGGTCCAGAACTGGTACCCGGGCGATAAGAACGGCAAGGGGGGCATCTATAATTTCGTGACCAAGCGCGGGATCTGCAAGGGCGACAACTCAAAGATCTCCTGGACCCAGGTGGAAACCGGCTCGGCCATCACCTGGAAATATCCCAGTTGCATACTCCGTGGAAACAATACGGTCGCCGAATTTTATTCGGTAGCCGTTACCAATAATTTTCAGCAGGCCGATACCGGCACCAAGATGATCCATATCGGAAAAAACAGCCGAAGTACGATCGTATCGAAAGGGATCAGCGCCGGGAAAAGTGAAAACTCCTACCGGGGCCTTGTCAAGGTGCTGAAAGGTGCCGAGAACGCCCGTAACTTCTCACAGTGCGACAGTCTGCTGCTGGGCGATCAGTGCGGGGCCCATACCTTCCCCTATATCGAAGTGGATAACCCGAGTGCCATCGTGGAACACGAAGCCACCACGTCCAAGATCGGGGAAGATCAGATCTTTTACTGCAATCAGCGCGGGATCGATACCGAACAGGCCATCGGCCTCATTGTGAACGGTTATGCCCGCGAAGTGCTGAATAAACTGCCCATGGAATTCGCCGTGGAGGCACAGAAACTGCTGGCCATCACCCTGGAAGGCAGTGTGGGTTAACAATAAATGGACTTTGAAAGAATTTATATAATGTTAAAGATCAGTAATTTAAAAGTTGGAATAGACGGGAAAGAGATCCTCAGGGGGATCGATCTTGAAGTGAAAGCCGGAGAAGTACATGCCATTATGGGACCGAACGGATCGGGTAAAAGCACCCTGGCCTCCGTACTGGCTGGCCGTGAACTCTTCGAGGTCCTCGACGGAAGTGTGTCTTTTATGGGAAAAGACCTGCTTGATCAGTCACCTGAAGATCGTGCCAGGGAAGGGATCTTCCTCGGATTCCAGTATCCGGTGGAAATTCCCGGCGTAAGCATGGTCAACTTCATGCGCACCGCCGTTAACGAACACCGGAAATACCGGGGGGAGGAAGCGCTCTCTGCAGCCGATTTCCTCAAACTGATGCGGGAGAAAAAAGAAGTGGTGGAAATCTCCTCCAGCCTAACCAACCGCTCGGTAAACGAGGGGTTCTCGGGAGGAGAAAAAAAGAAAAACGAGATCTTCCAGATGGCCATGCTCGAGCCGAAACTGGCCATTCTCGATGAGACCGACTCCGGACTGGATATCGACGCCCTGCGGATTGTCGCCAATGGCGTCAACCGTCTGAAGACACCGGAAAATGCTACCATTGTTATCACGCACTACCAGCGTCTTCTCGATTATATCGTACCCGATTTCGTGCATGTGCTCTACAAAGGGAAAATTGTCAGATCGGGAGGAAAGGAACTGGCCATGGAACTGGAGAAACTGGGCTACGACTGGATCAAACAGGAACAGGAAGCCGGCGCTTAAAGGGAGGTTGTGATGGAGACACTGACAGAAAAGCTTTCGGCAAAGGATAAATATATTGCCCTGTACAGGCAGGAAAAGGAACTTATCGGCGAAAACGATCCTGCTTTTATCAGGGATCTTCGTGAAAAAGGGATCGCCCTGTTTGCCCAAAAGGGCTTTCCGGCCAAAAAGGAGGAGAATTTCAAGTATACCCACCTGGAGCCTGTATTCGACAGTAGTTTTGCCTTTCATTTCAAACCGCGGGAGATCACTTTCGATATGGCCGATCTGTTCCGTTGCGACATCCCGCAGCTGGATACCCATGTGGTCACGGTGCTCGATGGCTTTTACCATAACCGGGACGGCAGCAGGCTGACGGTTATGGATAACGGTGTGATCTTCGGCAGTCTGCGCGAAGCCATCCGCCGCTATCCCGATCTGGTCGAGGCACAGTATGGAAAGGTGGCCGATATGGAAAATGAACCTTTCGTTGCACTCAATACGGCTTTTGCCCAGGACGGTGTCTTCGTTTATATCCCCCGGAATAAAAAACTGGACAAGCCCATTCAGATCATTCACCTCCTTCTCTCCGATGCCAGCCAGATGGTGCATCACCGCAACCTGTTCATTGCAGAGGAAAACAGCGAGGGAGAGGTGATCATCTGCGACCATACCCTGTCGCCCCACCTCTTCCTGACCAATTCGGTGACAGAAATCAGGGTGGATCAGAATGCACGCTTCGATCTTATTCGCGTTCAGAACGAACACAACAATTCCGCCCAGGTGACCAATACCTGGATCCGGCAGGAAAAAGACTCCGTGGCACGGCATAACACCATCACCCTCCACGGAGGAATGATCCGCAACAACCTGAGGGTCAAACTGGCCGGCGAAGGAGCCTCGAACGAAGCGCTGGGTTTGTTCCTGATAGATAAGATGCAGCATGTCGACAATTACACACTCATTGAACATGTGAGCCCGAACTGCAGCTCCAACCAGCATTATAAAGGTGTGCTGGATGATGCTGCCACAGGGGCTTTCAACGGGAAGATCCATGTGTTCAGGGATGCCCAGAAAACCCAGGCTTACCAGAGCAATAACAATATCCTCCTGACCGATACGGCGAAGATGAACACAAAGCCTCAGCTGGAGATTTATGCCGACGATGTGAAGTGCAGCCACGGAGCAACCGTTGGACAACTCGATGAGAACGCCCTTTTTTACATGCAGGCCAGGGGCATCCCGAAAGCGGAGAGCCGCCTGTTGCTGATGTTTGCTTTTGCCCAGGAGGTGATCTCCCGGATCAATGAACCCGCCCTGAAGGAACGGATCGGGGAACTGGTGGACAAGCGCCTGCGCGGCGAGCTGTCGAGATGCAACAACTGCGCCATGAATTGTAAAGAGTAATACTGAAACCTGTGAGCCTTAATATTCAGCAAATACGAAACGATTTTCCGATCCTCTCCCGACAGGTCTACGGGAAAGCGCTGACTTATCTCGATAACGGGGCAACCACTCATAAACCCCTGAAGGTGATTGAAACGGTCAGGGAAATCCAGGAACAGGAGAATAGCTCCATTCACCGGGGAGTCCATTACCTGAGCGAACAGATGACCTCCAGGTATGAAGCAGCCAGAGAAACAGTGCGGGCCTTTATCAATGCCCGCTCCACCAACGAGATCATCTTTACCAGTGGAGCCACCGGATCCATCAATGCCATCGCCTTCTCCTTCGGGGAAAAATATGTAAAGGAAGGGGATGAGATCCTGGTGACAGCCATGGAACACCACTCGAACATCGTGCCCTGGCAGATGCTGTGTGAAAGGAAAGGTGCCTTCCTCAGGGTATTGCCTTTCAATGAAGATGGAGAACTGGAACTGGATCAGCTCGACCGGCTGCTCGGGAAGAAAACCCGGCTGGTAGCGGTCACCCATGCCTCCAACTCCCTCGGTACGGTTAATCCCGTGGAGGAGATCATCCGCAGAGCCCATGAAAAAAACATCCCCGTTCTGATCGACGGTGCACAGATCGTCCAGCATGGAAAAGTCGACGTCCAGGCACTCGACTGCGACTTCTTCGTCTTTTCGGGGCACAAGATCTTCGGTCCCACAGGGATCGGCATCCTCTACGGAAAGGAGAAACTGCTCGACAAGATCCCGCCTTATCAGGGTGGAGGCGACATGGTCGACTGTGTTACTTTCGCGAAAACAACGTACAACGAGCTCCCCTTCAAGTTCGAAGCAGGTACCATGAATTATACAGGGGCGATCGGACTGGGCGCTGCCCTGGATTATGTCACGGCCATCGGACTGGAGGAGATAGCGGCCTATGAACATCAGCTCCTGGCCTATGCCACCGGAAAACTGACCTCGGTCGAAAAACTGAAGATCTATGGAACAGCAAGGGAAAAGATCAGCGTGATCTCCTTCCTTGTGGAAGGGATACACCCCTACGACGCCGGAATGGTCCTGGATAAAATGGGTATTGCCGTCCGCACGGGTACCCACTGCACCCAGCCGGTGATGGACCATTTCCGAATCGGAGGCACAATCCGCGCTTCCATGGTCTTTTACAATACCTTTGAAGAGATCGACCGGCTGGAAGCGGGGATCAGGAAGGTGATTTCAATGCTGGGATGAGGAGTGAGGAGTGAGGAGTGAGAAGTGAGGAGTGAGGAGTGAGGAGTGAGGAGTGAGGAGTGAGGAGTGAGGAGTGAGGG
>JBMOLL010000008.1:0-125534 GCA_049325415.1 Bacteroidota bacterium | reverse complement strand
CCTACACCTGGAAAAACAGCACCTTTGAAGCGCCTGCCATGGGTAGCCTTGTGGTGTATGAAACACTGCTGCGCGATTTTCTGGCCGCTCACGACTGGAAAACCCTGACCGATACCCTGGGCTATTTTCAACGACTGGGTGTTTCCGCCATTGAACTCATGCCTTTCAGTGAATTCGAAGGAAACGAAAGCTGGGGCTATAATCCCTCTTTCTATTTTGCTCCCGATAAATACTATGGGCCGAAAAACGATCTTAAACGCTTTATCGATTCCTGCCACAGCCGCGGAATTGCCGTTATCCAGGATATGGTTCTGAACCACTCCATGGGACAGTCGCCACTGGCCATACTTTACTGGGACAATGCCAATAACCGGCCGGCAGCAGATAATCCCTGGTACAATGCCACCTCGCCCAATACGGCCTACTCCTGGGGCAGCGATTTCAACCACGAAAGCGCAGCGACGAAAGCCTTTGTTTCAAGAGTGGTTTCCTACTGGCTCGATGAATATAAGGTCGATGGCTTCCGCTTCGACTTTACTAAAGGCTTTACCAACACCGTTGGCGACGGCTGGGCCTATGATGCTTCCAGGATCAGTATCCTGAAACGGATTGCAGATACCATCTGGCAGCATAATCCCCAGGCTTATGTGATCCTCGAACACTTCACAGATAATGCCGAAGAAACGGTACTTACAAATTACGGAATGGCCGTCTGGGGCAATCTGAACTACGCCTATGGCCAGGCCTCGATGGGCTTTAATTCCGGCTGGGATCTTACCTGGATCTCCTATAAATACAGGGGCTTCAACAACCCCAACCTGGTGGGCTATATGGAAAGCCACGACGAAGAACGGCAAATGTACCGGAACCTTAACTGGGGAAACAGCTCCGGAGATTACAATATCAGGGATCTGGCGACGGCTCTTTCCCGGGTCGAACTGACCTCCACCTTCTTTATTCCCATCCCGGGACCGAAAATGATCTGGCAGTTCGGTGAAATGGGTTACGACTATTCCATCGACTATAACGACAGGGTGGGAAATAAACCGATCCGCTGGGATTATCTTGATGTGATGTCGAGAGAACGTCTCTTCCTCACCTTTGCCGCCCTGAACAAGCTAAAGACAACGGAGCCGGCATTCTCCTCAACGGAATATTTCACCGATCTGGCCAATAAGGTCAAATTAATCTCCATCAACGATGAGGATATGGATGTCCGTATCGTCGGAAACTTCGATGTGGTAAGCAATACCGGGGTGGTGAACTTCAGCCGCACAGGAACCTGGTATGACTATTTCTCGGGGGAAATGATGAACGTCAGCCAGACGAACACCACGTTTACCCTGGCCCCCGGCGAATACCACATCTTCACCACCAAAGCCCTCGAAACACCCGACAGGCCCAACTCCATCCGGCCCGTGAATGCCGGTCAGGAATCCCTGCTTGTCTATCCGAACCCGGCAAGCGACCTGCTTATGGTGGAAACCGGGGGAAAAGAAGGTAGCCTGTGTCTTTTCAATATGAACGGACAAAAGGTGCTTGAACAGATGGCCAGGGACTTTTCCGGACAGCTCCGGATCGGATCACTCTCCCCCGGTGCCTACCTGCTGATTTTTACCGACAGGGACGGCGGACGCTCCTTTGCCCGGGTAATGAAACAATGATAATATAAGTCGTTAGTTGGTTCTTTGGTTATTTAGGCTGAACAGCCGGGCGTTTTCCCGGCTGTTCTTTTATCCCCCCTGGCTTACCGGGAAGATTCTCTTCTTCGGCTCACCCATGAAAAAGGCAGACCAGGCACAGGTAAACCGTTTTATTTCAGGGGAAATCCCCGGAAAAACCTCCCTTATCTTTCCGTTTGCATTTTACCGCTTACTCTTCTATCTTTGTGCAATTTTATGTAACTGAGCATTAGCGGGATTCCGATGAGTAAGAAATTTGCTGAATATAAATCCTTTGATCTCTCCGCGGTCACCAAGGAGATCGTGAAAAAATGGAAAGCGGAAGGAACCTTCCACCAGAGTCTTGAACTGAGGAAGGGTAGCCCTTCTTTCGTGTTTTATGAGGGGCCTCCTTCAGCCAACGGGATTCCCGGGATCCATCATGTGATGGCCCGTACGATCAAGGATATTTTCTGCCGTTTTAAAACCCAGCAGGGATACCTCGTCCGGAGAAAAGCCGGATGGGACACCCATGGCCTTCCGGTGGAACTGGGCGTTGAAAAAGCGCTGAATATTACCAAGGAAGATATCGGGAAAAAGATTTCCATCGAGGAATACAACGCTGCCTGCCGCAAAGATGTCATGAAATATACCGACATGTGGGAGGATCTGACGGAAAAGATGGGCTACTGGGTGGATATGGATGATCCCTACATCACCTATGACAACAAATATATTGAAACCCTCTGGTACCTTCTGAAGGAACTCTATAACAAAGACCTGCTCTATAAAGGCTATACCATCCAGCCCTATTCCCCTGCTGCCGGCACCGGCCTCAGCACACACGAACTCAACCAGCCGGGCTGTTACCGCGATGTCAAGGATACCACGGTAGTGGCACAGTTCAGGGTGATCAGGGACCAGCATTCGGAATTCCTTTTCAGGGATGTGGACAGCGATCTGTGTATCCTCGCCTGGACCACCACTCCCTGGACCCTGCCTTCCAATACCGCCCTGTCCGTGGGTGCCGACATCGACTATGTCAAGGTCAGGACCTTTAACCCCTACACTTTTGCCCCGGTTACCGTTATCCTGGCCAAAGCCCTTATGAACGGCTTCTTCCCGGAAAAGAACAGCGAAATTTTCCTCGAGGAATATGAGCCGGGCGACAAGCAGATCCCCTTCCGTGTCCTCGGCGAATACAAAGGACGCGACCTGGTGGAAGTCCGCTACGAACAACTGCTCAACTGGGTTGACCCGGGTGAAAATGCCTTCCGTGTTGTAGCCGGCGATTTTGTAACAACCGAAGACGGTACCGGAATTGTCCATACCGCACCGACCTTTGGTGCCGACGACTACCGTGTGGCCCTGGCAAATGGCGTTCCTCCTCTTACCGTTATCGACAAAGATGGCAACGTCAGTCCGCTGGTCGATAAAAAAGGAAAGTTCATTGCCATATCCGAACTTGATCCGGATTTTGTAAAAGACCGCGTCAATGTTGATGCCTACAATGATTTTGCCGGTAAGTATGTCAAGAATGAATACGACGACAGCAAAAAGCCCGATGATCCGACCATCGATGTGGATATCGCCGTATTCCTGAAAAAAGAAAACAAGGCTTTCCGGATTGAAAAACACGTCCATAACTACCCGCATTGCTGGCGGACCGATAAGCCTGTTCTGTACTACCCGCTTGACTCCTGGTTTATCAGGACCACTGCCAGGAAAGAGGAGATGATTGCGCTGAACAACACGATCAACTGGAAACCGGAAGCCACGGGAACGGGCCGTTTCGGTAAATGGCTGGAAAACCTGGTCGACTGGAACCTTTCCCGTTCCCGGTACTGGGGCACTCCGCTGCCGATCTGGGTTACGGAAGACGGCAAAGAGAAAAAATGCATCGGCTCCATGGCGGAACTTAAAGAAGAGATCGAAAAAGCTGTCGGAGCGGGCCTCATGAAGAAAAATCCCCTGGCAAGCTTTGTCCCCGGAGATAATTCCGATGAGAACTATCTGAAATTTGATCTTCACCGGCCCTTTGTGGATGAAATCGTCCTGGTCGGCGATTCCGGTGCTCCCATGAAAAGAGAAGCCGACCTGATCGACGTGTGGTTCGACTCGGGCGCCATGCCTTATGCCCAGCTTCACTATCCTTTTGAACATAAGGAAGACTTCGGGAAATATTTCCCCTCCGACTTCATCGCTGAAGGAGTGGACCAGACCCGCGGCTGGTTCTTCACCCTGCACGCCATCGCGACGATGCTGTTCGACTCGGTGTCGTTTAAAAATATTATTTCGAACGGTCTGGTTCTCGACAAGAACGGGAACAAGATGTCCAAGCGCCTGGGTAATGCCGTGGATCCCTTCTCTACTATTGAGACTCACGGTGCCGATCCGCTCCGGTGGTATATGATCACCAACGCACAGCCCTGGGACAACCTGAAATTCGATGCCTCGGGTGTCGATGAAGTGAAAAGGAAATTCTTCGGAACCCTTTATAACACCTATGCCTTCTTTTCCCTCTATGCCAATATCGATGGCTTTGACGGCCGGCGCCCCCAGGTTCCGGTGGAAAAACGTCCCGAGATCGATCGCTGGATCATTTCCCTGCTGCACTCCCTTGTAAGGGATGTAACAGCTCAGTATGAGAATTATGAACCGACCCGGGCCGGACGCCTCATCCAGGATTTCGTCATCGAAAACCTGAGCAACTGGTATGTCCGCCTGAACCGCAAACGTTTCTGGGGTGGCGAATTCGACGATGATAAGCTGTCGGCCTACCAGACCCTCCTCTCCTGCCTTGAAACCGTTACCCTGCTGGCAGCGCCAATCGCACCGATGTACAGCGAGAAACTGTTCTGCGACCTGAATGCCGTCACCGGACATTATCCCCACGCTTCGGTCCACCTGAACAATTTTCCGGTCTGCGATGCCACGCTGATCGACAGCGCCCTGGAAGAAAGAATGGATATCGCACAGAAAGTATCCTCCATGATCCTCGGCCTGCGCCGGAAAGTGAATATCAAAGTGCGTCAGCCCCTGAACCGGATCATGATACCGATCACCGGACCTTCCTTCGCCGAGCAGCTTGAAGCAGTTAAACCCCTGATCATGAACGAGGTGAACGTAAAAGAAGTGGAATATCTCTCCGATTCTTCGGGTATCCTCGTGAAAAAGATCAAACCGAACTTTAAAACCCTGGGGCCTAAATACGGAAAGATGATGAAGGAGATCAGTTCGGCCATTGCCGCCCTTTCCCAGGAACAGATCTCGCAGTTTGAAAAAGCAGGCGCCCTGTCTGTCTCTGTAGCCAGTCAGCCGGTCGACCTTCTCCTTGAAGACGTGGAGATCATTTCGGAAGATATCCCGGGATGGCTGGTCGCCAACGAAGGCTCCCTGACCGTTGCCCTGGATATTAACATTACGGAAGAACTGAAAAACGAGGGTATAGCCCGCGAACTGATCAACCGGATCCAGAATATCAGAAAAGAAAGCGGCTTCGATGTCACCGATAAAATTGATATCCGGATCGAAAAGCACGATGCGGTGAACCCTGCAGTAAAAATACACGGCAAATACATTGGTTCACAAACTCTTGCAGCCTCTGTTGAACTGGTCGAAAAACTCGATCATGTTCAAAGTAAAAAGATCGAAATTGATGATGAAATAAATATCCGGTTACAGATCAATCGAATTTGAGATTTCCGTTTTCCGATCTGTTTTTTTAGTATATTTAAACACACTAAACAACGTCATCATGGCTGAGAAAACAAGATATTCCGATGATGAGTTAGCGGAATTCAAAGAGATTATTCTGCAGAAACTCGAAAAAGCCAAGGAGGACTATGAGCTGCTTAAATCGGCCATAACCCAGAGCGAAAGCAACGATACCCAGGATACATCACCCACCTTCAAGGTTCTTGAAGAGGGCGCTGCAACCCTGTCGAAAGAGGAGGCCGGGAGACTTGCCCAGCGTCAGCTTAAATTTATTCAGCACCTGCAGGCTGCACTGGTCAGGGTAGAAAACAAAACCTACGGCATCTGCCGCGAAACGGGCAAACTAATCTCCAAGGAAAGGCTCCGCGCCGTTCCTCATGCCACCCTCAGTATTGAAGCCAAAGAGAGAGGTGCCTGAAAAGCTCTGATATCAACGATTCCTTTCTCCGGTCTGCCTCCCGGACAGGATTCCCTAGCGCCTTTCAAATGCCAGATTAATGTCGCTTACAAAGAAATCCATTTTTATCGTCCTGCTTATCCTGTTACTCGACCAGGTATTGAAAATCTGGGTCAAAACCCATATGACCCTTTTTGAGCAGATCCCCATTCTGGGCGACAGGGTTGTGCTTCATTTTGTTGAGAATAATGGAATGGCCTTTGGTCTGCGCCTTCCAGGCGACTACGGCAAACTGATCCTAACCCTTTTCCGGCTTGTTGCCGCCGTTATTATAGGCTTCTATATGCGTTACCTCATCCGCAGAAATGCTCACCCGGGACTGATCCTTTCTCTCTCCATGATTATGGCAGGCGCCCTGGGAAATATTATCGATTCTGCGTTTTACGGAATGATCTTCAGCGGCAGCAGCTCGGCAACCGTCGCCACGATCTTTCCCGAAGGAGGCGGCTATTCCTCCTTTCTTCATGGTAAAGTGGTGGATATGTTCTATTTCCCTGTCCTGCGGGGGTCCTATCCCTCCTGGTTCCCTTTCCGGCCAGGCGAACCATTTATCTTTTTCCGGCCTGTTTTTAATATCGCCGACACCTCCATCACCATTGCCGTCGTTCTGATCCTTTTTAACCAGAAACGCTATTTTCATTCTTTGAATACCGTACTGGAAAATGAAAGCACTCCGGAAGAAGTTACGGTTACCGGCACGTATTCCGACGACGAAAATAAACAAACGGATTTCAGCGCTTGATCAGCCCGTAAAAAATCACCTTGATCAGATCATCCAGAAGCTTTTCCCGGTCTTCCTTTCTTTCCTTGTTCAGGAATAGCGGCACTTCCAGACCCTTCATCATAGTGGAAATGGCAATGGCCCCGATCTCGGGATCATTGATCAGAAATGCTCCTTCCCTTATCCCCGCCTCAAGGATCCCCCTCACCACATTCAGCTCGTCACGGTCGAATTCCTTGCGGATCTTAATGATAAAATCCATCTGGGAAAAATATTCCTGCTTCAGGGCAGCATGAAAATTGGCCATGGTCCTTACGTTGTGAAGCCGGAACAACACGTAGGCTTTCAGTTTCTCCATCGGCGTGCTGCAGGAATTCAAAGTAGAAATCAATTCCTCCCGCAGCTCCTCAGCCTCCTTCTCCACTACAGCGTTGAAAATTTCTTCCTTGCTTTTAAAATAGTAATAAATGGAACTTTTGCCCTTGCGGGAGGCCGCAGCAATTTCCTCCATGGTGGTCTTTTTGAAACCATAACGGGAAAATATCTTGGACGCAACACTTACAATCTGCGTACGTATCTCATCTTTAACAACAACCATCTGTTCTTTTTTTTGGAGTGGACTAAAGATAAGCCCTTAAACCAGGGTTTACAAATTTTTCGTCGACAATTTAAACTGTTTAGTCGACAAACTGTAAGCCGCCTTTATGAACCCTGTTTTTCCTGACAGAACAGAACGTTGTTTTTCGAACAATAATCGACCCGGATCATTTTTTATGCTCTTACGACAGTCATGGGGTTTCTTCAATCAGCTTGTAATCCAGCTGCCTTTTGGAAAGGTTTGCCTGCACAACTTCTACTTTTACCGGATCGCCGATTTCAAAGGAGCGACCGCTGTGGCGGCCTATGATCCTGTAGTTTTCCTCATCGAACTCGTAGAAATCGTCCATCAGGCTCCTGACGCCGATCATGCCTTCACACTTGTTCTCAACGATCTCCACATACAAACCCCACTCGGTAAGTCCGGAAACAACACCGTCGAAGACCTGGCCCAGCTTGTCCTGCATAAATTCCACCTGTTTGTACTTGATAGAGGCTCTTTCCGCATCAATGGCCCTGCGCTCCATTTCAGAGGCATGCTCGCAACGCTTCTCGTATCGCTGGGCATCCTTCGATTCCCCGTGATTCAGGTAATGGGCCAGCAGACGGTGAACCATCATGTCGGGATAACGCCTGATCGGGGAAGTAAAATGTGTATAATCCTTAAAGGCCAGGCCATAATGACCCACGTTCTTGGTCGAATACCGGGCCTTGGCCATTGCCCGCAGTGCCATGTTTTCAATGACATGCTGCTCCTTTTTTCCCTGTACTTCATCGAGCATTTTGTTCAGGGAACGCCCGACCTTTGCCCCCGACTGTGTCTGAATACTGTATCCGAACTTCCGGATAAAGTAATTCAGGGAAGATATCTTCTCGGGATCGGGCAGGTCGTGGATCCTGTATACGAAGGTCTTTCCCTTGATTTTCTTTCCCTTTTCCTCCTCCTGCACGACTTCCGTTTCATACCGGCCTCCCCTTCCGGCAAATTCGGCAACCCGCTTGTTGGCCAGCAGCATAAATTCTTCGATGAGCTGGTTCGATTCCTTCTGCTGCTTGAAATATACCCCGGTGGGCCGCCCTTCCTCGTCGAGGTAAAACTTAACCTCATCGCGCTCAAAATTGATCGCCCCGTTGGAATATCTTCTCTGTCTCAATACCTGGGCAAGCTCGTGCAGCTTCAGGATCTGCTCCTTCATGTCTCCCTCTCCAGTCTCGATAACCGCCTGAGCCTCCTCATATGAAAAACGGCGGTCGGAATGAATGACCGTACGGCCAAACCACTCTGCGATGATCTCGGCTTTTTCATTCAACTCAAACACCGCTGAAAAACAGAGTTTGTCCTCGTTTGGATTCAGGGAACACACATTGTTCGACAACTTTTCCGGCAGCATCGGAACAACACGGTCCACCAGGTAAACCGATGTGGCCCGGTCGTAAGCTTCATTGTCGATGATCGTGTCGGTCCGCACGTAATGCGTCACATCCGCAATATGTACTCCAACCTCCCAGTTCCCGTTCTTGAATGGCCGGATCGAAAGTGCATCGTCGAAGTCCTTGGCATCAGCGGGGTCAATCGTGAAGGTCGGGACCCCGCGAAAATCCCTTCGCCGTCCGATCTCTTCCTCTGTTATCACGTCAGGCAAAGCCTCAGCCGCCTCCTCCACATCGGCAGGGAAATGGATCGGAAGCTCAAACTCCGCCAGGATGGCATGCATCTCCGTGTCGTTCTCCCCGGGATAGCCCAGGACGTCGGTGATTTCACCAAAAGGATTCTTCATCTTTTCGGGCCACTCCGAAATGCGGGCAATGGCCTTCTGCCCGTTCTTCGCCCCGTTCAGTTTTTCCAGGGGGATGAAAATATCAAAGGGCATCTTCCGGCTATCGGGGATCAGGAAGGCATAATTCTTCGAGACCTCCACCATTCCTACAAAGGTTTCCCTCGACCGCTCAAGGATCTCCACCACTTCGCCCTCCAGCCTGTTACTGCTTCTCTTTCTCGGGTAGATGTAAACCTTGACCAGGTCACGGTCCAGCGCCGTCTTCAGGTTGTTCCTGGCAATAAATACATCCTCCTTGATCTCCTCTCCCACGAGATAGGCATAGCCATGTTGCGTCATGTCAATGGTCCCGGTCACGTAGCCGGCCCGCGCTTTCATCCTGAACTTCCCGGGCTCCACCTGCTCGAGCATGCCCGAAGCGGCCAGCTCATTCATCGTCTGGCCTATCCTGTTCTTCGCCTCAGGATCCTTCACCAGCAACTGTTTCGACATCTGTTTGTAATTGAAAACCTGCTTCGGATTCCTGGCGAAAATTCCCATGATCATGGTAGAAGCCTGTTCCCTGCTTAATCCCTTTTTCTCTCTGAAGTATTTCTTTTTAGCTGACATATGTTATGACTTTTGGTTTTGTTTCTGACCGGTTTACCCCCCGGTACGCCGGTAGCGTTTTGCTTGCCCGACCTGTGGAAGGCTGATCATTAAACGTTTATCGGGGGAAACAGGAAGCGGCAACGATTAAAATTACTAATTTTACCCGACTAATTGATCCCTGAAGTAATGAATATGGAAAATCCCCTTCATATATATAACACCCTGCACCGGAAAAAGGAACAGTTCATACCGCTGAAGGAACCTTTTGTCGGACTGTATTCCTGCGGACCGACCGTTTACGGGGATGCTCACCTTGGTCATGCACGACAGGCTATCACCTTCGATGTGCTGTACCGTTACCTTCAGCACCTGGGTTATAAGGTCAGGTATGTGCGCAATATTACCGATGTGGGCCATCTCGAAAACGATGCGGACGAAGGGGAGGATAAAATTCTGAAAAAAGCGCGCCTCGAGGACCTCGAACCCATGGAAGTCGTACAGCATTACATGAACGCCTATCACCGGAACATGGATCAGCTGAACGTGCTCCGCCCGAGTATCGAGCCTAGGGCCAGCGGTCATATCATCGAACAACAGGAACTGATCCGGAAAATCCTGGAAAAGGGTTTTGCCTATATCAATAACGGCTCGGTTTATTTCGATGTCCCGAAATACAGCGAAAAACACGACTACGGGATCCTTTCGGGAAGAAAAACCGAAGATCTGATCTCCAATACCCGGACCCTCGGCGGCCAGTCGGAAAAGAAAAGCCCCCTTGATTTTGCCCTCTGGAAAAAAGCCGATCCCTCCCATATCATGCGCTGGCCCTCGGAATGGAGCGACGGTTATCCGGGCTGGCACCTGGAATGCTCTGCCATGAGTACAAAATACCTGGGCCTGCATTTTGATATTCACGGGGGAGGAATGGACCTGCTCTTCCCACACCACGAATGCGAAATAGCACAGTCGGTTGCCGGGTACGGCGACGAACCGGTAAAATACTGGATGCACAACAATATGATTACCATTAACGGCCAGAAGATGGGCCGCTCCCTGGGCAATTTCATCACCCTGGATCAGCTCTTCTCCGGAGATCATCCCCTGCTTCAACAGGCTTATGACCCGTCCGTTATCCGCTTTTTCATTCTCCAGGCCCACTACCGAAGCACACTTGATTTTTCCAACGAAGCGCTTCTTTCCTCCGGAAAAGGATTGCAGCGACTGCTGGCAGCCTGGGCACAGCTAAAGGATCTCCGGGCTTCCGACACCGGCGCGCTCGATATCGAAACCCTGGAAAATAACTGCGCCGCAGCTATGAACGACGACCTCAACACTCCCCTGTTGATTGGCTTCCTGTTTGATGCTGTAAAATCGGTTAATTCCGCAGTTGCCGGAACCCTTTCCCTCAGCCAGGAACAACTCGGTAAACTGAAGACCCTGTTTGCAACCTATGCCGGAAATGTACTGGGACTGCAACTCCCGTCCGAAACAACTGGCAATCAGGAGAAAAGCCGGGAACTGGTTGAAACCGTGCTGCAGATCCGCTCCGAAGCCAAAGCACGCAAAGACTGGGCAACCTCCGATCGGATCCGGGATCTGCTGGCCGGCCTGGGCGTAATAATCAAGGACCGCAAAGACGGTACCGACTGGGAATGGAAATAAAGGGACTCCGCGATGTTTAAAACCTACCGCTCTGCACAGATCATCATCGGTACGCTCCCGCTGGGCGGCCAAAGCCCCGTGCGGATCCAGTCCATGGCCAATACCGACACAAATGACGTGGAAGCCTCTGTCGCGCAATGCCTTCGCATGATCGGTACCGGTGCAGAACTGGTCAGGCTTACCACTCAGGGTGCCCGGGAAGCGGAAAGCCTGAAGATCATCCGCGACAGGCTTCATGCCGCCGGTATTAAAGTCCCCGTGATAGCCGACGTACATTTCAATCCGGCCGTGGCTGAAAAAGCAGCCGGACTTGTCGATAAGGTCCGGATCAATCCCGGCAACTATACGGAGAAGCGTTCCGGCTCAGATACAGCGTACTCGGAAGAGGACTACAACAACGGTCTCCGGCAGATCAGGGAACGTATTCAGCCCCTGCTGAAGTTGTGCCGTGAAAATAATACCGCCCTTCGCATCGGGGTGAACCACGGCTCTCTTTCTCCGCGGGTCATGTCAAAATACGGTGACACACCCGAAGGTATGGCTGAATCGGCGATGGAGTTTATCCGCATCTGCCATGAGGCCGGCTTCGACCGCCTGGTGGTCTCCATGAAATCAAGCAATACGCGGGTGATGGTCCAGAGTGTCCGCCTCCTGGCGAAAAAACTGCAGCAGGAAATGCTGTCGGTGCCCCTGCATCTCGGAGTGACCGAAGCGGGTGATGGCGAGGAGGGCCGGATCCGTTCTGCCGTGGGGATTGCTCCCCTCCTGGCAGAAGGCTTCGGGGATACGATCCGCGTTTCCCTTACCGAAGCGCCGGAAAATGAGCTTCCCGCCGCCGCCGCTCTTCGCGCCTGCTTCCCGAAACCGGAATCCCTGCCTTATGATCCCCTTGCTCCGGGAAGCTGGGATCCCTTCTCCTGGTCTCCCCCGGAAAGAAACCTGTATAAAGGTCTCGGGGGAGGAAAAACGCCCGTGGTCGTGGTGTCCGGAAAGCCGGGTTCAGGCCCTTCCGATCTTTTTGCTGATACAGGCACCTCCCGCCTTACACTCTCAGGAAAAACGCCTGCCGGTTCACTCTTTTCCGAAACCTTATACTCCGTCGATGACTGGAGCACTTCACCCGATGCCCGGGCCCTGCTCCTGTCCCCGTCCGTGCCGGTTGCGACGCTGGAAACCCTCTTCCCGCGCCCCGAATTACTGATCCTCGATGACACGGGAGAACCGGTCACCGACATCCGCTTCTGGCTCAAAAACTATTACGATGCCGGCTTCCGGGCCCCGGTAATCCTCCGGTATAAGACCCCTCCCGACGACGCCCTGCGGCTCATGATCCGAACCGCCGGTGACTGTGGAGCACTATTGATCGATGGCCTGATCGACGGCCTGTGGCCCGATCAGCCGGACAGGTCCCCGCAAGAATCTGCCGAACTGGCCCTGAACATCCTGCAGGCAGCCCGTTCCCGCTTTTCAAAAACGGAATATATCGCCTGCCCGTCCTGCGGCAGAACCCTGTTCGACATTGAAACAACCCTGAAAAAGATCCGCCAGGCCACGGCTCACCTGCCGGGACTGAAAATCGCCGTGATGGGCTGCATCGTCAATGGTCCGGGCGAAATGGCTGATGCCGACTATGGCTATGTCGGTGCCGGTCGCGGCCAGGTGACACTCTACAAAGGAAAAACTCCGGTCAAAAAGGGCGTGCCGGAAAATGAAGCCGTCGGCGAACTTATTTCACTGATCAGGCATTATGGCGACTGGAAAGAGCCTATCCCTTCTTGAGAGAAAAAATAAAAGACGATCCTTTATCCGGCTTACTCCTTACATTGATAGTCTGATTGTGCGCCTGGATAATATGCTTCACGATGGCCAGGCCCAGACCCGTTCCTCCCGAATCGCGCGACCGGCTCTTGTCGACCCGGTAAAACCGTTCGAAAATGCGGGGAAGGTCATCTTCCGCAATACCGATCCCGTCGTCCGTGATGTCCACCAGCACCGAATCTCCCGTATCGGTAAAACCAACAATGGTCCGGCCGTTTTTCTTTCCGTATTTGACCGAATTGCCCACCAGGTTTCCCACTACTTCCATGATCCTTTTCCTGTCGGCAAAAACCTTGATCGGCTTGCTGTAGCCTGAGTCAAACATCAGCCGGATATTCATCTTCCGGGCCTGCATCTCCTGCCCTTCAAAAACCTCCTCAACCAGCTTCACGATATTAAAACTTTCCATTTTCAGCTTGAACTCCCCCGATTCAAGCCGGGCGATCGATTCGAGGTCATCGACGATGTTGATCATCCGGTTGATACTCTTCTCCGTCCGTTCCAGGTAAAGCCGGTTGATATTCGGATCCTCGATCCCGCCGTCAAGCAGGGTAAGCACATAACCCTGAATATTAAAGATGGGCGTTTTCAGTTCGTGGGATACATTCCCCAGGAAATCCTTCCTGTACTTCTCCATCTGGCGCAATTTCCGGATCTCCTCACTCTTCCCTGCCGCCCAGTCTTCCACCTCCTGGTTCAGCGACCTGGTAATGTCATCGCTGCTGATCTTCTTCCTGAGCTCTTTCTGCGAAAGGGTGTGGCTCTGAATGGTCTTGAAAATCGGATTCACCCGCTTCTCGATGAAGCGGTTGAAAAGAAACAACACCGTGAAATAGGTGACAGCAAATAAAAGAATCGCCAGCGTGATCTCCCGGATGAAGGTGTTGCGGAACGGGATCAGGTTGAACAGGAAATGACCGCCAATGAATAAAACCACGATTATCAGAGCGATGAAAGCTGCCTGGTCCCTGGTCGATTTAAACATACTCCTCGCGTTAAATTTACCATCTTCGGAAAGGGGTTTCCATGTGTATGAAAAAACCCCGGTTCAAATACCGGTTCACGGAATACTCGATCCGCAGAACCTGGTCGTAATAGGTTACAAAGTCAAGCCCGATGCCGCAGCTGTACTGCATTTTATTGGCCATCAGGTTGCCCGGTTCAGGTGCTTCGTTATAGACATAACCGGCATCCCCGAACAGATTCAGGTAAATGGCATAGTGAAACTTTGTGAACTGCTCAAAATTGATAAAAGGGATCTTTGCCGCACGGGGCTTTACCAGCATGTATTTAAAAATGAGCTTCGACAGGAAATAGTCCGTACCGTCGATCACATAATATTCGTAACCGCTCATATACTCATTGTATCCCAGGGCCTTCTGATGAAAATAAGGCAGGTCCTTTCTCACCGAATACTTGCCCTTGTTTGCCGTTGCAAAGAAAAAACGGGGCGACAGCTGGTGATGGTAAAGGATACTGGAAGTAAACCACCAGTTGGGATAAGGAAAATCCTCAATAATACCCAGACCAAGTTTTTCGATCCTTCCCTTAAAAGCAAAACCCTCCAGCGGGTAGATCTTGGAATCCCGGTTGTCGAATTGAAAATTGTAAGTCAGCATGAAGAAATTCATCCGGTTATTGCCGTTCCCGAAATAATTCGGATTCAGACGGATGATCGTATCGGCAGCCCAGAAATTAAAATACTCGAATTTTACGGTATGTACCGTGTAGATCTTCTTTCGGAAGGTATAGGTGAAATAAACATTCTCCTGTGAGAAAGCATATCCCGGGTCTTCCTTGTGATTTAGCGGACTGTTATCCTGCGAACCGTAAATGATCTCGTGCTGACGATCGAAATTAAAACCGAAATCGATCCCGTGCTGCTGGTATTTCCCCAGATTGGGCTTGCTGTAACCCAGCGAATACTGCTCTTTGTAACCCAAACGCACCTTCCCGGTCAACAACTCCCTTCGACCCCTGAAATTCTCCCACTTCAGCCAGGCGCCGTAATTGATCCTGCTCCAGTCCCAGTTGTGCAGAAACTCGGAAAAATTCCTGTCGGCATGCTCAAGGATCGGTACCGGCCAGATATACCAGCGTTCCGTGACCGTCACAAGGACGTCAATACGGTTTCCCGGATAGTGCCGGGCATCCATCGTCACAAAATTGAACAGCGAGGTGTTCAGCAAATTCTCGCGGCTTTTCTGAAGGAGAGAGATAAGCTCTGACTTTTTAACGGAATCCCCCTCGGCAACCATCATTTCCCGGGTGATCACGCTTTTTTTTGTCACCCTGTTTCCTTCAATCACAATACTGGCTACATAAAGCCTGTCGCTATCCTGCCCCCGGGTGCCTTCCTGGCCAAAACTCCTGAACGGTATTATTAATAAAAAGAGTACTATTCCTGCAAACCTCAACACTGCTTTTACATCTGATTAGTGAAGGGCACAAGGTAATCAAAATCTTGTGTCTGTCCGCCTGCCGACAGGCTGTTTGTAACGGTTTGATATCATTGTATTACGGGAAATAAAGAAATAAGCTAATTTTGAATCCAAATCTGAATAAAAATGAACCTTACTGCACGCTTATTTATTATCACAGCCCTGGTCCTTAATGTTTCGGCCCTTTCCGGTCAAAACAGGGAAACCCGGGAGACAGAACCTTTTGAAAAACTCGTGGTAACAGGAAAGATCAAGGTCGAGCTTGTGGTTTCCTCTTCCAATCAGTTGAGCGTAACTGTAAGAGACGGATCTCCTGACAGGGTGATCACCGAAGTGGTCAAGGGGGAACTCCGTATCCGTCTGAAGCCCGAACTGGGCAGCGACCCTGAAATCGCCGTAAAAGTTCCCTGCTCCAGTCTGTATGAACTGGAAGCCGCTGCCGGGGCGACGATCACTTCGCGTGACGTACTGAAAGAAAAGGAATTGATTTTCAGAATCCTGTCTGTCGGAAAAATTGAACTGAACGTGGAAGCCGAATCCATCGACGGAACAGTCACCCAGGGAGGAGATCTGATCCTTTACGGCAAAACCGATATCCTGACGGTAAATGCCAATACCGGAGGAAATTTCCTGGGTTACGAACTGGAAGCAAACGACACCTATGTGAAAGCCGGTTCCGGCGCTCAGGCAAAAGTGGTGGCACGCCGGATCATCGACGCCACAGCTAACTCAAAAGGCTATATCGGTTATAAGGGAGAACCTGTCAGTACCTATGTCAAGACTTCTCTGGGCGGAGAGATTGCCAGTTTCCGTGACGAACAGCTGCGCGATAATTAAGCCTTGCCGGCAGAAAGTATACGCTCTGCATATTCGAGGTCTTCGGGATAGGTGATTTTGATGTTCTCCCGGTTTCCTTCGATCAGCTCAACGGCTCCGAAAACGGTTTCATAAACAACCGCATCATCAGTGAAGGTCTCCTGGTAGGCCTGATCATAGGCCTTCAGGATTCTTTCCGTGAGAAAAACCTGGGGAGTCTGAACCCGCTTTATCCTGTTCCGGTCGATGGGCTCCGAACCCTTGTCGCGGATCAGCCGCAGCGAATCGCCGATCCCCGTGACCGGAATCGCACCGCCATGCCGCTCTGCTGCATCAAAGCACTTTCCGATGGTCTCCCGTGACACAAGCGGACGTGCCGCATCATGAATGGCCGTTAGATGACTCCCGCCCACGTGGGAAAGGCCGTTTTTTACCGATTGAAAACGCGTTTCACCGCCGACGGCAAAAACAAGTGCCGCGCTGATTTGCTCCCGCCTGATCCGCTCCTCCCATTCTTTCCTGTAGTCGGGCGGCAAAACAACGACCATGAGAATTTTCGGATCATAGTCAAGAAAACGCCTCATGGCGTGCAACAGCACGGGACTTCCGGCAACTTCAAGGAATTGCTTGGGGATCGGGCTGTTCATCCTGGTCCCGGAACCTCCGGCAACAATGATAACAGCCCGTTTCATCAGTTGGCCCCTGAATAGAGGAAACGCTTGATGCTGCGCTTGGGCGTCTTTTCAAATTCACGGTCCACAATCCGGAACTCCGAAATATTCATGTACGACGGAATGCTCCTGTTCAGATCGTTCCGGTAAGTCATGTATATTCCGGGAAGTTCATCCTTGCTTAATCCGGCTGCTTTTATCGCCTCATCATCAGGGAAAACAAGGGCAACCAGCTTGCCTTTATCAGAAATAACCAGCGATTCCATGATGTAGGTCAGGTTGTTGATACGGGCCTCGATCTCCTCGGGATAGATGTTCTGCCCCGATGCCCCGAGCAACATGCTTTTGCTTCGCCCGGTTATGTATACAAACCCGTCTTTGTCAAGGTATCCGAGGTCGCCGGTATGCATCCATCCGTCATCCTCAATGGCCAGACGGGTAGCTTCCGGATTCTTGTAATATCCCTTCATTACATGGGTGCCTTTTACCTGTATCTCTCCAACCTTCTGGGACGGATCCTCCTTACTGATCCGGATCTCCAGGGCGTCAACCCGCCTTCCGGACGATCCAAGGCGCGCATCCTTCCATCCGGCATAGGCAATCAGCGGACCGCATTCCGTCATCCCGTATCCCACCGTAAAGGGGAATTTGATTTTACGGAAGAACCGCTCAGCTTCAGGATTGAAGGCCGCCCCTCCTATCACCAGCTCCTTGAAATTACCGCCGAAAGTCTCCGTCAGCGTTTTCCTGAACTTCCCGAAAAGAACAAGGTTTATCAGCGGTACTTTCAGGAGGATACTGATCAGCGGCTTGTTCAGCACCGGTAAGAGCTTGTTCTTATAGATCTTTTCAATGACCAGGGGCACGGCAAGGATTAGCCTCGGCCTGATCTCTTTAAACGCCTGGATAATAATATTGGGGGATGGGGTTTTGGTCAGGAAGGTAATATGACAGCCCAGCGTAAAAGGGAACAGGAATTCGAACGCACAGCCATAGGTGTGAGCCAGGGGGAGAAATGAAACTATCCGGTCTCCAGGCAACAGGGGCATGTTCTCATGCGCAAAACGGATATTTCCGTAAAGGCTGATATGCGGGATCATAACTCCCTTCGAGAATCCGGTGGTGCCGCTGGTATAGGAAATAACGGCAAGATCGTCATCCTCCAGGGTGGCCGCCGTGAGATGCTCTTTTTTAATCCCTGCGGGATAACGTCCGGCTTCTTCCTCTTCCAGGCGGCTTTTCAGGCCTTCAGTTGTAAAATCGGCATGGGTATGCAGGATACGAAAATCGTCGAGCGAAATAACAGCTTTGATATTCGGAAGTTTTTCTTTGTTCAGCGTTTCAAAGATCTGGTCGCTCGAAAACAGGAACAGGGAATCGGAATGGTTAATGATGTTTTCCATATCCTCCGGCTTGAAATCGGGAAGTATGGGAACGACTACCGTACCATAGGCCAGAACCGACAGGAAGGCACTCGCCCAATTGGCAGAGTTCTTTCCCACCAGCGCCACCTTGTCGCCTTTCTTCAGCCCGGTCTGCTCAAACGCGAGATGCATTTTTACCATCTGCTCTCCCACATCACTGTACCGGTATGTTCCGCCTTTATAATCTGCAAGGGCTTCCTTATCCCAGTTCGACAGGATACTCTGTTCGATAAAACTGACAAACGATTCCTTTTTCATATTATTGATTGTTGAGTTGTTGCCTAGGGTTTTGTTACGAAATACAAATATAATACTATATTGATACCTTGAATGCACCGGCCGTCGCCAGCTGGCCTGTCGGTAAATTATTCCGTAACAGGCATTCGCTGCAATCCTCTTTTTAGTACATTTAAACACTGTATTTTGTTTAATCTATGACCGATTTTCACTTCTCTGAGAAAGAACTTACCTTCTTCCTCGCCGTGGTTTGGGCCTCTCTGGGGTTTTTCCTTTATTATTTTTTTTCGATGAACAACGGCCCGGGAACGCGTGCCGCAGCGAGGAATGGCGACCCCGGAAAGGCAAGCGTTTACCAGGTGTTGCTTCAGCGCTTATGGGGAGTCCTCTTCCTGGGGCTTGTACCCGCGCTTTGGATCCTGTTTTCCGGAAAGCTCTCCTTTCATGATTTCGGCTTTTCAACCATCTTTGCCAACCCGATCCCCTGGTGGTCATGGTTGTTAGTGGCCGGTATACTCCTCCTGGGCTATTTTAATTCCGGAGCAAAAGGCAATCTTGAGCACTATCCGATGATCCGCGTACAGCATTGGTCCTATTCCCTGGTCCTGCTCAGCGCCCTCAGCTGGATCGCCTACCTGGTCGCCTATGAATTCTTTTTTCGCGGTATACTGCTTTACTCCTCGCTTTCACTGCTGGGCCCCTGGCCGGCTATTGCGCTGAATATCAGTATTTATGCTTTTGCTCACATGTATAAAGGGGCGGGAGAAGCCTTTGGAGCCCTGCCCCTTGGCGTGGTCTTCTGCCTGATCACTCTCATCACGGGCAATATATGGACAGTCACCATATTGCATGTGATCATGGCGCTTAGCAACGAATGGTTTTCCCTGTGGAAACATCCCGGGATGAAAATCATTAAACAATGGTGATATGAAGATCTTTGTCTCCGGAGCCACCGGATATATAGGACTTAACCTGGTCCGCTACCTGGCCGGGTCCGGTCATCAGGTCATGGCGCTGTATCGTTCCGACTCAAAAAAAGAGCTGCTTTCTGTTCCCGGTGTTATACCCGTTAAGGGGGATATCCTCGATTATCAGTCGCTGCTCTCTGCTCTCAGCGGATGTGAACAGGCCTATCATGTTGCGGCTTTTGCCGGCGTCTGGACCCCCGATCCTTATTCGGTATATAAAACAACGGTTCTGGGTAGCCTCAATGTGATCCGGGCAGCCCGCGAGAATAATGTGAAAAGAGTGGTGCTAACCTCCACCGCAGGCATTCTGGGCCCGACCATCGATCGGGATTATACCGATGAAGAGGTCCCCGATCCCGCATCCTTCTTCTCCGACTATGAATCGGCTAAATTCATTCTTGAAAACACCATCCGTACCTGGAAACAGCAGGAACCTGAAATCGTCCTGGTAAATCCTACCCGGGTGTATGGTCCCGGCCTCCTGAGCGAATCCAACGGAGTGACCCGAATGATCATGCAATACGTCAGGGGAAAATGGAAAGTGATTCCCGGAAACGGTAAAAGCATAGGTAATTACGTGTTCATCGACGACGTGGTCATGGGCCACGTGCTCGCTATGGAACACGGCAATCCCGGCGAAAGATACCTGCTCGGGGGCGAAAATGCCTCTTATAACCAGTTTTTTGAAACGCTGAAATCGGTAAGCGGCATCAGGAAGAAACTCTGGCACGTCCCTGTTTCTATATCCCTGCTCCTGGCAAAGCTGATGCTTTTTCTTGCACGTAACTTCGGGTCCAAACCCCTGATCGTTCCGGGTCTGGTTAAAAAATTCTCGCTAAACTGGATTGTCTCTTCAGAAAAAGCTGAAAAACAGCTTAATTACAGGATCACACCCCTCAGCGAAGGCATGAAAAAAACGCTTTTATGGTTGAGGGACTCGGGTAAAATTCACGATTAAACCGCTCGCATATGGAAAATCAGTCGCAGTTCTATACCCTGGTCACCGGAGCCAGCTCCGGCATCGGTAAAGCGATGGCCTACGAATGTGCCGGAAGGAACATGAACCTCCTGCTGGTGGCCCTGCCAGAAACGGGCCTTGATACCGTTGCGGACGACCTTAAAAAGAACTTCCCGGTTCCGGTACATTTTTTTGAGGTGGATCTCTGCGAAACGGACGGACCCATGAAAGTCTTTCAGTGGTGTGAAACAGCCGGTTTCCGGGTTTCCTTCCTGATCAATAATGCCGGGAAAGCCGGTACCGCAGTCTTTGCCAATTCCGATCCGGCCTACAGCGACGAAAGGATAATGCTCAACGTCCGCGCAACAGCCCTCCTCTCCCGCCTTTTTATCCCACACCTGCTCGACTCACCCCGGGGCAGGATACTGAACGTCGGCAGCCTTTCGGCTTTTTTCCCGGTCCCCTACAAAAGCATCTATGCTGCAACCAAAAGCTTTGTGGTGGTGTTTTCCCGCGCCATTGCTGCCGAATTGAAAAAATCCGGTGTGACGGTTTCCGTCGTGTGTCCGAATGGTGTCCGGACGAATGCCGGAACGAATTTCCGGATCGACTCTCACGGCTGGGTTGGAAGAATCACGGAAATGAGCGCAGAAAAAGTTGCACGGATCTCAATAAGCGCGGCATTAAAAGGAAAACGCGTCATTATTCCCGGAGGCATCAACCGTTTCCTGCTTTTCCTGCAAAAAACCGTACCGTCCGGAATCCAGGAAAAAATCCTGGTCCGGGAATTCAATAAAGAAGTAAGGGTTTCTTAAAATCCGTGCGTATTGAATCCGCTCGGGATATGCTTTTCCTTGGGTTTGATACACAGCAGCGGAACATTCGCCCGGTTTAACATCTGCTGGGCATAGCTTCCCAGAAAAACATTCCATTTATCAATGGCACTCGACATAATGACGATCAGGTCGGCATTAACAGCATCCGCATAGTTTACCGTTAATACGGGTAAACTGTCGCCAACAACCTGCTTGGTTACATAGGGGATCTTCCGCACTTTGAGATAGGCGGCTGCCTGTTTTGAATAAGACGCCAGACGGGCCAGGTCCTTTTTATTATGCCGCGTCGAAATCGATACAAGATGGATCTCAGCGCCAAAAAGCTCCGCGATTTCTGCTGCTACCGGAACCTTTTGCCGGGTATCGACATGCAGCTTGATCGGAACAACAATTTTCCGGATATCCTTCGGACAGGGTTTCGATCGCAGCGTGAAAACCGGCTTGTCGGTTGAGGCCATGATCTTCATTGCATTACTTCCGGCAAAGAGCTCCTCAAAGCCCGATGCCCCGTGTGTTGAAGCCGATACTGCAACTTCCTTGTAGGAATTCACCTGATTTACCACTTCCTTGAAAACCTTACCCCTCTTGATAATGTATTTCAGGGTCGACTTGGGCCCGAGTTTGTGTTTATATTCCGCAAAGATCTCCTCAAGCTTTGTCTCTGCAAATTTTTCCTCCTCTCTCAAGGTGCTCGGATGATAGTCCCCGCTGGTGGTAATAACATTAACCAGCTGAATGTGTACCGGTTGCTTGTGGGAAAAGAGAACGGCCAGGTCAAGTCCCTTCAGCGATGCCGGCGAAAAATCAATGGGTACAATGAAGTTTTTCATAATCTCTTCGGTTATCTGATTGGCTAAATTAGTCAAAACCAGTTCAATCTGCAACAATTCGGAAAATCGCGTCAATAAAGATATAAAATATGCCCGTCTGTTTTCCTCAAACTTACTAACCGCCTGTGTTTCTCTTCCGGAAAAACGGCGCCTCTTTCCGGCAGTAAGATCGTGCCGATGGCGCTTCCTTTTGCAAATCCCTTTACATTCCCTTTTTTTTGTTTACATTTGGCAATCATAAAACTTTCACGGAAAACAGAATAATGAGTCAGCTTGATGTTGTTGTTGGTATTGACATTGGTGGAACGTTTACCAAATTCGGCGTTGTCGACCGCGCCGGAAATATGTATATCGACGATTCGGTTTCTACAGAAGCCCACGACAATGCAGAAGATTTTATAGCCTCCCTGTATGACAAGATTATGAAGGATATCAAAGCCACGGGGATTTCATTCAATCTCCGCGGCGTGGGGATCGGCGCTCCCAATGGCAATTATTATAACGGAAAGATCGAATTTGCCCCGAACCTGAAGTGGAAAGGGGTCGTCGAACTTGCTGCCATTGTGAGAAAACAGTTTGGCATACCTGCTGTCTTAACCAACGACGCCAATGCTGCTGCTCTCGGAGAGATGATTTACGGCGGGGCAAAGGGAATGAAGAATTTTGTGATGATCACCCTGGGTACCGGACTCGGAAGCGGGATCGTTGTGAACGGCGACCTGGTTTACGGACACGACGGCTTTGCCGGCGAACTGGGCCATGTTGTGGTTACCGTGGGAGGAAGACAATGTGCCTGTACCAAAAGAGGCTGTCTGGAGACCTATGTGTCGGCCAACGGCATAAAACGTACCGTATTTAAATTGCTGGGAGAGGAGATCTCGCCAAGCCGTTTCCGCGACCGGACATTCAATGAGCTCGAGCCCAAAGATATCACCCGGGCAGCCAATGAAGGCGATCCGATCGCCATCCGCGCCTACGAATATACGGGTGAACTGCTGGGAAGAAGCCTGTCGAATACTGTGGCCCATACCAGCCCCGAAGCAATCTTCCTGTTTGGCGGACTGGCTCTTGCCGGGAAATGGATCTTCGAACCCACCAAAAAAGCAATGGAGGAAAACCTTCTCCCTATCTTCAGGAATAAAATCAAAATCCTTCCCTCTGCCCTGCTCGACAAAAATATTGCCGTGATGGGCTCTGCGGCTCTGATGTGGAAAGAACTGGAAAAACAGCCCTGAGCTATTTGAAAGTATAGGATTCGCTCTGATCCCAGTTCGACCGAACCTCAATCTCCTTCGGGAACCATTCGGTCTGCTCCGGTTGTCTTTTCTGGAGGTATTTTCCGGTATCCCATTTACCATTCCCGTTACGGTCGAGAATGAACTTGATCCGGTACTTCTGCGGCGCGAGATAATCGAGCAGGCAAACCCCCGACTGTGTTATGGTGCGGGTTAGGATCCGCTTGTCCCCTGAATACAATTCCAGTATAACAGGAATTTCTACATTATTAAGCTCCAGGCTCAGATTCCCATAATACTCCAGGTCCCGCGACTTAAATCGCAGCTCGGTGGTGTCGTTCGTCTCCCCGAAAAGACTGGTAAACGCACCGGGATAAAGGATCATGTGATAGTCCGAACCGCTGGCCCACCCGGTCTTCAGAAAAGCCCGGTCAATCCGGGCGCTGTCCAATACCAGGCTAAACGGCACCGCAGTCTCCACGCTGTCAATCACCATATTTAGCAGGATTTTATCGGCTTCAACCCCCGAAAGGGGAACACTTCCTGTAAACATAAGGTCCCGGTTAAGCTCCTGCTGCCCTCCCTTTGAAATGGTCCTGACTGAAAATTTTTCAGGAGTAGCCTGCTTTTTGCTGCTTTTCGACCCAGAGGGCCGGTAGGCAAACAGAAGGGTGTCATAACGCGTCGCCGGCATTCCTGCCGAATCGCTGATGGTAAAAGCCACCACGGTATAAATGGAATCCCGCTTATAGACAAGCGAATCCGGTATCCAGAGCGATATTGAATCTTTCATTAAACCCTTCTGCATGAGATACCATTTTTCGGGCATCGACTCCGTGTCAAGTGCTTTAATCGAGAAACTGTCACTTACCGGCCTGCTGAAAACCAGGTCCAGCCTGCGCCGGTCCTTTCTGGAAAAATCGGAAAGATATTGAAGTGTATTCTCTTCCGTGAAAACAAAAAGATCAACGTATATGGAATTGTATTTTTTGTATCCGGGGATGCTGTCGGCCGGAACCGATGCTGAATCCGGTGCTGCGGCCGTGCTGATCAATGAAAGACCGCCTGAATCCGGCACTGCGGCAGTGCTGATTAACGAAATCCCAGTTGAATCCTGCGCTGCAACAGAACTGCTGTCCCCCGCCTCAATGATTTTTTTGAAATACTCGGCCGATACGATCAGGCTGGAATCCAGGAAGGCAATTTCCTCCGTCGGCTGGTCAAAAAGGAAATTATTGTTGGCGTCTTTAATGGCAAAGAGCTTATAAACATCCGGCCGGAGATTGTTTACGCTGAATTGGCCCTTATCATCCGACCTGCCGACATAAAATGGCGGTTCAAGCAGGGGAACGGAATCACGCAGGTCCCCGTAAAGCATGATGAACATGGGCTCTTCGGGCGCTTTACGGTCGAACGCGTATTGCAACTGTCCTCTCACGGAAAGACTGTCAAGTACAGCTCCCGTGCTGAACACATATTCATAGTTCTGGAGCTTGTTCCCCTCGTGAAGATCCTTGATGGCATTTCCGAAATTAAAGGTATAGGTGGTATTTTCATGAAGTTCGCCCGGAATATCAATAATAAGCGTCTTTCCCTTCAATTTCACTACCGGTTTCTCTTCCAGGGGAGGAGACACAACAAGTTCCTGATTTACATTGTCCAGGACGATATACTCATCAAAATCAATACTGATCCTTGATGCACTGAAATGCTTTGAATAGTTGGCGGGTTCGGCAGACAGTACTGCCGGGGGTTTCTCATCCTTTGGCCCTCCGCTCGGGCTACCCTGCTGGGCACAGCCGGCAATGACGAGCATCACGGACAGGCCCAGATAGAAATGACGCTTTTTCAAATCCAACCTGAATCTTTTTGTAGTGCAAAGATATACTTTAAAGCCGGGTTCGGCCCAATTTATAAACTGCAGTTTAAAGGGGATTAGTATTAATTTTGTAGTTTTATCCCTCAAAATAACTTTATTATGCTTCTCAATTATATCACCTGGAACGTCAACCCCGAAATATTTCACATCTTTGGCTTATCGGTAAGATGGTACGGCCTGATGTTTGCCTCCGCATTTCTGTTTGGATACCTGATCTTTACGAAATACCTGCGGACCGAACGCCTGACCGCCGAAATGCTGGATGAACTCCTGATCTACATGGCCGTTGGTACCGTTGTCGGTGCCCGCCTCGGACATTGCCTCTTCTACGAACCGGAGTTCTACCTTAAAAATCCTATTGAAATACTGAAGATCTGGAAAGGAGGCCTGGCCAGCCACGGTGCGGCAATCGGTATACCTCTGTCGATCTGGCTCTATATACGGAAACACAAACTGAACTTCCTGTGGCTGATGGACAGGATTGTGATCGTTGTCGCCCTCGCGGGATTTTTTATCCGAACCGGAAACCTGTTCAATTCAGAAATATACGGCCGGCCAAGCGACCTTCCCTGGGCCTTTCTCTTTATTCGCGACAGGGTTTATGACCCTCATACCGGAGCGCTCCTTCCCGCCGTTCCAAGTCACCCGACACAGATCTATGAAGCCCTGAGCTACCTGGCCATCTTTCTGTTCCTGTTTTTCTATTACAGGAAAAACTACACCACCGTCAGGGATGGTTTTATTTTCGGTCTTTTCATGATCCTGGTCTTTACCGCACGACTTCTGATCGAATTTGTGAAAAACGACCAGGTCGGTTTCGAACAGGGTATGCTCCTCAATATGGGCCAGTTGCTTAGCCTTCCTTTGATATTGGCCGGTCTTGTAATGTTATACTGGACAAAAAAGAAACCGACACATTTCACACAGGCACCAATTCCGAAAGCTCCGGAAGTAAAAAAGAAAAAGAAATAATTTTACGTCGGCCAAGCCTTAAATAATGGGCTTATCTGAGCATTGAACAGGTTTAAATCCGCCGTTCTGAAAGAGAAGTTACCTGTCTCCAATGCATGAAAATGTGTAACTTTGGTTTATGGTTACAGAAAACTTCTGGCTCGCTTTCTCTTTGACGCTCTTTGCTGGATTATCCACAGGGATCGGTAGTGCTCTGGCTTTTTTTACCCGAAAAACAAGTACCCGGTTTCTTTCACTTAGTCTTGGATTCTCCGCCGGAGTGATGATCTTTGTCTCTTTTGCCGAAATCCTGCAAAAAGCAAAATCCTCCCTCATCACTTATTATGGTCTCCAAACCGGTTCGTGGGTAACAATTCTGGCCTTTTTTGGCGGTATTCTTCTGATCGCTGTCATTGACCGCATGATCCCCTCCTACGAAAATCCTCATGAACCCCGGGGCATTGAAGAAATGTCAGGAAATCCAGGGGCCCGAAATCCGCAACTTACACGCATGGGCCTTTTTACGGCCCTGGCCATCGCTATACACAATTTTCCTGAAGGCATGGCCACCTTTGCCGCCGGCCTCTCCGGTACCGAAATCGCCATTCCCATCGCCGTGGCTATTGCCATCCATAATATCCCCGAAGGCATCGCGGTATCTGTTCCCGTATCCTACGGAACAGGCAGCAGAAGAAAAGGCTTTCTTCTGTCGTTTCTGTCAGGTCTTGCCGAACCGGTCGGTGCACTTCTGGCATATTTCATCCTTTTGCCCTTTTTCAGTGAAAAAATCTTCGGAGTACTGTTTGCCGGTGTAGCCGGAATTATGGTCTTTATCTCTATCGATGAACTGCTGCCCACAGCAAGGGCATATGGCCACCATCACCTTTCCGTTTACGGCTTCCTGGCAGGAATGCTTATCATGGCCGTCAGTCTTTTATTGTTTATATAATTATGCAAAAGCAAACGGAACATAACCATCGACATAATCAGCCGGTTAACGAAAAAAACCTGCTGATGGCTACAGGGCTGAACCTGCTCATTACGGTGGCAGAAATGGTCGGGGGCCTCCTTTCCAACAGCCTTGCGCTGCTTTCCGACTCCCTGCACAATCTCAGCGATACCGCAGCAACATTTATTGCCTGGATTGCTACGCGGATAAGCAAGAAGGATGGCTCAGAGAAAAAGACTTTCGGATATAAACGGATTGAGATCCTTTCCGCCATGCTGAATGCAACCGTGCTGGTGATCCTCTGCTTCTACCTCTTCAGGGAAGCATGGTTCCGCTGGAAAAATCCGGAAGAAATAGATACCGGCATCATGCTGGCCGTGGCAATGCTGGGCCTGCTGGCAAATATCTATGCCGCCATTCTGCTCCATAAAGACTCCACGAAGAATATCAATGTCCGCGCTGCCTATCTGCACCTGATCGGCGACAGCCTGTCCTCCGTCGCCGTGATCATTGGCGGTGTTCTTATCCAGCTTTATAAAATATATTGGATCGATCCGCTGATCACCATTATTATCGGACTGTTCATTCTCTGGCAGGCTTTCGGAATACTGAAACAGACCGTGAATATTCTGATGCAGGCAACACCCGACAGCCTCAACCTGACGAAGATCAAGAAAAAGATTGAAGCCTTTGAGGAAGTGGCCAACATGCATCATGTTCATGCCTGGAACCTTACCGATAATGATATTCATTTCGAAGCACATATCGAATTAAAAAAAGACCTTCGCGTTAGCGAACTGCAACCCCTTCGGAATAACATTGAAAGCTTGCTTAAAGAACAGTATAATATCTGCCATTTTACGCTGCAGTTTGAGTTTGGGTCGGACCACGAAAATACACTGATCTCCCACCGGGAATAAACCGCTTTATTGATCGGAACAGAAACATGAACAGGGAACAAAAAATCATCAGGGCCTCCTGGGTGGCCATTCTTGGCAATTCCCTCCTGGCTCTGCTGAAAATCACCCTGGGAATTGCCTCCGGAAGCTATGCGGTTGTGGCCGATGGCATTGATTCCTCTACCGACATCCTCACCTCACTCATTACCCTGATCACCGCCCGTATTATTTCCCGGCCACCCAATATTAAATACCCATACGGTTACGAAAAAGCCGATACGGTTGCCACCAAAGCCCTCTCCTTCATTATCTTCTTTGCCGGCGCCCAGCTGGCCATCTCCACCGTTGAAAAAATCATCTCCGGCGAAACGGCTCAACTGCCGGCCCGCCTGGCTGTCTATGTCACCCTTTTCTCCATAGTGGGTAAACTCCTGCTTAGCCTATATCTGTTTGCCGCCGGACGAAAAGCAAGCAGCAGCATGCTGATGGCCAATGCAAAAAATATGAGGAACGATATCCTGATCTCCCTGAGCGTCCTCACCGGCCTTGTCGTTACCTTTGTCTTCCGGCTCCCGATCCTCGACAGGCTGGTGGCCCTGGCTGTCAGCGCATTTATTATTACCGAAGCCTTCAGAATCTTCCTGCGCTCCAATACGGAACTGATGGACGGTATTCCCGAAACAGAACTCTACAGGGAACTTTTTGATGCCGTCCTGACTGTCGAAGGGGCTTCAAACCCGCACCGGATGAGAGCGAGAAAAATCGGAACCTACCTGATGATCAACATGGACATCGAGGTGGATCCTCTTCTTACCGTTAAAGAATCCCACGACATTGCTAAAGCGGTTGAAAACAGCATAAAACTCAGGATTCCAAATGTGTACGATGTGATGGTGCATGTTGAGCCCAGGGGGAACCTTGAACATGATGAGAAATTCGGTGTTAAAGAATCAGATATCCAGAATATAAACCGTATCAGATGAGGATCGATCAGAATATGGCCATGGCCGACGTCCTGCTTAAATACCCGGGGCTCATCCCCTTTTTATCCCGCTTCGGCATCAGACTCGGGTTCGGCAACAAAACCGTAAATGAAATTTGCTCCGAAAACCGGGTGAACACCGCCCTTTTCCTGGAAATATCCAATAGCTGTGCGGATCCCGATTATGAACCTTCCGAAAACCTCGGTACAATTGCGATAAGCGATCTGGTTTCTTATATACGAAATACTCACCGCGTTTATACCGAAAAAGAACTTCCGGCCGTTGAAAAAGAAATCAGCACCCTGCTCAACGGCTCCTCCCTGGGAACTGAACAACGGAAATTGCTCACCGACTTTTTTACCGATTATAAAAATGAATTCATCCGGCATATCCGGCATGAAGAAGAAGTCGTGATCCCCTATATTCTTGATCTGGAAAAGAAGGCTTCGGGTGAAGCCTCTGATCCGGAAAGGTTCCGCGGTTTTTCCATCCTTCAGTACGCCCGGGAACACGACCGGCTGGAAAAATCGCTGAACGACCTTGCCGTACTGATTATTAAATACCTGCCTCCCTTCAGCGATCAGGATCTGTGCAATAAGATCCTGACTATGATGTTCTCCCTTGAACACGATCTCATCGAACATGCCAAGCTGGAAGACCGGGTATTGGTTCCCCGGGTTCTCGAACTGGAAACCCGCAGGTAAGCGCTTGAATAAGAAAATGAAAAGAAAACTCGTTCTCCTGGCTGTCGACGCTTTCATCATTCGAAAAGGCGTCACCTCCCTGGTAAATTCCTTGCCGGGAGCCTGTCTTCTGAAGGAATGCCTGCCTTCAGATGACCTTGCGGAAGAACTGCAATCCCTCTCCCCCGACTATTGCCTGCTCGGTGAAGAGGCCTATTCTCGCATTAAGCCCCTGCTTGCCTCTTCTCCGGAATGGTACGCCCGGCTGATCCTTGTCAGCGACAGAGCTCTGCTTCCGGATGCGGAACGGCCCTTTTGCGAAATACTTTCTGCCGGAGATTCATACGAAAACCTGATGAATAAATTGAATCCCCTGTTCTTTCCGGATAAGGAGGATACGCTTTCAACATCCGGCGAATCGCTGAGCAACCGGGAAAAAACAATCCTGACTTACCTCTGTAAGGGGTTTACAAACAGACAGATCGCTGAGAAGCTCTTTCTTTCCGGTCACACGGTAAATACCCACAGGAAAAATATCAGTAACAAACTTGGGATCAGATCCCTGGCAGGTCTCACCGTTTATGCCATCCTCAACAACCTGATTTCCATCGAAGAAATCGCGGAAAATCCGGAAGCAGGTGACGAACATGAGCATATACTATCCTGAGCCCGGAGAACGTTAGTATGGAAAGTCTGTTGATAAAGCTGAGTGTTTTTATTTTGCTTATAATTATCTTTACCTAAATAAAAAACAATACAAATGGCTGAAAATAAATCCCGTGTTGGTGTACTCGTTGGCCTGGTGGGCCTGCTGACCATCGTTCTCCTTGTCCTTGTCTATCTTTTTGTCGACCTTAAAAAAGATAAAGATGCTATCTCAAATGAACTTCAAACAACCAAAGAGGAAAAAAGAATAGAAAGGGATTCCCTGGAAAGAGAATTGCGCCAGATCTACTTCCGGTACGACTCTCTGCAGACCGATAATGACTCCATCGAATACCAGATGAAAATGCAGCAGCAGAAAATCGAACGTCTGCTTGCCATCCAGGCCGATGATGCCTATAAAATCAAAATGTACAAAAAGGAGATGGAAACCATACGTGCGGTGCTCCGAAGCTACATTGTTCAGATCGACTCGCTGAATACCATGAACCGGGAACTGATGGCCCAGAATGTGGAACTGAAAACCCGGGAAAAAGTGCTTTCGTCTGAAAAAGAAAAGCTGACCGCTGAAAAACAGGTTCTAGAAGAAATCAAAGACAAGGCGGTCACCCTTCAGGCTGCAGATATTATCATGACCCCGCTTGATAAACGCGATAAAACCCGGGCAAAAATTGAGCGGATTGCAAAATTGCGGATTGATTTTAACCTGAGAGCCAATAAACTGACACCCGCCGGGGATAAAACCATTTACCTCAGGATTCTGCGCCCCGATGGTATCCTGCTAGGTTCAGCAGAAATGCTGGCTTTTGGCTACGAGGGACAAACCGTTATGGCCTCAGCATCCCGATCGGTGACCTATGAAAATACCGACCTGCCTGTTTCTATTTACTGGACAAATAACGGCGACCTTGTTGCCGGAGAATATATGGTGGAACTGTACTCCGAAGGAAAAATGATCGGCGGTACAACCTTCATCCTGAAATAAGACCTCAGGCAAGAAATAGCTCTCTTAAAATATGATCGGCAACCAGCCAGCTGTTGCCGGTCATTTTTATTTTATCGCCGTCCCGGAGAAGATCCCTGCGTTCCAGAAAAAGGGCCGCTTTTTCTTCGAACCGGTTGAGGTAGACCTCTCCAAAAGTTTTCCGGATATACTCCAGATCCGCACCCCACACGGTCCGCAGTGTGGTGATTAAATAATCATGGTAACGGTCCTTCTTCGAGAGAAGCTCACTCTCCGGATTACTCCTTCCGCTCTCTATCCCTTCTACATATGCACTCAGCGACCTGGGGTTCCAGCTCCTCCGGTCTCCGTCATAGGAATGCGCCGACGGACCAAAACCCAGATAATACCCCCCCTGCCAGTACAGGCTGTTATGCCGGGAATACATCCTCGATCTGGCAAAATTGGAGATTTCATAATGCTCAAATCCCGATCCGGCTGCCATTTCTCTCAGAACCCGGTACTGAAGCAGACTGTCCTCCTCCTGCGGAACCTCTATCCTTCCCTTTTTCCGCCAGTGATCAAAAACCGTTCCGGGCTCAAAGGTTAGATGATAGGCCGACAAATGAGCGACTGGCAGGGCAAACATCTCCGTCAGGTTCTTTCTCCAGCCTTCTTCACTCATACCCGGGATCCCGTAGATCAGATCTGCATTGATATTCCCGAATCCCTCTTCCGTTGCCAGCTCAATGCTTTCTCTGGCCTTTCGGGCATCATGCGACCGACGCATTAACTCAAGCTGCTGTTCATCAAAAGATTGTACACCAATACTCAAACGGTTGATGCCGGCTTCGCGGATTTCCTTCAGATAGGCCCGACTTAGGTCATCCGGATTGGCCTCCAGGGTGATTTCAGGATCTGGAAGCAGGGGATAGTGCCGCTTAACTGCGGAAAGAAGTTGTTCAATCTCGTCTGGCGCCAGAACAGAAGGCGTACCTCCGCCAAAATAAACGGAACCTGCCGGCTGTCCGTCAGGAAAAATCCTTCCCGACCCGATCTCTTTCTGCAAAGCCTCCAGAAAAGACGCCTTTTGACCTAAAGAAACGGTAAAGTAAAAATCACAATACCGACAGGCTTTTCTGCAAAAAGGAATATGGAGGTAAAGACCATTCATTGTAACAAATTAAACCATTGGCCGGCATGTTTGTTTCTGTTTAATCAACGGAACTTTATACCTTTGAACCCGAAAATTTACAGCATGCCTTCAAATAATAGCAAATTTAAACTTCCTCTGTTTACCCTGCTGACTGCCGTCCTCATTTTCGTGCTGAGCATCTTGCCTTCTGACGACCTACCCAAAGAGGGCTGGCTGAATTTTCCGGGGGTTGACAAACTCCTTCACTTCCTGATGTATTTTACCCTTACCCTCGTTTTCTCTGCCGAAACAGGATACCGGCGGATTCTTCCCGGCCTGAACCTGCTCCCGATCGCCCTCCTGGCATTAGCGTACAGCGGCACGATGGAACTTATACAATTATTTTTTGCGAGCACCCGCGAAGGCGACTGGCTGGATCTTCTTGCAAATATAACCGGGATAGTTTTTGCTGCAGCAGGCTCTTCCCTGCTGCACCATTTCAGATTCGGACCTTTTCGGGGTTTTCGCGAAACTCACCGGCCAGATCGGCGATAGACTGCGTAACAAACATCAGCTTAAGGTTTTTTCTGATTTCTGTCACCTTCTCATGAAGCGCACAGGGCGTGGCGTCATCACATTTGCTTGTGCGGATCAGGCAGGTTTCGAACGACTCCGTACCGTCAATGATTTCAATGATCTCCATTAAGGTGATGTCCATGGCGTCCCGGGCAAGGGAAAAACCACCATTGGGCCCCTTGGTGGAAACAAGCACTTTGTGCCGGGCCAGCGTTTGAAGAATCTTTCCCAGGAATGGTGCAGGAATATCAAGCTTTTCAGAGACTTCCTTTAACCCGACACGCTTTTTCTCCGATGAATATAGAGAAAGGAAAATTAATCCCCGAATGGCATATTTACAGGTATTGGAAATCATTTCCCCGTATTTACAGGTATCTTGTCGATTCTTTTCTGATGACGTCCTCCGTCAAAACCGGTGTTAAGAAAAACATCCACAATCTGCCGGGCTGTCTCTACACTGATATATCGGCTGGGTAATGAACAGATGTTGGCATCATTGTGCTTTCTCGCCATCTCGGCAATCTCCGGAGTCCAGCATAAAGCCGCCCTCACATGCTGATGCTTGTTGGCTACCATGTTTATCCCGTTCCCGCTTCCGCAAAGGGTTATTCCCCTTTTGTAAATTCCCCGGTCGACCGCATCGGCCATGGGATGAGCAAAATCAGGATAATCTACCGCTTCAGGAGTATACGAACCAAAATCCTTTACCTCAAATCCAAGTTCCTGCAGGTGCTCCGCAATCCTGGTCTTTAATTCGAATCCTGCATGATCACATGCAATCGCTATCGTCTCATTCATACCGGCCTTATTGTCTGTGCTTCAGTCGAACCCGAAGCATACACTTTACTTGCTAACAAATATAGTGTTAATTTGTTGTGGAAAACCCACCACATCTGCTTAAAAAACACCCGGGAAAATTTTCTCCTTTTGTCCCCATAAAAAAATTCGCCACAGCACCCTGTTAATTGTCCGGGATCTTATCTTGATTCTTCAACACAATTTCAACAGTTTTGAACATCCGGCATCCCGGTTTTTATAAAGGTCAAACACTATTAACAGCTTGTTAATTTCTGTCATATTTCGCAGAAAATCAGAACATGAGCGGCTGAATGGATGTTAATATAGTGTCATTGCCTTTTTAAAATCAAAAATGTCAATTAATATTGCCTGAATTTTTAACACTATTCACACCCTATCATCATCATATAAAATTTAAATTTCCTATAAAAAAAAATGATATTATGAGTATTGTCAATAACTCTCCGGATATTTCCAAAGGTTTTATAAGAGCGAATGTTGAACCGGGTATTGACATCGTCGGCGAAATTAACCGGATGCGTAAAGAAAAAAATGCCGTTATCCTGGCTCATTATTATCAGGAACCGGAAATTCAGGATATTGCCGATTTTACCGGCGATAGTCTTGCTCTTTCACAGCAGGCAGCCAAAACAAATGCAGATATTATTCTGTTTGCCGGTGTTCACTTTATGGCTGAAACAGCAAAGATACTGTCTCCTTCAAAAAAAGTACTTATTCCGGATCTTAATGCGGGCTGTTCTCTGGCAGATTCCTGCCCTGCAGATGAATTTTCGGAGTTCAGAAAAGGCTATCCCGATCATATTGTCATTTCCTATGTAAACACCACAGCCGAAATTAAAGCCCTGACCGATATCGTTTGTACTTCTTCCAATGCTCTGCAGATCGTTCAGTCTTTGCCTGCTGAGCAAAAGATCATTTTTGCCCCCGATCGTAATCTCGGAAATTACATTAACAGCAAAACCGGCAGAAACATGGTCATCTGGAACGGAGCCTGTCATGTTCATGAAGAATTTAGCCTGGAAAGAATTCTGGAACTAAAAAAAGAAAATCCGGATGCTGAAATAATTGCTCATCCTGAATGTGAGAAACCGGTTCTGATCGTATCCGATTTCATTGGTTCTACCAGTGAATTACTGAAATATACCTCCCGTTCATCTTCCTCAAAATTTATTGTTGCAACCGAATCGGGCATTCTTCACCAGATGCAGAAAGAACAGCCTGAAAAAATCTTTATTGCTGCTCCGCCGAAAGATTCAACCTGCGCCTGCAACGCCTGCCGTTTCATGAAACTGATAACCCTTAATAAGGTTTATAATACCCTGAAATACGAGTTGCCCGAAGTCTTACTTGATCCAAAACTGATAGAACAGGCTGCCCGACCAATCAGGAAAATGCTGGATCTGTCAGAAAAACTTGGTCTCTGAAAACCGGATCTTACCTGTTTAAAGTATCTTTACAGGTTATGAAGTGGATCGGAATCAGATACGGAAGTTTGTTTTTTTGCCTGTTTCTTCAGCTGTCTGTGTTGATGGCGCAGGAAAATATAGAAGACGGTCCGGTTAAATTCTTCTACCCAAATGGTCAGGTTTCAAGCGAAGGCCTGATGAAAAACGGAAAACCCGATGGCTACTGGAAAACCTACTATACTACAGGGGTTATAAAATCGGAGGGAAAAAGAGTCAATACACTGCTCGACAGCACCTGGTGCTTCTATGATCAATCGGGAAACCTTGTACAGACGATCAGCTATCAGCTGGGAAAACGAAATGGCTATTCCGAAAAATTCATCTTCGATAATCCTGAAAGACCTGGAATCAAAACTCTTATTCTTAAAGAACTATATGTAAATGATGTTAAGGAAGGTAAAGCTTATTCCTATTTTAAAACGGGAGAACTTCAGGAAGAATCTTTTTATCGAAATGGAAAAAAGGAAGGCTTATCACGGGAATATGACCGCGATGGTAACATAATTACTTTACTGGAATATAAAGATAACTTCCTGATAAGCAGAGAAAAAATAAACAGAAAAGATGCATACGGAAGAAAACAGGGTACTTATAAAATTTTTAATGAAGAGAATCAGCTCATTCTGGAAGAAAATTACCTTGATGATGCTTTAAATGGTCTTTCCAAAAGATTTGATGAAAATGGTAAATTGATTCAGTCCGTTCTCTACGAAAAAGGTAAAATTATTGAAGAAATTGATGAGGACCTCAAAGATATTGTAGAATATAAAAATACCTTCGATTCGGACGGACGACTGACCTTCAGTGGCGCCTATATAAATGGTTTAGCAATCGGTATTCATCGGTATTATAATCAGGAAGGTGTGGTTATAAATGCCATTGTGTATAATGATGATGGCATAAAAGTTTCAGAAGGAATAATTGATGATGAAGGAAATATCAACGGTCCCTGGAAAGATTTTTATCCAACAGGAGAAATCCGGGCCCGTGGTTCTTACCGCAACAACCAGAAAAGCGGGCCATGGGTATACTATTTTAAAAATGGCACGACCGAACAAAAAGGTGATTATTTAAGAGACCGCTTTGAAGGAAGCTGGATCTGGTATTATCCCGACGGCTCGGTATGTCGTGAAGAAAACTACTTCAACGGAGAGGAAGATGGCAATTTTATCGAGTATGCCCCCGATGGTAAAATTCTTTCCAGTGGAAAGTACATTAGTGGGGAACGTGAAGGAGAATGGTTTTACGATGTGGGTGACCATATAGAAAAAGGCTCTTATATTGCAGGCCTTAGGGAGGGTAAATGGTATTATTACTATTCCGATGGCACGGTTCAGTTTGAAGGAAATTATGTTCAGGGCAATCCTGATGGCAAACAGAAATATTACTATCCGGGTGGCGAATTGAAGGAGGAGCAATACTATAAAATGGGTGTTCGCACCAGGATATGGACAAAGTATAATGAGGAAGGTGACCCGGTGATGACCGTGACTTACAGAAATAATGAGGAGTACCGGATTAACGGTATTAAAGTGAATCTTCCCGAATCACCGGTGAAACTTATTCGTTAAGATGAGCGAAGATTTCGAAATAAGGAAAACAATGCTGACGGAAAGGGAAAAGGAACTGGAAAACAACCTCCGTCCCCTTTCCTTTGATGATTTTTCCGGTCAGAAAAACATCATCAGCAATCTGAGGATTTTTACCGAGGCTGCCAGGCTCCGGGAAGAAGCCCTGGATCATGTGTTATTACACGGACCCCCGGGTCTTGGGAAAACCACGCTGGCCCACATTATTGCCAATGAAATGCAGGTCGGTATTAAGATTACAAGTGGCCCCGTCCTTGATAAACCCGGTGACCTCGCCGGTCTGCTTACAAATCTCGAAAAGGGAGATGTGCTTTTCATCGACGAGATACACCGATTGTCTCCGGTAATCGAAGAATATCTGTATTCGGCCATGGAGGATTTTTGCATTGATATTATGATTGATAAGGGGCCGGCCGCCCGTTCCGTGCAAATATCTCTGAATCCTTTTACACTGGTGGGCGCCACAACACGCTCGGGCTTGCTGACAGGTCCGCTCAGGGCAAGGTTTGGAATCAAGGCTTTGCTTGAATATTATGATCATCAGGTGCTTATGAAAATTGTACTTCGCTCCGCCGGAATACTTCAGGTAAAGATTTCCGATGAAGCTGCACTTGAAATTGCTTCAAGAAGCCGGGGTACCCCGAGGATCGCCAATGCTCTGCTGAGAAGAGTTCGTGATTTCGCACAGGTCAAAGGAAATGGGGAGATCGATATGGAAATTACCCGTTACGGACTCAAGGCTTTAAATATCGACAAGTCAGGTCTTGATGAAATGGATAACCGGATCCTCAGCACCATAGTGGATAAGTTTAAAGGAGGACCCGTGGGTCTGACCACAATCGCCACAGCTGTTGGGGAAGAAGCCGGCACTATTGAAGAAGTTTACGAGCCTTTTTTAATCAAAGAAGGTTATCTGAAACGGACGCCGAGAGGTAGGGAAGTAACAGCCCTGACCTATCAGCATCTGGGGAAATATACCGATAACCAGCAGTTGTTATTCTGATATTTTCTTTATATTTGCGCTGGAAGAAATAATTCTGAAAGGAATTTTCCGTTTGATATTAAACATGTGACCCCAAAATAAACCAATTACACATGAAAGAGTTACTCAAAAACCTTGGATTGATCCTTATTTTAATCGGTGTTATTTTTCTGGCCGTAGTCGTGTTTATGCAGAATAATACCAATTCCAAAATGCTGATCAGCCTTATCCTGATCGTTGTGGGTTTCTTCAGCCATATTATAATCAACAAACTTGTTGATTAATAAAATACTATAATGTTGCTATTCTTTTTAATCCTGGCTTGTCCAGGATTTTTATTTTCCTCCCGTTCAACGCGATAAGACCGTCCGATTTAAATTCTGATAAAAGACGGATTACCGACTCGGTCGCCGTCCCGACAATATTGGCAAGTTCCTCCCGGGTGAGCGAGATTTTAAGGACAGCTTCAGCATCCGAACCGAATTCTCCTTCAAGATGCAGGATCACCTCGGCAAGACGCTCCCTCACTGTTTTCTGTGCTATATCGGTGATGTATTCGTTGGCTTCTCCCAACTCCTTACACGTTAACTGCATAAGTTCCAGGGCAAAATTGCCGTTTGTCTTTACCAGGTTAAATAAGGTATTGGCCGGAATATGACACACGATACAATCCTCTAATACCTCGGTTGTTGTGCAGGCCGGTTCATTGCTCAGTACTGAACGGTACCCGATGATATCACCGGGTTTCGCAAATCGTATGATCTGCTCCTTTCCATCAAAACCGGTCTTGTAGATTTTAATTATACCACTGTGGACACAGAAAAATCCCTTCATTCGGTTACCTTCCTGGTAAATCACTGAACCTCTTTTGAAAGATTCTGTTATTTTATTTAAAGAAATATTCTGAAATTCGTCAGCTGAAAGATGACGGAATAAAGCATGCGTTTTAATGAAACATGAATCGCAATTGAAAGTGTTGATTATCATCGCAAAAAAGCTTTTGTAACGATCTATTACTGAACAAATATAATTACAATTTATCTTGAAATGAAAGAAGCAATTAACATGCAGTGGCTCAGCGATATGGCCTTTGAAGCAGATGTCGAGGGTCATAAAGTTTATATCGATGCCTCCGCTGAACATGGTGGAAAAAATCTTGGACCGAGGCCGAAACTGTTTATGCTCGTAGCCCTGGCAGGCTGTACAGGAATGGATGTGGTTTCCATTCTGAAAAAAATGAGAGTGGACTTTGACTCTTTAAATGTTCATGTAGAAGGAGATATTGCTGAAGATCACCCTAAAAAATTTACTGCAATGAAAATCGTGTATACCCTTACGGGTAAGGATCTTCCTCTTGATAAGGTGGAAAAAGCAGTAAATCTTTCAAAAGAAAGGTACTGTGGCGTACAGGCAAACTACATTTCCTCCTTTCCGGTCACACACGAGATTGTGCTTAAATAGTCTGGGAGAACTGCCTCAGAAAACGTACATCGTTCTCGAAATATAACCGGAGATCTTTCACCTGGTACCTGAGCATTGTGATACGTTCTATTCCCATACCGAATGCAAATCCGGTGTATTTTTTACTGTCTATATTACAGAATTCCAAAACGTTAGGGTCAACCATACCGCAGCCGAGAATTTCCAGCCAGCCGGTATGCTTGCAAACATTGCAGCCTTCACCTCCACAGATCTTGCAACGAATATCCATCTCGGCAGAAGGCTCTGTGAACGGGAAATAGGACGGACGAAAGCGTATTTCAGTGTCGGCTCCAAACATTTCGCGGGCAAAATATAACAGGGTCTGCTTCAGATCAGCGAACGAGACATTTTCATCGATGTATAATCCTTCTACCTGGTGGAAAATGCAGTGAGCCCTGGCTGAAATGGCCTCGTTCCTGAACACCCTGCCCGGAGAAATGGTCCGGATTGGTGGCTGACTCTTTTCCATTACCCTTACCTGAACCGAAGAAGTGTGTGTACGCAGAAGAATATCGGGATCCTTTTCAATAAAAAAAGTGTCCTGCATGTCCCGTGCCGGGTGTTCTGCCGGAAAATTCAAGGCTGAAAAGACATGCCAGTCATCCTCGATTTCCGGACCCTCCGAAATGGTGTAACCCAGACGGGAAAATATTTCGATGATCGAATTCCTTACAATGGATATTGGATGCCTGCTCCCAAGTAAAAAAGGCTCTCCGGGCAAGGTGTAATCGGAAATCTTCTTCGAACCCGACCTGCTCTCACTGTACTCTTTCAGGGAGTCAAGCTTTTCATTTACAAGTTGCTTCAGACCGTTAATCAGTAATCCGGCTTCTTTCTTTTCGCTGGCAGGGATATTTTTGAGATCGTTGAATAGATCGGCCAGGATTCCTTTTTTACCTGAATATCGGATCCTGAATTGTTCTATCTCCTGGGGATCTGTGGAACTGAATTGTCTTACCTCTTCACTTAATTGCGCTATCTTTCCGGTCATCTGACTAGTTTTTAAAACGCAAAGGTAAAAATTAGATTCTATTTTAATACCAGCGAGATCGTGTAAACAATGTCCTCAACAGGACGGTCGTAGGGATCCGTCGGACTGGCAGCTATTTTATCTATAACCTCCATCCCGTCTACCACCTCCCCGAAAACCGTATATGAGCCATCAAGATGTGGGGTACCCCCGACTTTGGTGTATGCCTCAATTTCTTCTTTTGTAAAAGGGCGGTGAATACCTCTCTGCTCCATCAGCATTAATTCATCAATGGTAAACACTTTTCCCTGAACGATGTAAAACTGTGATCCTGAAGAAGCTTTTTCCGGGTTGACATTATCTCCCTGACGGGCAGAAGCAATTACCCCCTTTTTGTGATAGTGGTTTTCTCTGAATTCTGCAGGGATTGTATAACCGGGTCCACCGGTTCCCAGTCGCTGGCCTTTGGCCGCATTTACAGAATGGGGATCGCCTCCCTGGATCATGAATTGATTGATCACCCGATGAAACATTTGCTGATTGAAAAATCCGTCACGCGTAAGTTTGATGAAGTTCTCCCTGTGATAGGGAGTGTCTTTATATAACTTTATGAGGATATCACCATAATTTGTTGAAATTTTTATAAGGGTATCTGATCCTGGCAGATCATATTTTTCACCTGAAACGTTATAATTGGTAAGGGCCAGTATGATGCCCAGGAGAAATATTATTCGTTGCATAGTTTTAAATATTTAATTTTAAATGGTTAATCTTACCACTGGATCTTAACTGTAAAAATAGAAAGTATATCAATGCGGATTATTGTTTTAACAGTTATATCGTTGTTTGGTTTTGTTTCTTTCGCTTCTTCTCAGAAAGTTGGCCTTGTTTTAAGCGGGGGAGGAGCTAAAGGCCTTTCTCATATTGGAGTGATAAAAGCTCTCGAAGAAAACCGCATTCCTATCGACTATGTCGGGGGTACCTCAATGGGCGCAATCATTGCCAGTTTGTACGCCATTGGCTATTCTCCGGATGAAATGATCGCACTGCTGTCCTCCGAAGAATTCAGCAACTGGTCTCAGGGTAAGATTACTCAGGAATATCAGTACTATTTTAAAATGGAACCGCCCGATCCTTCAGAACTGAATATCGGGATATCCCTGCAGGATACAATCCCGCGTCCACGGCTCCCCCTCAGCCTGATACCTAATCATCTTATGGATTTCGGAGTGATGCAGATCTATAGCCAGGCAAGCGCTGCCGCAGGATATAATTTCGATAGCCTGATGGTTCCTTTTTTGTGTATTGGCTCCGATATCAGTAATAACAGGGAAGTCGTCTTCAGAAAAGGGGATCTTACACAGGCCGTCAGAGCCTCTATGACCTTTCCCATGTACTTCCGCCCTATTATTATGGACGGAAGGATCATGTACGACGGGGGGATTTATAATAACTTTCCGGCTAACAGGGTTGATGAAGCATGGCATCCCGATGTTCTTATAGGAAGTAAAGCTGCCGAGGGAAATGTTGCCCCTGCTGAAGATGATTTCTTTGCTCAGGTTGAAAATATGGTGATGAAACCTGCCGATTATAACCTGGATTCTTCTCGGGCGGTGCTGATTGAAATGAAGTTTAAGAACGTTAGCCTGTTGAGTATCGACCGTATAAATGAGTTTGTGGATGAAGGCTATAATCAGACGCTGCAGTTGATCCCGGAATTGCGGCGACTTATTCAATCCCAGGGTCCGGATTCAAGCGGAATGGCAGCCAAAAGAGCAGCTTTCAGATCTGAATGGCCTGTGTTTAAATACGATGAAATAGTTATCGAAGGTTTATCGGATGCGCAGAAATTTTACGTAGAAAACAGCATCCGGCGAAATGAAAAGGTCTTTACCCTGGAAGAGTTGAAGGAGGAGTACCTTAAACTGGTCTTTGATAACTTTTTCTCTTATCTCTATCCACTGTCATTCTATAAAAATGAAGACTCTGCTTTTCGGCTCAATTTGAAAATTAAGCCCCAATCCCCACTGGAAGCTAAATTCGGTCTTTTCTTTTCGTCATCTGGACTTACGCAAACCTTTCTTGGATTGAATTACAGGGAGTTAAGTGAAATCGGAATGCGCATAAAAGGTAATATTCAGTTTGGACAGGTTTATAATGGTGTGAACCTTGGCGTACGATTCGACTACCCATTGAAAAGACCTCTCTTTTTTGAAACAAATTTTCTCCTGCAACGGTGGGATTATAATAACCGGGGGAACAAATTCATTTTCTCCGATATTAAAGCGCCTTATCTGATTCAAAATGAGTCGAATGTTCGCTTTGAGCTGGGCATGCCCTACAGCGTGAATGGTGTACTGAAATATGGTCTTGGGGGCGGTCGGACAACAGACATCTACTTTCAGAATAAAAATTTTCTATCCACCGATACCGCAGATAATTCAAATATTAACCAGCTAACAAGCTATTTGTCAGCGGAAAAGAATACGCTGAATGATAAACAATTTGCTTCCGAGGGCAAATTGCGTAAATCAAGCGTTCGCCTGGGTTATGGCACAGAAAGCTATATCCCGGGTTCAACGGGTGACTTTCTGGTAAGAAGCAGGGCAAATTTCTGGACCCTTGAATTTTTTTATCGCGATATGGCCTATTACAGGCTAAACCGAAAATTTTCCCTGGCATATTTCGTGGAAGCTGAATTGATGTTTCGTCCATTGCTAAGTAATTATTATTCTACTATTATTGAGGCTCCTGCATTTAATCCCGGATTCTTTACTCAGGCTCTTTTTCTTGAGAAATACCGCAGCTACCAGTATCTTGTGCTGGGCGCCATTCCGGTATATCATCTGGGTAATCAGTCATCGGTGAAGCTGGAGGTTTATTCATATCTGCCTTTCCGTGAGCTGGTGCGTTCCACCGATAATACTGCGCAATGGGGTGAGCGCTTGAGTGTTATTAGACCGGTTGTGAACGGGTCTTTTACCTATATTTCACCAATTGGCCCCGTTTCTTTTAACCTGGGATATATTAGTGGGGAGGACTATCCCTGGATTGTGCAGTTTAGTTTTGGTTATCTTATTTTTAATAAAAAACTAAGCGAGCGATGAGAATTGCAATCGCAGGTTACAATGGCTTCCTGGGGAGTTCGCTTATACGTCAGGCTGAGAATGCCGATTTCATCTATCTTTCGCGTGCATTACTTTACGGTGAAACAGACAAACTTTCAGAATCACTTGAAGGTGTTAATATAGTGATCAATTTTGCTGGAAGCTCTGTTTTTCGTATTTGGACCAGGAAAGCGAAACGGGAAATTTTTGAGAGCAGGGTGAAGCTGACGGAAAATCTCGTTTACGCTATAAATTTATGCCGGAATAAGCCTTCATTGTTTATTTCTGGTTCAGCCGTTGGAATTTATTCTTCAGTGGGCTTGCATGATGAAGAAAGCCTGCGGTACGGGGATAATTTTCTGAGCACAGTCGTAAAGAATTGGGAGAATGCACTTTTGGGCTTGGATCAGAAGGTAAAACTTGCTGTAATTCGGACAGGTATTGTCCTTGGTCGTTCCGGGGGAATGTTCCTGAAAATTTCGAAAATAACTTCCTTTTTACCTCCGGTTATTCCGGGATCCGGGAAACAGGCTTTCCCCTTTATTCACATCAGCGATTTTGTTAAGGGTATTTTTTGGATTGCCGAACATAATCTTTCAGGAATCTATAACTTCGTAGCGCCTTCAGAAGTGGATTACGACGGTTTTATACGAGCGCTGGGTAGTGGAATGAAAAAGAAAATCTATTTCCGGATTCCTGAGGGATGGATACGCTTGATTCTTGGAGAAATGGCTGTTCTGGTGGTGGAAGGCCAACGTGTTAGTCCTGCCAGACTTCTGGAGAGCGGATTTGTTTTCAATTTTGGGTTTATGAATATTGCAATTGAGAATTTACTTGAAAAGACTAAATAATCCGATTACTCAGTTATTCGGGCAAACCGCTGTTTATGGTCTGGGTATTGTTCTCCCCCGGCTCTTGAATTATTTGCTTCTGACACCTTTCTATACAAGGGTGTTCCCAAGGGCCGAATATGGAATCATCACCGAATTGTATGCCTATGTTGTTTTCCTTATTGTTATTCTGACCTATGGTCTGGAAACCGGTTATTTCAGGTTTGCCAGTAACAACAAGGATAAGGAGACTGTCTATTCAAGCGCCATGGGCTCCCTTTTTCTTTCTTCCATTATATTTATTGCAGTTTTTGTACTGTTCCGTCAGCCTGTTGCCTCAGGCCTTGGCTATGGCAATAATCCTGAATATATAGGGATGCTTGCCGCCATTGTGGGGATTGACGCCTTTACTGCACTGCCCTTTGCCCGTATTCGACTCTATAATAAACCTGTTAAATATACAATCGTTCGTCTGGTTGAGGTGGTGGTCAATATTGGCCTGAACTGGTTCTTTTTATATTTTGCGCCAAAACACCAGGGCGATAGCTCCTGGATTAGTTCTGTTTATAACGAGAATATTGGGGTTGGATATGTATTGATTTCTAATCTGGTAGCTTCATTAATGAAGTTGTTCTTTCTGGGTGAAGAAATTTTTGCTGCCTTCAAAAGTCACTTTAATTTCTCTTTGTTGAAAGAGATTCTTAAGTATTCTTTCCCTTTGCTGATTGCTGGTCTTGCTGGTACTGTAAATGAAGCTCTTGACAGGGTTCTTATCAAGCACCTAACCGATCCGGCCCTGTTGCCAATGGAGCAATTGGGTATTTACGGTGCAAATTATAAGATTGCCGTGCTGATGACGCTCTATGTGCAAATGTTCAAATATGCAGCTGAACCTTTTTTCTTCTCTAAATCCGGAAGAAAGGATTCGGAAAGACTTTATGCGGATGTGATGAAATTTTTTCTGATACCTGGCTTGCTGATCTTTCTGGTCGTTATGCTTTATCTTGATTATTTTAAGCTTTTTATTGGAAAGGATTTTCGTGAAGGAATTGGAATTGTGCCGGTTATACTGATGGCAAATCTTATTATGGGCATGTTTTTCAATCTGTCTATATGGTACAAACTCACGAATAAAACAATGATCGGCGCATGGCTTGTAATTATCGGAGCGGCTATTACTGTAACTGTTAATGTTCTGTTTATTCCTCGCTTTGGATACTACGCTTCAGCCTGGGGACACCTTATTTGTTATTCCGTTATGCTTGTGCTTAGTTTTTTATGGTCGGGTAAGTATATGAAAATTCCCTATGATCTTAAGACTATTGCTTTCTATTTCATTGTTGTACTGGGAGTTTATTTTCTGGATGAACTGATTTTATCCAAATTACCCTTTATTTTTCATATCACCCGGGTTTTGTCTCTTATCTTTGTGCTTACTGTTTTCTATTTCAACGAGAGAAGATTGGCAAGGAAAGAAAAACTTATTAAAATCGGTTAAGGGAATGGAGATTAGAATCGTTTCAAAATCAAAGCATGAATTACCGGCCTATAGTACGCAGTTGAGTGCTGGTTTGGACCTGAGAGCAAATCTTGAGCAGGAAATAGTGCTTAAACCATTGCAGCGGGTCCTGGTACCTACAGGTTTATATATTGAATTGCCGGTAGGATTTGAAGCTCAGATAAGACCAAGAAGTGGGCTTGCCTTAAAACATGGTGTAACTGTTTTAAATACCCCGGGAACTATTGATGCAGATTATCGGGGTGAAATCGGTGTTATTCTGGTCAATTTATCGGATAAGGATTTCGTTATTGTTGATGGGGAAAGAATCTGCCAGATGGTGATTGCGCGTCATGAAAAGGTAGAATGGAATTCAGTTGAAAGCCTCGAAAGCACTGAGCGTGGAGCCGGTGGTTTTGGTCATACAGGAAGAAAATGAAAAATACGTGTGTTTTTTTAGGCTTAATGCTTTGGTTGTTGTCAGGAGATCCTGCCTGGGCTCAGAATAGTTCAGATAGCGATTATCAGTATGTTTTGATTGAAGCAACAAAGCAAAAGAACCTGGGTAACTTTGCGGAAGCTTTAAAATTATATAAACTGGTCCTTGAAAATAAGCCCAACTGCGCAGTGGCAGCATATGAAACTGGAAATTTATATTTTTCTGCAAACCAAATTAATAGCGCTGAGGAATCCTTTAGTATTGCCTATAATCTTGATCGTGAAAATGTGTGGTATATTAGTGCCTATGCGAATGTATTGCGCTTGAATAATAATTTAAAGGAGTCTGAAAATATTCTTTTAAAAGGATGTAAGACCTTCCCTGATAATATTGATTTTCAGTATATGCTGGCGTCGGTTTATTCTGATCAGGGAAAAGGAAGTAAAGCTGTTAGAATTTTAAATAGGATTCAGAATAAAAATGGATTTTCTGATAAAGTTACCTTGCTGTTGTCTGATATTTATGTAAAGGAAAAGAAATTTGATAAGGCTTTGGATGAACTTGACCGGCTTATTTCTGTTTTTCCGGAGGTCCCACAGTTCTATGTTATGTCTGCTGAAATAAGTGAGAAGGCTGGATTATCCGAAAGATCTGTGAATTATTACTTACAGGCTTTCGGCATCGATTCGTCCAATATCTATGCAATTACAAATCTGGCAGATCATTACAGGGAAGTGAACGACATTGAAAAGTCCTTGTACTTTCTGAAATACAGTTTCTATAGCAAGGAAATAGATTTGAAAAGGAAACTTTCAATCCTTTCCTATTACCTGATGAACGACTCACTTGAAACCATATATGCTGGAGCGGTAGATAATTTATTTACCGCGCTAAAGTCTACTTATCCCGAAGAAAAAGATATTGCTTTACTGGAAGTTGATTTTAATATTGACCTGGAGAAATACGCTAAGGCTTTTTCTGTGTTAAAACCGGTCTTGTTTTCTGAAGTTGTGGATTATAATGTCTGGCTGCAGGGACTCAGTCTTGCTTCGTTCGCCGAAAAGCCTGAAGAGCTTCTTGAAACAGTCGAAAGAGCGGCTTTATTGTTTCCGGATAGCACAGTTGTGAATTATTATCTTTCTCTGGCTTATTATCAGAATAAGGATTACGATGAACTTATTCAAACAGTCTGCAAAACTGATCTGGAAGATAAGAGGTTTCCGGGATTGAAAATACAGATGTTAACTCTTAAAGCTGAGGCTCTAAACAATCTGAAGCGCTATGCTGCTGCCGACAGTGTTTTTCTGTTTTTATTAGACCTTGACCCAGATAATGTTTTATTGCTGAATAATTACTCATATTATCTGGCAGAAAGGGGAGAGAATCTTGAGCAGGCCTTGATATGGAGCGGAAAAACGCTGGATTCGGATGGAAAGAATAGTACCTACCTGGATACTTACGCCTGGATTTTATTTAAATTAAATCGTTTGGAAGAGGCCTATACTTATATTGAAAAGGCGCTGGGTTATGGAGGGTTCAAGGATGGCGATGTTGTATTACATGCAGGCAAAATTGCGGAAAGTCTTGGTTTATTGGAAAAAGCTAAGGAATTTTATAACAGTGCGCTAAAGTTAGGAGTTTCTAATGAAGATCTTCTTCAGCGAATCGACAGATTATCAGATAAATAGAATATTTAGTCTGTGCATTATCTTCCTGCTGACTATGGGAGTTTTTAGCTGTACGTCGATGGGTAGAATAGCAGGGTCTGGCGGTGCTTATCTGGATGAAAATGCTGTTCGGGATTCGATTTGCAGGTCCGGCTTCTCAAATGTTGTTCAATTTAGGAAAGTTGATACTGATTTTCTGATTGATGAAACACATTACTCAGCTAAATCAACAGTATTTTACCTTCCGGATTCTGCTGTCTATTTCTCTGTTGTATCAAACGGTTTTGAGATTGTTCGGGCTTATGTCTGTAATGATTCTGCGCTGGTTATAAATCGCGTTGAGAAAATTGTTTACCGGAGAAAAATAATGGATTCTGAAAATTTTAACGGTTTAATTTCTTTTAAAGATCTTCTTTCTTTACTTGATAATTCTATTTTATGTGATATTAACTGGATTATTCGTCCTGTGGATCATCTTTTTGAATTGGATATGTCTCGTGACTTTCTGAAGAAAATTTATTATTTCGACAGGAGTGTTGGTAATTTGGTAAAGGCTGAAATTTTTGATACCCGTCTTAATGAGTATCTTTTAATGGAAAAAGAAAGTGATGGAAAAATTCTGGTTTATGTAAACTATCTGGGGCTTGAAGGTTCTGTAGGATTCTACCCCGTGCAGCCGGTTTATGAATCTTCGGTGGAAATTAATATGTCATACAGTGAAAAATATGAAGTTTTAGACTGGTAATGAAGAGAATCGTTTTTATAAACTTATTTATTCTGTTGTCTTTTACTGTTTTTAGTCAGTCGAAAAAGGAACTGGAGGAAAAACAGGAAAAGAACAAACAGGAAATTTCTATGACTACAGAATTGCTGCAGAAAACCAGCAAAGAAAAGGAAGCTTCGGTACAACAGCTTAATCTATTAACAAAAAGCATAGTTGTGCGAAATCAGATGATATCTGATTATGAAAGCCAGATTCGTTTGATTGATTTTGCGATAGGACAGACAAATACCGAAATTTCTGATTTGGAGAGAAAAATTGAGAAAGAAAGGGAAGAATATGTGAGGCTTATTTATTCTGCTTATGTGAGTCAGACTAAGGATGACCGCTTTATGTATGTAATCGCGAGCGAAAGTTTCAGCCAGGCCTACCAGAGAATTAAATACCTGAAATATTTATCTGAATACCGGATGAACAGGATTGAGGAAATTAAAAACAGCGTTGTTGAGCTTGAGTCAAAAAGGACTGATCTCCTGGATCAAAAAAAAGATAAGGAAAGGGTGCTTACAGAAAAAGCCATTGAAAACAGAAATCTGCAAAGGCAGAAATCTGAGAAGGACCTTCTGGTCTCGAAACTTAAGGCTCAGGAAAGCAAATTAAGAGAGGAATTGAAGAAGAAGGAGGCGATTCAAAATCAGATTGAACTGGAAATTCGTAAACTTATTGAGGAAGAAGCAAGAAGGTCGCGATCCGAAAATTTGTATACCTCTCTAACTCCGGAGCAGAAACTGGTTAGTTCGGAATTTAAATCAAATAAGGGACGCCTGCCCTGGCCGGTTGAAAGAGGGGTGATTACCGCCGGGTATGGTAAAGTCAGACATCCGGTACTTCAGGATGTATGGATAAGTAATAGCGGTATTGATATTACCAGTAATAAAGGTTCTTTGGCAAGGGCCGTATTCGATGGGGAGGTATCCCGGGTTGTTGCTATACTGGGTGCAAATTATACCGTAATAATTCGACACGGTGAGTATCTTACGGTTTATCAGAATCTGGTAAACGTGAGAGTTAAATCCGGTGACAAGGTAAAAACAAAGCAGGTTATAGGAGAAATCTTTACCGGACAGGATGGGACTAATTCTGTTCTTCATTACGAGGTTTGGAGGGAGAAGACTATTTTAAATCCGGAAGAATGGATTTCGAAATAAAAATGTAACCTGATCAGAATATTTACGTATAAATAGGCTCAGTTTAATACTATGAAAAAAAGCTTGAAGCTCTCTTCTGACTTACAGAATTTAAGAGTCATTGAGAAAATGATTGATGATATCTCTTTGTCTCTTGATTTAAGCGATGAAGTATACGGAAATGTTCTGGTTGCGACTATTGAAGCAGCAAACAATGCAATTATTCATGGAAATAAACTGGATCCTGAAAAAAAGATTAGCGTTGACCTGGAAGTTTTGGGAAGCGAATTGAAAGTCGCGATCTCCGACCAGGGAAATGGTTTTGATTTTGAACATGTGCCCGATCCGACAGCTCCTGAAAACCGTGAAAAGATTAATGGGAGAGGAGTTTTTCTCATGCAAAGACTCAGTGACGGAATTCTCTTTAAAGATAATGGAAGGTTTGTGGAATTAACCTTTAACATCTTGTGAGTATTTTATACCATAGGGAGGACACCCCCTTTGCTCCTAAGGAAAAAAGAAAGCTTACTGACTGGATTCGAAAAACAGTCAATGAGCACCAGCGTAATATAGGAGATTTGAATTTTATTTTCTGTTCCGATAATTTTCTCCTGAATCTTAATAAATCATATTTGAACCATCATTACTTTACGGATGTTATCACTTTTGATCTTGCTGAAGATAGCCGTATAAGTGGTGATGTTTTTATTTCCGTAGATAAGGTTCGAAGCAATGCTGAAGAATTTAACGTTTCCTTTGAAAATGAATTGAAGCGGGTTATGATTCACGGTGTTTTGCACTTATTGGGTTTTAATGACGATACGGAAGAGAATTCTTCATCCATGAGGCTTTTGGAAGATAAGGCTTTATCTTTGTGGGAAGAATAATTTAATCCTGTGGAAAAATACGATGTGATTGTTGTTGGCGCAGGTCATGCTGGTTGTGAAGCTGCTGCTGCCGCTGCAAATTTGGGAAGCAAGACACTATTGATTACAATGGACATGACCAAATTTGGTCAGATGTCCTGTAATCCTGCTATGGGGGGTATCGCAAAAGGACAGATCGTTAGAGAGATCGATGCCCTCGGAGGACTTTCTGGAATTGTAACGGATCGTTCGATGATACAGTTCAGAATGCTCAACAGGTCCAAAGGTCCGGCCATGTGGAGCCCAAGAGCTCAGTGTGATCGGGCTTTATTTACCCTTTACTGGAGGGAGGAGCTGGAGAAAGTTGAAAATCTAGATTTCTGGCAGGATAAGGTGAGTAGCCTGCTGATTAAAGGGAATAAGGTGGCTGGAGTAATTACCCAGATGGGTACGGAGTTTGAAGCTAAGTCGGTTATCCTCACTGCGGGTACCTTTATAAATGGCCTAATGCACGTTGGTTCGGTTCAGGTCGGGGGTGGAAGGATTGGCGAACCTCCTGTGACGGGCATCAGTGAGCAACTGAAGGATCTTGGTTTCGAAGTTGGTAGAATGAAGACCGGTACTCCGGCTAGAATTGACGGTCGTAGTATTGATTTTTCGAAACTGAAGGTTCAGGAGGGAGATAAGGAAGGCCGTAAATTCAGTTTTCTGGAATCTGAACCGGATTACGGGAACCACCGGCCTTGCTATATTGCCTATACCAATAAGGAAGTACACAGGCAACTTGAAAAGGGTTTCGCTTTTAGTCCACTGTTCAATGGTTCAATTAAAGGAATAGGACCAAGATATTGTCCGAGTATTGAAGATAAAATTGTGACCTTTTCAGAAAAAGAGCAACACCAGTTGTTTTTGGAACCGGAAGGCTTAACAACCGTCGAGTATTATATTAATGGCTTCAGTTCATCCTTGCCTCTCGACGTTCAGTATAAAGCATTGGTTAAGATTGAAGGCCTGGAAAATGTGAAAATCTTCCGTCCTGGATATGCGATCGAATACGACTATTATCCGCCCACACAACTCAAGCATACGCTTGAAACCAAATTGTTGGATTCTTTGTTTTTTGCCGGTCAGATTAATGGCACCACAGGCTATGAAGAAGCTGCAGCTCAGGGATTGATGGCCGGCATAAATGCGCACCTAAAAGTGAAAGGGGGAAAAGAATTTGTGTTAGGCAGGGATCAGGCTTATATCGGTGTGCTTATTGATGATCTGGTTACCAAAGGTGTTGATGAGCCTTATCGGATGTTTACTTCCAGGGCTGAATACCGGATTCTGCTAAGACAGGATAATGCCGATGAACGGCTTACTGGTTTATCGTATGAACTTGGTCTGGCAGGAGAGAATCGTTACAGACTTCTTAAGGAAAAGGAGACGTTGGTTCGGTCCTGGCTGGATCTTCTGCGTTCTCTGAGCGCCGATCCGATGTTGATCAACGATTGGCTTAAGGAAAGAGCCTCCTCACCCATTCGGCAGAAGATGAAGGTTTGGGATGTGCTGAAACGTCCTGAAATTGATCTGAAAGAATTGTATCTGCTTTTCCCGGAACTGCGTGATCTTACCCTTAAGTCAGGAAAGAGGTCGGCGGAGATCATGGAAGCTGTTGAGATTGCTGTGAAATATGAAGGCTATATTGCCAGGGAGAAGAGTATGGCGGATAAATTAAAAAGACTGGAAGAGATTAAACTACCGGCTGATTTTAATTATAGCAGGCTTAAAAGCTTGTCGACTGAAGCACGACAAAAGCTGGGCAGAATTAAGCCAGCTACGATCGGGCAGGCTGGAAGAATTTCGGGCGTCAGCCCAAACGACATAAGTGTTCTGTTAATTTATATAGGAAGATAGTTCCACGTGGAACTTTTTACGGAAGGTTCCACGTGGAACTTTATGAGTTTGGATTATGAAAAGAACGTATATCGGCAACCTGGTGGATCCCTTAAGGAAAATGATTTTCCATGGCGAGATCATTGTAAACGAAGGGCGCATTGAGAAAATATCGAAAATTGAAGGATCGGGCTCGGGTTTCATCATGCCTGGCTTTGTTGACGCCCATGTGCACGTCGAGAGTTCCATGTCAACACCACTGGCTTTTTCTGCTGAAGCTATAAAACACGGAACAATTGCTGCCGTGGCCGATCCGCATGAAATCGCCAATGTGCTGGGTTCGGACGGCGTAAAATATATGCTGGCCAGTGCAGCCTATACACCCTTTAAGTTTTTGTTCGGTGTTCCGAGTTGTGTACCGGCAACAAGTTTTGAAACAAGCGGAGCCAGCCTGGATAGTTCGGAGGTGGAAAGATTGTTAGAACTGGAAAAAGTTGGCTTTCTAGCCGAAGTGATGAATTACCCGGGTGTTATAAATGGGGATGCTGATCTGTTGAAAAAAATCAGCCTGGCCAGAGGGAAAGACTACCCGGTTGACGGACACGCACCCGGACTGAGAGGAAAAGACTTAGAAGCCTACGCTTCAAAAGGAATTACAACGGATCACGAATGCTTCGAAATAGGAGAGGCCCGGGAGAAAATCCGAAACGGAATGAACATCCTAATACGGGAAGGAAGCGGAGCGAAGAATTTTAAGGCATTGGTACCCTTACTTAATGAGGCTCCGGAGCATGTAATGTTTTGTACCGACGACAGCCATCCCGACGACCTGCTGCTGGGGCACATCAATATTCTGGTGAAAAGAGCAGTTCAGGAGGGCTATGAACTATTCGATGTGCTGAGAGCAGCTTCAGTTAACCCGGTAAGGCACTACAACCTGAATGTTGGTCTGCTGCAGGTGGGCGATCCGGCGGATTTTATCATTGTCAAAGACCTGGAATCCTTCCACGTACTGGAAACGGTCATCAATGGCGAGCCGGTTTATTTGAATAAGGAATCCCTGATTCCTCCGCAAATGGAGGATTTACCGAATATCTTTATTTCAGATAAAATCCAGCCAGCTCAGCTGGAAATCCAGGCGCGGTCTTCTACAATTAATCTGATCAATATTATTGATGGGGAACTTATTACCCGACGCACGCAGGCTCCGGTTTTTCCGGTGAACGGGATGGTGCTTTCTGACCCCGATCGCGATTTACTGAAACTCGCGGTAATAAACCGATACAAAACAAGCCCGCCAGCACTTGCATTTATTCACGGACTGGGGTTAAAAAAGGGAGCAATAGCCACAAGTGTGGCTCACGATTCTCATAATATCATAGCTGCTGGTGTTAATGACAAGGATCTGCTCCTTGCCATAAACTGGATCATCGATAACAGGGGAGGGATGGTCGTCGTCGAAGAGGGTAACGCCGAAGGCCTTGCTCTTCCGGTTGCGGGAATTATGTCGAACAGGCCTCTTTCGGAAACCGCAGCACGCTATAAATATCTGTCCGGCAAAATAAAAGCCATGGGCTCTGAATTGAAAGCTCCGTTCATGACCCTTTCTTTCATGGCCCTTTTGGTTATTCCTGAAATTAAACTGAGCGATAAAGGCCTCTTTGATGGGAATAGTTTTTCTTTCATCCCGCTCTTTGTCTGATTCCTATGAATGAGCTGGAACAATACCTGAAAAACCTGGTACGGAATCTTCCGCATCAGCCGGGAGTATACCAGTTCTTCGACAGAAAAGGAACGGTGATCTATGTGGGGAAGGCCAAAGATCTTAATAAACGGGTTTCCTCATATTTTGCCAAAAAGAAATATGATAACTATAAGGTAAAGATCCTTGTAGAAAAGATTACCGACATAAAAACTTTCGTTGTCGCCAGCGAGTCGGATGCCTTATTGTTGGAAAATAACCTGATAAAGGAACTTCAGCCCAGGTACAATATTCTGCTGAAAGATGACAAGACCTTCCCCTGGATCGTTATTAAAAACGAACCTTTCCCCAGAGTCTTTTCTACTCGGCAGGTGGTTCAGGACGGCTCCACGTATTATGGTCCGTATACCTCGGCCTATATGGTAAAAACCCTGCTGGTCCTGGTCCGGCAGATGTACCGCCTTAGATCCTGTTCCTATCCTCTGAATGCTGATAATATTAAAGCAAAGAAATTTAAACTTTGTCTCGAATACCATATTGGTAATTGTGCCGGTCCCTGTCAGGGCCTTCAGGATGAAACCGACTACAGGGAACAGATCGGGCAGATTGAGGAATTACTGAAAGGGAATCTCAGGGAACTGAAAAACACCCTGGAAAATCAAATGACGAAACTGGCCGGAGAATATGCCTTCGAAAGGGCAAATGCAATTAAGGAAAAAATAGAGATTCTGGGCCGTTTCCAGAATAAATCAACAATAGTCAATCCGGCAATTGATAATGTAGATGTCTTTTCTGTTGTATCCGACGAAAAAGCAGCCTTCATTAACTTTTTACATGTAAAAGACGGTGCTATCATTTATACCCATACCCTCGAACTACGAAAGAAACTTAATGAACCGGATGAGGAGCTGCTGCTCTTCGCCATAATGGAAATGCGCCAAAGAACCGGCAGCCAGTCCGGGGAAATTATTCTGCCACTCAGGGTGGATCTTCCCGTAAAACAGGTTAAGATAACTGTTCCGCAACGTGGCGACCGACTCAAACTGCTCGAACTTTCACTCAGGAACGCCAGGGCCTTCCGACTTGAAAAAATTAAAAATAACTCGGGTCTGCGACCGCTCAAACCGGGAGAAAGAGTTTTAAAAACCCTGCAGGCCGACCTTCGGCTGCAACAACTTCCGCTTCATATTGAATGCTTCGACAACAGCAACCTGCAGGGAACAAACCCGGTTGCCGCATGCGTGGTATTCAAAAACGGCAGGCCAGCAAAAAAGGAGTACAGGCACTTTCATGTGAAAACAGTGCTTGGTCCCGACGATTTTGCGTCAATGAAGGAAATAATATCAAGACGATATACACGTTTAGTTGAAGAAAAAGTTTCATTGCCGCAATTAATTATAGTCGACGGAGGGAAAGGCCAGCTCAGTGCAGCCGTTGAAATCCTCGACAAATTACAACTGCGTAATAAGATCGCAATAGTGGGAATCGCAAAAAGATTGGAGGAGATCTATTTCCCCGACGATCCGGTTCCCCTGTATATCGATAAGAATTCTGAATCACTCAAACTGATTCAACAACTCAGAAATGAAGCTCACCGTTTCGGTATTACCTTCCACCGAAACACCCGCTCGGCAGGAATGCTTTCCTCCGGTTTATTGGCCATTCCGGGTATAGGTAAAACTACAATGGAAAAACTATTCGTTCATTTCAAATCCGTTGAAGCTATATCTGAGGCAACAAGAGAGGAACTTTCGGGTCTTATAGGTGCCGACCGCGCTTCAAAGATCCTGAAACACTTTGGTAAGTAAAATCAGGCTGTAATTAACCGGATTATTTGGTGCGGAATACGGTGAAATCTATCAGATCCATTAACGATTGCCGAGCCTCGGAAGATGGGTATCTGGCCAGAATCCCTAAGGCCTCATCCCTGAAAGCCAGCATTTTTTCTTCAGCAAACTGCAACCCTCCATGCTTGTCGACAAAGGCAATAACCTCTCCGACAACAGAAGATTCAGAACTTTTGGATTTCACAAGGTGAATAATCCTTCTTCTCTCCGAAAAAGACGCCTGGTTTAAAGCATACAGTAGGGGGAGGGTGAATTTTTTTTCCTTAATATCATTTCCGGTCGGCTTTCCAATTGGCCCCCGGGGCTGGTAATCAAACAGATCGTCTTTAATCTGGAATGCCATCCCAATGGCAATCCCGAGTTCATACATATCTTTGACGACCGCCTCATCCGCGCCGATCGATTTGGCCCCACAGGCTGTACATGAGGCTATGAGTGTGGCTGTTTTCTTCCGGATAACCTCATAATACGTTTCTATATCCAGGTTAAGACTGAACGACTTTTGTATCTGCAATAATTCCCCCTCACTCATCTGCTTTACGGCATCAGAAACTATCGAAAGTAGCTCATAATCACCTTTTTCTACTGTTAATAGCAAGCCTTTTGCAAGGAGGTAATCACCAAACAGGACGGCAATTTTTGAGCGCCAGAGCGCATTGATTGAAAATACTCCCCGCCGTTCATACGATTCACCCACTACATCATCATGCACCAGCGTGGCGGTGTGTAATAACTCTATTAAAGATGCGGCAGTATAGGTGGATGAACTGATTTCTCCAAGCATTTTGGCCGTCAGAAAAACAAATAAGGGCCTCATCTGCTTGCCTTTACGACGTAAAATATATTTGGTGATCAGATCCAGAACTGAAATTGTGCTTTTAATGGAAGTGGCAAAATACTTCTCAAATTCCTCCATTTCAGCTTTAACGGGTCTGCGAATCGTGTTTAATTCCGGCATGTCCAAGAATTTCTGCTCCAAATTTATAAATATTATCCTGATCAGCTTTGTATGAGGTGTTAATTCTGTTATTTACCGGCTTAGCTGAGAAAGCATTGCCCCCGGAAGAAAACCCCCCGGCGAAAGCACACTCGGCGACCTTTTCATCCTCTGGGGGAAGTTATAAATCATAATTCAGAAATGAACTGTCAAAATCAGTCTGGATTAACCTCCATATGTCTTTTGTCATATATTAAAATGGTTAAATATTAATATCTTTGCATATACGGACACCTACCACAGTTAAAATGAAAATAGACGATCTAAAACCCGAACAAGTAGAAAAAGCAGCAAACATGCTGAAAGCTATTGCCCATCCGATAAGAATGGCGATTCTTGGCCTTCTTAAAGATGATAATCAGCTTACGGTAACAGAAATTCATGAACAGCTGAACATTGAACAATCTACGGCATCTCATCATCTGGGAATATTGAGGGATAAAGATGTGCTTGTCGCTAAAAGAGACGGCAAAAACACCTACTACAACCTCAAATACCCCAAGATGGCGCAGGTAGTGGAATGTGTAAAGAGTTGCGCTTGTGAATGATAACTTTTTTTCCCTGGATTAACCGGCTCCGGCCGGTTTTTTTTTGACTTATTGAACTTATCCCATATTCAGGATGTTTTTCTCTAAAACAGTATCAGAAATGAGCACAATTAGGGTTACAAAGGAATTCAGTTTTGAAATGGCACACGCCCTGTGGAACTACGACGGTGCATGCAAAAATATTCATGGCCATTCCTACCGGCTGTTTGTCACCGTTTCCGGTACACCCATTAATGAGCCCTCCAATCCGAAATTTGGAATGGTCATCGACTTTAAAGATCTGAAGACCATCGTAAAACGCGAAATCGTGGACCTGCTTGACCATGCCCTCATCGTCTTCCGCTCCGCCGAAGGAGAAAGCCTTGATGCCGTCAAAAAAATGTACGAGAAAGTGCATGTGTTTGATTTTCAGCCAACATGCGAAAACCTTGTCTCCTACACAGCCGAAGTTCTGAACAAACAGCTTCCCGAAAACATCCGTCTCCATTCCGTGAAACTTTATGAAACAGCAACATCCTATGCGGAATGGTATGCTGCCGATAATTAAATCCCAGACTATGCCGGAAAAAAAAATCTTCCTTCTTGATGCATATGCGCTGATATTCAGGGCTTATTATGCTTTTATTTCAAACCCGATGAGAACCTCTTCGGGCCTCAATACCTCAACTATGTTCGGCTTTACCCTGACACTTGACGAGGTCCTCCGTAAGGAAAATCCAAGCCATATCGCTGTCGTTTTTGACCCGCCGGGCCCCACTTTCCGTCATGAACATTATCCGCAATACAAGGCAAACAGGGAAGCAACCCCAGAAGATATTAAACTGGCCGTACCCTGGCTCAAACGCATCATCGAAGCGTTTAATATCCCCATGATAGAAGTCCCCGGATACGAAGCCGATGATATAATCGGCACACTGGCCGTACAGGCCGAAAAACAGGACTTCGACGTGTACATGATGACCCCCGATAAAGACTACGCTCAGCTGGTAAGCGAACGGATCCGCATGTATAAACCGGGCAAAGGCGGAAATCCTCCCGAAATACTGGGTGTGGAAGAGGTCTGCAAACTCTTTTCAATCGAAAACCCGCTCCAGGTAATTGACATCCTTGCTTTGTGGGGCGATGCTGCCGATAATATTCCCGGAGTACCGGGCATCGGTGAAAAAACCGCCAAAAGCCTTATTTCCGTATATAAATCCGTCGAAACCCTCCTCGAACATACCGACGAGCTGAAAGGAAAACAAAAGGAAAACCTGCTGGCTTCAAAAGACCAGCTCCGGAATTCTAAATATCTGGCGACAATCGTCACCGATGCCCCGGTTAACTTCGATTTCAGTCAGGCGGAAAGAAAACCAGCCGATTCGGATAAGCTCAGAACCCTTTTCAATGAACTTGAATTTAAAAACCTTGCCGGCAGAATTCTGAAAGAAGAACCGGCTCCGGCAGCGAAGAAAACGCCGGCATCAGCAAGCACGAGCCAGCCGTCACTTTTTGATACGGTAACGGAAAACACACCGGAAACCACGAACCTTCAGGACATTCATTCAACAGAACATCAGTACCGCCTGATAACCAGGGAAGAAGAGCTTCCGGCTCTCGCGTCGGAACTATCACTCCTGAAAGCCTTTTGCTTCGATACCGAAACAACCGGTCTAGATCCGGTTTCTTCCGAAATCGTCGGCCTTGCTCTTTCCTGGGAAAAAGGTAAAGCCGTCTATATCAGTTTCCCTCCGGATAAAAGCGACGCCGAAAGATGGCTGTCAGTTTTTAAACCGGTATTCGCAGCGGAAACCATTGAGAAAATCGGGCAGAACATTAAATTCGACCTGCATATATTAAAGAACTATAATGTTTTAGTTAAAGGAAGATTATTCGATACTTTAATTGCAGCCTACCTGCTTCATCCTGAAGGCCGGCATAACCTGAACCTCCTTGCCGAAAAGTACCTGGCCTATCGTATGGTACCCATCGAGGAACTGATTGGCAGGAAAGGAGCAAACCAGCAGAATTTCAGGAACGTGGCTCCCGAAAAAGCTGCAGAATATGCCGGTGAAGATGCCGATATAACCTGGCAAATCTCCTCAATATTACGGGAATCAATTGATAAACAGGGAATTAATAATCTTTTTGATACGATCGAAATGCCCCTTGTTCCTGTGCTCATGGAAATGGAACACGGCGGGATCCGCATCGATGAACAGGCACTCAAAATCTTTGCCGGAGAATTAAGGGCGGATCTTATTGGCCTGGAGGAAAAGATTTATTCCCTGGCCGGTGAATCGTTTAATATTAACTCTCCGAAACAATTGGGAGATATCCTGTTCCGTAAGCTTAAGATCGGGGGAGGAGAAAAGCAAACTCCTACCAAACAACAGTCAACAAGCGAAGAGGTGCTGCTTGATCTGCTGGATAAGCACGAAATTGTCCCCGAGGTACTGAATTACCGCTCCCTGAAAAAACTGTTGTCAACCTATGTCGAAGCTCTGCCGCAACTGGTGAATCCGCTTACGGGAAACATTCACACTTCATTTAACCAGGCACTGGTGGCGACAGGCCGCCTGTCTTCGAACAATCCAAACCTTCAGAATATTCCGGTGAGGGATGAGCGGGGCAGGGAAATCAGAAAAGCCTTTATTCCTGCTGAACCGGGCGATTTTTTCCTTTCGGCCGACTATTCCCAGATTGAACTGAGGCTGATGGCCCACCTGAGCGGAGACGAAGGTATGATTGCGGATTTTCTGGCCGGTGAGGATATTCATACCGCCACCGCTGCGAAAATTTTCAGAACAGCCCGCGATCAGGTGACCCGAGAGATGAGAAGCAGGGCAAAAACAGCCAATTTTGGCATCATTTACGGAATATCTGCCTTTGGTCTGGCACAACGGATGAGGATCAGCAGAACAGAAGCCCGTGAATTGATTGATAACTATTTTGCGACCTATAAAGGGGTTCGGGATTACATGGATCAGAGTATCCGCTCGGCCCGCGAAAGAGGTTATGTGGAAACCATGTTTGGACGAAGAAGATACCTTCCCGATATTCTCTCTAGGAATTCAGTGGTGAGGGGAAATGCGGAGCGAAACGCTATTAATGCACCGATTCAGGGATCTGCAGCCGACATCATTAAGATCGCCATGGTGAATATCCATGAAGAAATGCAGCGCCTTGGCCTTAAAAGCCGCATGACAATCCAGGTCCATGATGAATTGAATTTTGATGCGGCTGCCGGGGAACTGGAAACGCTTCAAAACATCGTCCGCGTGCAAATGGAATCTGCCGTAAAACTAAGCGTTCCTCTGATCGTAGATCTTGGAACAGGCAAAAACTGGCTGGAAGCTCACTGACGGGCAGGAGCACCAACCTCTCCGCTTTCATGCAGGGTCAGCAGGACACCTTCAGGACTGCTGAGCAGTGACAGGGCTTTTTCCAGCTGGGGATCCTTCTGAAGCTGCGAAACAATCCGGCCTTCTTCAAAGTAATACCTGCCGGTAATTTCCTGCACCAGCAGCGAGGAAATATCTTCCCTGAACGTTTCAAGGTCGCGCTGGATATTATGTGAAAGCTTGGACTTCAGTGCATCAAACTCCGATACGGCGTTTTCGTAATACTTGTCCCTCTTCGCCGTCTCAATCAGTTTATCCAGCTCCTGCTCACTGGCCGTTTCATATTCGAAACCCCGGTTCATGACAAAAGTTTCAAATTCCCGGTAAGCTTCATCCGAAAGATCAAATTCTGAAGCAGGGGCTATCGTGGGATGGTTAATTACGAATTGCGTTGCATAATCGAAAATCAGGTTCTCGGCATATAAATGAACGGCAATATCACTGAAAACATCAGGGTTCAGGGTGTAATCGGGCTGAATCCCTCCTCCGTCATATACTATACGGCCGTTTTTCGTTTTAAAGGACGAGATCAGGGAATCGGGTATGACACCGACACTGCCGTCCTCATTCCGGTGCGTGTAATCAAGCGCCTGGATGCACCGGCCACTGGGGATGTAATACTTCGCTGTCGTCACCTTTAACTGGGCATTATAGGATAATTTCCGGGTCGTCTGTACAAGGCCCTTTCCAAAGGTACGCTGACCGACAATTACCGCCCGGTCCAGGTCCTGAAGAGCCCCGGCAACGATTTCAGATGCAGAAGCCGACCCCCGGTTTACAAGTACTACCATCGGCATGTCCGGCTCAACAGGATAAGCCGTGGTATAATAATCAGAATCCCACTGCTTTACCTTACCCTTGGTGCTTACAATGAGCTCTCCCTTGTCGACGAAAAGGTTCGAGACCCTGACAGCCTCAATCAATAAGCCACCGGGATTACCCCTCAGGTCAAGAACGATACCGGTGAGCTCGGGGTTTTTCTTCAGATCCAGGAGCGCGGCCTTTACCTCAGCCGAGGCTCCTGTGGTAAAATTGCTCAGCCGGATATAACCCGTATGTTTATCAACCATTCCGAAATAGGGAACATTGGGGATAACGATCTGCTCCCGCAAAAGCACTGCTTTTTTTGTCCCTTTTTCTCCGGGACGCTCATATTCGATGGTAAACTCGGTCTTTGGCTCTCCCTTTAAAAGCTCACTTACTTTCGAAATTTCAAGACCTTTTACCTGCCTGCCATCAACAACAAGCAACCTGTCCCCGGCCCTTAAACCGGCTTTTGCTGCCGGAAAATTCTTGTATGGCTCGGCAATGATCGTAAAATCTCCCGATTTTCTGATTAATGCACCGATTCCTCCGTATTCTCCGGTTGTCTGAAAATTGAAATCATCCATTTCCGATTCCGGAATATAGGTCGTATAAGGATCCAGCGAGGAGAGCATCGATTCTATACTTTTATCTACAAGCTTCTCCGGCTCAACCTCGTCAACATAAAACATATTGAGTTCCCTGAATAAAGTACAGTAGATATCCAGGTTCTTGACAATTTCAAAATCACGGTTTCCTATGGTCGTGAAACCCGCACTGAGCACCAGTACGACTATTCCTGCAATAATAAATTTCTTCTTCATGTTCTTCTGATTCTGAACTTTTCCAACAGCAAAGATATCCGTTTTTAAACGGCTTTGCCCTCATTATCTCACAGACAGGGGCCTGTTAACTTTTTTTAACCCGCGTTCCGGGCCTCAGACCCTTGACCTGCCTCATAAAAAATAAGATATGAGGGCGTTAATAATTCATAAAACGTAAAGAATGAAAAATAGTTATCTTTGTGGCTGGAACTTTTCCAGATAAGGCCTGAGAAAAATGCAAACGGTAATTTTTACCTCTGCCGGCGCCGCCGCCCTGCCGGTTTTTACGGTAATGTTACGGGATCCGGGGCTCCTTTCGGCATTTTCCGGAACGCCCTTCTCTGTGGGCTTTCCCGCAGCATGGTATTTTATGTTCATTCTTCTCGATCTTTCCCTGCTGGCCTGGGTAAAAATGAATTTTGGCGCATCCTTTCTTCGTACGATCGAAGCCTCATTCAATTTCCAGACCGCTGTCAGAATGTACAATGATAACAGTCAGCTCCAACGGCAACTCGATTCCATTCTGAATTTTTTCTACTTTCTGAACGGCGCGTTCATGATGCTGATCCTGGAAAATCAATTCCGGCTTTATCCTTTCGGTCAGGAAGGCTTCCTTCTTTTTCTGATCAACTTTACCGCGCTCTCAGCCTATTATCTGCTGAGATCCGGCCTTGTAAGAATTGCGGGCCACCTTTTTAACCGGGCAAACCTGTTTCGCGAATACAGCTACCACGTTTCAAACTATAATAAAATCATAGGGCTTGCAATCGCACCCTTTATTATTTTGTTGATCTATCTGCGGGAAGATCTTCGGATCTACTTCCTTTATCTGGTAATAATTCTTCTCTTGTCCGTTTATATACTCCGGATTATCAGGGGTTTAATTTTTTCATGGAAAAGGGATGTTTTTATTTTGTATATGTTTTTGTACCTTTGTGCCCTTGAAATAGCACCCTTGTTGTTGCTATTCAAGTGGATGGAATCCGCTATTTGAGTTGAGATAAAAACTGAAACGCTCTGTTTATGGGAAGGATTAAAAACATTCTGGTATCTCAGCCCGTGCCTGAGAATAATAAATCTCCTTATTTCGATCTGGCCGAAAAACACAATCTGAAAATTGATTTCCGATCATTTATTCATGTTGAAGGCGTTTCGGCTAAAGACTTCCGGCAGGAAAAAGTGGACATTGTCGCTCACACCGCTGTAATTTTCAACAGCAAGACAGCCATCGACCATTTTTTCCGGATCGCTGAGGAAATGCGCCTGACCGTCAGCGACAATATGAAATACTTCTGCATTTCTGAAGCAACAGCCTTTTACCTGCAGAAATATATCGTGTACCGGAAGCGAAAAATCTTTTACGGTAATGGTACCATGGAAGACCTTATGGATGTGATGCAGAAACATAAAAACGAGAAATACCTCGTTCCGCTTTCTGCTGCCCATCAGGAGGAAATTCCGAAACTGCTGACCAAACACCGGTTTAATTTCACCAAAACCATTCTCTATCGCACCGAATGCAGCGACCTCTCCGATCTGGCTGATGTGAACTACGATATCCTGGTTTTCTACAGCCCCTCCGGAATTCAGTCCCTGCTGAAGAATTTCCCGAATTTTATCCAGAACGAAACAAAAATTGCCTCTTTTGGCACGAAAACAGCTAAAGCTGTAAAAGATGCCGGACTGCGTCTCGACATCATGGCCCCCCAGCCCCAGGCGCCTTCAATGACCATGGCCCTTGAAAACTTTATCGCTGAATATAACCGGGTAAACGGGAAAAAATAACCGTCTTTGTTTTTTAACTAATTTAAGGGGGATTTTGTCCCCCTTTTTTATGCCACAGCTAAACTTCAATAAAAAAGAACACCTGAAAAGCAGAAAGACGATAAGCCTGCTTTTTAACGGGGGATCTGCCCTGCGGAAATATCCGCTGAGGGTTCTCTGGACCGAAAACAGAAGGGAAGACCTGCCTCTTGAAGCTGGCTTTGCCGTTCCCAAAAAATCCCTCAAAAGGGCCGTCGACAGGAATCTGGCCAAAAGACGGATGCGGGAAGCCTACCGGCTTAATAAGCAAGCGCTTGTTAATGCACTGGCGGAACAGAAAAAGCACCTTTCTGTGATGTTTCTGCTATCCACCGATAAAGTGCCTGAATATCATGAGATTGAAACGGCTATGAAAGAATTGCTGCTTCTTTTATTGAAAAAAACCACTTCGCAACCGAAGGACTCAGTTAAAGGGAAAGATCAGGAAAACGGAGATGTCCCAGAGGATGTGACTGATCACCAGCATTAAAGGCGAACGAAAACGAAGATACAGCCAGCCCCAGAACAAACCGGCCGTTAGCGCAGCCATAATAAGCATGAAATTTCCCGTGAGCAGATGAATACCGGTATAAAGCGCCGTGGCAAGCAGAAATCCGGCAACAGGACTGAATCTCTCCATCAAACGGCGCTGTACAAAAACCCGCCAGAAAAGCTCTTCGCCCGGCCCGATAATTAACAGCATCAGAAGAAAGATCCGGCTTCCGGAGGCTCCTCCCTTAAATCCATATACCCCGCTGATCTGTTCCCCGGCAAAATCAAACATGCGGCTGGAAAGAAAATCCCCGGCAAAAAACACCCCGTACAGGAATACCGCACTGAGCACGCCATAAAGGACCTTTTTCGCTAAACCGTGACTTATATCCTCCCTGAGATGTGAAAGATAAGTCTTGTCTGTCAACATACCGGCAGTGATCAGTACAACAAGGTTGATACTCATCCACCACCAGAAATCAATCGGTCCGACAGCCCGTAAAACAAACATCGGGGCAAAAAGCACTATTCCTGCAACAAGAATGAACAGAAATACACCAAAGGAAGAGTTCTTCATATCCGGTCAGAAAAGCAGGCCAAAGGCAAGATTGAGCAGCAAAGCCAGCGTCGACAGCAGGCCAAACTGAAGATTTAAACGGGCAGTAGCTCCGTCAAGCGTAATAAAATCCATCGGATCATCCAGGTTTTTCCTTTTTACGGCAGTCTTCCAGAGCTTTACCGACAGGGGCAGGGCAAACAGCGTAATCAGGAAGGTAAAGGGCATCTTCGGGAGCGAGGGGAAAATAAAATAGGGTACGAGGATGAAAAGCAAAATCATCACATAAGGGCCGAAGATGAGAAAAGCATAGTAAAAGGAAGATCCACGATCTCCCAGCAAAGAAGCTACTGTATGGATCCTGCCCTTCAGATCGGATTCAATATCTCGCCAGTTATTGGCGTGGAGAATGGCAATAACAAGGGTCGCCATTGGGATGGCCCAGATAACAGGGATAAAAGAAAGCGTACCCGACTGTACATACCACGAACCCAGAGAACCCAGAATGCCGAAATTGAGAAAAACGGCCAGGTCTCCCAGACCATGATATTTAAGGGAGAACGGGGCATTTGTGGTGTAGAAAATGCCAACGAATAAACCGCCGACCCCAATAGCAAGAAGCCAGGGCCCGCAGAGATAGGCCAGCAGAAAACCGATAAGCGCTCCGGAAATCAAAAGTACGGCCGCACCCCGGAAAGCTTCCTTCTCTGAGATCAATCCCCTTACTACCCCTCCGCTGACAGGCGTGGGAACCTTGTCCAGACCTTTCCGGAAATCGTAAATATCGCTCAGGATGTTAGCCCCAGAATGAAGCATCACCATCGCAACCAGCGCCAGCAAAAACAAACCGGGTCTGAATGCGTAATGTCCGTATACCGTTGCAAGCACAGTCCCGAATACGACAGGCATGGTTGAAGCCGGAAAAGAAAAAGGCCTTGCACAAAGTATCCATTTCTTCAGAAATCCTTTCGCCATAATCAGCTCTTTAGTTCCTGCAATATTAACAATAATTTTCAATGAACATATTTTTTTAACGTGCCCACAGACCGCATTTTCCACGTAATCGTTTGTATAACTGGATTTTGTGACAACACTGATCGCTACGATAAATTGAGATGCAAGGATTGAATTTTTTATACCACTTTCTTAACTTTAAAGATTGTACCAAAAACCCACCAACATGAAAAAAGTCCTTTCCCGTCTGAGCATCCTCCTGCTCCTGTCCCTGCTAGTCTTTGGCTGTAAAAACAAACCAGCGGCCGAAGAACCTATCGTGCCCGAATATAATCCCTTGATTTCTGCCTTTACCAGCGGGATCATCTCCAGCGAATCTTCAGTAATGGTCAGGTTTGCAGAAAATTTTGCCGATTCGGTCATCCCGGGAAGCCCTGTGGAAAAGGGAGTTCTGACTATTGTTCCCGAAACAAGGGGCTCTGTGAGTTATGTCGATCAGCGAACCATTCAGTTCACGCCGGAGACACGTTTTCGACCGGGTACCGCTTTCCAGGTAAAGGTGAGGGTCGGCAAACTGTTCAGCGGCGATGCGGCTTCAAAACCCTTTGTTTTTTCCTTCCATACGGTCGTACAACACATAATGCTCAGTACAGAAGCCTTCCGGCCATATAACGACTACAAACCTGAACTGAATTATATCGTGGGCAAACTTATGTCAGCCGATGTGGCCGAACCGGAAGCCGTTGGACAGATAATTGTTGCGAAACAGGACGGCCGGACTCTTCACGTTTCATGGGATCATCTGTCTGGAACGGAGCACCAGTTCACGATCGACAGCGTCAGAAGGGGAGAGGAAGACTCCCGGGTCCTTATCAGCTATGACGCAACACCGGCAGGTGCCGAAGAAAAAGGTGAAATCGAATTCACGGTTCCCTCCCTGGGCTCGTTCCAGGTCCTGAACTACCGGGTGGTACAGTATCCCGAACAACAGGTGATCATCAGTTTTTCCGATCCTATTAAGCGCGACCAGAACCTCACAGGCCTCATTCGTCTGGCTACAGATACCGACCTTCGCTTCTCTGTAGAGGGCAATAATGTGTCAGCCTTTCCGGAAGTTCGTCAAAACGGTACCGTTACGGTTTTTGTGGAACCAGGGATTCGTAATGTGGCCGGTAAAGGCCTGCTGAGGGGCGAACAGAAAGACCTGCGCTTCGAAGAGATCAAACCCGCCGTTCAGTTGCTGGGAAACGGAGTGATCATCCCGACGACCGATAAGGTGCAGCTCCCTTTTAAAGCCGTTAACCTTAAAGCCGTTGAGGTGAAAGTGGTAAGAATCTATGAAAACAATGTTGCCCAATTTCTCCAGGTGAACCAGCTGAACGGAAACCGCGAACTTAAACGCGCAGGACGACTGGTCCTGCACAAAAATATTGATCTGATCTCGGATAAGGCGATCAACTACGGGGAATGGAACGTGTTCTCCCTCGATCTGACCCAGCTGATCAAAACTGAACCGGGCGCCATATACCGGGTTGAGATTGGCTTTAACAGGAACCAGTCCCTCTATCCCTGTCCCGATAACGAAACAGAAAAAACGGAGGAAAGCCAGATAAGCAGCTATGACTATAGCGAAGAAGAGGAATTCTCCTATTGGGATAGCTATGAGAACTACTATTACGACGACGATTATGATTATTACGATTATGAAGGATATGAATGGCGTGATCGCGACGATCCCTGTAAACAGGCTTATTACGGAAGCCGCAGAAGCGTAAGCCGGAATATCCTGGCCAGTAATCTTGGCCTCATCGCCAAACACGGCACCGATGGTGCCTACTATGTCACTGTTACTGATCTCATTAAATCCGGCCCTCTTAGCGGGGCAACAGTCAGGCTTTATAACTATCAGCAACAACTCATGGCCGAAGAGACTACCAATAGCGACGGAACGGCTGTTTTTAAAACAGGAAGCCAGCCCTTCCTCGTCGTTGCTGAACAGGGAGTCCAGAAAGGCTATCTCAGGCTCATCGATGGCGCTGCGCTTTCCTCCAGCATGTTCGACGTTTCGGGCGTAGTTATTAATAAAGGCCTTAAAGGTTTTATCTATGGCGACAGGGGGGTATGGCGCCCCGGAGATTCCCTCTATCTCAGTTTTATCCTGAACGACAAAGCCAATCCTCTTCCCGAAAACCACCCGGTGCTCTTCGAACTTAAAGATCCTCAGGGCAAAATTGTGGCCAGGAAAGTCAGCACAGGGAATAAATCAGGTTTCTATTCCTTTCATACAAAAACCGCCCAGGATGCCATTACCGGCAATTATACGGTCTCGGTGAAGGCCGGCGGTACGTCCTTCTCCAAACTCCTCTCCGTGGAAACCGTAAAACCCAATCGCCTCAAAATCGAACTGGATTTTGGAACCGATACCATATTTGCTGCACATGGTGAAATCGCAGGAAAGATTTCAAGCCGCTGGTTAACAGGAGCAAAAGCCAGCAACCTTAAAGCAGAAGTTGAGGTGATCCTCTTTCCGGTCAAAACATCTTTTAAAAAGTATGATGGCTACATATTTGACGATCCGACCAGGGAGCTATCATCCTACCCCACAACGATATACTCGGGGGAAACAGATATAAGCGGAGTTGCCGATTTTCGCCAGGACCTTGAGATTTCCGGTGAGGCCCCCGGGATGCTGTCGGCACGGTTTACTACCAGGGTATTTGAAAAATCTGGCGATTTCAGTATCGACCAGGCTTCCGTCCCCTGCTCTCCCTATGCGGCATACGTGGGGATAAGGGTCCCTCCGGGAGATAAAAGGGGCATGCTGCTGACCGATACGCTCCAAACAGTTAAGGTGGCAACTCTCGATCCTTCCGGCAAGCCGCTTTCACTGAAAAAGCTTGAAGCGAAAGTCTATAAACTCGACTGGAGATGGTGGTGGGATGCTTCTTCCGATAACCTGGCATCCTATGCCGGAGGAACCTATCATTCTCCACTCTTCTCAAAGACAATTTCTACCAGTAATGGCAACGGCGAATTCAGTTTCATGGTCAAATACCCCGACTGGGGACGATACCTGGTACTTGTTTCGGATCCGGCCGGCGGACATGCTGCAGGAAAAATAGTTTATATCGACTGGCCGGGATATGCCGGAAAGGCGAAGAAAGGAGATCCCAATGCAGCGTCAATACTCACTTTTTCGTCAGATAAACCCTCATACAATGTCGGGGAGGAGGCCGAAATAGCCATTCCCTCTTCTACCCGGGGGAAATTATTTATCAGCATTGAAACGGGATCCGGCGTACTGAAACAGGAATGGATCGATGCCAGTGGTAGCGAAACCCGCTACCGCTTCAGGATAACCCCGGAAATGACCCCAAATGTCTATGTCTTTGCAACTCTGCTGCAACCTCACGCTCAGACGGTCAATGATCTTCCGGTAAGGATGTACGGCATAATCCCCATTCTGGTGGAAGATCCCGAAACCCGGCTGGAACCGCAGATCAGTATGCCGGATGAACTGAGACCAAACAGCACTGTTGAGATACGGGTCAGCGAAAAGAACAGGAAAGCCATGACCTATACCATAGCTGTCGTGGATGAGGGACTGCTCGATCTGACCCGCTTCAGGACGCCTGACCCATGGTCCTCCTTCTTCTCAAAAGAAGCCCTTGGTGTTAAAACCTGGGATCTTTTCGATATGGTGCTTGGAGCCTGGGGCGGCCGTATGGATGGGGTCTATAACGTGGGTGGTGACGGAAGCGATGACGGAAACGGGGCAAGAGAAGCCAACCGCTTCCCGCCCATGGTGAAATTTCTTGGCCCCTTTACCTCCGACGGGAAGGAACAGGTGCACAAAGTGAACATCCCGAATTACATTGGCTCCGTTAGAACCATGGTCGTTGCGGGAAACAGGGGAGCATACGGTAATACAGAAAAAACCACCCCGGTAAGGCAACCCCTGATGGTACTGGCTACCCTTCCCAGGGTCCTTGGCCCTGAAGAAGAGGTGGCACTTCCCGTGGATATCTTTGTTATGGATGAGAAAATCCGTGACGTAGATGTGAAGATCACAACAAACGACCTGCTGATCGCAGCCAATAAAACCGGGAAAGTCAGTTTTGACGGTATCGGTGATAAAATCGTCACCTTTAATCTGAAAACAGCCGCAAGCACAGGACTGGGAAAAGTCTCTGTTGAGGTCTCCAGCGGAAGGGAAAAGGCGGTCTATGAGATTGAACTGCAGGTCCGTTCCTCCAACCCCCCGGTTACCGGGATGACCACCGCCGTGCTTAATCCGGGCGAAACGCTGGAACAGCCGCTGGAATACGTGGGAATGGCCGGCACAAACGACCTGGTACTGGAGCTTTCTTCCATCCCTCCGGTCGATTTCGGTCGCCGACTGCGCTACCTTCTCCAGTATCCGCACGGTTGCATTGAGCAAACCACTTCAGCCGCCTTTCCGCAACTCTACCTCGGAGAGATCATGGAACTTACGGAAGGTGAAAAGCAAAAAGCCGATTTCAACATCAAAGCGGCGATCCTGAGACTCGGTAACTTTCAGACCAGCGACGGGGGCTTTTCTTACTGGCCGGGATCTGCGCAGGTTTCTTCCTGGGGAACATCCTATGCCGGGCACTTCCTGGTGGAAGCGAAGAAAAAAGGGTATGATATACCGTCTTCCCTCTATTCCGGATGGGAAAAATACCAGAAAAAGGAAGCACGAAGATGGAACCTCTCCGGCGTTACGTACACCTATGAGATCAGACAGGAGCAAATCCTTCAGTCCTACCGCTTGTTTACCCTTGCCCTCGGAGGCTCTGCCGAGATCGGCGCAATGAACAGGCTGAGGGAAAGAACCGACCTCTGCACGGAAGCGAAATGGCGCCTGGCAGCAGCATATGCCCTGGCTGGACAGAAAGAAACCGCACGCCAGCTTATTACAGGAGCGTCTGTGGATATCCCCGATTATGACGATTCGGGCTATTCCTACGGATCGGGAACCCGCGACCGGGCCATGATCCTGGAAGCCATGGTGCTGATGGATATGAAAAAAGAGGCCGTTCCCGTTCTTGAAATGGTGGCGAAAGCCCTTTCTTCGGAACAATGGATGAGCACCCAGACAACGGCCTACAGCCTGATCGCTGTATGCTCCTTTACTGAAGGTCGCGCCACTTCCGATCGCCTTTCCTTCGAATACCGCTTCAATAACGGTGAAACCAGAAAAGCCGAAACAACCATGCCCTATGCTCAGGTCCGGCTTGATCCGGGGCTCGATACAAAAGGCAAAATCCGGATTACCAACCAGGGCAAACAAATGGTTTTTGCTCGCTTTATCCAGACCGGAACACCCCTGCCGGGTACCGAAAAAGCCCTTGTATCCAACCTCGAACTCAGCGTCGAATACCGCGACCTGGAAAACAGGTTGCTGGATGTTTCACAACTCCAGCAGGGGACCGACTTTAAAGCGGTCTTCAGGATAAAGAACACAGGCCGGCTGGGTTATTATAAAACCATGGCCCTGTCTTCAATCTTCCCCTCGGGCTGGGAGATCCATAACGAAAGATTGTTTTCAACAATGGATTCCGACGAACAGTTCGATTACCAGGATATCCGCGACGACCGGGTTCTGACTTACTTTTCCCTGGCACCCAATGCCACACGGGTCTTCACCGTCAGACTGAATGCGGCTTACAGCGGGAAATTCTATCTTCCGGCTGTAAAAGCTGAAGAAATGTACCGCAACGATATCCAGGCACTAATTCCCGGAAAATGGGTGGTTGTTGAAAAAGGAGAATAGTATAGTTCCTTCATGAGAGAATTTGGCCATATCGCCGACAGGATAAGCCGGAGCCTTCCCCTCCGGCTTAATCTTGTTTTGGTTGCGGCCCTTTCTCTCCTTTTCTGGCTGATTCTCCCGGCTACCCTCTTCAGGGATCCCTGCTCAACTGTTGTTTACGACCGCCAGGGAGAACTTATCGGTGCTCGCATTGCCTCCGACGGACAATGGCGCTTTCCCCCGGTTGATACGCTGCCCGAAAAATACAGGATTGCCCTCCTTACCTTTGAAGATCAGTGGTTTTATTACCATCCCGGGGTAAACCCGTTCAGCCTTTTCAGGGCTGCCGGACAGAATATCCGGGCTGGAAAAATTGTGAGAGGAGGCAGTACGATTACCATGCAGGTGCTGCGCCTTTCGGGCAAAGGAAAAAACAGAACCCTCTCCCGAAAATTGGTGGAAGCCCTGCTGGCAGTCAGGCTGGAACTGAGCCTGTCGAAAGACGAGATCCTAAAATTATATGCATCAAACGCTCCCTTTGGCGGGAATGTAGTCGGCCTTGAAGCGGCTTCCTGGCGATACTTTTCTGTTCCGCCGGATGAACTGACCTGGGCCGAATCCGCCACCCTCGCCGTTTTGCCAAATGCTCCGGCACTGTTACATCCGGGAAGGAACAGGGACGAATTGCTGCAAAAGCGCAACCGGCTCCTTACAAGACTGCTCGAAACCGGACGGATCGACTCCCTCACCTGGTCGCTGGCCTGTACCGAGCCTCTGCCCGCCAGACCCAGGGAACTCCCGAACATCGTTCCGCAACTATGCGACAGGCTTATGGTGTCAAACAGGGGTCAACGCGTGTATACCACCATTGACGCCCACCTGCAGCGAAAAGTAAATGAAGTTGCGTCGCTCCACTATAGACACCTTTCTGTAAACCAGATTCATAACCTGGCCTGCCTGGTACTCGAAGTTGAATCCGGAGCCGTACGGGCCTATGTCGGGAACGCCCCCGGCGACTCCTCCGGCCTGAACGCCAATAGCGTCGACGTGATTACCTCCCGCAGAAGCACCGGAAGCATTCTTAAACCCCTGCTCTTTGCCGGAATGCTGAACGACGGAATGATCCTGCCGGGATCCCTGGTTCCCGATGTCCCGGTGAGATATAACGGTTACGCCCCCAAAAATTATAACCGCGGATACGACGGTGCCGTACCGGCGAAACAGGCACTGGAACGGTCATTGAACGTCCCCTCCGTCATCATGCTTAAAAGATTTGGCGTCGATCCTTTTATTCAGCTTCTGGGAAAAACAGGCTTTACTTCCATCGGGAAACCGGCCGATTATTACGGCCTGTCACTGATCCTGGGCGGAGCCGAAGTTTCCCTCTGGGAACTGACGGGCGTTTATGCCTCCCTGGCGAGAGTCCTCCGGCACTATACCACTACCGAAGGGAATTATTTTGCCGGAGACTACCACCCTCCGTATTTTACAGGAAAGGACAGCAGACCGGATCAAAACCACAGTCTTGAACAGGGAGTCCTTTCGGCCGGGGCAATCTGGTTAACTCTTGAATCTTTAATTGAAGTAAACAGACCTGATGAATTATCATCTTGGAGATTATTTTCAGGAGGAAAAGATATTGCGTGGAAGACCGGAACCAGCTATGGTTACCGGGATGCCTGGGCCGTGGGCGTGACCCCCGGCTATGCCGTGGGCGTTTGGGCAGGAAATGCCGACGGGGAAGGGCGCACCGGGCTCACCGGCTTGCTTTCAGCTGCCCCCCTGATGTTTGAGGTCTTTGACCTGCTGCCGTCTTCGGGCCATTTTCCCAGGCCGACCGACGACCTCGTTCCTCTTGAGGTTTGCCGGAAAAGCGGATACCTGGCTTCCCCGGAATGCCCCGAAACAGATACGGTATGGGCAAATCCCGCAGGAAGAAAAGTGAAGAGCTGCCCCTACCACCGGATGATACACCTCTCGGGAGACGGGAAAGAAAGGGTGAACAGCGCCTGTTATCCGGTCGCACAGATGAGAAATGAGCCCTGGTTCATCCTTCCGCCCCTCATGGAATATTATTATAAGCGGAAGGATCCGTCCTATAAAAGCCTTCCTCCCGTGAAAACGGATTGTGCGGATGATGAGGTGGAGGAATTTGAAATTGTCGTTCCCGAATGGAAAAGCAAACTGATTATTCCCCGGGAACTTGACGGCAGTGAGGGCAGGCTGATCCTTGAAGTGGCGCACCGGGATCCCTCTGCCGAGATCTTCTGGCACCTCGATGAACACTACCTGGGCAGCACCCGTCAGTTTCATCAGCTTGCCGTGAACTGTGAGCCCGGTGAACACCGGCTGACCGTTGTCGATAATCGCGGACGTGAAAAAAGCGTGCTTTTTACCGTGATCAGAAATGCTTCTGATTAGGAAGGATGATCCGGCCGCCCAGGCCGTCGGTAAGTAATTTCTTAACCTGGTTGAGATTCTGAATCTGCAGAAGCAGATGGTTCAATTCCTCATTATCCATCTTTTTTTGTGCATGCAACAGTTCCTGGTCCATCTTTGAACGTGCCAGCGAAACTACAGCCAGCTTATAGGAAAGAAGAGATTTTGGCACCTCCTGTTCCAGGTTTTCCCCAGGCAATTCAACATAGGATTCCTTCCGGTGCCATACCCGGCTGAGTTCATACCGTTGTGTCAGGATCTCCACGGCAAGGTCCCTGACTTTTTCATCTTCATGGTAGACAAAATAGCGTTCTTCTATGGGTTTTCCGGCTTCAGTCAGGGAAAGGATGTCTTCAAAAACTTTTTTATAGACCAGGTTCCGGAACTCCAGTTCATCGTTCTGTATTTCCCGGATAATGAATTGCGCAACACCGATTTCCGAATGATGATCATCGTCGAGCCGGATCACCTTGTTCCCGAATCGAAGCAGGAAGGAAATAAGCTCCCTTTCTTCATTCTCGGAATATATATCCTGCACAAAGGCCGGAACCACCGGCTGCTCCGGCACTACAGTCTGCGCCGGGACCGGCGGGGTCTTTCCCCATGACTGCTCCATCCGCTTCCGGCGGATCTTGTTGACCTCCGTATAAAGGACCCGCTCCTCAACCTCCAGCATATTGCTGCATTCCTTCAGGAAAACCGAACGCTTGATTCCGTCGGGGATATACGAGATGGACCGCACGATATCGGAAATCAGCTGGGCCTTTTTAATCGGATCGTTTTCTGCCTCCGAAAGCAACAGGTCCGTTTTGAAAGAAATGAAATCTTTTTGGTTGGCCGCAATGAATTCCAGAAACTCCGAGGAACTGTGATGCCGGGCAAACGAATCCGGGTCCTCACCGTCAGGCAAAAGCAGACCCTTGACATCAAGGCCTTCCTCAAGGATCATATCAATTCCCCGGAAAGAAGCCCTGATCCCGGCTTCATCCCCGTCATAGAGAATGGTGATGTTGTTTGTAAAACGCTTGATCAGCCGGATCTGCTCGGTCGTCAGGGCGGTACCCGAAGAGGCGACCACATTCCTTATCCCCGACTGATGCATGGAAAGAACATCGGTGTAGCCCTCTACAAGAAAACAATTGTTCTTATTCACAATTTCCTTTCTCGCCTGGAACAGACCGTAAAGGATCCGGCTCTTATGGTAAATCTCTGATTCAGGTGAGTTGAGGTATTTGGCTATATTCTTGTCGGTTTTGAGAGTTCTTCCCCCAAAACCGATCACATTGCCCGACAGGGAATGAATGGGGAAAATCACCCGCCCCGAAAAACGGTCAAAGTAGCGGCCTTCCTTTTCTATCGACAGGCCGGTTTTAACCAGGTACTCCGTCTTGTAACCGGCTTTACGGGCTGCCGAGGTCAGCGCATCACGGTCTTCGGGACTGTAACCCAGCTGAAACTCATCGATAATATCGTCGCGGAATCCGCGCTCCCGGAAATAACTCATCCCAATCGCTTTGCCGGCAGCTGTAAGTAACTGGTCCGAGAAATACTTACGCGCGAATTCCGACACGACCAGAAGACTTTCCCGTTCGTTCCGCTGTTGAATGTCCTCCGCGCTTTCCTCTTTCTCGTTGATTTCAATATGATACTTACCGGCCAGGTATCTCAGTGCCTCCGGGTAGGTGATTTTTTCATGCTCCATGAGGAACCCAACCACATTTCCTCCTTTACCGGAACTGAAATCCTTGAAAATCCCCTTGGCCGGCGAAACCATAAATGAAGGGGTTTTCTCATTCGTAAACGGACTCAGACCCTTGTAATTGGTCCCCGATTTTTTTAGCGTTACAAAATCAGAGATCACCTCCACAATGTCGGCGGTTTCAAAAATCTGGTTAATGGTCTGTTGGTCAATCATGCTTTTTTTCCGGAGGCTTCATTATCGGATTTTTCAGCATTGACGCACCTTACAGTACATCAAAGCTTCCTTTTATACTCAGGCTAAAATTAGTGAAAGTTTGAGAATTAACCTATTTTTGAGAAGGGCGGGCCTCTTAACCGGCTTCCCTCCCTGTATAACAGTTATGAAACAGACGAAAAAGAAACTTGTTGTGCTCTCCGGTGCGGGGATCAGTGCAGAAAGCGGACTGAAAACCTTCAGGGATATGGGAGGCCTATGGGAAAAATATGAGGTGACTGAAGTGGCGTCTCCGGAAGCCTGGCAGACAAACCCGGCACTGGTACTCCGGTTTTATAACGAAAGGAGGGAGGCCCTGCTGAAAGCTCGTCCCAATAAGGCACATCTGACCCTGGCAAAACTGGAGAACGACTTCGATGTATATATCATAACTCAGAATGTCGACGACCTGCATGAAAGGGCCGGCAGCACAAAAATACTTCACCTGCACGGAGAACTTCGCAAAGCCAGAAGTACTGCCGATCCCACCCTGGTCTACCCCCTCGAAGGTCCGCACTTAAACCTTGGCGACCTGTGCGAAAAAGGCTCCCAGCTCCGGCCTCATGTGGTGTGGTTCGGAGAAAGTGTTCCGGAAATGAGATCCGCCATTCCACTGGTGCGGGAAGCGGAGGTTTTCCTCGTCATCGGAACTTCCCTGTCGGTCTATCCTGCGGCAGGCCTGCTCTCCTATGTTTCCGCTGCCTGTCCGGTTTATGTCATTGATCCCGGAGAGGTGTTCCCTGCAGGCAGGAAAAAGGTGATTTTCATTCGCGATACGGCAGTAAACGGGATGGACCGATTTGTTTCGGATTATATCGGCGACCTGTAAAACAGGGTGGATATGCCCGTCTTTCCTTTATGCTTTTTTTTATCTTTACCCTTATGAAAAAAACTTTCTTGTTTCTGGCCTTTCTCTGTATCCTGACCAGCCTGTCGGCCCAGAGATTCTACGGTGGTGTTCAGGGAGGTCTTACCATTTCGCAGGTCGACGGGGACCTGGAAGGAGGCTATCGAAAACTCGGCCTGGCCGGCTCCGTGCTGGCAGGAAGGGATCTTGCCCCCAATCTCAACTGGCAGCTGGAAATCAAATATGTCCTGAGAGGTATGTATAATCCTCCGGATTATCCCGGGGGAGAGTATTATTCTGAAACCTATCACTATATTGAGCTGCCACTGTCGGTGAATTACCTGATTAAGGAAAAATATATGCCGGAAGCAGGGATATCCCCTGATATCTTTATAAAAATTGTGGGTGTTCAGGATGGATTGCTGATCCCCTCTTCGGAATATGGGACCATTCATCGTTTCGGGCTGAATGTCTTTGCCGGCTTTCATTACTGGTTCACGGAAAGCACTGCCGTTGGACTGAGGTATACCTATTCGGCTATAACCTTCAAGCCGCGGGAAGAGTGGCAGGTATATCCACTTCATCCTGGCTATTTTCATAATGTCATCAGCCTGACAATGACCTGGCGCTTTCCATTGTGATCAGGCACAACCCACCGTGGCAATAAACACCATGGCCTGAAGTTCTCCGGTCAGCGGAATTACGCAGGCTTCAAGCGTTGCACCGGTGGTTACCACATCATCCACGAGCAGCAGTTTCTTGCCCGTATACTGCGCCGCATGATCCCCCGGCCTGAATTTCCCTTCCACATTCGTAAACCGATCGTATCGGCTGCGACGTGTCTGGGTATCGGTGTGCTCCGTCTTCTTTAACAGCTCTGCGTCAACAGGGATTCCGGTAACAAGAGAAACGCCCCTGGAGATCAGTTCACTCTGATTATATCCCCTGATCCGCAGCTTATCCGGATGCAGGGGAACAGGAACAATTACCTCCGCCGAACTGAAAGTCGTCCCGCAAAGATCTTCACCAAGCAGTTTTCCGAGAAAAAGTCCGATCTCCTGCTCCCCCTGATATTTCAGACGGTGAACGAGCTTCTGGTAACGTGACCCTTTCTCGAAGCGAAAAAGGGAAGTTGCTGCCTCCACCTGCACCCGTCCCCAGAAAACCCGGGCAACCGGGTTATCCGGCATCCGGCTGTAATAGGTCCTGGGCAGCCCCCGCTCGCAGTCAAGACAAATAACCATCTCCGGCCGGGGAAGAAGCGAACCGCATACCGGGCAGTTTTCCGGGAAGAAAAAATTGAGAAGATCAAAAACATATTGGTTCATACCGGTTAATGTGATTAGCCGGTAAAAAATCGAAGCTTCGGCTTCAGTTTTTATTTGGAAGTCATCAGGGCTTTCGTGGAGAGTAAGCCGCATGCGGCATAAATATCCTGGCCGCGACTGGCTCTCAGTGTGGTCGTGATACCTTTGGCGTTCAACTGCTCCCGGAAACGGATAATGGTATCTTCATCCGGACTGCTGAGGGGCGTTCCCGGGACAGGGTGGAAGCGGATCAGGTTAATCCTGCAGCGAATTCCGTCCAGGATCCTCGCCAGCTCCTTAACATGCGCCGGGCTGTCGTTTAAGCCTCCGAAAAGGATGTATTCAAACGAAACACGCCGCTGTCTTCCGAAATCCCATGAACGGATCTCCGATAATACTTCCCTGAGCGGATAGACCTGCTGGATCGGCATCAGCTTTTGGCGTTCCTCATCAAAGGGGGAATGGAGGCTGACGGCAAGATGAGCCTCGCTCTTTTCCAGGAAAATCTTCATAGCAGGTATGATCCCGATGGTGGAGACGGTGATCCTTCTCGGACTGAGGGCAAAACCCCAGGTGGCCGTCAGGATTTCCAGGCTTTTCAGTACCGGATCAAGATTATCAAGAGGCTCCCCCATACCCATGTACACAATGTTGGTCAGAGATCTCCACTCCGGAAGGGAACGGTATTGATTAAGTATTTCACCCGCCGTCAGATTTCCCTGAAAGCCCTGTTTGCCGGTCATGCAAAACAGACAACCCATTTTACACCCCACCTGGGAGGAAACACATACCGTATTCCGGTTTTTCTCAGGGATGAAGGCGGTTTCAATAAAACGCGAACCCGGGGCAGAAAAAAGGTATTTCCGGGTTCCGTCGGCAGAGACCTGTACCCCCGAGGGAGCTTCAACGCCTGCCCGAAACCTGGAGGAGAGTAAAGCCCTGTTTTTTTTGGAGAGATCGGTCATCTCTTCAATGCTCTCTGCCCCTTTGTCATAAAGCCAGGCCGCAATCTGGCGGCCGGCATACGACGGTAATCCGGCATCGGCAGCCAGTAAGGTAAGTTCCTCCAGTGTTTTACCAAACAAAGGTTCCCGCTCCATTTTCAAAAATAGATCTCAGAAATAATGTTTTCAAAAGGCACTCCCCGGTTGATCAGCAGATCTCTCGCTTCAACCACCATCTCGGCCCTTCCGCAAAGATAATATTTTATACCGGTGTCAAGGGACCCGCTTTCACGCAGGAAATCAGTAACCCGACCATGGTAACTCGATTCGTCCGATTCGGCGGTACAGCAACGGATGTACTGCTCACCAAGATTTTCTGTGAATTCATCATAAAAGTGAAAGCGCTCAAGATATCGTTCCCCGTGGATCAGGATTTTATCCCCGGCAAGACCGGAACGCAGCATGGAATAGTAAGGCGCAATCCCGGTTCCTGTTGCAACCCAGACCGCCGGACCCTCGGTCGTAAAAAAGGAACCCCGGGGGGCAGTGATCCAGATACGCTCTCCTTCCTGGAGGTCGGAAAGTTTAGGTGTAAGAAAACCCTCTTCAACCAGGTTGTACAGGATCCGTATTTCCCGGTCGCTTTCCCCGCTGCAGATACTGTAAAGCCTGCGGGGCCCGTCTGCACTCATTCCTATGCCGATTACCTGGCCGGCCCGGAACGGAAAATCCCGCTTGAATCCCAGGAGGAAAACGCCTTCTGAAAGCTGTTCGTTATAAAGCAGGGTAACCGGCCTGACGATGGCCGGGTTCTTTGCGGGTTTCTCTACCATTCGCCCGGAAGGCAGCGCTCCGCCTAGTTTAAGATCTGTTCGGATTTTTGTCATTTGTTTTGAATAGTGACCGCCGGAAAAAGACCGGTACTTGCTCCGGCAATTAAAGAAGGCAGGAAGCCTACCAGACGGTCCTCATCCTGCCACCGTCAATGATAAAGGTCTCCCCGGTTACATAGGATGCAGCATCCGAGAGCAGAAAGGCGGCAGCCGAACCGAATTCATCAGGCCGGCCATAACGTCCCATAGGGATTCTTTTCTGATTGATTGACCGGACCTCTTCCAGGGTCATCCTCCATTCCCGCGATAAGCGGAGATCAATCTCCTCAAGTCGCTCCGTTGAAAACATCCCCGGAACCAGGTTATTGATCCGGATCCCTTCTTTCGCCAGCGGAAAAGAAAGGCTCTTTGCCAGACTCGTGACACCTGAACGCATAACGTTTGAAAGAAGCAGATTGTCAATCGGTTCTTTAACAGAACTTGAAGTAACGGTTAATATGGATCCTGAATTATTCTCCCGCATGTAGGGCAACACGGTTCTGATCAATCTCACACAGCTTAAAAGTGTCAGTTCATATCCTGTTCTCCAGGATTCATCACTGAGTTCATCAAAAGTACCGGGTACCGGCCCGCCGGCATTCACGACCAGGCCGTAGATGCTTCCGAATTTTTCAAGGGTTGCCCTGGCCCATTCTTCAATGCTGTTGTTGTTGGTAACATCAAGTTCTGAGGCAAACACCTCGGCACCGGTTTCCTGTTTAAGCTTTTCTGCAGCAGCAGTGATGTTTCGCAGACTACGGCTTCCAATAGAGACCCGTGCCCCCTCCAGGGCAAGCGCTCTGGCAATGGCAAAACCCAGACCTTTGCTCGCGGCCGCGACCATCACCGTTTTATTCTTTAGTCCCAGATCCATGCTTTGTTTTTGTATTGAAACTATAACACCGGAATGAAAGGATTGTTTGAATGAAAAAGCTTCCTCTGCAACAGCTGAAGAATCATTTTTGAGCGACCATCCGGAGAACGACCGCCTCACCATGGTGCAAGGGGCCCTCATCAAGCAGAACCGTCTTCTTTTCAAGAAGCAGGATATGCAGAGCAGCAAAAGCCTGTAAAAGTTCTTCCTCCGAATAAAGCAATTCAGGATTCTTTGGCCCCCCGGTATTTCTGCCAGCCTGCTCCTTGTGGAACAACTCGGCAATCAGGATCCCGCCAGGGCGAAGCGAAAAGATCAGCTTCTGATGAAAACGGTCCCTGAGCTCCGGAGGCAAATGAAAGAATACAAGGCCGGCCGCATCATAATAATCACTTTTATAAACGAAGTCATTTACATCGCTGACGAAATAGTTGAAGGAAACATTGAACTGGAGCTTTAATTTTTCTGCTTTTTGCCGGCCGGCCTCGCTCTGGTCAAAGGCGTCGGTGTTCCAGCCCTGCTGAGCGGCATACAGGGCATTGCGGCCTTCCCCTTCTCCGGGAAGAAGCAGTTTCCCCGGTCTGAGCAGGTCCAGCCGTTCTTTAAGGAAGAGATTGGGCGACAGGCCATAGACAAACTCGTCTGCTTCATATCGTGAGTTCCAGAATGCTGGGTCCATTGTTATTCGGTTCTTTTTTGTGTGGGTGCGCTTAACTGGAAGACAAGGATCAGGCCAAGCAGTACTCCAAGGACCAGAATAGCGTAAAAAGGATGGATTCCGTAAAAAATCCCCGTTACCAGGCTTCCGGCAAAGGAGCCGAGAAACTGGAAGGTGTTGAAGGTCGCCGTGACGGTTCCCCGCAGATGCTGATCGGCAAGCTTGGTGACTCCGGCAGGCAAAAGCGTGGTGAGGATCATATAGCCCGGGAAGAAGAACAGGGCACTTAATATAATGATCACGAAAGGGTGAAAAGAAAGCAGAACCGTTGAGATCAGCAATAAAATCACTCCCAGAACGATCATCCTGTGATCGCCATAATGATCGGCAGCCTTTGAAGCCCTCATCATAACCGGGATCCCGAGAAGGGTGGAGGGAACAAAAACCATCCACATATGTGAGGTCTGCCCGGTGTGATCAAGGATCAGCGGGATTAAGAAGAAGATGCTGGTTAGGGTATAGTTTATGCTGAAACCGGTGGCAAGATAACGGGCAAAACGTCCGGTTGATATAACCATTCTAAATTCACTGAAAGAAAGACGATTAACTTCGCTCTGCCTTTTCGGACCACGCATCATGAAAGCCACATAAAGAACAGAGAGGGCCGAGAGACCCGTGCAGATCCAGAAGACCTGGGATACATTCACAAAATGAACCAGCAGGGGGCCGACAATAAAAGAAAAGACACTCGTTATACCGACAAACATCCCGGGATAGGCCATGGCCCGATTGCGCCGGTCCTCGGGGATCTCATCCCCGATCCATGAAAACAAAACGGCCGAAACGGCGCCTGCACCCTGAAGAGCCCTGGCTATCAGCAGGAGATGAATGTTGGTCGACAAGGCTGCCAGGGCCAGACCTGCCGTATATATCGACATGGTGATCAGAACGACGGGCTTGCGACCAACACGGTCACTGATCAGTCCGTTGGGGATCTGGAAAACAGCCTGGGTCAATCCGTACAACCCTATGGCCAGTCCGGCCAGCGCCGTCGATCCCCCTTCCAGGTTAAGGGCGTAAACAGAGAGAAAAGGCATGACCAGGAGCAAACCCAGCTGACGAAGCGACATGGTCAGGGTAATCCCCCCCAGAAATCGCTGTTCCTGAACAGAGAAAGTTTTTGCCATGCGGCAAAGGTAGGACTATGTAGTGAAGAGGGAAGTTTTCAGCGGCTTTTTTATTCCGTTTTTAACCGTTATTTTTGATGCTGGAGTTGAAATTGACGAAATCTGCCGCCATAGAGACCGATACCCCTTTGATGCAACAGTATAACAGCATCAAGGCGAAACACCCGGACGCCCTGCTGTTGTTCCGGATGGGGGATTTTTATGAGACTTTTGGCGCCGATGCGATAAAAACAGCAGAAATCCTTGGAATTACCCTTACCCGAAGGGCCAACGGAGCGGCATCCATGGTGGAGCTCGCAGGCTTTCCTCATCATGCACTCGATACCTACCTGCCACGGCTGGTCAGGGCCGGACAGCGGGTGGCCATCTGTGAGCAGCTGGAAGATCCGAAACTCACAAAAAAACTGGTAAAACGAGGGATTACCGAGCTCGTAACACCCGGGGTAACGATTAACGATAATGTTCTGGAGAACAAGGAAAATAATTTCCTTGCCGGGGTGTTTCTGGACAAAAACCTGGCCGGAATCGCTTTTCTCGATATCTCTACCGGGGAATTCCTGACCGCTGAAGGCTCCTTGGAATATATCGACAAACTGCTGAGCAGCCTCAGACCAAAAGAGGTTTTGGTCGAAAGATCGAAACTGCAGTACTTCAGGGAAAATTTCGGAGAAAACTATTATACCTATGCCCTCGAAGACTGGGCTTTTTCTCCCGATAATGCCCGGGAAAAACTGCTGCGGCAATTTCAGACTGCCAACCTTAAAGGCTTCGGAGTGGAATCTCTTCAACACGGGATCATCGCCAGTGGTGCCATACTGCAGTACCTCGAAATGACCCAGCACAACAGCCTTTCTCATATTCAGGCGCTTGCACGGCTCGAAGAGGATCATTATGTCTGGCTCGACCGGTTTACCATCCGAAACCTCGAACTGTTCCAGGCACTTCATCCGGGAGGCAAAACCCTGCTGGAAGTCATGGACCGAACCGTGTCTCCCATGGGATCGAGGCTGATGAAAAGATGGCTCGCCCTGCCGCTGAAAGATATCCTGCTTATCAGGGAACGACACAACATGGTTGAGTTCCTGCTCACCAATAACGAACTTCGGGAAGAACTTGGCTCCCGGATTAAGCTCATCGGAGATCTTGAAAGAATAATTTCCAAGGTGGCCGTGGGAAGATGCTCGCCAAGGGAAATGATCCAGTTGCAGCTGGCTCTGTCGGCCATCGAACCCATCCGGGAAGTTTGCAACACCTCCGGCGAACCCGCCCTGATGCGCATCGCCGAACAATTGAATCCCTGTGCGTCTATCCGCGATAAAATCAGGTTACAGCTTAATCCGGATCCCCCGGCACAACTGAATAAGGGAGGTGTGATTGCATCCGGGGTGTCGGAGGAGCTGGATGAACTCCGGGAAATTATGTTCTCAGGTAAGGACTATCTGGTCCGGCTTCAGCAAAGGGAAACGGAAAGGACCGGGATCAGCAGCCTGAAAGTCGGCTTTAACAATGTTTTCGGCTATTATATCGAAGTTAGGAATACACACAGGGATAAGGTTCCTCCCGATTGGATCCGCAAACAAACCCTCGTAAGCGCAGAAAGATATATCACTGAAGAACTGAAGAATTACGAGGAAAAAATTCTGGGTGCAGAAGAAAAAACACTTTCCATCGAAGCCAGAATTTTTAACGATCTGCTGGTCTCCGCTTCAGAATATGTGCAGGCCATCCAGCTGAACGCCTCCCTGGTCGCCCGGCTCGACTGCCTGATCTCTTTTGCCCTGCTCGCAGAAAAGGAAAAGTATTGCCGGCCCGAAATAAACGGCAGCAATGTCATCGATATCACCGGCGGCCGGCACCCCGTGATCGAAAAACAACTTCCGGTCGATGAGGAATATGTCACCAATGACTTTCTTCTCGACGATCACGACCAGCAGATCATCATCCTAACCGGTCCGAACATGTCCGGAAAATCTGCCCTGTTGAGGCAAACGGCATTGATCAGCCTGATGGCCCAGGTAGGCAGCTTTGTTCCTGCAAGCTCTGCCCGGCTGGGCTGGGTGGATAAAATCTTTACCCGCGTCGGTGCTTCCGACAATATCTCACTGGGAGAATCCACCTTTATGGTCGAAATGCTTGAATCAGCCAGTATTCTGAATAATCTGTCCGACAGAAGCCTGATCCTGCTCGATGAGATCGGCCGCGGAACCAGCACCTACGACGGGATATCCATTGCCTGGGCCATGGTGGAATATATCCATGAACATCCGAAATTCAAGGCAAAAACACTTTTTGCAACCCACTACCACGAACTCAACGAGATGGAAAAAACCTTTTCCCGGGTAAAAAACTATCATATCTCCATCCGCGAACTGGAAGATAAAGTGCTTTTCCTCAGAAAACTGGCACGCGGAGGCAGCGAACACAGTTTTGGGATCCATGTTGCGCAAATGGCCGGAATGCCCAGAAGCGTCGTAAAAAGGGCAAATGAAATACTCCGGGAACTGGAAAAAACCGGAGGAGAAAAATCCCTTTCGAAACCAGTCGGGGAACTGGGTACCAAAAGAGAAGGCTTCCAGATGAGCTTTTTTCAGCTCGAAGATCCGGTATTGAAACAAATACGCGATCAGATTGCCAGTACCGACATCAATAACCTGACGCCTCTCGAAGCGCTGAACAAGCTTAATGAGATTAAAAAACTGTCGGGCCTCTGATTTCTTTTCCCGGTAAAAAAAACGCCCCGAAAGGCGTTTTGCATACTGTTTGTACCCGGAGCCGGAATCGAACCGGCACGGCCATTTCTGGCCACTGGATTTTAAGTCCAGCGCGTCTACCTATTCCGCCATCCGGGCAAAGAACTATTGTTATCATATCCCCTGATTCCTCAGGAAAAAAAAGGGCGACTCTCTCCAGCAATTGGATACTTTCGGGGATGGGCGCACCTACCTGTTACTCACCTGAAAAATCAGGTTCGTGAGCTCGTCGTCGTGCCTCCTCCTCGGTTCCGCCATCCGGGCAAAGAACTATTGTTATCATATTCCCTGATTCCTCAGGAAAAAAAGGGCGACTCTCTCCAGCAATTGGATACTTTCGGGGATGGGCGCACCTACCTGTTACTCACCCGAAAAATCAGGTTCGTGAGCTCGTCGTCGTGCCTCCTCCTCGATTCCGCCATCCGGGCAAAGAACGCAATCTTATGGCAAAACTTCCGGTTCAACCCGGAAACCACATGTGGTTAAGTTTATCCGGATTAAAAATAGCGAAAAAAACCTAACCGTTTATACAAAAAAAGCCGTTCTTCAACGGCTTTACTTTGAGCGGGAAACGGGACTCGAACCCGCGACCCCGACCTTGGCAAGGTCGTGCTCTACCAACTGAGCTATTCCCGCATTTTGGGATTGCAAATATATAATCGAAATTTAATTAATGCAAAATAAATGGCGTAAATTTATCTCCGTCAGTATTCATACGAAGTACAAAGGCAATGGCGTTGCGTAAATTAACCGGGAAACGAGCATGTCTGCCGGGGGTTTTTCTGGCTCTGCTCTGCCTGTATGCCTGTCTTCCGGGTATCGACGATCCCAAAATCGTCTTCCTTTATCCTGCCGTTGATTCCCTTACTTTTTCCGGTTGCCTGCCAGCTGCCTCACCGTTTAACCAGTCTTCTGTGACCGTCCGTACTGAAGGTCAGGGCTACCTTGATTTTTCAGTTTATAACAGTGAGCTTTGCTGCGATACGGATTCCGTGCTGGTCTATCTGGTTTGTCAAAACGACAGTTGTTTTATCCATATCGTCGACCTGGGGCCTTACTCATGGTGCTTTTGCCCGGAACAAATATCTTTCAGAGCAGGACCTTTTGAACCGAAGGAAATGAACTTTATTCTGCTGGAGTCGCAAAGCGCTTTCAAACGGGATACCTTCCACTTTACCCTCAACCTCAACCTGAATCTTCCTCTTGATACCACCCTGCTTCCTGCAGGCTCGGTCCGGGCCCTTCCCCCGGAACTGCTTTCGCTTGAACTCGAGGGCTGTAATCAGCTGGATTCCGCTTCTGCAGTCAGTTCAGGCTACACGGGAGCCGACACTACCTGGCTTGCCTTCAGCGGAGATACTATTCTGCTCACCACCGCCCTGAATTATGGCTGTTGTGCCCCGTTTTCCTCAAGTTATGACAACAGCGGGGATACCCTTTGTTTTTATGTGGAGGACCAGTGTAACTATCCTGAGGAATACTGCTATTGCGACTGTTCCTGCACCTACCTGTTCACTTTTAAAATGAAAAAAAGGGAAGAAAGCCTCTTCCCTTACAGGGTTTATTTAATCAATGCTTTTAACGAAAATCCGGTCCTGCTTTGGTGGGGGGCCATCGATACCCGCGTGTTCAGGTAAGCCGGAATTCGGCTCAATGGATCAGCATAATTTTTCTGGTGGAATACCACGAATTCCCCTGGAAGACCACAAAATAGGTTCCCGGCGCCATCGAAGGATCCACACCCCAGGTCATCTGCATATTCCCCGAGGGCATGTCATCATCGTAAAGCACCTTCACGAGCCGCATACTGCTGTCGTAAAGCAGGATACGGGCAGGACCCGCGGCCGGGGTGTTCCATTGCAGGTAAAGATGATCGGAGGCAGGGCTGGGAAACACCTTCAGAAGTCCATCTCCGGCCTGAACCGGATTTAGCTTCGTGGCTCCGCCTCCCGTTGTATCAGCCGGTGTGTATAAAAGATCCATCTCAATGAAATAGGAAAGGTTTGCAGGGCTCACATGAACCTCATCAGCGGATTTGGTAAAAGACACGGTCGTTTTTGGCCCCTGAGCGTGCTCGCTTGTGTATTCGATAACAAAGGAATAACTGCCGTCGGCTACCAGAGCGTGCGAGGTGTTGGTGAGGTCCCAGCTTACAGTGTGCCGGATATGGGATGAGAGCGTTGCCCCGGTTGTGGCATCAACTGTGTTCCCCAACGATTTTGCATTCCAGGTGTAAAGGTATTGCTTGCGCTTATCGGCCTGGAGTTTGAGTGTTTTTACAAAGTTTCCCGAACCATCCTCCACCCAGATGGCCAGAACATGTTTCGGAGAAAAGCCGGTGCCGTTCGAAACGGTTTTCACACTGAACGTGACGCTTCCGTCAGCCTGGGCCTGTGCCGGTATAAGAAACGCGGCCATCAGAAGGGTAGAAATTACTATTGTTTTCATGGAGTCATGGGATGACTGTAATCATATAAATATGCAAATATAACGATGTAATCATTTGATTTGTTTTGTTATGCTACAATTTTCATAGGATAAATGAATCCTGAGAGTTTCCGGCCCTGTTTCAAAACATGATGTTCTTTGTCATATCCGTGAGCAACAAGCAGAAGCTATTCGTAATTTTGACCTGAACAAATTCTATTGAAATGGCAAAATTTACACGCGAAGATGCTCTGAATTACCACAGTTGTGGTCGTCCCGGCAAAATTGAGGTGATCCCCACCAAACCGCACTCTACCCAGCAGGACCTTTCTCTGGCCTATTCTCCGGGTGTTGCTGAACCCTGCCTGGCGATAAAGGAAAAGCCCGACGATGCCTACCTCTATACGGCAAAAGGCAACCTGGTTGCTGTCATCTCCAACGGAACCGCTGTGCTGGGCCTCGGCGATATCGGAGCACTGCAGGGCAAGCCGGTTATGGAAGGGAAAGGCCTTCTCTTTAAAATATTTGCTGATGTCGATGTCTTTGATATCGAGGTTGACCGTAAAGACATCGATGCCTTTGTGGAAGTGGTTAAGGCAATCGCTCCAACCTTCGGGGGAATAAACCTTGAAGATATCAAGGCCCCTGAATGCTTTGATATCGAACAGCGGCTCAAGGAAGAACTGGATATCCCGGTCTTTCACGATGATCAGCACGGTACGGCCATCATTTCGGCAGCAGGCCTGCTGAACGCCCTGGAACTGGTGGGCAAGAAGGTCGACCAGATCAAGGTGGTCGTCAATGGCGCCGGTGCTTCAGCGATCTCCTGCGCAAGGCTGTACATTTCCCTGGGCGTTAAACCGGAAAATGTCTTTATGGCCGACAGTAAAGGCCCCCTGACTACCTCGCGGACAGACCTGAACCGCTATAAAATGGAATTTGCCAGGGAAACTAACGCCGCGACACTGGCTGAACTCCTTGTAGGTGCAGATGTTTTTCTCGGACTCTCCGTGGCTGATGTCCTCACTCCGGAAATGTTGCTCACAATGGCGAAAGATCCCATTGTATTTGCCATGGCGAACCCCAATCCTGAAATTGCCTATGATAAGGCTGTAAATGCCAGAAAAGACCTGATCTTCGCAACCGGACGCTCCGATTATCCGAACCAGATCAATAACGTTCTCGGCTTCCCCTTTATCTTCAGGGGAGCCCTGGATGTCAGGGCAAAGGGGATAAACGAAGAAATGAAAAAAGCAGCCGTCTATGCCCTGTCACAACTCGCCAAGGAAGACGTCCCGGAAACGGTAAATAAGGCCTATAAAACGCAGAACCTGTTTTTTGGACGGGAATATATCATCCCCAAACCCCTCGATCCCCGGTTGATCTACCATGTCGCACCGGCAGTCGCCAAAGCAGCCATGGAAACCGGTATGGCACGCAAACCCATCAAAGACTGGGATGCCTATCGCGAACACCTGAAAAAGAGAATGGGTCTTGAAAACCAGCTGATTAATGAGGTGAGGTTGAAAGCCCAGCAGGATCCGAAAAAAGTGGTCTTCGGCGATGCGGCGAATTTCAAGGTCCTGAAAGCCGTTCACACTATTCTCCAGGAAGGGATCGCCAAACCGCTTCTCCTGGGCGACAGGTCGGTTATTGTGAAGCTGATGGAAGAGAATCATCTCGACCTGGGAGAGGTTGAAATTCTTGACCCCCGGGGCAGGGAAGAAGAAGAAAGACGGAAACGTTACGCAGCCATGCTTTTTGCCAAACGACAGCGTAAAGGGATGACCTACGAAGACGCCCTCGACCTGATGTTCCAGCCTCACTATTTTGGAATAATGATGGTGGAAGCCGGAGATGCTGATGCCTTCCTCTCAGGATTTTCCAGCAAGTATGCCGATGTTATTCGGCCAGCTATCCAGATTACCGGCACAAGCAATCCGCAGAAACATATTGCAGGTATGTACATCGTGCAAACGAAGACCGGACCCTATTTCTTTGCCGATACCACCGTCAATATCCAGCCCGAAGCGCGGACTATCGCCGACACGGCCCTGCTCGTGGCAGAAGCCGTTGAACATTTCAATATCGAACCGGTCATGGCCGTTGTTTCCTATTCCAATTTCGGCGTAATGCAGGAGGGAAGCCCGGTAAGAGCCAGGGAAGCTGTAAGTATACTGCATAAGGAACACCCTAAGCTCATTGTCGACGGAGAAATGCAGATGAACTACGCCCTCAATGAAAAAATAAGGGCTAAAAAATTCCCCTTCTCCAAACTGGGCGACAGGAAAGTGAACACGATTATTTTCCCCAACCTCAGCTCCGGGAATATAGCATATAAAATGATGCAGGAAATAGGTGAAGCACAGGTAACCGGGCCCATTCTTCTGGGGATCGGAAAACCGGTTCATATTCTCCAGATGGAATGCAGCGTGAGGGAAATTGTCGATATGGCCGCTTTCGCCGTAGTCGATGCCCAATTTCGTTCAACGCACTGAATCGGGCTGAATATAAAGTAAAGCAAGAAGCACTACCAGGAAACCTGCTGCATTGAACAGGGCATCCAGGGGGTTAAAGGTCCTGCCGGGAACCGCAATCTGCAGTACCTCCGTCAGTATGGCATAAACCAGGCCGGTACCCAGAAAAAGGAAAAAATTTCCCCGGGGCTGCCTGGTTTTGCTTTTTCTCCACAGGAAAAATAAAAACGCCAGAATTCCAAAAACCAAAGAATGCTCGATATAGTCCCAGCGGATTCCGCTCCCGTCCCCAAGAATGAAATCAACGGTCCTGCTGCCGGGGATCATCGAGAAAACCGGAATAAGCGTCAGCCAGGAAAAAAACAGAAACCCGGGTAAAAAACGGACTAAACGACTTTTCATGCCCTAAAAATAAAAACAAATCACTTATGGCCCCCCGTAAAACAGAAATGCCCCGGTTGTAACCGGGGCAATTTCATAACCAAACTAACCTAACTACTAACTGACAAATCCTACTCATAACCCTGAAGCGATTCCATCAGCTTCTTGCGGGTGAAGAATATCCTGCTCTTAACCGTACCGATCTTCAGGTTAAGCTCTTCGGCAATCTCTTTATACTTGTACCCTTCCGTATGCATCTTGAAGGGGATCCTCAGCTCATCCTGCAGACTTTCAATATGCTTGACAATCTCCTTGTGCTGGAAGGAAGAATCGGGACGGATATTAACCGACTCCTTGGTGTTGTTCAGATAATAAAGATCCTTCGTGGTATCAACAACCGTGTTCTGCCTTATGGCTTTCCTGTAATTGTTAATGAAGGTGTTCTTCATGATGGTATAGGCCCAGGCCTCAAAATTGGTGAACTCAATGAATTTATCCTTGGATGATAAAGCTTTCAGATATGTTTCCTGAAGCAAATCCTTAGCTTCTTCCCGGTTGGCAGTCAGACTGAGGGCAAAACGCTCCAGCCGCTCTTCCATGCTTATCAGCTTGTGATTAAACTCCATCGTTGTCATAATTCTAATTTTTAGTTTGAAGCATTAAAAATGTTTAACAAATGTACGTTCCGATTCAACAAAATCCAAATGTTGAAATCATAAAAAAGGCTAAAATAGAGGCCATTCCAAATAAGAATAATTCTGAAACGCTTGCTAATAAAAGACAATAGGGTATAAATATCCCCTTATTCTAAATTGAGAAAAATGTGAAAATTGTTTAACCCTACCACGTAAAGATTAAACAACCGAAAGGGGTAATGGGATATATTTCCTCGGCAGGCGAGGTCTTAATCGCTTGATTTCAGAAGCTTAGCCGCAAAACGGCCGGGAAATAGGGAAAACGACTATTTCAGAGAGTCCAGGAAACGGACAAGGTCTTTGAGTTCATTCAGGTGAACATGATGTTCTCCAAGCACCGCGGGTTTTTCCGTCAGACCGTAAGAAAAGTATAGGATTGTCTTGTCCGGAAACGCAACACCCAGATCCTGAAGGTATTCCGTAATATTGAAATCAGGACGGGGAGTGGTGCTTGAAAGAAGAATGAAATCGAATGATTTATTGGCGCCTGTGGCCAGAAGATCGGAGTAGGGGACCGACTGACCGAGGTAAATCACCTCATGGCCGGCTTCCCTTAACAGAAAAAAGGAAAATAACAGTCCGATTTCATGCCACTCCCCTTCCGGAAGCAAAAGGATGAATTTTTTACTCCCGGGATCGTAAACATGGGTAAAACTATCAATGGCCGATACGATTTTCTGACGGATCAGGTTCGAGACAAAATGCTCATGGGCCGGACTGATCTCCCCGGCCTGCCAGAGCACTCCCGTCCGGTTGAGAAACGGATACACCACCTGCAGGATAGTTTCTTTAAAACCAATCCTGGAAATGGATTTGTTGAGGATCGACAAAAAGCGGATCTCGTCCATTTCCACCATCGCCATGATCAGGGAATCTATAATACTCTGCCGGGCATCATTCGACGCCGACAGACGCATGATCTCCTCCTTAAGCTCCAGGTCGCTCAACCGGGCAATATTGGAAATCTTTATCCCGTGACGGTTAAGCAGGGCAATTCCCAGGATCTTCTTCAAATCCTTATCCGTGTAGTAACGGATATTTGTTGAGGTACGATGTGGATGTATCAGGCTGTAACGCTTTTCCCATATACGTATGGTGTGCGCCTTAATGCCCGACAGGCTCTCCAGATCTTTTATCGAATAAACAGCCATTTTCCTGAATTAAACGCCAAATTAACAAATACAGAAAGAAATTGTTTAGGAAAACGGCAAAAAAAATTAAACAAAACATCAACGCTTGCGGATAAACATGATGCCATCCCTGACCGGCAGCAGCACATTTTCAACCCGGGGATCCGCAGTCACCATCCGGTTGAATGCATGCACGGCTTCTGCGGAAACTTCTCTCGGCTCCTCCAGCACTTTTCCGCCCCAGAGCACATTATCCGCGAGGAGGATCCCTCCCGGTCTTACCGTCCCAAGGATCATTTGGTAATAATCCGGGTATTCTTCCTTACGGGCATCTATCAACACCAGGTCAAAGGGCCCGGCAAGTCCCGGCAGAACAGTCAGGGCATCACCGATGATCAGTTCTGTCTTTTCCTCAATCCCGGCTTCCCTGAAATGACGGAGACAAACCTCCCGGTACTCTTCATTGATCTCGATCGTACATATCCGTCCGCCTTCCTTTAATCCGGCACTGAGGGCAATGGTGGAATAACCGGTAAAAGTGCCGATCTCCAGGATCCGCTCCGGACGGATCATCAGGCTTACCATACGGTAAAACCAGCCCTGAACCTGACCGGAGATCATTTGCGGATGAACCTCGTTCAGCCAGGTGTAACGGCTGATGCCCCGCAGCACGTCTCCTTCCGGAGAGGTATGCTCCTCCAGGTATCTCTCCGCCTCTTCGGGAAGGTCAAAGGGATTCATCAGGTATAAATTAAAGTGTTGAGCCGTTCAGGCTCAAAGACCTGGCGGGCAATGCTTTTCAATCGGGCAGCACTGATCTGCTCAAGCTTCATCCGGATATCCTCCAGCGAGTCAACCGTATGAAACAACTGGTAGCTTTTCCCCATGGTCAGCAATAGGTGCTCGGGGATATCCGAAGAAATGGCAAGCTGGCCGATGATCTGTTTGCGGGCACTGGTCAGGCGGCCGGGCGTGAGATCCTTTTCGGAAAGACTCCGGATTTCCTTAATCGCCAGTTCATAACAGGAATCAAACTTTTCCCTGTCACAGCTGAAATATACAGCCAGGGCCCCTGTATCGGTATAGGGGGCATAATGCGATTCCGCACTGTATGAATAACCACGGCGCTCCCGCAGGGCCAGGTTGAGGCGTGAGTTCATTCCGGGCCCGCCCAGGATGTTGTTCAGTAAATGCAATGCAAGGCGATCTTCATGATGCAGATCATATCCTTCGGTAATCAGGATGCAATGGGTCTGGTGGGTTCGCTTTCTTACCGTCAGTTGCTGCCCGTTACTGCAGAAAGGTCGAATACGTGGCCGTATGCGGCTTTTTAGGGGGATCTCTCCAAAGGTACGGGAGATCATCATCACAAGTTTCGAAAAATCTACCGAACCAAGCGAACAAAGCACAATCTCATCAGTGGAGTAATTCTCCCTGAAAAAATTTTCAACCATCCCGTTCTGGAATTTTTTCAGGGATTTTCTCGTTCCGAGAATATTCCGGCCAATCGACTGCCCGGGATAAAGCAACTCCTCGGCATCGTCGAAAATCAATTCGGAGGGGGAATCTTCATACGACTGTATTTCGCTGATAATGACGTCGATTTCTTTCCTGCGCTCGCGGATGGAAAAAGTAGAACTGATAAACAGCTCATGGATCAGATCAACCGCCCGCCTGTAATCCTGTCTTAGAAAGGAGGCATGGATCGCCGTTTCCTCCTTCGTGGTATAGGCATTGATATCTCCCCCGACATCCTCCAGCCGCGAAATAATCTGAAAAGCAGTACGCCGCTCCGTTCCCTTAAAAAACATATGCTCAATGAAATGAGCCAGGCCATGCTCGGCCTCCTCTTCATCCCTCGTACCGGTTTGTACGATCATCCCGAAATGCGCTACCGCTGAATCATGATGACGATGAATCAGCCGTATCCCGTTGGGAAACTGGTGTGTCTTGTAAATGGCTTCCATAAACGCACAAAAGTATAAAAGAAAAAGATATAAACGGAGAACCGGGTGAACCCGCCGGACCGGAATTTGCTCAAAACCGTTGAAAAGCAGGCCATTCTGTCAGATCCGCGAGCGAATCGCCATCACGAAAACCTTTGCCGGAAGGAAAGATCCGGACTACAGATGAAATATTTTTTTCCGTTTTGCAGATAAAAAAAAATATTGTAAATTTGCCTCGCTTTAACAGCATCGGTGCCATAGCTCAGTTGGTAGAGCACAGGACTGAAAATCCTGGTGTCCCTAGTTCGATTCTTGGTGGCACCACGACCCCGGCAGAAATGCCGGGGTTTTTTTGTTGCAGAACATACTCCGAAGCTCAGTTGCTATTCTTCTGTGCTGTAATCCAATATCCCTCCCGTCAGCCTCGAAAGGGTAATGTTTGAACTGATCAGGTTGTAAATTGCTTCCAACCTGCGGAGGGCGGCATTCAGATATAACAACTGCACATCGCGGTATTCCAGTGAAGTGAGCGTTCCGGCCCTGTATTTGGCTTCTGAAAGTTCGAGATTCATCTCGGCGGCTTTGAGACCCTCCTCTGCGACGGTCAGCAGGACTTTTCTCACCTGGTAAAGATCATATTCACTGTAGAGGGTGTTCGTAAGCCGGTGGATCATTTCCTCACGCTCGACAGAAGCCGCCTCCCTGTTGATACGGGCCGCCTCAAGTGCCCTTTTCTTTGCTCCGCCCTGGTAAAGGCCATAGCTGAAGGAAAGACTGGCCGAAGGCGTGAACACATTACCGGTTACCGGGTCGGCGGGGTATACCGTTTTCCCGCTTAAATTATTGTCGAGCCCGGCAGAAAATCTTACCGACGGATACAGATCGCTGCGGGCAAGCTGCCAGGCATTTTCCTGGAGCAAAAGCGAACAGTACTGGTTTTTCAGACGCTGGTTGTTGCTCAACATCAGCCGAAGCAGCTCGTCCAGCTCGTAATCCGTGGTATCGGGGGTGAAGGAGGAAGTGAAAGACCACTCGGTAGCAGGCGCATCACCGGTGAGGTAATTGAGTTCCCTGGTATAACTCCTGACGTTTACCTGTTGCGTCAGATAGGCTGCTTCATCGCCCAGATAAACATTCCTGGCCTGAAGAAGCTGGTAGCTTCCCGATCCCCCCAGTTCATACCTTGCCTCTTCATAACTATAGCGGTCGCCCGACAGTCGGAACAGACGTTCCAGCACCGCTTCTTTTTCCTTCTCCAGCAAAACGGAATAGTAAGTCAGGATAACCTCCTCAATGGCCCCCTCAATAACCAGCGCCGCATTTCCTTCGGATAAAAGCTGTAATTGTTCCAGCTTCTCCTTGGTGATGCCGACCCGGAAACCGTTAAAAACGACCCAGTCAAGGCCGAGACCGGCACTGAAACTGTTGAGTATGGCGTTATCTCCTCCGTCAATCGTCTGTCGGGTCGAGAGACTGCCATCTATCCCTACGGTCGGGAAACGACCGGCGGCTTCCCAGGTGTTATTCAGCCGCGCCAGATCCGTTTCAAAACCGGCCAGCACAATGCTGTAATGATGTTTCAGGGTCAGCGCAACAGCCTCCTGGAGCGATAACTCCCTGCGCTGAGCCGCCGCCCCGGAGAAAAGCAGAAACAGCGAAAGGATGGCAAAAAGCCTGATCCGCAGATCAGGGCATGTCATCGGGAATATTCTGGTGTTTCTTGTCATATCCGTTCTCTTCATATTCAAGTTTTCTCCTGTGAAGTTTTATCGCAACCTCGATGTCCTCCCTTTCAGGACTTTCTCCGGCAATCAGCCGTCTTGCCATCAGCCTGGCGTCATTGAAAAGCATGATCAGCACCGGCAGGAAGATCAGAATGAACACCGTTCCGAAAGCCACTCCGTAGGCCAGGCTGATGGCCATCGGGATCAGGAACTGCGCCTGAACACTGCGCTGGGCAATCATGGGAAACAGACCGATCGATGTTGTCAGCGTGGTCAGAATAATCGGCCGCAAACGGCTCCTCCCGGCCTGGATGATGGCATCACGTATCTTCATACCTTCGACCAGATTGCTGTTGTATTTTGAAAGGAAGACTATCGCATCATTGATCACCACCCCGGTAAGCGCCACCATCCCCCACAGACTCATCATTGAGAGCGGCTTGTCGTGGATCCCGTGTCCCCAGAAAACGCCCAGCATGGCCATGGGGATCATCAGAAGGACGATCAGGGTCTGCTGCGTGCTCCTGAAATGAATCAGCATGATAAAGACAATCAGCATAAAGGCGACGGAGAAGTACCGGTATATTTTTGCGAGGGCTTCGCGGCTGTATTTTTGCTGTCCCTGGAAGGTATAGCGGATACCGGTGTAAAGGGATAAAAGGTCGGGGAGGATCTCTTTTTCAATCTGCCCGAGTATATCAGGCACCGAAGCATAGGGATCCAGCGTCTCTGCCTCTACCCGGATTTCCCGGGAACCGTTGAAACGGTTAATGGCTACAGGCCCCCTTTCCATCGAATAATCAGCCAGTTCCGACAGAGGATATTCCCCGCCGGCAGTCTTAATCTTCATCTTGTCAAGCTGCCCGATATTCATCCTGTCCGAACCGGGGAAACGGACCCAGATCCTCAGCTCATCACGCCCTTCCTGTAAACGCTGCGCCTGCCCGCCATAAAAGCCCTGCCGTATCTGACGGGCAATTGTGGTCTCATCCAGCCCCAGGAAATATGCCGCGGGCTTGAGTTTTAACCTGATCTCCTGTTTCCCCAGGGCAATGTTTTCGTTGATATCCTTAAGCTGGGGCATTTCCTCCAGGCGTGTCATCAGGTAATTTTTTGCAGCATCCAGCTCCTGCAGGTTCTTCGACATCAACCCGATACTCACCGGTGCCCCCCAGCGGTTTCTGCCTCCCACGGTGTACTTTTGCGCACCGGCAACCGGCCCGATCTTCTCCCTTACCCTGTTGGCAATGTCAAAACCGGCAATATCCAGACCCTCCAGATCTTTTGGATAGACCCGGATGCTGGCACAATGTGCGCCCGACTCCTGACCGCTGAAGGCACTGCCCAGATTCGACTGAACCCGTTCAATGATATCCGCATCCTCTCCCAGGTCACGCTTCAGGTCTTCATTGACCTCCCAGATCGCCTTCTCAATACGTCGGATGGTTTCTATCGTCTGTCGTTCACCGTCGCCCGGGGTATAGGCGACGTTGATATCAAAATTATCGTAGTCAACCACCGGGAAGTAGGTGTTTTTAATATGTCCTCCAAAAAAGAGCCCGGCTGTAATCATGTAAAGTGCAACCGGTATGGCCCAGACAATGTGCCGCCATCGCAGGAGCCAGATCAGTGCGGGCTGATAGAGATCATCTTTCAGCCAGTTGAAGAAATGCTCAAAACGTTTTTTGAAACCTTTGTTCCGGTTGGCCAGACTGCTCTGACTCAGTGCCCGCGGATTTGCAAGGTGGGCCGGTAATACAAGCAGGGATTCAAAAAGCGAAAAAGCCAGGCTGGCAATAACCACAATGGCCATGTGCAACATGATTTCCATGGTGGTGCCCGCTAGAAACAGCAGCGGAGTAAAGGCTACAATCGTCGTAGTCACTGAAGTAACTACCGCCGGAAGCACCTCCATAACCCCGTCGACTGCCGCCCGCATGGGCGACTTACCCGATTCGAAATGGACAAAGATGTTCTCGGCAACCACAATCCCGTCATCCACAAGGATACCCACCACCAGGATCATTCCGAACAGGGAATACATATTGATCGTTATCCCCGCAAAATAGGTCACGATAAACATCGCCAGAAAACTGAAAGGAATGCCGAATGACACCCAGAGCGATAACCGTAAACTCAGAAAAAGGGAAAGCGAGAGCACGACCAGGGCGAGACCAAACAAACCGTTATTTGTTAATAGTTTGAGGCGGCTCTGAAGGATTTCCAGGAAAGCCCTCGACATCACCAGTTTCACCCCGTAATTCTTTGCATTAAACTCCTCCATGTACCGGGTGGCAAATTCAGTGATTTCGTCAAGGTCCTCTTCGGGTAATTTTTCCACCCGGATGGAAACGGACGTTCTGCCGTTATACCAGGCCTTTTGAGAAGTATCGGCAAATTTCTTTTTTACCTCGGCGACATCCCGGATCCGGATGAACCGGCCGTCGGGCTCTCCCCGTAAAATGATGTTTCCGATCTTGGCAGGGTCAGAACTCCTTGAACGTAAACGAATGAGCAGCTCCTCTTCCTGTGATTTGATCTGTCCCCCCGATACATCCTGGTTGTTTTGCTGGATGGCCGTCATAAGGTCATCGAAGGTCAGATGATACCGTAAAAGGTCTTCTTCACGGATCTCCACAGAAATCTCCGGGGAAGGATAGCCCGAAAGGGAGATCTGGCTCATGACACCGGAGTTGAAAAAATCCTCCTCGATACGCTGGGCATATTCCTTCAGGGCCATCAGCCCGATCTCGTTTTCTTCATCGGGTACAAGCGACATGAACAGGGCCGGGGCCCGTGATCTTTGCTTCGAAACGATAGGCCTTTCCGCCGCCGTGGGTAGCGAAGAGATACCGTCCACAGCGTTTTTTACTTCCATCAGGACCTCATCTACCGGGTATTCCCCCGTTGTCTCTACCGAAACCACAGCCCGGTCTTCAACGGAGGTGGAGGTGATCTCCTTGATCCCGATCAGACCCCGGATAGCCTCCTCTATTCTCGTGGTCACCCCTTCTTCCATTTCTACCGGCGAAGCTCCGGGGTAGAATACCGAGATCTGAATGAAGCGGCTTTCTGTTTCCGGAAAAAAGGATTTGCGCATATTCATCAGGCACAGTCCCCCGGCCATCATAAAAGCGGCAATGATCAGATTGGCATAAATGGGGTACTCTACAAATTTCTCAATGATTTTTCTCATCTTTTCCCGGATATCGCTTATTGCTTGGCTGCATTTTCTGGGGCCGGATTCGCCGGCTGTTTATCCTGTCCGGCAATCCGCACCGTGGTTCCTTCCATGACATTGATAAGTGGCTGGATAACAAGCCATGTTCCTTCTTCAATACCGTTGATGATGACCGTGGTCTCATTGATTTTGAGAATCCGGGCCTGCCTTTTTTCAAGGCGCCCGTCAATGATCACAAAAAACTCATTGGTGTTGATGATGGCATTGCGCGGAACTTCCATCCCGTTCTCCACGGGCCTGACATTAAATTCCGCATGAATGTATTCCCCCGAAAGCAGCGGGGAGTTCGAAGGATCGCTGACCCGGATAAAAATACCTTGCGACTGTGTGGTCTCATCAACAAAAAGCGACTTCCTGACAACGACACCAGCAATCGGTTCATTCATTTTATCACTGACAACAGAAACCCGGTCTCCCGTCCTGATCCACTCGGCATCCTGCCTGTCCAGGGAAACTTCTGCCTCCAGTTCGTCGGTTCGGATAATATGGGCAACCCGGCTTCCGGTGCCGGCAAACGCACCTGCCTCCAGGTAAACCTCCGTAAAAGTTCCGTCAAAAGCGGCAATCGCCGTATGGCGGCTAAGCTGGAGTTCGTCTTTCATGATCCCGTAATATTCGGGGGTCAGTTCCCTGCTGGCCAGAAAAATCTTCAGTTTTTCATCTTCAGCAGGAGGAATGGGAGGGAAGGGTTTTTCTTCACTCAGCGAGACAAAGAAAGTCCGGAATTCCTTCGCATATTCGGGAAAATCAATGGCAAGATCGGGAAGAACGGAAGCTACACTGGAAATAAAACGGCTTTTTCTTGCCAGCAGGGCAAGCCGGGCCTCTTCAGTGTAAATGGTAAAAAGGCGGTCTCCCTTATGGAAAACGGATCCGCGTTTCAGGGGAACATCCCCCGGAAGAATTTTACCGCTTATTTCTGCAATAAGATCGGTTTCCGTTACGGAAAGAATCCTTCCGGTCCCGCTTACCTTTGAATAAACAGTGCCGTATCTTACCTCCTCAGCTTTTACTTCCCGGGTAACTTCGGGCGCAGCCTGCCTGACCGGTTCCTCTTTCAGGGAGATCAGGTAACGGAACAGGCCGTAACCCAGCACCAGGATGAATAATAAGGCAGCAATGATGATTACCCATTTGTTAATTCTGTTCATTTTGTCTTTCATTGATTAACAAAAATAAGCCAAAAAATAAAACAGGGACGTTCCCATCCCTGTTTTTACGGGCACTCCGCACCCTTTAGCTTTTTGTCCTGATCAGTTTCCCGGCTTTATTCGTATTTCAGTGCATAGGCAGGGTTAATCCGGGTAGCTTTCCGGGCATGTGCGGAGGTGATCAGCAGAACAAGCATGACGGCTACAATTCCGGATATAATAAATACGATCCATTGCATGGCAATATGCTGGGAAAAACTGATAAGCCAGTGGTGAACCACAAAATAAGCCAGTGGCCAGCTGATCAGGATGGCAACGGAGATCAGGCGCAGGAATTCAGCGGAAAGCAGACGGTTCACGTCACTGAAAGTCGCACCATGCACCCTTCTCACACAGATCTCCTTGGTTTTTTGCTCCACCAGGAAGGAGGTCAGACCAACCAGTCCGAGGCAGGCAATAATAATGGCAAGGATGGTGATCATGATCGATATGGAACTGAATTTTTGCTCATCCTTGTAAAGGGCATCTATCTCTTCGTCAAGAAATGAGTATTCAAACGGCCTGGTGGGCGCAAATTCTTCCCATTTACCCTGTATGAATTTCAGCAGTTCCGTATAATTATCACTCCGGGCCTTTATAGCTATATACCGGGTGAGGCCTGCAGCACCCCTCGGGTTGTTAACCATGTCCAGAATAAAATTGCTCACGGGCTTATGCAGGGATAAGGCATGAAAATCGCCGAAAACACCGATGACGCGTTCATCACCATCTGAACGGATTCTTTTTCCGATGGCACTTTCATTGGTCCAGCCCAGATTCTTCACCATCGTTTCATTGATCATGATCGCGTTGGCTGTATCTGCAGGGAAATCACGGGAGAAACCCCGACCGGCAACAACTGGTATATCAAAGGTTTCCAGGAATTCATAACGGACCATAAAAGCCGGGTAATAATAGAAATTTTCCTCGCCCAGTCCTTCGATGAAGACACGACGTGTATTGTGATTTACCCCGAGGATGTCTTCCATCCCGGTGACATGCATGACTTCGCTGTGATTTTTCAGCTCCTCGGCAAAAGCCTCAAAACGGTTTGAGGTGGCCGCGACGGAAGGAAGAAGGATCACCTGTTCCTTGTTGAAACCCAGATCAGCCTTTTTTAGATAATTGAGCTGAGAGTAGGCACTTATGGTACCGATGATCAGGGCAATGGATATTAAAAACTGACTAATTACCAGTATTTTACGGGCGGTTCCGCTTTTTGAACCCCTCACGATTTCACCGCGGAAACGGCTCGAATCAAGTCCGGAAAGGAAAAAAGCCGGATAAGAACCTGCAAGGAGCCCTACCAGCAACAATAAACCCAGACCCATTAGCAGGGTGACCGGCTGAATGAACAGGTGGTGCGGAATGTCCTTGGCGGTAAACCGGTTAAAGGCCGGCAGCAGCAACTCGGTGGCGGCAACTGCGATGATCAGGGCAAAGAAGGTGAAAATCAGCGCTTCACCCAGAAACTGTACCATCAATTGTTTTTTCCTGGCACCCAGAACCTTCTTTAAACCGATCTCCCTTGCCCGCCCGGCTGAATTTGCCGTCGCCAGGTTCATGAAATTGATGATGGCAAGGATCAGAACAAAGACGGCAATCATGGATAGGATCCGGATATAGGTGATGTTGCCGTTTGGCCTCATCTCATATTCATGATGCGACTTCAGATGGATATCCTTCAAGGGTTGCAGGTATAACGTGACATCCTGATTTTGGAAATCCGGGTAATGGGCCAGGTAGAAATCCGGAAAACGCGCATTAAGCTGTTCCGGTTTTACCTTGTCCTTCAATTTAATATAGGTCCAGCAGGGATTCCAGATCCAGGTCTGCGGCAATTGTCCCCCCAGGATCTCCCTGAACGTAGACATGGAACCCAGGATATCTATTCTGAAATGCGATTGTAAAGGCAGATCTTTCATGATCCCCGTAATTTCCACCTCTGCTGCCTCTTCTATCCTCAGCGTCTTGCCCATGGCGGGCTCCGATCCGAAATAGCGGCGGGCCGTCGATTCGGAAATGACCACCGTATTGGGCCTTACCAGGGCCGTTTTCGGGTCTCCTTCAATCAGCGGAAAGGTGAAAAGCTCAAATACGTTTGAATCGGCCAGGTAAAACCAGTCTTCGTTAAACTTGATCCGCTCTTCCTCGCTTTTTTGATATTCAAACAAAAGACTTGAGCGTTGAAAATCGAAAAAGCGGCAGTACGTTTCCACCATATCCGGATAATCGTCAAAAAGAGCCGGCGCAAAAGGAAAAGAACAGGTTGCGGCATCCTCATTGATGTCGTTCGAATTGTACAACCGGTTAACCCTGTATATTCTGTCATAACCGGCATGAAAACGATCGAAACTTAATTCGTCCGCCACATAGATCATAATGAAGATAAAACTGGTCAGGCCAAGGGCAAGTCCGAACACATTGATGAAGGCATAGTTGAGGTGCTTCAGGGCGTTACGGATACCGATTTTCAGGTAGTGTCGCAGCATAAATGGAGAGTTAGTTGGCTTAAATTCTACCAAAAAATCTACCAAAAGGAATAAACATCACATAATCAATCAAATATAAAATACACAGAGAGCTTAAATGCTGAAAAAGAGTAGCTTTTACGTACAGGGCTTGTCCATTTCCGGACGAAAACCGGTGGTATTGTGGCACAAAAGACAGGTTTGCCCGGGCTCCGGTTTTTAACCTGAATACAGAGCCGGAAAATGCCCGGTTAGCTGTTTTCTGTCATAATGGCGTGAAAATGAGAATGGCTTGATCTTTGGTCGGGATATAAAAAACGTGATCATGATTACCGTTTCAAAAATAAACGCCCGGTATAACCGGATAAACACTTTTATCGCAGGGGCAAAAGTGAAGGATGCTCTGGAAGAATTGCGTGAACTGATCTCGGCCAGTGGCTTTGGCGATTTTTTCGTTCAGCTTGAATATGCGGAAAGCACCTATGAACAGATGCTCCGCTATATGCTGGAAGGGGTCAATGATCCGCAAAGAGACCGGATCTACCTGAAACTTCAGGTTTCCATTCTGGAACTTGCCGACCAGGTCAGGGCCAGCCTGCTGGAAAAGCATTCCGGCTGGCATACCTATACCCTGAAGCAGGACCTTTCGAAAAAACAAAAGCTCACGGGCCGCGGGGTCATAGAAACCCTGGATGATCTTGCCTTTAAAACCGAGCTGGATGAATTACTGAGGGATGAGGGCCCTTCCTTTCCTTTGAACAGCCAGAAAAAGAGAGACCTGGATCTGGAGATCTTCCGACATCTCTGGCTGAGTGATCGTTATACCGAAGCGGAAAACAACCTTGCAGAAACCATTATCTCCAGCCGGGAGTTTGCCTGGCATGAAAAAGCCCTTACCGTCAGCGCCATTCTGTTATCTCTCCTGCGCTACTGGAATGAGGACAAGGTTCACCGACTGATTGACTTTGCCGAAACAGACGAGCCCGAAGTTTCCGTTCGCTCTCTGGTCAGTCTGTTTATTGTTCTCTATGTTTATGATAAACGTCTGCGTTTCTACCCCGATATCATGACCCGGCTGCATATTCTCGGGGAAAAGATGAACCTGGAAAAATATCTTGAAAACACCGCCCTTCAACTTATCAGGGCCCGGGATACCCTAGAAATCGGAAGAAAGCTTCAGGAAGATCTCATCCCGGAAGTGGCTAAACTGAAACCGGACCTGGAAGATAAACTGCTGCTGGATGATCTCAAAGGCGAAGACGAGGAAGGAAATCCCGACTGGGAATCCATGTTCAGGGAATCGGACCAGGTGTATAAAAAAGTGGAGGAATTCATGAAGCTGCAAATGGAAGGTGCAGACGTTTATATGACCACTTTCGCCCATCTGAAAAGCTTCCCTTTCTTTAATGAAATGACCAACTGGCTGGTTCCTTTTTATAATGAGAATCCCGATCTGCAGGAACTATACGCTTCCGGGAATGATGCGTTTGATCCGGAACTGTTTGTCGAAGGGCTGAAAAGAACGCCCTTTTTGTGTAACTCGGATAAATACAGCTTTATTTTCAACGTCAGATACCTGCCTCCCGATCAGAAAAAAATGCTTTCTGCTGCCTTTGCCATGGAAATGGAAGGCCTCGACGAGATGCTTTCCGATGACGAGCTCTCTTCCGGCAGTTTCCGCGAACGGATCATCCTTGTACAGTATATCCAGGATTTGTACCGCTTCTTTAAAATTTCTCCTTTCAAAAGTGAGTTTGAAGATATCTTTGGCGGGAAACTGGATCTCTACAATGCGGGATTTTATACAGAACTCGTTAACGACCAGCATATAACAAGAAATATTGCTGAGTATTTCTTTGAGAAAAACCACTTCGAAGAAGCCCTGGATGTTTTCCGTATGTTGCTGAACGACAATCCGGGAAATCCCGAGCTGCTTGAAAAAGCCGGATTTTGCCTTCAAAGAACCGGGCAACACCGGGAAGCACTTGCCTGTTATGAAAAAATAGGATGGTCGGGCAGTCCGGGTATCTGGGTCCTGAAAAATATGGCCCGGTGCTACCGGCAACTGGAACAATACGGGAAAGCACTTGAATGCTATGAGGAGATCGAAAGGCAAAAACCCGGGGATAGCAGGAACGCCTCCCTGATCGCCTACTGCAATATGAAACTGGGGGATTATGACACGGCCATTCAACAATATTTTCGTCTTGAATATGCCGATCCGGGAAACCTGCACCTGATCCGGCCTATCGCCTGGTGTTACTTTGCCCTGAATGAGCCGGACAAGGCTGAAAATTATTTCAACAAGGTGCTCCAGTCAGCCCGGGAACCTGGCTATTTCGACTTTGTGAATTTCGGACATGTCCGCTGGGCGCAGGGCCGGCGCAAAGAAGCCGTGGACCTTTATTTAAGGGCAATTCAGGATCCGGCGTTTTCTTTTGACCTGTTCCTGAAAACACTCGATGATGACCGCCCCATGCTGCTGAAAAACAGGATACAGGAAACGGATTTTCCCCTGATGATGGATTACCTGCACTACAGGTTGAAATAGGACAAAAAGAAAAGCGGCCCGATAAATTTGAAGAAAAAAAGCCATGGAATTCAACCCGTCTCTATGAGAATGGAATGTAGTTATCGAACCGCTTTATACTTTTAAAGCGATGGTTCTTGAACTGTTGTTCGTGAACCGTCATTAAAGAAATGAACGCTTTTTCTACTTCAAAGGTAGGATAAAAATTTGAAATAGCAATCAGAAATAGGTAAAATCTTCACTTTTTTTATAAAAATCAGCGATAATCCGGTTGGCAAGCCGACTGGCTCCGATTCTGAATAATTTTGGCTGAACCCATTTTTCACCGAGAATTCCCCTTACGATCTGATACATCATCAGCGCCTGGGGGATATCTGCAATACCACCCGCCGGCTTGATCCCTACGCGCCTGCCGGTTAGATAGTAAAAATCGGCGACGGCCCGGGCCATAATCCAGACCGCCTCAGGCGTTGCCCCGGTTCCGGTTTTCCCCGTGGAGGTCTTGATAAAATCAGCTCCGGCCTCCATGGCAATAAACGAACAGTTTCGGATCAGGACCGGATCTTTCAGGCTGCCGGTTTCCAGAATGACCTTCAGATGAGCTCCGTTCATAACCGCTTTGACGGCAGCCAGTTCATCGTATATTTCTTCAAATTGTCCGCGAAGAGCCTTCCCCACTGAGATCACTATATCAATTTCTGTCGCTCCCGCCTTCAGGGCCATTTCAGTTTCCAGGACTTTAACTTCCTTAAAAGTCTGAGAGGAGGGGAACCCTGCAGAAACGGAGGCAATACCGGTCTCTTTTACGCCGAGGGCTCCCGAGACGGCCGTTACCAGCGAAGGATATACACAGATGGCTGCCAGAGAGGGCAATTCCGGAAACTGATCTTTCAGACGATTGACTTTTTCTGTCATTGCGATGATTTTTTCATCGTTGTCTGTTTCACTCAGCGAGGTCAGATCGATCACCGAAAAGAGCTTTTTAAGCAACTCGTGATCGGCCCCCCCGGCAACAAGATCTGCGGCAGTATCAAGTCCCTTCTTCAGCTCCGCCATGTCTACACGGTAATCAATATTGGATAAGCGGTTCATTTTTTATTGTCTTTTAATTTTTCGTTTCCTTTATGACGTTCCCGGTCCCGCCGGCTTTTTTTATCCAGATTATCCTCCAGTGCTTTTTCAAGATCTGTTCCCGTCTGGTTTGCCAGGCAGATCAGAACAAACAATACATCGGCAAGTTCATCGCCCAGTTCTGCCTTCATATCACTTTCTTTGTACGACTGTTCCCCGTACCTGCGGGAAATAATGCGGGCGACTTCTCCGACCTCTTCAGTCAGCAGGGCCATATTGGTCAGTTCATTGAAATACCGGACCCCGTACTCCCGGATCCAGTCATCCACCTTTTTCTGAGCCTCACTGATCGTCATTATTCGCGCAATTTACTGTCAATAATCAGAGTTACCGGTCCGTCATTTACAAGCGTAATATCCATGTGATCACCAAACACGCCCGAAATAACAGGCATCCGGAGTTCCTGCTCCAGCCGGTCTATAAAACGGAGATACAGGGGCTTCGCCCTGTCGGGTTGTGCCGCCCGGATCCATGATGGCCGGTTGCCTTTCTTCGTGCTCGCATGCAGCGTGAACTGCGAGATCACCATGCACCGGCCCCCGTCCTCCTGCAGCGAATGATTCATCACCCCCCGGTCGTCATTGAAAATCCTCAGGCGGCAGATCTTGCCCGCCAGCCATTGAAGATCATCTTCTCCATCCTCTTCTTCAATACCCAGTAGGATGACCATACCACGGCCCATTTCATCGAAATGTCCGCTTTCTGCTCTGACAGAAGCCGAGGAAACCCGCTGAACCACTGCTCGCATATGCTTTCAGTCTAAAAAACCACTCATTATCGGGAACAGGGTGTTTTTTCTGATGGGCTTGGCAAGATATTCATTGAAACCGGCTTGCATACACTTATTCCGGTCTTCACTCATGGTATAGGCAGTCTGCGCAATGATCGGAATTTCGGGATGACGGGATTTGATCAGCCGCGTTGCCTCCATTCCATCCATAACAGGCATGTTGATATCCATCAGGATCAGATCGATCCGCTCCTCCCTGTTAATTATATCAAGCGCTTCCTGTCCGTTTTTTGCCCTGATTATTTTTGCACAGGTACTCTTCAGCAGGGTTTTCAGATAGAAAAAATTTACTTCTTCATCTTCTGTTATCAGAAATACCCGGTCTTTCCAGACATATTGATCTGAATCCATACCTATAGAGACTACCATGTGGCTGTAATAATTCAAGTGCACTTCTTACTACGTATATTAATTCTCATTTGTTTCACCGGCTCCTAAGTAAATGAAAAAAGAAAGTAGGTCGGGGAATAGTTATTAACATGTCCGGCAGCAGTTTTCAGAAATTCCACTTCACACGAAGAAAGGCGAAAAGGAAATTCTGACGTTCCCGGGCTCCGCTGAGCGGATTCATGGCTTCCAGCGTAAAATACTGACCTATAAGGGACAGGTACAGATTGTCGGAAAGTGAAAGATCCAGTGCCGGCCCTATGAAAACCCCTTTCCAGTCGGGCATAAACATAGCAGAAAGGGATCCGTTTAACAGGGGGGTAAGCGGGTATGAAATGCCGGTATAAAATGACCAGGGGGTAAAACCCGTTTTTCTGACATCCAGGTTCCCCGAATAATAGGCAAGCAGATTGCCCGATCCTCCCTTTTCAGCAAAACCGGAATATAGCAACTCACCCTGCAGGTTCAGGCTGTTAGGGAAAAGATAATCCAATCCGCAGGACAACATGAGCCGTCCGGTCGTGTCTCTGAAATTTTCCAGACTCCTGAAATAGCTTCCTTCTCCGCGAAAAGTAAGTCCGGCTATGGAACCACTCCAGCCCAGCCCGGCAACCATATCGTCTTCACCGATAATCCCCCCCAGGACCTGGATGTCAAAACCCTGGAGATTAAACCGGAAATACCCGGCGGAAGTGATGCGGCCCGAACTGTCGGCCTTGACTGCCACTTCGATATCGGAAGCTTCTCCTGTATAGTACTGCAACAAAAGAGCATCGCTACCGGGACGTTCCGGGTAATCAATTTCAAAAAAGGAATAACTGTTGAAGATATCGTTCGGATTCCAGACAAAGGTCTGTCCCCAGTTGATCCTCTGACGCCCTGCCTTCAGAACGAATTTACCCAGCGTCATCTCCACCCAGGCCCGGTCGAGAACCATGGACCAGCTGTAATTGCTCTGATCGTTTAATGAGCCTCCCCCGCTCAGTGTCATATCAAGCCAGCCGGGATCGTCGCCCGAGGCCGGACTGGTCGGAACCAGCAGTCTGCTGCCGGTTATAAGGCGGTTACGCACCTGCAGGCCGACAGTGATCCGGGAGCTCGGATACAGATCCACATTAATCCTGTTCTGCAACTGATTCTGCCATAACCAGCCTTCAACCGGGAGATGATATAGCGAAGGCATGTCGGAAATATACCCTCCCACACCAATCCTTTCCTGCGCCCTGGAAAGTGCAGGGAGTAAACAAAACAGGAACAGCGTGAATATGGTTTTTCTCATTTACCGGATATTGGATTGAAGTGCTATGCCCGCTTGTCGGAAATTACTTTCCCGTCCTCCACGGTAATCACACGGCGCGCCTTGTTTACCACACGGGCATCGTGTGTTGAGAAAATGAAAGTGATATTCTCTTCCTGGTTCAGGGCATACATGATGTCCAGGAGCGTTTCCGTAGATCGGGAGTCAAGATTGGCAGTGGGTTCGTCGGCCAGGATAAATTTGGGTTTTGAAGCCAGCGCCCGGGCTACGGCAACCCGCTGCTGTTGTCCGCCGGAAAGTTTAGCGGGCCGGCTGTGGATCCTGTCGGCCAGACCGACAGCCCGGAGCAACTCAAGGGTACGTTGCTCCCGCTTTTCTCTGGGCCACTTCTGCAGATTCATAATGAATTCGATATTCTCTGCGGCGGTGAGCACCGGGATCAGGTTGTAGGACTGGAAAACAAAGCCGATGTTGTGAAGCCGGAAATCAATCAGCTCAGAGGAACTGAGTCGCGAAAGATCCGTTCCGTTAATCAGGATTTCACCCTCGGTCGGCTGATCAAGCCCCCCTATCATGTTGAGCAGGGTTGTCTTTCCGGAACCTGAAGGACCAACAATCGCGGCAAATTCACCTTCCTCAAAATCCAGGCTGATCCCGTTTACAGCATGCACCAGGATCTCCGATCCGTTGTATATCTTATGTACGTTGTGCAAGGTTAATACTTTCATGACGGTAATATTGATGGTTGACTATTCAGTTCGTATTGCTTCGGCAGGATCCAGCTTCAGAGCCTTCATTGCCGGATAGATGGCGGAAAGGATCCCGGTTATAATAATCAGGACAGTGACCGTTAGAAAAAAGCCATTACTGATCTCCGGATAAATATGTGAGGAATATCCCATAGCCTCAAAGCCTTCGGCATAACGGGTAAAATCCAGTCCGCGGCTCGCCGTTAAACGGATTATTCCCCAGCTCAGCACCATACCGGCCAGCCCTCCCGCCAGTGACAGAAATACCGATTCCAGCATGATCATTCTGAATACCTTCTTTTTATTCATCCCGATCGCTGTCAGCATTCCCAGCTCACGGGTTCTTTCCAGAACGACCATCAGCATCGTGTTGACGATTCCAAAGGCTAAAGCAGCCAGGATGATCACCATGAAGACCGCGTAAAATTGCTGAACCATATCGCTCATCATGGCAAGATCGGGCTGGAGCTCTTTCCAATTCATGACCTCCAGGCCGGGAAGCCGCTTCTTGATCTCTTCGCTTATCTGCCCGGTCTGACGGAGATCATCAATTTTTACCATGTACTGATGAACACTTCCCTCCGGCAACCCGCTAAGTCGGATCAGGTCCTCTGCAGCAATAAATACCTGTGTTTTTTCAAATAGATTATTCTTGATATCATAGAGTCCGGCGATTCGGAACACGGCTCCGGTCTGGTTGTTGGCACTGTCAAGAAATGTCAGTGTCACTTTGGCCCTGGGCCGAAAGGTCCAGGCTGCTTTCCGGATCAGCGGACCGTACTTTGCCGCTTCCTTTCTGGTAAAAAGCCGACCGAGTTCTTCCTTGAAAGCTTTTTCATTGATAAAGCGTGTTCCGTCTTTTTGCCGAAGCTTCTCCAGAACCTCTTCCGGCACCTGCTGCTCCCTCAGAACCGCGATCATTTCCTCGTTGATGGTGTAACGGATAATGTTCAGGTCCTTGGCCAGGTCCTCCCCGATATATACAGGATTGTCGGTCTCTGCAGAATCCAGGTAGGATCCGGATCCGGGTATAAGCTGATCACAGAGATCAAAAACCTGCCTTTCTTCATCGGGGTATACCCCATTTATCTGGATCCCCGAACTTTTGGCCGCACTGTTGATCATTCCGTTGACAACCACCCGTCGGCAAACGGCATCCACACCAGGTACTTCCTCCAGGGTATGCATCATGCGGGCATTGTCGGGGACGACCGACAGAAGGTCGTAATTGTCGCGAAATCCTTTTTTATTGATCTGTATGTTGGAGAGCTCATCTTTCAGGGCAGCCTCTACCCGCTGGGCAATCATCCCGTTCATGACGGCCACGGCAACAACTCCCCCGAAAATACCGATCATTACCGACAAAATAACAACCAGGCTCCGGGTAGGATTCCTCCATACATTTTTCCATGCTGTTTTCCAGATCATGTCCTTTGATTTATACCCTTAGGGCGTTAATAACTTCAAGCTTCCTGATTTTACCTACCGGGTACATCATTGCGATCAAAACGATAACGGCAACAACCAGGGCCTGCCACAGGAAATATGTGTCTATCCAGCGGAAAGCCATGACAGGGTCGAAACCATAGTCTTCAAACATTTTCGCCATTGTCCCCCGGAATCGGATGGGATGGTAGTAGCCAAAAATAATCACCGGGAGAGCCGCGGCAATCCCGCTTAGAATGCCCAGAAAACCGATATAGAACATTTCTGCCGACAAAACCCGCGACAACTTTGTTTTCTGCATTCCGATGGCCACAAGGACACCGAACTCCCTCCGGCGTTCGGTTGTCATCATCAAAACCGTTCCGAAAACGCCAAAGGCGATGACCAGGTAAAGAATGGCTATCATGATCATGCCGCTTTTGTTGTCAGCATCCATTTGCTGTATCATCAGTTCATTCATCTTCTTCCAGTCGAGCAGCCGGTAAGGACTTTGAATTTTCCCTCCCAGGGCCGACATCGTTCCCGCTACGCCCCGGTCGCTGTTGTCTTTCAGGGTCAGGACCAGGGAGGTAAGATTCCCTTCTGCATTATACAACTGCTGGCAAAGATTAACCGGCAGATATACAATCCGGCTGTCGATGTCGGGTACCGGCTGCCTAACAATTCCCCTGATAATATACTGACCGGCTGCCGATGTGCCGTGATAGCCCTGCCCGATCAGAACCAGCGTATCTCCTATCCCGAGTCCGAGGTATTGCGCTAACTTGAAACCCACGAGCGCTCCCGGCTCTTCCGGACCAATTTTTCCGCTTTTGAAGGAAGCGAGCTCCCTGAATAAAGGGAGAAGACTGGAGGAATCCCGGTCACTGATCCCGAGGTCAAGCTGCAGGCGCGCATCATTGGAATAGGCATTGCCAGTAAAAAGATCCAGGTTTTGTTTGACCTTTTCCGGCAATTCCGGTCTTTCCTTCAGGCGGGAAACGACATCCTGCGTGAGCTGGTAGCGGACCAGGCGGTCTTCGAGCCCATTCATCTTCTGTTCGCCGGCAGGATCGACACCCATTACAAGCACACCCTTGGTTCTCGGACCGCTCGAGGCCAGGGCGAACGACTCGAAGCGGGGAATAACAGCGGTCACATTCCTGTCGGTAAAGATCAGCGAATCCAGCTCCGGGGTATAAGCGAAACAGTTGTCAACCGACCGGTCGTCCCAGAAATCTTCCTGCTGCACCTGAATGTAACCGGAATAGGATTCGATGGCGTTCTGGAACATGTGTTCATAGGAACCGAGCTGGAGGGAACGCATCACCAGCGCAAAAAACGTGGCAAAGAAAACCGAAGCCACGGTGATCAGCGTCCGCCTGCGATTCCGCCAGATGTTCCTCCATGCCAGTTTGTAGTTTTTCATAGCTCTGAAATTTTGAGGTCTATCTGACCTTTTTCATATTCTGGATAGAAAAGAACGACTCCTCAATCGGGGGATTGAAATCTATGCTTTCAATCCGGATCACCGTTTTATTACCCGGATCTTCAGCCGGGATCAGCTCCAGCAGCGTCGTGATCATCCTGCCATCCATCATCCGTATATCAGAAGCCTTTTCTGTTCTCACAAGGTAACCGTCTTCATCATAGAGTTCAGCCTTCAGGAAAAGGAAATGCTCCCGGTCGACCCAACGCAGCTGCTGACCCCAGACCACATCCCCATCATCATTGGCAGTGAGCCGTATGACATAACAGGGATGACCGTCGAGGACTTCCTCACGCAACAGGTCATGATGATAATCACGGGTCAGTGACGACTCCCGCAGGATATCATCGTTGGTGTAATCGGATCCCATCCATCCCTGCGACATCATGGAAGGAGGCAGTTTGATCATCCGGCTGATCGATGGATTCCAGCTCCACATCTCATTCTGCCTTTTCAGGAAGGTCTGACCCTTCTCCTTGGCCGGCGCGGTGATCAGCGTGAGCGCATAATCGGAACCAAGCGTCCAGGTCCGGAACGAAACGGAACGCTCCCAGGTCGGCCGCACAATGGTCATGGTCATTTCCATAATGCTGCTTTTTTCCCCGCGGAAATTATCATCAGCCTTCCTGATTATCTCGGCGGCCGTCATGCCGCCTTGTCCGGAAAGAGGGAGTAAACCCATAAAAACGGCCAGTGCGGTAACTAGAAAAAAATTTTTCATTTCTGTGTGTTTTTGCCGGCTTTCGGCGTTTTGTCGCCTGCCGGTTCGTTTTTAATCAGAGCGATTACCCGGAGCTCAAACTGGTCCAGCAATGATTCCGGGATCTCGGTGATGGAGTTTGTGTAAAGCATCAGGACACCCATACCCTCAATCAACGCCGATAAATACGTGACCTCGAGCAGGGGATTTTCATAACCCCTGGAAGAAAAATAATTCATCAGGACAGAGAAATAATTTTCAATGTTCTTTACAGCCGGACGTCGGACAATCTGCTCCATAACCTTCGGCTGCATTAACAGACCAAAATAGATGATCCAGTAATCCTTTTTCTGCCTCATCAGCTGAAAAACCGTATGAATGAAATATTCCAGTTCTTCGGTCGTCAGGTCTCCGTCCTTGTTAAGGTCGAAAAGCCCCCAGATCTCATTCAGCCCCGATTCCAAGATCTCATTCAGCAAATGTTCCTTGCTTTCAAAATAATTGTACAATAAGCCTTTGGAGATCCCGGCCTTCCGTGAGATCATCGAAATGGTGCAGTGCGCATAACCTTCCCGGGCAAACAACTCCAGGGCCGTGTTCATAATCTGTCCCTTTCTGCTTTCCCGGATTTCCCGGAACTGATCACTGGTTTTTGGCGTCATGGTTTTTTGACTGAACGATCGGTCAAAAATAAAAGTATTTACAGGCCCTTGTCAAGTTTTTTTGCGGAAAATTTTAAAAAATAAATTCAACATGCTATATATCAAAATAATACAACATGATAAAATTCGGGTCGATGTCGAAGGATAGGCGATGGTGAAAGTTGAAAGGAGCGTTTTTGAGAAAGCTGATTTTATGCTGTAACTTTTTCTGCCTAACTTCGTCTTATTCGTGAACGCCTGAAACTAATGACTGTTGAGGAGTATAATAGTGCGGTGGATCTTCATTCCGACAGCCTGTACAGGTTCATTCTGAAAAATCTCCAGGATGAAGCCGGGGCTCAGGATATTGTTCAGGAGTCCTTTGAAAAACTTTGGATCAGACTGGAGGAGGTCGAAGGAAGCAAAGCCAAATCGTATCTTTTTACAACGGCCTATCATGCCATGATAGACCAGATCCGGAAATCCCGGCGGATGACAAGGATGGAAAAGCAACATTATAGTTCAATGATGCATGACGAACAGTACAGCGACCTGAAGGAAGTTCTTTCCCATGCGCTTACTCTGCTGCCCGATGATCAGCGTTCAGTACTGATGCTCCGGGACTATGAAGGCTACTCCTACCAGGAAATCGGTGAAATAACCGGACTGAATGAAAGCCAGGTGAAAGTATATATCTACAGGGCTCGGACCTTTTTGAAAAATTTTATTGTTGACCCGGAAAGGGTGCTTTAAGAAGATGGAAATTAACAGGACAAATTACGAAGCATGGTTCCTCGATGAGATGGAAGGCCGGCTGACTCCCGAAAAGAGGTCGGCGCTTCAGCACTTCCTGTTACTCAATCCCGACCTGGAAGAGGAGTTTCGTACACTAAAACCCGTTAAAGCCATACCGGAGAACATCACTTATCCCGACCATGAAGCCTTGAAGTTAAACATACCTCCCCACGGCACACATCTTACCCGCCTGAATTTTGACCTCTTTGCCATTGCCTGGCTGGAAGGAGACCTGGACCCGGAGCAGCGAAAAGCCTTTGAAGAACAACTTGGCCGGTCAGCGTGGATGAAAGAACAGCTCGAACTGATCAAAATGACGGTGCTGGTGCCGGATCAGGTGAAATATTCCGGAAAAAGTGAGTTGAAAAAACCGGTACCGCAATCCCGAAATATCATCTGGCTCAGCTGGCTGGCCGCCGCCGCCGCCGTGGCCGCCGTACTCCTTGTCTTTGCATTGCAGGACAGGGCGCCGGAAATGGTTCTGGCTGACCGGGATGAAGTACCGCAGGAAAAAACAGAAGAACAGCTTGCGCCGGAAAAAAAGGAACAGGCTACGACCAATCATCTGAACATTTCAATCCGACACAAGGAACAACCCCCGGATCAGAATGTTCCCGTCGGGAAAATCGTCACATCCCAGGAATTGCCGTCGGTTCAGGATGAAGAAATACGGATTGAGAGCCCTCAGCTCCTGGCAGGAACAATCTTTGCCACCAGGGATCTTCCGGAAAACCGCCCCGAAAGCGACCGGATCCGGCCGATCTACATCCCTCCGATCAACAGCTATACCCGGAATGCCCCCATTCAACTGGTCGCCCGTAAGGAATTCGAGGAACTGAAAATGACCCTGAACAAAGCCGAGGACCTCTCAATCTGGGACCTTGCCTCTGCCGGCATTCAGGAACTGAATAAAGTCGCCGGAACCGATATGTCGCTGATGGCAAGCCGCGACGAAGAAGGCGACCTGGCCGGGCTCAGCTTTTCCTCCAGGCGCTTTTCACTCTCTACGCCCCTTGGTAGAAATAAAGAATAAACAGTGCAACCTGCTCCGGTTTTTATTGTCTATATTACCGGATCAATAACAATTCATCATGAAAAAACTGGCACTGTTCATTCTTGCTGTCCTCATACCCCTGGCTCTGTCTGCCCAGGATGAAAGGGAGTACCATACGGTTTTTGAAGGAAAACCTCTCAGAATTACCGGGATGGGCGGTCCTTTCATGCAGTTTACTTCCGTCGCCGGAGAATTCGGGCACATGATGGGCGGAGGCGGAGCGGTCATTGTAAACGACTTTTTCTTCGGGGGATATGGCCTTGGACTTACCAACCAGATCATAGATTATGCCGGCGGTGACCTGTCAAAACAACTCTATCTTGGCCACGGAGGGTTCTGGACCGGTTATATTTTCAGGGGCGACCGGGCGGTTCATGCGACGGTTTCCACACTCATCGGCTTCGGGGAATTCGGACTGACCGACGTTTCAGTGTATCTTCCGGTTCTGAATCCCGACAGGTTTTTTATCCTGGCTCCAACAGTGGAACTGGAGATCAATCTGGCAAGATATTTCAGGATCGGTGCCGGGGCAAGCTACAACCTGTATTCAGGGATCGGAGATCCCCGGCATAGTTACAACAGCAGCGATCTCTCTTCGCCGGCAGCCTTCCTGAGTTTTAAATTCGGATGGTTTTAATCCGGTACGACAGGAAGCGCCCCAATACAAGGTGCCGGAACAGGATTCGCTGAATGGCGAAAACAACCGTCCGGCATTTTATGTAACTTTGCCCAAAATCAGAAGATTTGAGCGAAGGCGTTGTCACCCGGTCTACAGGTAGCTGGTATTATGTCAGACAGAACGGCGATGAACCGGTTCCCTGCCGCATTAAAGGTAAGTTCCGCCTGAAAGAGATCCGGGCCACAAACCCCGTTGCCGTAGGTGATCTTGTTACCTTTTCCCTTGAGGAGGGCCAGAATTCGGGATTGATCACCGCCATCCATCCCAGAAAGAACTATATCATCAGAAAGGCCTCCAACCTTTCGCGCGAATACCAGCTCATAGCCTGTAACATTGATATCGCCTGGCTGATGGTCTCCATGGTAGCCCCAAAAACCCTGACCGCCTTTATCGATCGCTTTCTGGTTTCTGCGGAAGCCTTCAGGATCCCGGTGATCATCCTTTTTAATAAAACGGATATTTACGACGAAACAGAGCGGAAGGAGATGGACCAGCTGATCCGGGTCTATACCGGGGCGGGCTATCCCTGTTATCCGGTCTCGGTCTTGAAGAGAGAAGGCATAGATCGCATACGGGATGAAATGAAAGGAAAAGTATCCGTTATCTCCGGGAATTCCGGCGTAGGTAAATCAGCCCTTATTCAGGCTGTTGACCCGGCATTGATCCTCAAAACAGGAGAAATATCCGAATACCATCTTGCAGGCAAACACACCACAACCTATGCGGAAATGTTTGAGCTGGCCTCCGGGGGAGCCGTAATCGACACGCCGGGTATCCGAGGCTTCGGAACCATAGATATTGCCAGGGAGGAATTGTTCCATTTCTTTCCGGAGATCTTTCGCGAAAGTGGTAATTGCCAGTACCATAACTGCCTCCACCTGATGGAGCCGAAATGTGCGGTAAAAAAAGCGGTTGATGAAGGCACGATCAGCGAATCCCGCTACCTGTCCTACCTTGCAATGCTGGAAGATTCCAGTGAAAAATACAGATAATACCAGGCGAAAAATTCGCTCCTGAATACTGGCTTCCCCTCCCGAAACGCTTGCTTGTATCTTCTCACCCCCGACTTCCCGTTGATGCCTGTGAACTTTTCTTTTACACCTGACAGGTTTATTGTTGATGGATTTGCCAAAAAGGACAATCAATTATTATCTTTACAAACGGCCATTTTACCTTCGGTATTCCCGAAAAAGAGATCATAATTCGCCGATGAGACGTATTTCAATAATAACGGCCCTGCTGTTGACACTGATTCTGGTTCTGAACGCATTCACCTTTATCAGTGCCAACCGGCGCTATGTGCAGTTCCTGAACAGTAACCTGTCGGAACAGACCATCCGCTGCGGAGAGTATATGGAAAAATTTCTTTCCGACTTCGACAGCGACCTGAATAAAATATTGATTAACAGTCATTTCGAGTCGGTTTTTAAAAACGGGCAGGAGGGGGAGGATAACACGACCAGCCTCAAGGTTTTTTATTCGAAGTACAGACAGCTGGTAAACAATATAGCTGTTTACGACAACGAAAATCACTACCTCGGGCTATATATCAACGACAAAGAGGAATTTGTTCTGGATACCTTCCCACGCCAGAAAAGTAACAGGCTGTTTCCCCGTGACAGGGTCGTTGAACAGAATGGTAAATACATTTATTATTTTCCCTATTTCAAAAATGATGAGGTTTGCGGAAACATCAATGTGGAAGTGGACTTCAGAAAGTTTGCCGCCGGGGTGTTTAAGCTTTACCCTAAGAATAAAATGGTGAAATGGCAGTGGCTGCTCTCCTCCGACGGGGAGATTCTGATGAGCGATTTCCCCGTTGAGGATTTTCAGGTAAGCGATTTGCAGATTATTGCCGACAGCCTTCAGACTGAACTTCCGGGAGAGATGAAACACAAAATTTCTCTTGCAGGCGGGAAAGCTGTTTCGCTTAGCTCGGCCTATTACCCGATGAATATTTTCAACCGGATTGTTGGAATTGTGTTTTCCGTGGAAACCCGCTCGTTTTTTCGCTTTTTCCTCAGCCGCAACCTTCTTCTCTGGGGGATCTCCCTCATCCTTTTTATCGGACTGATTGTGTATATCCTGTACATTTTTTCGAAGCAAACAAAAACAGAAAAGGCCCTTAAGGTTACCAATATAATATTCAGACAGATCGTGGAGAATTTCCCCGTAGGGATTATGATCCTTGATAAAGAAAATATTATCCGCAATATTAATGCCTCTGCCCAGTCCATGTTGTTCCTGGGTAGAAACGAAAACCTGATCGGAAAAGGCTTTAACCGGCAGTTCCTCGTGTCGAACAAATACTTGTTGAAGGACAGCGTGAACACCGCTTTTGATAATGCCCAGTTCCTTTTCTACGAGAAAGACGGAAATGAAACGGTTATTTATCGCCTTGAAAAAGAGACACGTATCGGGGGAGAAGAGTTGAAGCTGATTGCCCTGATTGACGTTTCCCCGATCGAAAAATCAAGGAAACAGGAGATGGCGGCCAATAAGGCAAAGTCGGAATTCCTTGCCTCCATGAGTCACGAGATCCGCACCCCGATGAACGGAATCCTCGGAATGGTAAACAGCCTGCTTCAAAGCGATCTCGACAGAGAGCTTAAAGGAAAGGTGAGCATCGTGAAAAAATCAGCCGACCTGCTCCTGAATATCATCAACGATATTCTCGATTTTTCGAAAATCGAAGCCGGTAAAATTATGCTCGAGGAAATCCCCTTCCGTCTGTCGGATGAAATCAATCTGGTTATGGAACTGTTCCGGCCCCTTGCCGCAGAAAAAGGTGTTAAAATTTCCAGTGATATCAAGGCCAATGTGCCCGATAACCTGATCGGTGACCCCTTCCGGCTCAGGCAGGTCATCACCAACCTGGTAAGCAATGCGGTCAAGTTCACGGAAAAAGGCAGCATACTGATCTCCGCTAAACTGGCCGATTCCTACCAGGGAACTGTCAGCCTGCACTTCAGCGTTCTGGATACCGGAATTGGAATCCCGCAGGACCGGATAAAGGATATTTTCGGAACCTATTCCCAGGCAAGAGGCTCTGTGGCGAGGAAGTACGGTGGAACAGGCCTTGGAACAGCCATTGCCAGGCAACTGGTGGAACTGATGAACGGGGAGATCTGGGTGGAAAGTCCTAATCCCCTCATCAGGAATGAGATGTACCCCGGTTCCGTATTCCATTTTACTATTGAGGCTTTTTCCAATGAAAAACTGAAGAAGAACTATAATTTCGACGGGATATCCAGACTGAACCAGATTACGGTCCTCTTCTGCACAAAGGAATCTGACCCCTTTAAAAATCCCATTGTCAACATCCTGAATGACTTTGGTATTAATGTGGTGACCAAAGTCTACCAGGACAGTACTATTGACAGTGTCATTCACCATGTCCAGACTAAAAAAGACCTGTATCACATCCTTGTACTGGCCGACAGGAACCGGCTCGACGGTTTTTCCCTGGCAGACAACCTTAAAGCTGCCGGACTGACAAGCCACCTGCCGATCATTCTGGTCACGGGAAATGACAAAGCCGGTAACTATAAAGCCTGCCGCAAACAGGATATCGACTACTACCTGATAGAGCCCTTTGAAAGCAAGGAGGTCTTCGATATTATCCGGGAAAACTTCCCGGGGATACAGGATCAAAAGAGCATTGAACCGCTGCTCAATTCCCTTCCGGAAGATCTTTCCATTCTGCTGGCTGAGGATAATCCGATTAATCAGAAAGTAGCCCAGTCGATTTTCAAGAATATTGGCTATGAGATCGATCTGGCCAGGAACGGCGAGGAGGCTGTACAAATGGTCTCCGCGGGGAAATATGATGTGATCTTTATGGATATTCTCATGCCGGAAATGGATGGTGTTCAGGCAACAGTGAAAATCAGGGAACTGGGGCTGAAAACACCGATTATTGCCATGACTGCCGACGATGATGATCAGAGAAGATCGGAAGCCATTATGGCCGGGATGAACGATTATATTGTCAAGCCGGCAAGGGTGGAAACAATCAAACAGCTATTAATCAACATGTTTTCAAAATCAATAAAGTAAAAAGATGCGCTCACATGAAATAGATTTCAGAATTATCGGAGACGATATTCAACTGGTGGAAATTGAACTCGATCCGGGAGAAACCGTGATTGCCGAAGCCGGCTCCATGATGTACATGGATAACGGAATAACCTTTGAAACCAGGATGGGAGATGGCTCTGAAGCAAATCAGGGCATGCTCGGCAAATTGCTCTCCGCAGGAAGCCGCCTGATTACCGGCGAATCACTCTTTGTCACTCATTTCACCAACAGCGGGGCCGGAAAACAAAAGGTGGCCTTCGCCGCACCCTATCCGGGAAAGATCGTTCCCTTCGACCTGGAACTTTTCGGTGGTAACCTGATCGTCCAGAAAGACGGCTTTCTATGCGCGGCAAAAGGAACCAGGATTTCCCTCTTTTTTAACCGCCGGATCGGCACGGGTCTGGTCGGAGGAGAAGGCTTTATTCTTCAGAAACTGGAGGGAGACGGCAAAGCCTTTGTCCATGCCGGAGGCACGGTCATTGAAAGAAACCTGAATAATGAAATGCTCAGGATCGATACCGGCTGTGTTGTAGGTTTTACCCCGGGGATAGATTTCAATGTGGAAACCGTCGGAAGCCTGCGTTCCATGGTCTTTGGCGGAGAAGGGATCTTTTTGGCCACTCTTCGCGGAACCGGAAAGGTCTGGCTGCAATCCATGCCCATACGCAAACTGATCCAGGCGATTTCTCCTTACGGAAGAAATACCGGAAAAGAGAGCCGTTCCATACTCGACAGTTTCCTGGAAAGATAACCGGCACCGCAACAACCGTTCAGACGGTTATGATCAGCCAGACAGACATAGAAACCTTCCTGAAAAAGCGACAGGCCTTACCTGTTGTGGACGTTCGTTCTCCCGGTGAGTTTGCCCAGGGACACATCCCGGGTGCAGTAAATATCCCTCTTTTCGATGATGAGGAACGAAAGGTGGTGGGGACAAAATACAAACAGGAGAACAGGGAATCGGCCATGTTCGCTGCCCTGGATTTCGTCGGACCAAAAATGCCCGGTCTTGCCCGTGCCGGAATGAAAATAGCCAGGAATAAAGAGCTTCTTATACACTGCTGGCGGGGAGGCATGCGCAGCTCAAGCATGGCCTGGCTTTTCAGCACCATGGGTCTTCATTGCCACCTTCTGGATGGTGGTTACCGCGCTTACCGGCGTTATAACCGGGAATATATCTCGGGGGAATTTGAGCTGCGTGTTATCGGGGGAAGCACCGGGAGCGGAAAAACGGCCATTCTTTCTGAACTCGAAGCAGCCGGAGAACAGGTGATCGATCTGGAAGGAATGGCCCACCATAAAGGCTCGGCTTTCGGCGCGCTGGGCGAGCTGCCTCAGCCGAGTACAGAGCAGTTCGAGAATCTGCTGGCCGACGCTTTGTACCGGCTGCATCCCGGAAAAAGGATCTGGCTCGAGGACGAAAGCCGGAATATAGGCAAATGTGTGATACCCGAACCTTTTTATTTCGCCATGCGCAGCGCCTCGTTGGTCGTCATCGAAATGGAAAGGGAATTGAGAGCCGGTCGGTTGGTGGACGACTATGCCGCTTATCCTGAAAATGAACTGGTCGCCTGCGTGGAAAAAATTTCCAAACGGCTTGGGGGCGACCGCACAAGGGATGCCGTTGAGGCAGTATTGCAAAAGGACTTTTACCGGACAGCCATGATCACCCTGGAATACTATGATAAGGCCTATGCTTTTTCGCTGGAGAAAAATCATTCCGGAGCAAGAACCACCCTGACAACCAACACCGCAGATCCCGCCCTTAATGCACGGATGATCCTTGAAGCCGCCACCCACAATGGTCTCTGACATTCAGGCAGAACAGTAAAGGCAGAAAAAGCGTTATCTTTGCCGGGATTATTGTCACTATGTCGCAGGTAAACAGAAGAGATATTGAACTCCTTGCCCCGGCCGGCTCCTGGGAGGCACTCACCGCCGCCGCCCAGGGCGGGGCTGATGCCGTCTATTTCGGGATCGAACAACTGAACATGAGAGCCCGGTCATCAGCCAATTTTACCTCTGCCGACCTGCCGGAAATCGTCAGACGGGCCGGAGAACTCGGGCTAAAGACATATCTGACCGTAAACACGGTCATCTATAACCACGAACTGGCCCAGATGCGGCAGATAATTGATCTTGCAGCAGAAAATGAGGTTACGGCTGTAATCGCTTCCGATCAGTCGGTCCTGCAGTATGCGCGGCAAAAAGGGGTGGAGGTCCATCTTTCCACCCAGCTCAATATTTCCAATATCGAAACCCTGAAATTCTATGCAGCCTATGCCGACGTGGCCGTACTCGCCCGGGAACTCGATCTGACCCAGGTGGAAGAGATTGCAAGAGCAGTGAAGGAAGAGGAAATCAGAGGTCCCGGTGGACAACTCATGAAACTGGAAATGTTCATCCACGGAGCCCTCTGCATGGCCATATCCGGAAAATGTTACCTGAGCCTTCATGAACATAACCATTCGGCCAACCGGGGCGATTGCTTTCAGGTCTGCAGGAGATCCTATATCGTCACGGATAAGGAAAGAGGCAACGAACTGGAAATCGACAATGAGTATATCATGTCTCCCAAAGATCTTTCCACAATCCGCTTCCTCGACAGGATCCTTGACGCCGGAGTAAGCGTACTTAAGATCGAAGGAAGAGCCCGGCCAGCTGAATATGTAAAAACAGTGACAAGCTGTTACAGCGAAGCAATCACAGCCTGGCTTGAAAACAGCTATACCCCCGAGAAAATTTCCGTCTGGGAGAATCAGCTGGCAACAGTCTTTAACCGGGGTTTCTGGGATGGCTATTATCTCGGACAAAGACTGGGAGAATGGAGCCCGGCCTATGGATCCATGGCCACCAAACGAAAGATCTACCTGGGCAAAGGAATGAATTACTTTGAGAAAGCCGGGGTTGCTGAGTTCCTCATCGAGGCCGGAGAACTGGAAACCGGGGATGAAATCCTGGTGACAGGACCCACTACCGGAGCCCAGGAGTTGATCGTGGCAGAACTCCGGGTTAACGATCAGCCGACGGAAAAAGCAGTGAAGGGCGATCGCTGTACCATTCCTGTGCCCACAACGATACGGCGCTCGGATAAGCTGTACAGGATTGTTTCGCAGGAAAAGATACGTCGACAGTGATCCGCAAGGCTTAAACCGGAAGCTGTATTCGTATGACGGTTCCACTCCCGGGATCGGATGCCAGAACAAAGATCTTCCCGTTATGATACATCTCAACGATCCGGCTTGAAAGGGATAATCCCAGACCCCAGCCCCTCTTTTTAGTCGTGTACCCGGGTTTGAATACCGTCTTGTATTTCGATTTCGGAATCCCTTTCCCGGTATCACCTACATCAACAAGCACATGATTGTCAACAGTCTTTAACTCAACAGTAATCTTTCCCTTGCCTTCAATGGCATCCATTGAATTTTTACAGAGGTTTTCAATAACCCAGCTGAACAGGGTCTCATTCAGGGGAACCTCTACCGGTTCAGCAGGCGGCATGAATTCAATGATAATTTCATTGGACACCCGGGAACGAAGGTACTGAATACTGTCCTGGATGGTGTGGCGGATATCCGTCGGGACCAGGGAAGGCTTGGCTCCGATCTTTGAAAACCTCTCGGTGATCTTTTCCAGGCGGGAGACGTCTTTTCTAAGCTCCTCAGCGATCTCCGGCGGTGTACCTGTACTTTTAATGATCTCCACCCACCCCAGAAGGGACGACACCGGGGTGCCCAGCTGATGAGCGGTCTCCTTCGTCAGACCGGTCCAGACCTCATTCTGTTCCGCCTTTCGTGATACACTGAAGGCGATATAGGAAACAAAAATGAACAGCATGATCACGGCCAGCTGCACATACGGGAAAATACCGAGTTTGCGCAACAGGATCGAGTTGCGGTAAAAAATATAGTTGTTGTAATCCGGGCTTATATTGATCGTAATGGAGTCGTTCTCATCACGCATTAGCTCCAACTGGTGTTCAAGGAACCCGGGCTTGGTTGAACGGAGAGAATCGAGGTTCCTGAAGCCGATAATTGTCCCGT
>JBMOLL010000007.1:0-24329 GCA_049325415.1 Bacteroidota bacterium | reverse complement strand
TTCCTGAAGGGCCTCAAGAACCACTTTGGTCTTAAACCCTGCCGGGTAATTCTTTCGCTTTTTCATAACAACAAGTTTATTAAATTTCTAATTATACTTGTTGTCTAAATTTTTGGGGTAATTTGTGAGCTTGAGGGAGGGATTACTCCGTGATCCTGGGGTGGGGGGATTTTCAGAGGGAAAAGCCAGGGGCTCGCTCTGTTCGCCCCTTACGGCTTTCCTTCTTTTACGGCTCCCTTTCAAGCGGAGCTTGAGGGAGCCGTAAAAGAAGGAAAGCCTGTCCGCATCACTGCGGACAGGCTTTTTCCTCTGTCGGGGTAGCAGGAAGTTACAAATATAAAATCACTTACAACAGTTTACAAAGTTAACTCTTATCTGCATTGCCTTTTTACCGGGTTTTTCCGAAGGTTTGAAAAAGCGCAAAATTGTAAAATATATCACTTGTTTGTAAAATATTTTACTTTATGTGGGGCGGTGGTGGTGCAATTTTATAAATTTGTTTAACCAACATTTAAAGCAATGGCCACAGTAACCTATTTCACCAGGTCTGTTTCAAAGGACTCCAAGCGGAAACAGAGTATCAGGGTAAGGCTCAGGGACGGCAGGGATATCAACCTGTATGCCAAATCAGGTATTGAAATGCTGCCGGACCACTGGGATCAAAGTAAAGAGAGTGTTAAAATCCGGGCAGACTTTCCCGGGATGGACAAAACCAAGAAGGACCTCAGGGATTTAAAAGCCTTCATTGAGGATGAATATTTACAGATCCGGCACACTGGTAAGGTTGAAACAGACTGGCTGGCCATAACGGTTGAGAAGTACTGGAACCCGGACAAGTACAAAAAGAAGAAGACTACCCTTTTCAGCTTCATTGAAGAGTTTATTGAGAAGGCCCCCAGCCGGCCAAATACAAAGACTGGGCGCCCGGTGAGTTACAAGATGATCAGGGAGTACTCCCGTACTTTTGAATACCTGAAAGCCTTTAGTAAGCATTTAGGCCGGGATATTGATTTCAATGATATCGACCTGGAGTTTTATGAAGAGTTTGTCTCTTTCCTGCAGGATCAAAACGCCACAGTCAGGAACAAAGACAAAAAGGTCAAGCTGGCCACCAACACCATCGGGAAGAAAATTCAGACCCTGAAGATCTTCCTGAATGCCGCCACTGAGAAAGGGATCAATACTTCAACCAAGTTTAAAAGCAGGAGATTTCAAACCCTGACTGAGGAAAGCGATAACATTTACCTTAACACCCGGGAGCTGGAGCAACTTTACAACCTGGACCTCTCCGAGTCCCCTACCCTTGACCGGGTTCGGGATCTCTTCCTGGTAGGTTGCTGGACCGGCTGCAGGTTCTCCGATGTGAAACAGATCACCAGGGACCGGATCCAAGACGGTTACATCCACATTATCCAAGAGAAGACTGGGCAGAAGGTTGTCATCCCCATTCACCCGACCGTTGAAGCTATCATGAATAAGTACGGTGGGGACCTGCCCAGGGTCATCACCAATCAGAAGTTCAATGAGTACCTGAAGGAGGTAGCCCAGAAAGCAGAACTCAATACCCCATTCCATAAAACCATCACCCGGGGAGGGGTAAAACAAAGCATCAAGTATCACAAGTGGGAGCTCACTACTACCCACACTGCCAGGCGGTCCTTCGCTACCAACCTATATAAAGCCGGGTTTCCTGCCCGGTCAATTATGCAGATTACCGGTCATCGGACGGAGGATGCCTTCCTGAAATACATCAAAGTGACCCCGGAAGAACACGCCAGGATGTTGAAAGACTTCTGGAGAATGAATGGCGAACATTTAAAGGTCGTTTAATATGGACTACTTACCTATTCTCTGTGTCGAACATATGACTGAAAATGGAGTTATCAGGCTTTATCCTGACTCCGATAATTTCAACGAATCAACAGAGTTTCCTGTTTTTATAGACTACAGACTCTCAGGAAATGAGATTGATATTAAGCTAACCGAAGCGCTTTCTCTTATTGATAACGAGATTCTCACCGGAAATATAATTCATGCCTACTTTGTAGCTGGCGGAAGTATCCAGTTTTTAAAGAAAAGGTTAGTAAACAGCGAACCCGATTTTGAAAGACGGCTTGAGATTTCATACAACCAAAAAAACACCAAGGCATCTAAACGCTTATTTATCAAGGAATACCTAATACCTAAAATTTCAAAAGATCTTTGGAATTATAGGCGGCAGCTCGGACTGTCAAAAAATTTGGAAATCATTGAATCGGCTGAAGGTTTCCTGGATTTCCTTCGTGAGAAAGAAAGACGGTTATCGATCGAAGAGCATAACAAGGATAGAATTGAAAAAATGTCAAATGAACCTGAGATCGATGAAATTGGAGCCGTACTAGAGAAAATAAAGGAGGCGAAAGGGAGAGCGGAAGAGAAGAAAAACTCACAACTGACAAACTCTGAAAAGCCTTTTTCAAAATCGAAGTATGCTCACGGGGAAAAGAAACATGTAGGAATGTTGATTTTTTTAAAGATAGAAAAAAAGATAATCAGTGACATTTCCGGCCACAGCAAAGAAGACCAGCTTCCAATGATTGAAAGTATCTTGAATGAAGAGGGGTTTTATGACATATCCGCAGCCACGATACAGGCCTACTTATATGATTTTAAGAATAATCATAAAGATCCACGTATCCTGAATGGAGCCATTAAACTGTTGGAAAAACAAAACATGGAAAGAAACGCTGAGGTAATCGAATACGCCAAAGAGCTTTTATCGGAAAAGCCGAAACCGTCAAAATAAAGCCTGTATTTTTCAGTAATTTTCAGTAATTTTCTATTCATAATCGCCTGAATTACTGCCAGTAATAAACCTGTAACTAACTTTCAAAAATTACAGGTAAATAAAATAACTGGATGTTTCAACTTTGCTCATGAACAAACGTGAGCAAGATGCCAGAACAAGTCCTAATTAGCATTCCGCTAAATGAGTTTCGGACCCTTTTGAAGGGGCTGATGAAAGAGGTCATCCAGGAATCCATTGAAGAAGTACCTGACCAGCCGGAGTTCATAACCCGTCATGAGGCTATGAAACTTCTGAAGATCTCTACTGCCAATACCATGATTGCTCATGAACGGCGTGGGATCCTCAAACCGCTCCGGGTTGGCAAAAAGATCATGTATCTCAGGTCTGAGGTCATGGAAGCAGCCACAAAATTTGAACGATGATCCGAAGTATAAGAATTGAAAGCCAAATCCAAGATCATTGGATTTTCCGTGACCCATTCCTTCGATACTGGATCACTATTTTACTAAACGTCAACCAAACTCCTTGTCAGGACTTTGTAGGCAACAAAGTTTTCACCTGCTATCCTGGGCAAAGTAGCAGATCCTTCCAATACTGGGCTGGCTTATTTGATTGTTCACTCACAAAAGCTCAAAGATTCATTGAGCTTTTGGAAGTTGATGGAATAATTCGTGTGCAATATATCGGTAGAGGAAAACAAAAACGGCCTCTTCTCACTGTTCTAAACTGGCCCACTTATCAAGTTCGACCCACTGAATACTGTTCAAACCTCGATTGTAATGAAAACCCAGATAACCCACTGGGTTTTTTGGGTTCGTTGGGTTTTGTGGGTTTTTCCGAACACAAAAACATAAACTTAAATTGATTTTCATGAAAGAATCTTTTATTCTTTATAACTCCTTTTACCCGCCTATTAAAAGCCTTTCATGGGAGCAAAAAGGTAAGCTTCTGGACGCCATTTTTCAGTTTCATATTGACGGAACTATTCCAAGTTTTGTTGATGAGGATCCAGCGTTAAAAATCTCATTTCTGTTTGTAAAACAGGCATTTGACCATAACAAGGCCAAGTACGAAGCTGTAGTCGAACGTAACAAAGAGAATGGAAAAAAAGGAGGTCGCCCCCCTAAAAACAATGATAGCCAACACCAGGAACCCAAAAAACCCAGTGGGTTATCTGGGTTAATTGAAAAACCCAAAAAAGCCGATAATGATAATGAGTATGATAATGAATATGTAAATAGTAATAATAATAGCGAAATTAAAATTTCGCCTAAATCGAAAACAATAGGCCAGGACAATACTCAAAAAGATCACCAACCAATAAACGGCCAATCCGTCCATAAAGGCAGCATTCCGGCGGCCCAGGGCACTCAAAAACAAATTTCCTACCTCAAAGCTTGGGCCGATTACATATCCAAAAATCCCATCCCTCCCGGTTTTGAAGAACATATCCTGATCTGGCTAAAATACAAAAGTGAAAAAGGACAGACCTACAAGCCTACCGGGTTGTCCAGCCTTGTTGATCGGATACTAACCCTTTCGAACCAGAATCCGGAGCGGGCCCGGGCGATGATTACCTATTCCATGAGCCAAAACTATAACGGTATTTTTTTGGAGCGAAAGCCCCAGACAACAGAAAAGCCTGGCCAGGTCCTTCACACCCAGCAGGGCCAGGCGATACTTGACAAAATTCAAAAACAGAAACAGAAATGAAAAAGAAAAATGAGGACATAATCCAGGAGATACGGGATGCTGACTCCGACAATATCTATCTGGGCATTCCAAAAAAATATGCAGAGACCTTTGCCAAGTCCCTGGGTATTTCTTCAGAGGTAATGTTTAAGTGCATCGGGCCAAAAGGGAAAGGGAAAGTTGAACCCAGTGAATTGATCAAACGGTTAAACGTGGAGGAGATCCGTTCAACCTTACTTGCTCTGAATATGGCAATTCTTATCCAGCTGTGTGAAGAAGGAATTTTTGAAGCACAACTAATCCTCAAAGAAATTGAGGATAAGCTCCAAGAAATCAAAGAGACTGGTGCAAATACGGTGCATTTCAAACGATTTGAATTCAATAGCAACTGATATACTGACAGATACAGAATGGCGGATTCGTATAGGTTCAACTCTAACTCTTAAAAAATGGCGTCTATAAATTTCGCAACTACAATTGATACAGCCGAACTTGACAAAAGAATTTCACAGCTCGAACGTGAGATAAAAGCCATGTCAAACGGCGTCCAGCGGGAAGGTCAAAAGATGGATGATACCTTCAAGAAAATTGGGAAGACCTTGGCCGGGTATTTAACCTTCGAAGCCGGCAAGAAACTGATCAGTGACATTGTGAACGTCCGGGGAGAATTCCAGCAGCTGGGGATCGCCTATGAAACCATCCTGAACAACAAAGAGAGGGCAGACAAACTGATGCAGGACACTATCGAGTTCGCCGCCAAAACTCCGTTCGAGCTCACCGATGTTGGCCAGGGCGTGAAAAAGCTCCTTGCCTTCAATGTGGAGGCAGAGGATACCCTGGATGTTTTACGCCGATTGGGGGATATTTCCGCCGGCCTCTCCACTGATCTGGACGGACTGGTCCAGGCCTATGGTAAGGTGAAAGCCAAGGGCAAACTCCAGGCAGAGGAAATGAACCTGTTCCTTGAAAGAGGGATTCCGCTGGTCTCGGAGTTGGCCAAGGAATTTGGCGTGGCCGAGAGTGCCGTTTATAACCTGGCGGAGAAAGGTCAGGTGGGGTTTGAGGATCTTCAGAAGGTAATTGTTAATCTTACCGATGAGGGCGGCAAGTTCGCCAACATGATGGAAAAGCAGGTGGCATCTCTCCCTGGCCAGGTCTCCAACCTCAAAGATGCAATCTCCCGGATGCTGGATGAGATCGGGGAGAAAAACGAAGGGCTTCTTTATGGGGGTATTGAATCCGTCGCCAATCTGGTTGAGAACTACGAAAAGGTCATCGATGTTGTGAAGGTTTTGATCGCCACCTATGGGACCTACAAAGCCGCCACCATCATAACCAACATCCTGCAGCAGGCTCAGGCAATGGGTTCCCTTACGAAAGCAATTCAGGCCACCACCATTGCTCAAAGGGCCCTGACAGCAGCCCAAAGCGTGAACCCCATTGCAGCAGTCGCTTCTATTCTTGTAGGGCTAGCATTGGCCATAAGTAGTGCCCGGAAAGAGGTTGTTGATTTCAATTCCGCCTCACAGGAAATGGCAAAGGAACTGGGTTCCGATGTGTTCAGTCTCAACAGCGTATTTGATTCTCTGAAAAAAGCTGAGAAGGGGACCAAGGAATGGAATACGGCCAGAGATCTGATCAATTCACGGTATAGCCAATACCTGGATAATCTGATCAGTGAAAAAGACACCCTTGAAGACATAGAAGAAGCGCAGAAAAGAGTAACGAAGGCGATCATGGCAAACGCTGGGGTAAAAGCTTATCAGACTAAGCTTGATGAACAGCAGACTTTATTCAATCAGAAGTTCGATGAAAAACTGGGAGAGTTCACTCAAACCTTCTCCAAATACAAAGGTGCTGACAGGCTGACTGATTTTATGACAGCCATTTATGATGGGATAGACAAACAAATGGAACTGGCTGGTGATAATGCACTGGATAATTTCAAGAATTGGAACGCCACGGCCAGCCAGCTCTATAAAGACTTCTTGAAAGACATTGCTGAGGAAGAGATTCAGAAAGACGGAAGTACAAATTTGGGAGAACTATCCTTTATCGATCAGTTCATTAGTATCGCAAAATTAAAAGCAGAGCAGAAGCCAATCGAGGAGTATTTCCAGGGCATGATTGATTCCTACAGAAATATGGTCGATGAACTGACTTTTGATGAAGAAGTCGATCCTGATGATCTGGTCACAAAGGTTGTGAAAACAAATGTCGCCTACTGGGAGAAGATCATTGCCGAGGCAAAGAAAGCCATTGACGACCTTACCGGTGAAGAACCTGACTTTGTCCAACTTCAGAAGAAATACCTCGGGCAGATCGAAAATGCTGAGAAACAGATCGACCTGATCCGGGGCCGGAGCAAGAACAATGCCGTTAAGACCTTCCAGGAAGAAATTGAGGAGAAAAAGGAACTCTACGAGCAGTACCAGCAATGGGTCGAGCTATTTGGCCAGGAGAGTGCGGATCGGCAGTTCCAGGTACTGAAGAGCTCAGCCGGCAGCTATGCCGAGTACCTGCAGAAAGAGATCGCTAAACTGAACCCCTCCGATAAGAACTATGCCTCAAAGCGGCTTTTCCTTACCACGGAATACCGGGAGACAACCACAAAAACTGGTTCCGGGTCGATCGAGTACTTACAGGCTGAAATAGCCCGATTGAATGATGAATATATCAAGACGACGGATGAAACCACCCGTGCGGCTCTTGATCTTATTATTAAAGCCAAGCAGAAGGAACTGGATATCATGCGCGGGGTCACTGAGGAAGAGATCAAACTAAGTGAGGATTATAGTTCTAAGATCCGGAAGAAAGGATTGCGTTGGCTCAAAGATGAACAGGCCAATCTTAAAACCCAGGAAGCAGCTCTGAAGCTTCGGTTCGATACAGAAAAGGATTTATCTGAGGACGCCAAGAAGAAGCTGAAAGAAGATATCGAAGAGATACAGGGAAATTTAACCGCATTACAGCGGCAGATAGAAGTTGACCTGACGGATGCGGTATCTATGCTCAGAACTGTCTTTGGAGGAATTCAGGAAATCCTATCGGGTATAAATAGCGAAGCAGCTGAGGCTGTTAGCCAGATCGGTGACCTGATTACCGGAGCCGGCCAGTTGGCCATAGGCATAACAACGGCAAACCCTGAGGCTATTGTTTCCGGATCGGTACAGCTTTTTGTCACCCTGTTTGAGATGACCAAGAAGGTACAGGAAGGCGCCAAGGCCTATGAAGAAACACTGGAGCGGACCAATGATTTGGTACAGGAGTTCATGAATCAGATCGGGAGCGGTTCCAACCTTACGAACCTCACCCAGGAGTATGATAAAGCCATTGCTGCCCTGATTAAAAAGCAGGGTGAATTGCAGGCGGCAATCAATGCAGAGGAGAACCGGACAGGAACGGTGGGAGGTGTGGTCTGGGATGCAACAGATGAGGATCTGTTGAAGCAGTTGCAGGACGAATTGCAGGCTACTGATGAAGAGATCAAAAAGCTTGTTGAAGATTGGGAAGAAGCCCTTACTGGTCTGTCTGAATCAGACCTGGCCGGATATTTTTGGGATGCCTTCCAGGAGGGTAAACTGGCCGCCAAAGATTTTGCTGATTACTCCAGAAAGATCATCCAGCAGGCGATGCAGAAAGCCTTTATGGATGCTCTGCTTTCCTCAGGGGAGATCGAGAGACTTCAGGAGCTGATTGCGCAGGCCGTCAACCCCGATGGCGCCGGTGGGTATGCCATCACCCCGGAAGAACAGGCAGCAATTGATAACGCGATGGATGCAGCCAGACAGAGAGCTGAGGCTATGCAAAAGATCATGGAGCCCTTTTTTGGTAGTGAATCTGATCCAAACTCTTTGGCCGGAGCCATCCGGAAGGAACTCACCGAGGAAACAGGATCCCTTTTAGCCGGCCGGCTGAATACCATCTTGCTGGATGTCCGGGAACAGGTCGATCTGATGGGGGATATGAACACCTTCCTTGCGTCCATTGATCGGAATACCTTCCGGACCGCGAACGGGATGGATCAGGTTATATCAATCCTTGGAAGGTTCGAGTCTAAATTTTCAAATTTTTCCAGGTAGTGGTGCAAATATGATGCAAGATCAAAACCGACACAATGAAACGCCCTGATTTAAAACGCTTTCAAAAATCAATAATCGTATTTCCTAGACGCAAACCAAAATACCACACAATGAAATTCGAGACAAAAGACACACCACAAGGCCGGATCAAATACCATGTCTGGACTGAAGAGATCCGCGATGAGGACACCGGCGAAGTATTCACCATGGAACGCCGGCGACCGGTCGAGCTGAACGGGAAACCGCTCAGGTTCTATTCCAGTGCCGAGATCCGGGGTATGAGCAAAAGGGAGAGGATCGAGGCTTTCGGTGACTTCACTAAATCAAATCTGCAAACAGCCAGGCGGTGAATCAGAACGAACTACTCGGGCAACGGTTGAAGGAGATCTTTCCGGAATTGGCTGAACGGCTTAGTAACGTGGCCAGAATAGATGATCTGTCCCTGCTTCCCGATATCATGGACTATATCTGCATTCAGAATGATACGGATATGTTCACGGTTCGGTATGACAAAGAAGAGTGGAAAAGAATTCGACTGATTGGCACGGCCGTTATCCTGACACTTTATGATCCGGATGTCCTTGATTTCAAAACCCAGATCAAGAAAAAAGGCCTCAAGGATTACATGGCTGAACTCTTTGAAGTATCGAGGTCTTCTGTGACAATGTTGATCGCAGAGGTCAGGGACATCTTGGTAATCAATCTCTTTTTTAACCGACAAGTGAAGGAGCTGGCCACAGGATTTGAGAAAAGGCTAAAACATAAGAAATGACAGGCGATTTCGAGCAATATTACGATGAATTAACCAGGCTTCTACTGGCTCAAAACGGCAGGATCGAACAGAACTATGCCCTATTGAGTAAAGAGCTTTCTCAGATCCTCTCCCCCTACACCCTCCGGGACACGCTCACCCCCAAACAGGAGAAGGAACTGGTGAAGAAGATCGAAGCAGTTCTTGAGAAACATGGGCAGAGATTGACCTCCGACATTGAGCAGTCGATCCGGAAGGCCTGGGACCTGGCAGAGGATCACAGTGACCAGTTCATTTTGAAGGTTCTGGGAGTGGCGACCATTGCCCAGCTGGGCACTTCCACACTCAGCAAGCTGTTTAACCGGCCAGTGGCAGACATCAATGAATTCAAGCTATCAATAAAAGTTGACTTCAAAACTGGTACCGGACCCATCAAGATAACACCGGAGAAACAAGCCGGCCTGGCTGCAAAGCTTCGAGATTTATTCAAAGTAAAACGCAATTCAGCACCTTTCGAAGCCTATTCAGGAACCCTGAACCTATCCTCCCGGGTGTGGAACCTCGAAAAGAACAACCTGGAGATCATCAAACAGTTCATCCGGCAGGCTGTCGCCAAGGGAGAAAGCGCCCAGAGCCTGTCCCGGAACCTGAAACAACTGTTGAACAATCCTGAGGCTCTCTTCCGGAGGGTCCGGGATAAGGAAGGACTGCTACGGCTCAGCTCCCGGGCCAAGGCCTACCATCCCGGCCAGGGGGTCTACCGGTCCGCCCATCAGAACGCCATGCGCCTGGCCGGCACGGAGATCTCCCGGGCCTACCGTATGGCCGAGAACAACCGGTGGAGTCAGAACCCCATGGTGGTAGGCAAGCTGATCAGGCCGTCACAGACTAACCACCCGATCAGGGATATTTGCGACGACCTGAAGGGAAACTATCCCAAGGACTTTGTCTGGGGTGGCTGGCACCCTCAGTGCCGGTGCATGGCCCTGCCCATCCTCCGGACTGAGGAAGAATTGAACGAGTATGAGGATAAACTGCTTTCCGGTGAGGATCTCCCGGAAACACCGTCCAGGAATGAGGTAACGAAAACCCCTCAGCAGTTCAATGAGTGGATCTCCTCCAACAAAAAGCGAATTCCGGGAATGAAGAGTGTTCCCTATTTCATAAGTGATAACCCGCAGGTGGTAAAAGACCTGCTTTAAACCTGTATTGTTATGAGTAAACTGAAAATTTTCACCGATCAAAAAGCCATTGATGAGAAACTGAGGCAGCATAGGGCCATAAACGAAAAGGTCAATCAGCTGGGCGCCCAACTGAAAGAACAGGGATTCTCCCTTTCCCTCGATATCTTGACCGGGGTATACCAGGAAGGGCAGGATCATATCCGGAAGATGATCCGGTTGAAGCTGCAGGAGGATCTCAAAAAGACCGGCGTGGACAATTCTGTTATAAACAGCACTTTTTCCGCCAAGGCCGAACAGATCACCGGGAACTTTTCCACGATCTGCAAAGAGCTGAAGGATGAATTCATGCGCACCGGTATCTTCCCGGATAACATCGCCATCAAGAAAGGAAAGGCCATCATGCCGGCGGCTTCCGATTTCGAGGAGCAGTACTCAATCTACCTGACCACGGAAAAGGAGATTGAACTCTATGAAGCTTTCAAAGCTTTTGAGGCAGCCTTCAATAAGCTGGCCGGGATCCTGCAGAAAAATGAGTTACCTGGAATTCAGGAATTCTCCGGACTCTTTGGTGCCAATGTCAAGAACTATTTCACCTACAAACACCGGGAGGAAAAGGCGAAAGATTCCGGCCCTGGGACCCTGGGATCCGGGAGAGTGTTCCGTGTTCCCGACGGGATCGAGTTCGAACCGGATTGGTTTGATACCAAACAGTTCAAGGAAGCACTGAGTAAATAACCTCAAAACCAATCAAGATGAAGACTTTCAACCAAACAGAAGTAAAAGAGATCCTGGGCAATTGCATCGCTGCCGGTATGGATAAGAGCAAGATGCTGGACTATTTCGGCAGTGACATGTCCCAGACCCCGGAGGAGTTCACCAAGGACATCAACAACCTGAATGAGGATGACTACCTGAAGATGTTCAACGGGGAAGGAGAAGGAGACCACTCCATCCCCCTGGTGGATGAGAAGGGGAAACCTGTGAACAACGATAACCTGTGAACTAAAGCGGATGAAGTTCTTTAACCAAACACAGGTAGCAGATATCCTAAGGGATTGCATTGATGCAGGTATGGATCATGCCAAAATCCTGGACTATTTCAAAAGTAATATGTCCAAATCTCCAGGAGAATTCACCAAAGATTCAGGGATCTTGCAAGAGAAGGAATACAAAGAGCTCTATGATAACGAGTTCATCTCTAAAGACGAAAGTCATGCAATCAATTTATTTGGTGAAAAAGAACCTCAAAAGGAATTATAGACATGGCTCGGTTTTCTAAATATAACTCCTCCTTCCCTGTGCTGGCTGAAGGGCTGGCCAGGGAAGGTTTTACTGATAAGCAGATCGCTGCCAGGCTGGGGATCAGTGAGTCAACCCTATATGAATACCAGAAAGCTCACCCGGAGTTTTCGGAGGCCATAAAACGGGGGAAGGCCCCGGTTGACTTTGAGGTCGAAAATGCTCTGCTCAAACGCGCCCTGGGCTATTCCTTTACCGAGACCCACACCACAACCCGGGTGGCCAAGGAAAAGGAGGAGGTCACCGAGAAAAAGATTGTCACCAGGGAGGTGGCACCGGATGTGGTGGCCGCCATCTTCTGGCTCAAGAACCGGCGGCCGGATAAATGGCGGGACAAACAGGAAATCTCCATCAATTATGAGGATCTCTCCGACGACCAGCTGGACCACATCATCGAGGGAATACTCAAAAAGACTTTGAAGGATGGCAACCAGTAACCTTTCCCGGGAAGAAAAGATCAAGCTCCTGAAAGCTTTTGAGCAGGGAGAGATCACCCCTCAGGAGTTCAGGGAGGCCTGCCGCGGGGCTGTGATCATCGAGACCTTTCTCGATCTGATGAAAGTGTCCAGCACTGGAGATCCCCGGCCGGTCATTGTCCGGGGCCCTATTGCTGAGTTCCTGAACCAAAATCTTGAATAACCCCTACACCACAACAACATGGAAGACCTTAAAAGAGGCAGCATCAACTATTATCGCCTGGGAAGAAAGCTGGAACAGACTTACCCTGCAATAGCAAAGGAATTGCTCGTTAAACTCCAACCTGCATTCAAAAACCTCGACCTGATCCCCCACCTTTACCGGATCTACCAGGAAATAGCAGAAGCCCCCCGGAGTACGAAGGAGAAAACAGAATTCAGAACAGTCTTCATCATGGCTATTACCGGGCTTTATGACCCGGAATCTTTGCTGGGGAATAAGGCCAGAACAACAGACGGCCTCCGGCGCAAACTCTCTGAAGTTCTAGATTGCTTGCCCACGCAGGTTTCCTACCTATACCGAAACGGGCGGTTCTTCATTTCCCACTACCCCAAGTTCGCCAGGAAGGTGGAGGATCTGAGGACCAGGTTGAGCGAGTATGCAACTAACGTCAACAAAAACTGAGATTATGAAAATGAAAACTCTCGAAAATATATACTCTGATCTTCAGCCCGGTGATATTGTGCTGTTCCAATTCATGAAAGACGTTACACCATTGGATCCATCAAGTTATGAATATGCTAAACCGGAACTTGCCGTAATAGTTGGAATTGACGTTGTAGATATGGCGCTGTCTGTATTATACGTGAATTATAAGTCTTTCAATTATGCTGTGAACAAGTACTCTCACAAGACTATTGAAATAGAGGATTTCGCCGAGTGGATGGATTACTGGAACATCCTTGGCCACTGGCGAACTACCCCTCCTGTTAAGACCTTGCTTAGAGCCTATCGAAAGGCAAAGCCCTACAAGAGAACTATGTTTGAAATTATCGGCAGCTCTTGTGAACTACCTGGCCAGTCAACAAGCGACATCCTCAAAAAAGCCATCACTGCCACCCTCGAAGCCTTCACTGATTACCTGGAATCAGAGAATGTAACCATCATCAACCAGGCAACCGGCACTCCCGTCCCGGGAGCGATCATCCAAAACAAGCCAGGAACACTTCACGAATTCTTCACCCACGCTTTAGCTCGTAGGGGTATTTTTTACGATCACCCACTCAAATGAAGTGGACGTCCTGATAAGGGTGAAACTCGAAATTTAGGCCTTTAAAATGCGTTTTCGTCTATACACCCCGATATTACATTTCCTGGATGGGTTTATTTTTCTGTGATCTTAATTTTGATGGAATGAAATTGCACCAGGATTGCGCTGATAATTGCTGAAAATCATGCGAAATCTGGGCAAATGAAGAAAAATGGTTATAGAGTACCTGATGAACTACTTTGACGACCTGGCCGATCAGCAGGAATTTGAGTCCGGTGATATTGTTCTTAAGTGTGCTAAGTAGAGGGAGAATAAGGTTCTATCTAGTTGATTATAAAAGAAAACGCCTCAGGTTTTACCTAAGGCGTAAAATCTTTACTCGGTAAGACTTAGCCGATGCCTTCATCTACATTCTTCATAGCCGCATAGTTTAGTGATATGTAATAATACGAGTTCTTTCTTAAAAAGATTGCAAAAGTATTGTTTTTTTTTTCGAAACATACATTTTTTTGACTAAAATAACTTAGTGCCGCTTTCTTATAACAAATGTTATGCCGAAATATAGGTAACATTAATCGTGAATGAAAGGATTTTAATATCTTTTAACAAATCTCCTTTAAGGCTTTCGGGCAATTCCAATTACTATTCCTTGTTTAGGAAGAATTATTCCGTTATATTCAAGGTGTAAATTACATACGCCAGCTGGATCTCTTTCAATAAAACTGTCGATAGTACCACAACCAGCGTAATCGACAAATAGAGAATCTGAATATGTAATAAGGACTGACATCCTTCTATATATCTGATTTGCAACAAATTTCTTCATGGGATTATAATACAGATTGAACTTTTTCTCCACAATCCTTTCAATAGTGTATTGTTGCTCTCCCATTACGTCGAGAAAATAATCCATTTTATTCTTAAGGAACCTTCCTGACTCGTCCATGTCCCTGGTGAGAGTAATTTTATATGAGGATACCTCTCTTATAATTAGTTTTTCTTTATCATCTCCTTCTTTATATTTATAAATTAGCTTCCCATTTATTTTTAATTCAAGAAGCCTATTATATGATATAGGATTATCTTTCTCAGATAGATCACAATCTAAATTTGATGAAATTGGAAATCTTTTAAGTGATAGATCAGCCACATTGATTTTTTGAACAATTGCGTCTTTTGTTATTACGTAACCATCTCCCTGATCAATTAAATTCAGTTTCAAATCAATATAGGAAGAATAGTAATTATTACTCGCTTTGAAGTAATGATCCTCTAATAAAGTATGGATTTTCTTTGCAATTTTCGGAAATCTCTGATGATATAGAGCTTCAGTGACATTTGACCAGAGTATTGGGAGGTCCTGTCTATCTTTTAAAAATTCCTTGCCGTATAAAATATTAGATAGCTCCTCCTCAAAATAAGAAAATACTTTTAGTACGGTCATCACAATTGTCAACAAACCACTTCCTATAAGTACAACTGCAATTGTGTTAAATACTTGGTCCCAAGGCGAACAAACATGTACAAGCTTATATCCACTTAGCACTAAGTAACCAATACCGATAAAAGGCTGAGAATAAACACCAATATGTCTAAGCAATCTTCTCCAATTAACTTTTCGATCCCGTTTCTTGGCTAAACGCCTTTCTTGTTTTTCATTTCGTCTATTTACATCATCAATATATTTCGATAATGCAGAGACTTGTTCTTCATTTAACTCCTTTTGATTTTTGTCATTATCCTCTTTCATGGCTTAATTGAGTGTTTAGAGCAAGGTGGTTTTTGCTTTCAGTTTTCAAAATAAATTAACGATAATCCATAATATAAATTCCAATAGGAAGTTATGGCAAAAACCAGAAATTCAAAACAAATCATTTCTTTTTTTGACAAGTCAAAAAGCAAAAAACATCTGGAAAATTGTTTGGCACAAAATATTGACTTAACTTTCTTCTGGATTTCAAACACTTCCACTCTGTCTCTGGATCTTTTAGATAGTGCTAGAACGTTGATGCTCTCTTGAAAAATGCTCTTATTATGGGCAGTTTCTGTCCTTTCAGTTTACCAAGTTCATTTTAAAAAAGCTACATTATGGCTAAAGTGTATCCATTTCACAGCAATTTACCTGGTACATCAGTTCATCACAACAATGATAAATGTACAGAGGGTAACAACATCGAAGCTCGGAACCGAGTTTCTGGAACTGGAGGCCTTCCGCTATGTCATCATTGCCAAAGGCTAGCTTAATTTTTGGGGGCTGAAAAGCCCCCAAACATATTTTCTATAAATAAATTAACCTTTAAATTCTACATTACTCAGTAACCTTTTAATCCTAAAGGCTTCAAAATTAATCATATCCAATCTGTTTATAATAATTTCATTTAGCTCATTGTTCCGTTGTTCAAGTCTCTCAATATTGTCAATAAATATATCAGAACTACTTTCTAACCATTTTAGAAGAACTAAAGGATTAAGACGATTGTTGTTCTCCAATTCTGCTTTCAATATATTATTATTCAACAGGTTGACAATGTAGCCTAACTCAAGAGGCAAATGCTCTAAGGTTATTGATATCCAATTCTCTTCAAGTGTAAAATCGTTTTCTCGAAAACCTTTAGCATATTCTACAATATCATCTAGATATCTTTCATGAGATCTTACTTTTCGCATTGCTGCTTTTATGATTTCCAGATCATTCTTTAGTCTTTCGATTAGTTCAATTGCGTTCATTTGATATGGTATTAATTATTATTAATACAAAGATACGGCATCCTGGATAAATGGGTTTTTACGAAAAACTTCATTCTAATTATCTCTAAATTCGTCCTACAAACACGATCTTTAAATCTTATACAACCTTATATAACAGCTTCTTAAAAATCCACCAGCTGCCAAAAGCACCATATCCGCACCACCACCCATGACAAACCTCCCCAGGATCCTCGACCGGCGGGACCCTGTCGGCCGGTTCTGACCAGGTAGATACCTGGCATCCGGGATCCAGGTATTTTTACTATTGCCCTGTATTGAATCATTTCCTATTTTTGTTCTGAAGCCATTGAAACACCCATAGACTAACCCTCCAACAATACTTTGCTTCACAGTAAACTATTGGATCAAAAAGCCAGGAGATGGAAGAACTATGTTATCCGGCCCAAGGTATCTCTACCGATGGGCCCTTCGGAATATATGTCATCGTGAAATTCATTTCGGTTCACGTACTCAGGAGTACTGAGCCTTTTTCAAACTGGATTGTGGGTGCCTCCGGATCCCCTACCAGTCGGCTGGTGAAACACGGGGTTCTCCTTGGGGACACTTCCCATTATTTCGTATTCCTTCGGGCCAGATCGAAGGAGGAGGCCGGGGTAGTGATCAAAACCCTGGGCAGCCTGGGGATGGATCGCGGGATCCTGGAAGGGGAATCCGATAACATCTATGTGTATGCCTTCCTGAAAAAGCCGAACACGATCGTGCACCCGGGGGACTGATGGCCGGGCCTTGGGTGTGCCCCAGGGAAGCCTCAGCCGGATCCCGGGGCCTGGCCGGTTCCCTGCAGGAGGTATTGACATTGTCAGGGGAATGGCAACATCTTCGTGCATCCAAGTACCGCCACCATTTAGGGAGGATCCTTCACTTACTTGCACTAAATCGTCATATGTGAGTACCCTCACATTTGAAATAGTTTCAATAAAGGTTTTCGTGGACGGTAGCTCCAGCCAGTGACTTACAAGCTGAATAAGGCGTACTTCACATTCTCAGGTAATGGCGAGCTCTTGAGCAGTTATGTAAGCAATTGATAATCTGAGAATCGCAAAATTTATTAATATTTCTGCCCTATATTCAGATTTTTTGTAGCTTTGTAGTGCACGATACTTTAAACTAATCTATGAAGCCACGAAAATCAAGACATAGGCTTAAACAAAGACATGGGGGAGGCATACGGGTGCAAGTCCCGGAGTCCTTTCAAGGCTTCGCTTTGAAGTGTCGTGCAGTGACCTCCCTTCTTTTTAAACCTAATCCATTAAATCAATGCACGACACGATGGACAAAAGCGCAAAGCGCACGGATCTGGCCGTCCAGGCCAGGAAAGTTATTACAGAGAAGTATCCTTCTGTAAAACCTTATGACCTCAGGGAGGATCTCAAAGAACTGATCTTCTCCTTCTTCCTCTACCATCAAGGAGCCGAAAGAGAATTCATCGACACGGTATTCTATCACTACCGGTTACTGGATGATTTCCTGAAAACAGAAGCCACGGCAGTAAGTATCTATGACCTGGAAGGATGGGCAGATCTCTCAGACATTCGGGAGAGCCTTAAAACCATGATGGATGCTCACTTTCTCCACAGTGTCGAAGAGGATCCCCGGGTTGATACAGCCCAGCTTTACAAAGACACCTATTCAGTCCTGGATGGGATGCTCAAAGTGGTTATTAACGAAATGAAAGGGGAGGAATAATCATGGAATTCAAAAAAGCCACAAAGGAACAGCTCAGCCAGGCTGAGATGATAATCCAGGTTCTCTTTTCCATGGTCAAACCTTCAACCCTTCGGAAGGATCTCCGGCACATGATGGATATTTTCTTCCTATACCATGATAACCCGGGATTCGGTTTCAAGGACACGGTCTATGCAGCATACCTAAGCATGAACAGTATTCTGAGAATTAGTGTCACCGGGCAGGATATTGATTATTTCATCCATGCCTGGGATAGGGGAACATACACCAATACCCTCCGGGAGCTGATCGACGCCCTGGTACTCTACCAGCTGAAGATTGAAGAATCCCTGGACACCATCGCTGACGAATACAAAACCTATAAGGCATTGGATGTCGCCCTGCAGCAGCTGGATAAACTATTCTTCGAAGGAAAGGAGGTGGTCCATGACCAGCAATAACGATAAACCGGTGTTGAAGGTCTCCGACCCTCAGGTTGCAGCAGACCTTGACTATATCCACGAGTTCAGGAAAGAGCTCAAAGGCATCCTTAAACGGGTCCAGGTGCCGGATCTGCAGGAGAAGGAAAAGGAAGACCTCGAGGCGTTCACCTATGCCTTTGGCTCCCTTCTTGACCACCTGGGCCACTGCCAGCGGGTCGAACGGCCAAAGCTCAAACCATAGTGATGCACCACGAAAAGTTAACAATAGAAAGTGAACAAGGGGTCGTTTTACCCCTTTCCCCGGGGTGTGCCGGGGCAGGTCCCCGAGAAAAGAGCCCTTTTTGTGGGGCATGCGTGGTGCAGATTGAGGAAACAAAAAAGCCAACTACCTATTTTACTGGTAGTTGGCCTTGTTTGTGGTCGGGGTAGCAGGATTCGAACCTGCGACCCCCTGCTCCCAAAGCAGGTGCGCTAACCGGACTGCGCTATACCCCGTTCTACCCGCCGTAGCCTTAGCGAAGGCGGGTTCTCTGTTCCAATGTGTCAACCCCGACCGTTGCCCCGGCGAAGGCGGACTCTTCGTCCCAATATATCAACCTTGACCGTTGCCCCGACGAAGGCGGATTCTACCCGCCGTAGCCTTAGCGAAGGCGGGTTCTCTGTTCCAACGTATCAACCCCGACCGTAGCTTTAGCGAAGACCTTCTCCGAAAACCGAAGCTTTCCCGAATACCTTCTCCGAAGGCCGTAGCTTTAGCGAAGGCCTTAGCTTCAGCGCTGCAAATGTAATACTTATTCCTTTTACCGGTCACCCCACCGGGAAAAAAGCGCGAAAAAGTTCATTTGCGCTCCATGCCGGCCAGGACAATGCGCAGCTCTTCATAGCCCGTATCCCTGCCCAGCTGCTCCTTTGCCTCTTTCAGGGGCACACCCGGATGGGCCCTGAACCAGCGCTCCAGCGAGCGGGTACGTGCCTCACCCAGCACTTCCTCCGCACTGATCCGGCCCTCGCCAACCAGCTTCTGAAGGTGGGCGTAGACCGTCCCGGCAACCAGGTTCCGAACCCCGGCAATCTCCTCCGGCTTCATCCCTTCCCTGAACAGTTTGTAGGTCAGCTCCACGCTGTCGCCCTTGCCGGCCTTTCCTCCTCCCTCCTCCGCTTTCTTTTCCTTTCCGGACTTCCGCTTCGCCGCCTTTTCCTCCATGGGCAGCTCCGCCGCCCCCAGCACTGAAGGGTCCCTGCCGGCATTCAGCCAGACCATCTCCAGGATCTCCCGCCCGTACTGCTGCACCTTCTTTTTACCGATCCCCTTGATCTTCAGCAGGGTGGCGTAATCCATGGGGCGGTGCGCGGCAATCCCCTCAATCGCCTTGACGCTGAGGACCATGTAAGCCGGGATCCCCGACTGCTTTGCCAGAGCAACCCGCCAGCTTTTCAGCGTTGCCGCAAGCCGGGCATCGGCGGGACCGGCGTCGGGCAGACGGTCTTTCGCACCGCGCTTCTTCGCCCTCACCGGCTCCAAGGCCGCCAGGGCACGGGCCCTCAGGAAGCGGCCCGTGTCGAAGCCCTCCGTGCAGGCTTGCAGACAGGCCAGTTTCTCCCGGCATTCATCCTGTAGCCTCCCGGTCTCTAGGGAAAATGCCTTTAATACGGCTTTATTATCGCTATCAAAACGCTCCTCCGGATCGGTATCGCCGAACAGCCGGGCACATTTTTCCGCGAAATACGCGGCAGCAGCCCTCACCCGCTCCTGCAGGGGTTCGTAGTGCGCGTCATTCCCCGCAGCCTCCAGAAGCTGCCGGAGCTGGTCCCCGAAGCGCCGGGCCACGTTGCCGATCTCTGTTTCGGCCCTTTCCTCCATTTCTTTGAAAAAAAGTACGGGCTGACCCGTAAGCGCGGCTTCATGCTCCATGGCCACTCTTCTGCACCGGCGCACCGCCGCCAGCAGGGCTGTGAAATCGAACAGGCCGGTGAGCAGGGAAGCGCGGTACTCCCGCCGGGCGCGGTCGAGATCGTCGGGACCGGGGACCGAGGCGGTCACCTGCTCGCTGAATTCCCGCACAGATTGATCGCTGATGATCCCGGGGCGGATGACCGGCGTACAGAGGACCAGTCCCCCGAGAGTGCGGCAGCGGCTCAGCGCCACGTAGACCTGTCCGTGGGCAAAGGCCGCCTGCGCATCAATGATCACGCGGTCGAAAGTCAGCCCCTGGCTCTTGTGGATCGTGATGGCCCAGGCCAGGCGCAGCGGGACCTGGATAAAAGAGCCCACCTGCTGCTCCTCGATCTCGCGCGACTCGGGATCGATCGTGTATTTCATATTCTGCCACTCCAGGGTCGTGACGCTGATCTCCTCCTCCTCCCCTTCACAGTGAACCAGGATCTCCTCCTCCCCGATCTCCGTGATCCGGCCGATCTTCCCGTTATAAAAACGCTTTTCCGGCGAAGGGTCGTTCTTTACGAACATCACCTGGGCGCCTTCCTTCAGCAACAGCTCCTGGTCGGTGGGATAAGCGTAAGCGGGAAAATCGCCTGTTATCTCTGCGCTGAACACATAGGTCTTCCCTTTCAGCTCTGCCAGTTTCCTGTCATTCAGTTCCTTTGCCTGGGCATTATGCGTGGTGAGGGTGATATAGCCATCCTTGTCGTCGGGCCGGAACGACCGGTCCACACGGCTGTTCAGCGCTTCCAGCAGGTGCTCATCCACCCGGTTGTCCCTCACCCTGTTCAGCAGGCCGATAAAATCCTGGTCGCGCTGCCGGAAAACCCGGTTCAGCTCGATGGTAATATAGCTGGTTTTGCGCAGGGCCTGGCTGCCGAAGAAAAAGCCCGTGTCATAATATGGCTGCAGGATCTCCCAGTCCTCCTGCCGGATCACCGGGGCCAGCTGCTGCAGGTCGCCGATCATCAGAAGCTGCACCCCGCCAAAGGGCGTCTGACTGTGCCGGTAGCGGCGCAGCACCCCGTCGATGGCGTCGAGCAGATCGGCCCGTACCATGCTCACCTCGTCGATCACCAGCAGGTCGAGGCTGCGGATTATATTGATCTTCTCCCGGCTTACCTTATTAAAGACCCCGGCTTCCTTTTTCGCGCCACCCCGGCCGGAAGGCTCCTCACGCCGTTCGGCACCGGGCACCATGGGACCGAAGGGCAACTGGAAGAAAGAATGGATGGTCACCCCTCCGGCATTGATGGCTGCCACACCGGTGGGGGCCACTACCACCATCCGCTTGGGTGCATTCTTTTTAAGGGTGTGCAGGAATGTTGTTTTTCCCGTTCCGGCCCTGCCGGTAAGGAAGATATGACGGCCTGTGTATTGGACGAAGTCAAAGGCCAGCTGCCATTCCGGATCGCGAATTAGTTCCATAGTCTTCATCTTGTGGCAAACGACTGGCTTGCTCCGGTACAAAAACCCGGGCCAGCATTGCCGGGTTATCAAGCTGTTCCGGAAGATTGGAGAGAGCTAAATTAAAAAAAAACGAACAGAGTTCACAGGGTTTTAAAAAAAACAGGTGCAGCTTTCGGGGGATATGCACCCGGGTCGTCCTGAAAAAAACCTACCTTTGAAAAAAGTACAGGCGTGAAACACACTTTCCTTCTGCTTACTGGCCTGCTCTTCCTTCTGACATCGTGCCGGCAACCCGGAACCGGGAAGGAAACGAACAGCCCGGAAGTGCTCCAACCCGGACAGGTGTCGGCGCTGCTGACCCCTGCACTGAACTGCATCCAGAAACCCTATCCCTATAAACCCGGAGGGGTGCTCGGCAACGATGAGGCACTTAAAACGCCAAGGGAGGATCATCCGGCTTTCTACGGTTGCTTCGACTGGCACAGCTCCGTGCACGGACACTGGACGCTTGTAAAACTGCTGAAAACCTACCCGGGGATCCCCGAGGAAGAGGAAATACGGGAAAAACTGGCCGAAAACCTCTCGACAGAGAACCTGCAACAGGAAACGGCCTATTTCCTGACCGAAGGGAACAGCACCTTCGAACGCACTTACGGCTGGGCCTGGTTCCTTCAGCTCGAGCTCGAGTTGCTGACCTGGGACGATCCGCTGGGAAAAGAACTGTCGGCCCACCTGAAACCACTGGCCGACACCCTGGTCGGGAAGTACAAAGCCTTTCTGAAAGTGCTGCCCTACCCCATCCGCGTGGGAGAACATACCAATACCGCCTTCGGGCTTACCTTTGCCTGGGATTATGCGGTGGCCATGCAGGAAACGGAACTTACAGAACTGATCCGTGGAAAGGCTCTGGAATTTTACGGCAATGACCGGAACTGTCCGCTATCCTGGGAACCGTCGGGCTTTGATTTCCTTTCACCCTGCCTGATCGAAGCCGACCTGATGAGCCGGGTCATGGACCGGGAAGCTTACCGCAGGTGGATCAAAAAGTTTATCCCCGGACTCCTTCAGCCCGGTTTTCAGCTGGAACCAGCCATTCTCACCGACCGCAGTGATCCCAAGATTGTTCATCTCGACGGACTGAACCTCAGCCGCGCCTGGTGCCTGTATCATATCTCGGCGCGACTGTCGGATGAACGCGGTCAGCTTGACCAGCTGGCCGACCGGCACCTGGAAGCCTCGCTGCCCTATATTGCCAGCGGTAATTATGAGGGAGAGCACTGGCTGGCCTCCTTTGCCGTTTATGCCCTTTTCTCCCGGAGGTAAGCGAAAATTACCATTCCCCGTGTACTGCAAAATACACTGTGAAATTGGGATGTTAAAAATTTAACATTTGAATATTTTGGTGTAAGCATCTGAATATTTGAATCTTAAAAAATTGTCCCTCTCTTCCTTCGTCAATATTTTCAGAATTTAACATCTCTTATTCCAAATATAGATTATTTTAGTCCTACTATTTCGATAGGATTTATATGATTAAATGATTTATCATGAAGAACAGACAAATAATAAGCACCATTGCGGTCCTTTTGCTGGTTCCCTTCATGCTCAGTGCACAGGAGAACTACAGGATCAGCAGCAATAATTCTTCGATCGTGATCAAGGGTACTTCTTCCCTGCACGACTGGGAAATGGATGCATCCAATCTGGCCGGTTCCATCAGTATTGCACTGAATGAGGGTGCAGTAAGTCAGATCTCGGATGGTACCGTAAAACTGAAGTCAAAAGATATTAAGAGTCATAACAGCATTATGGATGGTAAAGCCTGGGATGCACTGAAAAGTGATGACTATCCCGAGATTGTCTTTCATCTGACCCATGTAGACCTCAAGCCGGAAGCCGGAGGTAAGTTTTCCGGTCGCGTATACGGTAAACTGCAGCTGGCCGGCATTACCCGGGACATTAACACCACCTTTACCGGGGAAAGCCCGGCAAAGGACCGGTTAAAGATTAACGGAACATTTAAGCTCGATATGCTGAATTACAAAATCGATCCCCCGACAGCCATGATGGGGGCCCTGAAAACAGGGAATCAGGTGGAATTGACCTTTGATCTGGATTTTCAGCAGAATACGAGCATCACCTATCTTAATCATTAATAAAAAATAATCATGAAAAAGTTATTCTACTTTCTTTTACTCGCTGCCACCCCGCTTTTCGCTCAGAATTTCGAACTGGCTCAGATTGACAGCGTACCCTTTGAAAAGGTAAAGGCAAAGGTGGGAGCCGACTTTGCCGTGCAATTCCAGGGGCTCAGTCATCATGCTGATTCAGCGCTGATCGCCCTGGGAAAAGGAATGAACCTTCCCACAGCCAATTTCAATATTTCCGCCGGACTGGCACCGGGGATCCGTGTTCACCTCACCACCTATCTTTCCTCACGTCACCATTCGGAAGCCTGGGTGAAGGATGGCTATCTGCTGATCGACCAGTTGCCTTTCATCCATTCGGAAGCGCTGACTAAGATCTTGAATTACACCACAATAAAGGCCGGTGTGATGGAGCTGAACTTCGGCGATGCCCATTTCCGCAGAAGCGATAACGGACGGATCATTGCCAATCC
>JBMOLL010000006.1:0-2889 GCA_049325415.1 Bacteroidota bacterium | reverse complement strand
CTCCGAAGCGCTTACCGCGTATCCTTTCCCAAAGGAATTATATAACATGAAACCCAGATCGTGGGTACCCCGGTTGAATTGCAGCTGACGAAGAAGTTCGTTTCTCCGGACCGCCGCCTCACGCAAGACCTCATCTCCGGTCTCCTGGTAAAGCATCCACAGGCTACCCGGGAAAAAACCGCTGCACCACCATTCCGGCCCGGAGGTGATCAGTTCAGAAGATGCAGCATCCCACGACCGTGGCAGCAGGGAATCGGGGAGTTCCATATCGAGCTGTTTGTACTGCAGGGAGGCAGCTTTCAATTCCCTGTTTATGAGCCGTTCCATCTTTGGCTCGGCGCAGGAAGCCACACAAAAAAACAGTACAGCGGGAAGTAAAAGCCGGAGATCTTTCATGAGCATTTTCAAGTTAATATATGTATTTGAATAATTTATCCTGGCAATTTCGATTGCTTTGGATGAGAACTTTGAGTAATTCCCTTGTTCACGACCAGGAACTCAGTCCTGAATAACTCAGGCATTCACCCTTCAGGTGCTTTTCCCAGGTCTGTATTAGCCCAATAAATGCAGGCAGTTCGGCCAGGCATGAGCCTCCGGTTGCAAAACAGGGTGTAACAAATATAGCTTTTCACAGCCAATAATTTGCTCATTAACAGGGCTGTGTTCCGCATTTACAAATAGCATTTCCGGAATCAATATTGTATATTTCTGTTAATCAGTCGATTTAATAAAAAGTAATAAAAAATGTGCCCCTGACAACGATTTCCCCCCGGATTAGCACATTAACGGGTAAGGAGAAATGTTCAACCTAAAAGATCTTAAAATGAAAATGCTGCAGATTATTGAGCGTTACCGGTATATGGATAAGCTCATCAGGGCGGGACGAACGGGCAGTGCCCGTGAGTTTGCGGAGCAGGTAGGGGTTTCCAGAAGCCAGTTATTCAATTATTTCGACGAGTTGCGATCGATGGATATCGATATCAGGTATGATCCCTTACTCCGAAGCTATACCTATACCGGGGATACGGAGGTGGAGATCAGGATGCCGATCAGGGTTCTGTGCAAAAAGGAAATGGAGGCACGGGGCGGACAGATCATTTCACTTCCGGTCCAAGGTTACTGGACCACTTTGGATTTAGGTTTGTACCGGGAGTGTTCCTGACGGCCGGTGGTCCATTCCCGGGGGGATGCCGAAAAACCCTGAAGAGTAGGCATAAAGTAATATCTGTGAAATGAAAGATCTGAAATTCAACCCGTCCGGGCTCACGGAACTGAGCCGGGATGAAATGGAAAGCCACAACGGTGGTTTTATTTTCCTTCTTCTGGGAATTGCCTCCTACGTAATCAACACCACGCTCGTCGTGGGGACCTGTGTTGCCGTGGGGGCTTCCATCTACGGAGCTTTTGAGGATGGTTACACCGATGCCAAAAGCAACTAGGATCATGGATGCAAACCGTCTGAAACAGTTACAGCTCGAGGAGCTTGGAACTGAAACCATGCAGAACACCAACGGTGGTATCCTGCCTGTTATCCTGGCTGCTCTTACGATCTACACGGGTGTGCGGGCCATCGCCTATGGCGTGGGCTACGTGGTGGGGTCGATTGAGGAAATGATCGAAGAAAACCAGGGCAGTTAAACCGGAGGGCCGACAGGCCGGCAGTGGATACCGGCCTGTCTGCCTGATTAATTCAAATACATCAATTATGAAAAGGATTGTTCTTACCATTCTGGGATCCGCGGGTATTGCCTCCCTGGCCTGTGCCAGCTGGTACCTGCTCCTTGCCCTGATCAGTTCTCTGCGTGCTGCACCCTTTACCTTTGAATGGCATGCCATGTACGACCATTTCTGGCTGTCGTTCTGGTCGGTGCTGCTCGCCTTCCTGGTGATGTACCTTGATGAGGTTATCACCCAGATGAAAGTCGGCAAAAGCTGACAGACCCCTGCCCTTTCTTCCGCGCAAAACAGGTTTATGGAGTACACAAAGATTCCATATGGAAAAGATTTTTCCTTCAGAGATCATCGATCAGAGTGTCGAAAGGGTTATCGCAGATATCGGACGGCCGGGAGTTAATATTTACCGAACGGTTCTTCTGCTGGTGTGTCTCTCCATATTCTCCCTATTTTTCATCCGGGTGGATATTGTCAGGACGAGCCAGGGAATCATCCGCTCAAGCACCGACAATATTGGACTGAGCACCGTGACCGATGGCCGGGTGGTACTTTCCGCTCTTCAGGAGAACCGGACGGTTGTTGCCGGTGACACCCTATTGATCCAGGACACTTATCTTCCCGACAGCAGGATAAAAACAACGGAAGGCCGGATCAGCGACACCGAAGACCGCCTGGATGACTTAAGTGCGATGATCTCCGGCGAAAAACCCTTAAAAACCGTGAGATACAGTGAGGACTGGAACAATTTTACAAGCAGCGCTGAGAAATACCGGCGCGAGACCGAGTACTCTGAACGGGAGTATCAGACAGCTCTTGGTCTTTACCGGAGCGGAGTAATTCCCCGGGTCGAATTCGAAAAAGCGCTGTACCTGTATAATCAGGCCAAAGCTGCGGAAGAGGAATACCGGTCGGGAATCCTGAGCCGGTGGAAGCAACTATATTTTGAGGCCGGCAGGGAGCTTGAGCAATACCGGTTGGATTCTCATTCCCTCCTCCAGGAAAGGAAAAATTATTACCTGATCTCCCCGGCAAGCGGATCGCTGATAAACTGCACGGGAATAAAAACCGGTCAGTTTCTGCATGCGGGCCAGAACCTGGCTGAACTGTCGCTGAAAGAAACCATGGTTGCCGAATGTTATGTAGCCCCAAAGGATATTGCCTATCTCAGGCAGGGAATGAAGGCCGTGATCCACATCGATGCCTATAATTACAGGG
>JBMOLL010000005.1:0-24934 GCA_049325415.1 Bacteroidota bacterium | reverse complement strand
TGATCATGGGTAGTCACTATGCAGGTAAAGATAGTAAAACCGCCGGGGTTTTCGTAAACAACCGAGGTTTTACTATCTTTGCAAACTCCATTTTATCTGCAATGACCAACACTGAAAATAAAAGCTTCAAGCGGGTCCTGGTGACCTCCGCCCTTCCCTATGCCAATGGCCCGATCCATCTCGGCCATCTGGCCGGAGTTTATGTTCCGTCGGATATTTATGTACGCTACCTGCGCCAGCAGCACAGGGATGTGATCTCGGTCTGCGGCTCCGATGAGCATGGCGTACCCATCACATTGAAAGCCAGGAAGGAAGGAATTACCCCGCAGGAAGTGGTCGACCGTTACCACGAACTTAATAAAAAAGCCTTTGAGGATTTCGGGATCCTATTTGATATCTATTCCCGGACCTCCAACAAGATCCATTACGAAACCGCCTCACAGTTCTTCAGAACGCTCTACGATAAAGGGATGTTCATGGAAAAGACCAGTGAGCAGTATTACGATGAAGAAGCCGGTACCTTTCTGGCCGACCGGTACATCACCGGTACCTGTCCGCATTGTGGAAATGAAGGTGCCTATGGTGACCAGTGCGAGAAATGCGGAACCTCACTTAGTCCGACCGATCTGATCTCACCCCGCTCGGCCATCAGCGGAAGTGCCCCCGTGCTGAAGGAAACAAAACACTGGTATCTGCCGCTCGACCAGTACGACAGCTGGCTGCGGGAGTGGATCCTTGAAGAACATAAAGAATGGAAGCCCAATGTTTACGGGCAGTGCAAATCGTGGATCGACCAGGGTCTGCAGCCAAGGGCAGTGAGCCGCGACCTCGACTGGGGCGTTCCTGTGCCGGTGGATGGTGCGGAAGGCAAGGTACTCTATGTCTGGTTCGATGCTCCGATCGGCTACATCTCGGCCACCCGCGAACTCACTCCCGACTGGGAAAAATACTGGAAAGATCCGGAAACCCGCATGGTTCATTTTATCGGGAAGGACAACATCGTATTTCATTGCATTATCTTCCCTGCCATGCTGAAGGCCGAGGGAAGCTACATCCTTCCCGACAACGTGCCGGCCAACGAGTTCCTCAACCTCGAAGGCGACAAGATCTCCACCTCCCGCAACTGGGCAGTTTGGCTGCATGAATACCTGGAGGATTTTCCCGGACAGCAGGATGTGCTGCGCTACGTCCTCTGCGCCAATGCCCCGGAATCGAAAGACAATGATTTCACCTGGAAGGATTTCCAGAACAGGAACAACAATGAACTGGTGGCCATTCTCGGAAATTTCGTGAACAGGGCCATAGTGCTTACGCATAAGTTTTTCGGGGGAGAAGTCCCCGTGCGCGCCGGACTTACCGACTTTGACCGGGAGGTGCTGAATGAGATCGGAAAGATCAGTGAAGCCGTAACCGCCAGCCTGGAACAGTTCCGTTTCAGGGAAGGGGTAAAACTGGCGATGGACCTTGCCAGGCTCGGGAATAAATACCTGGCCGACACCGAACCCTGGAAACTGATCGGCAGCGATCGGGAACGGGTCGGGACCATCCTGAACATTGCCCTGCAGATCTGTGCCAACCTCACGATCCTGATGGAACCCTTCCTTCCTTTCTCCATGGAGAAGCTCCGGGGATTCCTGAATTTCAGTGAAACGGACTGGGCAGAACTGGGCAGTGATGCACTGCTGCCGGCCGGACACCGGATTGAAAATGCCGGACTGCTTTTTGCCAAGATCGAGGATGAACAGATCCAGATCCAGATCGATAAACTCATGATTAGCAAACAGAACCACAGCACCAGCCAGCCGGTTGCGCCGCAGAAGGATCCTGTAAGTTTCGACGATTTTTCGAAGATGGATATCCGCACGGCCACCATCCTGGAAGCGGAAAAAGTACCGAAAACAAAAAAACTCATCCGGATGACCGTTGATACCGGGCTGGACAAACGTACCATCGTATCGGGGATTGCCGAGCACTACAGTCCGGAAGAACTGCCGGGCAGGAGGGTCTGTGTCCTGGCCAACCTGGAACCCAGGGAAATCAAAGGGATCATGTCACAGGGGATGATCCTGCTTTCGGAAAACAGCGACGGGAAACTGCTTTTCATTGAGCCCTCGGATCAGGCGCAGAACGGTGCGGAAGTCAACTGAGCATCAGCGCGACAGCACCCAGGCGTTATCAAGACCGGAACTTTTCCTGACCATTGGCAATTCCTCAATGGCCTTTTCCTTTGAGAAATAGGATTTTACAGATACCCTGTACATCCGGTTGTCGGTATAGATGATCTCGGCGGGAAAGCCCTTTGAAGTGAGTTTATCCTGTAATTCGGTCGCATTCTGCAGGTTTTTGAAGCTTCCGGCGATAATATAAAAACCGGGCGTTTCTTCGGTTGTTTCCTGTACAGCCTGCTGCTCCTCGTCGCCTGTAAGTGCTTCATCGGGCAGTTCTTCCGGCTGCTGCGCCTGTTCCTGGCCGGTCTTTCCGGGCTGCTCAATCTGATCTTTCGGCTCTCTGGGTTTACCGGTGTTCTCCCCTGTACCAATGCCGTTGATCCAATCGGTGGGGATCAGCGTGAGTACAACCAGCACGACAAGCAGTGAGCCGGTAACGATCCAGATCACCTTCCAGCGTTTGCTGCGTCGGGAGGGCCCCGGTTCAGAAACTCTTTTAACCGGTTCCGGTTCGGTATGACGGGTTTCCTGAACTACCGGCGCGGCTTCCGGTTCCGGGATCTCCGGATCAAGTTCGAGCAGATCAAGCGATGAAAGACCATACTGCCCGGGATCCACCACCAGCATGGCATCCCTGGTGAAGGTAATTTCATTATCATCGTTCCTTGAAAAAAGGCCGACCCCGGTAAGGATATAGGTTTCTCCCTTGTCGAAAGCAAAACGAATGGCATCGGCCAGTTCAAGAACCTGCTGGCGTGCTTCCTCCGGAGCTGTACCGGAAATCCGGGCATAGCATTCCGGTAAACGTTCATCGCCGGCCGGAGCATGAGTCGTGAAGACCACGGTCTTCCCGGGAGGTTCAAAGTTCGGGGATTCACCGGCAAGACTTCCCTTGCTCTCCGTAACTTTTAATGAACCGAAACCGGGGATCACCACTGTTTCCCCTTCGAGTAGAATCTGCCTGATACAGTCTGCTATCGTTGTCATACAGCCTTTTAATAGAATTAACTGACCGGTGCGGGATGAAGCGGGGCCTTAACCCGATCCCTGCCGGCTGCTTTAAAAGCAGAAAAATAATGAAACGCCGGTGGTTTTCAAAACATAGTTATTAACCAGCAAGATCTTCCTGCGGCAAAACTACTGCCGGTTATAAAGTAAGATGAGTCTGGCTGAATGACTGCTATTTATCATCCTTTCCTCAGAAAATCAAGGGTTTCCCTGATCCCCTGTTCATAGCTGACCGGCTGATAATTAAAGAAGCGGTTGAACTTCGACGAATCAAAATAGTAGTCGTATTCGTTCTGATAAAGCATTTCATGCAGTTCTGAAATGGTCTGATTGAAAAGTCCGGCTATCTTCACCATTCCTTTCTTCATAACCGTATAACGGGATCCGGCACCAAGCTCCCGGGCAGCCATGGCGATGAAGGAACGGCCGTCGGGAGGCGGGTTAAAGGTGGGTAGATGCCACACCTGGTTGAAACTGTTCGTGTTGCCAGCCAACCGGTACAGCGCCCTGGCACAGTCGAGGGTGTAGGTAAAAGAGTGAATGGCTTTTGCATTGGCCATCCAGCGGGCTTTCCTGCCCTGAAGAAGCGGATCGAAGACCAAAATATGCGGCATACTGTTCTTTTCAGACCAGGGTCCATAAAAATCAGCCGAACGGGCTATGGATATGCCGAAGGGGCTCCGGGCCATTTCTTCCAGAACCATGGTGGCGATCCGGGCACGCACTTCTCCCTTTCTGCTGCAGGGATTAAAGGGAGTATCCTCAGTCATGGGACCACTGACCCTGCCGTACATATAGACGTTGTCAAAAAAGATCAGCCGGGCTCCGGCTTCCTGCACCGCGTCAAGGGTATTACGCATGATCACGGGCCAGTCCCTCTCCCAGATCTCAGAATTATAGGGCAAACCGGCCAGGAGGTAAACCACATCGGAACCCCTGACACTTTCGGCTACTTCCCGGTACTTTGTCAGATCGGCCTTTACCGGTTCCGCTCCCGGTATCCCCGACCCGCTCCGTGACACGAGCCTGACCTTTTCTTTTGCTTGAAGTAATTCGATGGCAAGAGGGATACCGATTGATCCGCCTGCCCCTAAAAGAGTATGTGTCATAATCCGGGATTTGCTTTGCTGTTATCAGATTCAAAGCTAGGAATCCTGTGTAAACCATGGTAACCGGCTTTGTTATTTTTTTGTTAAACCCATTTTATGCATTATAACTTTTTTAATGCATAAACGGCAGGAGTTGAACGAACTACTCTTCTGTACCCGGATTGAATAGTTCCTCTATGCTCACCGAAAAAACCCGGGCAAGATCAAACGCCAGCTGAAGAGAGGGATTGTATTTGTTTTTTTCAAGAAAAACAATGGTCTCTCTTCTCACATTAACCTTCCGGGCCAGCTCCTCCTGAGTCATTCCGAACCTGGCCCGGTATTCTTTTATCCGGTTATTCATTTCTTATCCCCCTGAAATACAAAACCACCCAGGTAAGCGCAAAGCAAAGGGCCATCCCGAGGATGCCCATCCCGAGCAATTCTTCGGTATCCATCATGATGCGGTCTTTTATAAAAAGGATGATCACCCAGAGATAGAGGGAAATATAATAGGATATGGCAGCCGTTCTCCGCAGGGTCTTCCGGGAGAGTTCATCCTCAGCGGGTTCTCCTCTCCGGGAGCTTTGCATCCTTTTGACTGCCACAAAAACGGCAAAAACAACGACCAGGAGGATCACCAAAAACTGCAACAGATCCGTGGCACTGATACCGGAAACACCCGGGTAGCCAAAGAGCCAGATACCTGTCGATAACAGGACCATTCCGGCAATTACTAAAATCAAAACGGTTCTTTTCATGAGTTGATATGTTATATATTTCTAACACAATGTTAGGTATTTCTAACATATCATGCAAATAATTCCACAAAAATTTCAGCTACGTATAAAAAAATGGGAGAAAGGGCAGAAAACCAGGTCTATTTTATGGCCCTGTAAAGTTCAGGATGTCTCGGAGGGAGCTGGTTTTGTGCATCGTGATATTTTCCCCAGCAGTTCCTCCCTTATCACCGGTTTGGAAATATAATCATTGCAGCCGGCTTCGAGTGCTTTATTCCGGTCGCCCGACATCGCATAGGCGGTTTGTGCTATGATCACCACCTTCGTGTTGAAGGCGCGGATCTGCCTGCTTGCCTCGTAGCCATCAAGCTCCGGAAGCCTGATATCCATGAGGATAAGATCGGTATCCTCATTTTCCCGGCACAGTTCCACGACCTCCTTTCCGTTTCCGGCAAGCAGGATCTCCCTGCTTATTTCCTGCAGGATCTCAGACAGGTAGAAACTGCTGGATTCATCGTCCTCGGCGATGATCACTTTCAGCTGATCGGCCCCTTCCCGGGCCTTCTGTGTGCTTTGCTCCCCGGCTTCCTCCTGACCCGGCAATGCTGTCTCGCGAAGCGGCAGGGTGAACCAGAAGGTGGAACCTTTATCCACTTCCGATTCAAGCCACAGGCTTCCCCCGAGCATATCCACATAGGCTTTGGCTATGGCGAGGCCCAGCCCCGAGCCCTGAAAAGCCCGGCTGTCGGCCAGATCGGACTGTTCAAAGCGGTTAAAAACGGCTTCCTGTCTTTCGGGCGGGATGCCCATCCCGGTATCCCTGACGAAAAACAGGAGTTCATTCCCCCGGAGCCGGTATCCGATCTCAATTTCACCCTTATCGGTGAACTTGACGGCATTCCGCACCAGGTTGGTCAGAACGGAGTCGAATTTAACATGGTCGGTCATCAGTGAGAATTCCCGCTGAAGTTCATTGGTAAGGATCAGCCTCAGTCCCCTGGCCGCAGCCTGCGGCTCGAAGAAGCGGAATATATTCTGAATCCGCTCATTGATATCGGTCAGTGCAAGTGTCAAATGCATCTGACCGGTTTCAATCCTCGAAATATCGATCAGATCGTTCACGGTGTTCAGCATACGTTCCCCGCTTTTCTGGATAATGCTGATGTATTCGTGCATCTTCTCCATGTTGAGCCGGGCATCGCCAAGCAGCTGTGCAAAGCCGAGTATTCCGTTCATCGGGGTGCGGATCTCGTGACTCATATTCGCGAGGAAGGCCGATTTGAGCCTGTCGCTTTCCTCAGCTTTGTTTTTTGCAGCGATGAGCTGGTCAGTGATCTCCTTTCGTTCACTGATATCCTCAAGTACCAGGACCATATGGGTGGTCTTTCCGCTTTCATCTATTATAGGAGACAGGATGATCCGTTGCCAGAATGCCTCATTGTTTTTCCTCTGGCTGAAAAACTCAAGCCCTCTGTTACCTGCATAAAGCAACTGATCCCAGATTTTAATAAAATAGGTCTTGCTTTCAAGCTCATCACCCTGCCTGGTGATTTCAAGATTGCGGTTAAATATATTGATGCTTTGTCCTTCCACTTCAGCCTTACTGTAACCGGTAAGCCTTTCGAAAGACGGATTCACATAAACTATGGTTCCATCAATCCCGGAAATGATAATTCCCAGCGGATTTTGTTCAACCGAATGCTGAAAGAGCCGGAGAAAGAATTCCGCTTTTTTCTTCGCCGACACATCGTGTACAATGGAATGAAGGACCATTTTGTCGCCGAAATCCACTCTACCAGAATACACCTCCACATCCGCTACCGATCCGTCGGCTTTCCGGTGTCTGAACTCAAAATAATTGCTCTTTCGGTCCTTCACCTTCCTGATATCCTCCCGGATAATATCCACCGGGTTTATATTCAGTGTAGAAATATGCATTTTCCGCAGTTCACCGACACTCCAACCGTAAAACTCGGCAGCCGCCTGATTGGCATCCACGATGTTACCCGATTCCGGATCGACCAGCAGTTTTACTGCAGGATGCTGGTGAAAAACATTTCTGAATTTCTGTTCGCTTCTTTCAAGTTCCTGCTGGATCCGGATTCTCTCAGTCACATCAATGGCCATGACCAGCCGGGCTTTCTTTTCGTTAAACAGGATGTTGTGGGAAGAGATCTCGACAAAAAAAACCTCCCCGCTTTTGGTCCGGTGTTTCCATGGACCGCTGCTCCGGAAATTCTGCTCATCTGCCCTGATCATTTCCACGAGCCGCTCAAATTTATTATCCGGACGGAGATCCCGGAGGGTCATCTGCAGAAACTCCTCCCTGACAAACCCGTAACGTTGCACTGCCGTATTGTTCACTTCCAGGAAAGCAAGGGTCTCAAGGTCATACACCCACATGGGATGAGGGTTGTTCTCAAACAGATAGCGGTATTCTTTTTCGCTGGTTTCAAGCGCCCTGCGTAGTTTATAGCTTTCCGAGATATCCCTGAAAACCATCACCACTCCCAGGATGGCCCCCTGTTCATCCATGATCGGAGCTGCCGAGTCGGTAATTGGAATTTCGCGGCTATCCAGGGAGATCAGTCTGGTATGATTGGCCAGTTCCACAATATCCTTTTTCTGCAAAGCAATTCTTACCGGGTTTTCCGCCTTTTCCGCGGTCAGGGAGTTGATCAGTCGCAACACCTTCTCCACCGGTTGTTTCCTGGCCTGAGTAAGCTTCCAGCCGGTGAGTTCCTCTGCCATTTTGTTCATCCCGGTGATCCGGCCCTTCGTATCGGTGATAATGACTGCATCTCCTATCGACTGGAGTATTGTCCGGTAATAATGGCTCTCATCAAAAAGCTCCTGAGCAGAATTCCGGACCTCGCGGTTTTCCTTTTCCAGATCTTTTACCCTGGCCCTGAGCTCTTCGATCTCCTTCCTTATTTGCTCCTCCTTCCCCGTCATTGCGCCCATATATTGGATGTTTTAAATGTATTAACTCCAATGTACCGGATGATGCAGAAATCCCGAATTATGTCTTTACTTTTTCAGATAAATTCCGGGCACTTTCTGTTTAAAAAAATACAACCGGAACAAAAATGCAGGCTAAAGACCCTTGAAAGCGTAAGACATAAAAAATCTGAAGTAAGTTACGGAAGAAAAGAATTCACCCCAAATATGCGGGTATATTTCCTTCAGGGCTTAATGTTAAAGCAGAGCGTCCAGCTTTTCAATGGCGGCATTACGCCCCATTTCCACCATTTCCTCGGCCCTGTAAAAATCAAAGGTGCTGCAGGCATCCCTGCTGGTCTCAATAAGGATATCGGGGGTATGTATTTCCAGTGCGTAGTTGGCCAGACGATTGGTCATGATATTAATCGTATGGTTGATCAGGTCGAAATAGCCCAGCCGTTCCTCATGTCCGAAAGGATTGATTTTGGACAGATGCTGGTAGAATTCCCTGAGCTTAGACTGGTAAAGCGATTCCTTTTGATCCTCTTCCTGAAGGGTGAGCAGGTTCCCTGCTACGGGAATGTCGGCATTGACATTCACGGCAACCACTATATCGCCGTCCACTCTTCTGGCTCGGCTGACCGGGATGTTATTCATTACCCCTCCGTCAACCAGCAGGCCGTTTTCAGTTTTTACCGGCTTCAAAACCGTAGGGATGGCCACCGATGCCCTCATGGCATCATAGATGCTCCCGCTATCGAAAACCACCTCCTTCATGTTAATAATATCGGCAGCTACAGCAACGTATGGGATGGGCAGTTCCTCTATTTTTTTGTCTTCGATAAACTCCCTCATCCGCTGGAACACTTTCTCCCCTTTTATCAGTCCCTGCGAACTAAGGGTGAAATCGACAAGTCCGAAAACTTTCAGTTTATCCAGGGTATAGAGCCAGTCCCGGAATTCGGTCATTTTGCCGAGAGCATAAACACCGCCTACCACAGAACCCATAGAAGTACCGGCCACAGAGACGATCTCGTGACCGCGGCGCAGCAATTCTTCAATGACCCCGATGTGGGCCATTCCGCGTGCCCCTCCACCGGACAAAACCAGGGTGATTTTCATAACGGACTATCTGAATAAAAGTCAAATTTAATGCGTTTTCGGGAACCACGAAAAAAAGCTTTTTCAATATCAGGGATTTTTTCCGGGGATCAAAAGCCGGCAGCCATATCCCCAACGGGGATAAAAAAATTTAGTATCTTCGTACTCTCCAAAACGATGAGTGCATTCATGAAAGAGATCCGGATGGTTGACCTTCATGGTCAGTATCTTCATATAAAAACCGAAATAGACCAGGCTATTCAGGAGGTAATCGATCAAACCTCGTTTATCAAGGGACCGGCCGTCAGTTCTTTTGAACAGGAGCTTGCCGAATACCTCGGGGCAAGGGGTGTGGTAGCCTGCGCCAACGGAACCGATGCCCTGCAGGTGGCCATGATGGCACTCGGACTGGAACCCGGTGATGAAGTGATCACCACGCCTTTCACCTTCATTGCGACAGTGGAAGTGATACGCCTGCTCAGGCTTAAACCGGTTCTGGCGGATGTAAACCGGGAAACCTTCAATATCGACCCCGAACAGTTGCTTCAGGTGCTTACACCTCGCACAAAGGCCATTGTACCGGTTCATCTTTTCGGGCAGTGTGCCGATATGGAAAGGATCATGAAGATTGCCGCTGAATACGGACTTCATGTCATCGAGGATACAGCCCAGGCAACCGGAGCCGAATATACATTCAGTGACGGACGGACGGTTAAGGCCGGACTGATGGGGACCATCGGCACAACATCCTTTTTCCCTTCAAAGAACCTGGGTTGCTATGGCGACGGGGGAGCCCTCTTTTCCAACGACCAGGCCCTGCTCGACAAGCTGAAAGCCATTATCAACCATGGCATGAACCGTCGGTACTATTACGATCTCGTCGGCGTTAACTCAAGACTTGACACCATGCAGGCGGCCATCCTCAGAGCCAAGCTCCCAAGGCTTGACCAGTACAACAGGGCCCGTGAGGAAGCTGCGGAATACTACAATAACAGCCTCCAGGGTATTCCTGCCCTGAAGATTCCTTTCCGCGATCCCCGTTCGACCCATATCTACCACCAGTACACCCTGCAGATCATGGACGACTCAAGGGATGAACTGAAGAAATATCTGGAGCATAAAAATATTCCGTCGATGATTTATTACCCGGTCGGGCTCCATCTTCAGAAAGCCTATGAGGACCTGGGCTATAAAGAGGGTGATTTCCCCGTGACAGAGGAACTTTGCCGGCGTGTACTCTCTCTGCCCATGCACACCGAACTCGATAAGGAGCAATTGCAATATATTACCGGATCCATCAGGGACTTCTATAATGGCGTCGTATGAGTAAAGACTATTTTACCCACGAAACGGCTGTGATCGATGAAAACTGCACGATCGGCAAGGGAACCCGGATATGGCATTTCACCCATATTATGAGTGGTTCGGTGATCGGTGAAGGCTGCAACCTCGGACAGAATGTAGTGGTCTCTCCCGGCGTGGTGCTCGGCAAAAATGTCAAGGTCCAGAATAATGTTTCGATCTATACGGGCGTTACCTGTGAGGACGACGTGTTTCTCGGTCCGTCCATGGTATTTACCAATGTGATCAATCCCCGGAGCGCGGTGGCCAGGAAGGACCAGTACCTTCAGACCAGGGTTGGCAGGGGAGCCAGTATCGGAGCCAATGCCACCATCATCTGCGGGCACGACATTGGTAAATTTGCTTTCATCGGTGCCGGGGCCGTGGTGACGCGGAATGTGCCCGATTATGCCCTGGTAGTGGGTAATCCTGCCCGTCAGACCGGATGGATGAGCGAATACGGGCATAAACTGCATTTCAATAAAGAGGGATTCGCCACCTGCCCGGAAAGCGGGGATCAGTACCGGCTGGCAGACAACAGGGTGACCAGGACCGGAACTGTGGACTAATGGAAGCTGAGAGTTAAACGAATGAGTAAAACGATATAAACCGGATGAAAAATTTTGCAGTGATCGGCATCGCCGGCTACATCGCCATCAGGCATGTAAAGGCAATCAGGGAGACAGGAAATCTCCTGGTTGCAGCGCTGGATAAGTTCGACAGTGTGGGCTTTATTGACAGTTACTTCCCTGAGGCGGATTTCTTTGTGGAATTTGAACGCTTCGACAGGCATATTTCCAAGCTCAGCCGGACCGGCAGGAAGGTGGATTATGTCAGTATCTGCTCCCCGAATTACCTGCACGACTCACATATCCGCTTTGCCCTGCGCAACGGTGCCGATGCCATCTGTGAAAAGCCGCTTGTTCTAAATCCGTGGAATATTGATGCCCTGCAGGATTATGAAAAGGAAACCGGCAAAAGAGTTTATAACATCCTCCAGCTCAGGCTGCATCCTTCGATCGTGGCACTGAGGGAAAGGATCCTCAACGGGCCCGCTGATAAGATCTACGATATTGATCTGTCCTATATCACCAGCCGCGGTAACTGGTATCACTTCTCCTGGAAGGGAGATGTCCAGAAATCAGGAGGAGTGGCCACCAACATCGGGGTTCATTTTTTCGATATGCTCACCTGGATCTTCGGCAATGTGAAGGAAAACATTGTACAGGTCATGAGACCCGACAAAGCCGCAGGATACCTGGAACTTGAAAGGGCACGCGTACGCTGGTTCCTCAGCATCGATTACAACGATGTACCTGAAGAAGTAAAACAAAAAGGTCAGCGTACCTACCGTTCCATCACCGTCGACGGGGAAGAAATGGAATTCAGCGGTGGTTTTACCGACCTGCATACCCAGTCGTACATTGAGATCCTGAACGGGAACGGTTTTCCGGTGGATGCAGCACGCACCTCCATTCAAACAGTCTATTCCATCCGGAACTCCAGCCCGGTTGGCCTGAAAGGAGAATATCACCCATTTTGTAATAACCTGGAATTTTAAAATAACATGTACCAGAAACTTGTAAACAAAGAAAAAAAGATGGCGGTCATCGGACTCGGATATGTCGGATTGCCCATCGCCCTGGAATTTGCCAGAAAAATCTCCGTTATCGGTTTTGATATCAGGGCCGACCGGATCGAACTGATGAAAAAGAACATCGACCCGAGTAAGGAACTGCCCTCCTCTGCCTTCGAGGGCTGCGACATCACCTTTACCACCGACCTCGATGTACTTCGTGAGGCTGCCTTCTTCATCGTCGCCGTTCCTACCCCCATCGATGATTATAAAAAACCCGACCTCAAACCGCTGCTGTCGGCTACGGAAACTGTAGGGAAAGTGCTGAAAAAGGGTGATTATGTGGTATATGAATCCACCGTTTATCCGGGCTGCACCGAGGAAGACTGTATTCCTATCCTGGAAGATAAATCGGGATTAAAATTTGTCAGCGACTTTAAAGTGGGCTTTTCACCGGAAAGGATCAACCCGGGCGACAGGAAGCATACCCTGACCAAAATCACCAAGGTAACTTCAGGTTGCGATGCCGAATCGGCCGAGGAAATTGCCCTCACCTACGAACTGGTGATCGAAGCCGGTGTGCACCGCGCCAGTTCCATCAAGGTAGCCGAAGCCGCCAAGATTATCGAAAATACCCAGCGCGATATCAACATCGCCTTTATGAACGAGTTGTCGATGATCTTCGACAAGATGGATATCAACACCTACGAGGTCCTGGAAGCAGCAGGCACGAAATGGAACTTCCTGCCCTTCTCACCCGGTCTGGTGGGCGGACACTGTATCGGTGTTGACCCGTACTATCTCACCTACAAATCAGCCCTTTACGGTCATCATGCCCAGATTATCAACTCGGGCCGTGCGATTAACGACGGGATGGCTGCCTATGTCGCCGGAAGGGTGATCTATATCCTGAACGAGACCTTTGCGAATATAAAGGACTGCCGGGTACTGGTTATGGGAACCACCTTCAAGGAAAATGTCAGTGATATCCGTAACTCCAAGGTTGCTGATGTCATCTGGGAACTGAAGCGTTTCGGTCTCCATGTCGACGTGATTGATCCCCATGCCTCTCCCGAAGAAATTCATGAGGAATACGGATACCATCTCTCCCCGTCGGTCAATGCTCCCTATCACGCTGTCGTTATAGCTGTCAGCCATAGGGAATATACCGATCTTTCGGAAGAGTACCTGAAATCCATTACCGTGCAGAACGCTCTTGTTGCCGACCTGAAAGGTCTGTACCGCGATAAAATTAAGGATCTCAAATACTGGAGCCTGTAAAAGGCCTAACGGACGCAGATCATGAGCAGAATTCTGGTAACCGGAGGGACGGGCTACATCGGATCGCACACGGTAGTTGAACTGATGCAATCGGGATACGAGGTGGTGATCATCGACAACCTTTCCAACTCCGACATCGGCGTACTTGACGGAATAGAGGCCATTACCGGTAAAAGGCCGGAATTCGTCCAGGCCGATCTTCGTGACCGGGAAGCCACATTCGGCCTCTTCCGGAAGTATACCGACCTCAAAGCCATCATCCATTTTGCCGCTTTTAAGGCTGTTGGAGAAAGCGTGATGAAGCCGCTCGACTATTACCAGAATAACCTGAACTCCCTGATCCATCTCATTGAAGCCATGAATCAATTCAGGGTGGATCATATGGTCTTTTCCTCCTCCTGTACGGTATATGGCGAACCAGATACCCTTCCGGTAGCCGAGAACGCCCCGGTTAAGAAGGCCACCTCACCCTACGGGAATACCAAACAGATTGCCGAGGAGATCCTGCAGGATGTTCTGATCCCGTCACCCGACCTGCGCTTCATTTCACTGCGCTATTTCAATCCCGTGGGTGCTCATCCTTCCGCACAGATCGGTGAGCTGCCCCTGGGTGTTCCGAACAACCTGGTACCGTTCATCACCCAGACGGCTATTGGCCTGCGCGACGAACTGAAGGTCTTTGGCGACGATTACTCTACCCCCGACGGCTCTGCCATCAGGGATTACATCAATGTGGTGGACCTGGCCCGGGCTCATGTGGTGGCCATTGAGCGCATGCTGGGAGGAAAACAGAAAAAAGCCTTTGAAATCTTCAACCTGGGCACGGGAAAGGGTGTGTCCGTATTCGAGGTGATCGCATCCTTTGAGCGGGCCGCCGGTGTAAAACTGAAATACCGGGTTGTGGGCCGGCGCGAAGGGGATGTCGAGAAAGTCTATGCCGACCCGCACTTCGCCAACAATGAACTTGGCTGGAAAGCAGAAAAAAGCCTGGATGAAACACTTCTTTCTGCCTGGAACTGGGAAAAGAAGATCAGGAACAAATAAGAAAGGAATGCCGGAAAAAACCATCTTAATCACCGGAGGTGCCGGGTTTATCGGTTCACATGTGGTCAGGCTTTTTGTGACCAATTATCCGGACTACAGGATTGTGAACCTGGATAAGCTGACCTATGCCGGTAACCTTGAGAACCTTGCCGATATCGACCGGTCGCCCAATTATCTCTTTGTAAAGGGGGATATCGTGGATACCGGCTTTATAAACCGTCTCTTCGACGAGCATCCCATCGACACCGTGATCCACCTGGCGGCCGAATCGCATGTCGACCGGTCGATCACCAACCCGACCGACTTTGTCTATACCAATGTGATCGGAACGGTGAACCTGCTGAATGCCTGCAGGACGAAATGGAAGGATGACTACGCCGGGAAATTGTTCTACCACATCTCCACCGATGAGGTTTACGGAAGTCTGGGTGAAGAGGGATTCTTCACCGAATCGACACCCTATGACCCCCGCAGTCCCTACTCTGCTGCAAAAGCAAGTTCCGATCATATGGTCAGGGCCTATCACAATACCTTCGGACTGCCCGCAGTGATTTCCAACTGCAGCAACAACTACGGACCGAACCAGTTCCCTGAGAAACTGATTCCGCTGGCGATCAACAATATACGTATGGGCAAACCCCTGCCTGTCTACGGCAAGGGGGAAAATATCCGCGACTGGCTGTATGTTACCGACCATGCCCGCGCCATTGATACGATCCTGCATCACGGCCGGCCCGGGGAAACCTACAATATCGGGGGAATGAACGAATGGAGGAACATCGACCTTATCCGGCTCCTTTGCCGCATCATGGACCGCAAGCTGGGAAAGGAAGAAGGAAGCTCCGAACAACTGATCACCTTTGTCAGGGACCGCGCCGGGCACGACCTGCGATATGCCATTGATCCCGCGAAACTGACGCGCGAACTGGGCTGGAAACCCTCCCTGCAGTTTGAGGAAGGGCTGGAAAAAACGGTCGACTGGTACCTGGCCAATGAGTTATGGCTGAACAACGTCGTATCGGGAGAGTACGAGAAATACTACGAGAACCAGTACCATAAAAGGTAAAGGCAGCTTTCCCGGCTTCAGAAGAGATCCGGATTTATTCGACGGTAACCGATTTGGCCAGGTTCCTGGGCTGATCCACATTGCATCCGCGCATCACGGCGATATGATAGGCGATGAGCTGCAGCGGCACAACAGCCAGCAGTGAAGTAAGAATATCATCGGTCGGAGGAATCTCGATAACATGATCGGCCATCTTGACGATCTCCTCGTCGCCTTCGGTAACAATGGCAATCACGATTCCGTTTCGGGCTTTAACTTCCTGGATATTGCTGATAATCTTCTCATACGACTTGTCCCGCGTCGCGATGAACACCACCGGCATATTCTGATCGATAAGGGCGATCGGGCCGTGTTTCATTTCGGCTGCCGGGTAACCTTCGGCATGAATGTAGGAAATCTCTTTCAGCTTGAGCGCACCTTCCAGTGCCACGGGGAACGAAAGGCCGCGACCGAGATACAGGGCGTTCCGGGTATCTTTATAGATACCGGCAATCTTCATGAATTCCTTATTGTGGGTAAGAATCTCCTCAATTTTGTCTGGAATATCATGTAGTTCCTTCACGAGGTAACGAAAACGCTCAGTACTCAGCAGTTTTTTGGCTTCCCCGATCATGAGGGCCATCATGGTCAGCACGGTTACCTGTGCGGTAAAGGCTTTGGTAGAAGCCACCCCGATTTCCGGCCCGGCGTGGGTATACACCCCGGCATGGGTTTCCCTGGAAATGCTGGAACCGGCCACATTGCAGATCCCCAGTACAAGGGCCCCTTTTTCTTTGGCCAGCTGGATGGCAGCCAGGGTATCGGCTGTTTCACCGCTCTGACTGATGGCGATCACAATATCGCCCTTGTTGATCAGCGGATTACGATACCTGAATTCCGAGGCATACTCCACTTCCACGGGAATACGCGCAATATCTTCAAAAAGGTATTCGCCAACCAGTCCGGCGTGCCATGAGGTGCCACAGGCAATGATCACAATCCGGTTGGCATGGATCAGTTCTTCCCTTACGGCGTGCAGACCGCCAAGGTGTACATCGCTGAAATCGGGGGCAAGCCTTCCCCTGAAGGTATCTTTTATAGAACGGGGCTGTTCGAAGATCTCCTTGAGCATGAAATGGTCGTACCCGTTCTTTTCAATCTCCGAGATCCCCAGATCAAGTGTCTGTATATTCGGCTCCAGGATATCATTCATGATGGTCTTCAGTACCATCTCATCCCGGCGGATGATCGCCACATCGTCGTTGTTCAGGTAGATCACACGGTCGGTGTATTCCACGATCGGAGTGGCATCACTGGCAACAAAATATTCCTTGTTCCCGAGGCCGATCACGAGCGGACTACTTTTCCGGGCAGCAATAAGCATATCGGGTTCATCCTTGCAGATCACCACCAGTCCGTAGGCACCAATTACTTTCGACAGGGCAAGCCTGACGGCAATTTCAGCACTTACCTTTTGCGACAGGTAGATATATTCGATGAGATTGGCGAGTACTTCGGTATCGGTTTCACTGTAAAAGGTATAGCCCTGTTCGATCAGGCTCTTTTTCAGATTGGAGAAATTCTCAATGATCCCGTTATGAATAATCGTGAAATGCAGGTTTTGTGAATGATGCGGATGGGCATTCCGGTCGTTCGGTTCGCCATGCGTGGCCCAGCGGGTGTGGCCGATCCCGATCGATCCGCCAAGGTCGTTCCCCACAACAAATTCTTCCAGATCCGAAACTTTTCCCTTTTTCTTATAGATGTTCACATCACCGTTCAGAAGTGCAACACCGGCTGAATCATATCCTCTGTATTCAAGTCGTTTCAGCCCCTTCAGCAAAACCGGGTATGCATTTCTGTTCCCGATATAACCAACAATTCCACACATAAGCTACAGTTTTGAATATACAACTTCCAGCTTAAGACGCCCTTTTCTATCGGCATAGTTGCTCCATAGTTTCACGATGCCCGGATTCGACAGTGGATTATAAACCTGAAGGATCAGGTCGGTGTTGTCACTGGAACCGTCAATCATCGACTGAAGCTGAAGTCCGATATTAAACCTGTATACATAAATCGAATCACTGACAAATACATTTCCCGTGGCGATTTTTTCCAGTTTGCCCCCGAAAACAGTCGAGTTGATCAGATAATCATATACGGCCTGGTAGGTGCTGTCCTTCATCTGCGATAATAGAAACAACTGAGACGGCCATTCGGTTTGAGGGATTCCGGAAATTTCTTCAGGCACCACCTCCAGGGTCAGATAGGCACTGTTTATGGCGATTGTCCCACTGTCTTTCCAGCTCTCAAGCCCGTTAAAGCGGATTTTGGTGTTTACCCCCGACATCCCCTGAACATAAAGGAAATCAGAGCCATAGGCTTCATTGTCCAACTGTTTGCCGATGGCGGTACCGGTAAAATCGTGCCGGTAAATATTGATTTTCTGGGAATAATATTCGTTGATGTTAAAGAAATACCAGGCGTATTCCGCTGCGTCCGTGGTATCGACATCGACGCTGTCGGAGGTATAATGGATCCCCAGCCTTGTATAGGCATTGGAAAGCTGAATGCGGCTGAAGGAAGTGACTGGTACAACCGGTTCTGCGGTAATATACAAGCCCTTGAAATACAATTTAAAAATGGAATCCGAAACAAAAACCGAATCGTGCTCCGGATTCAGGATCCTGTTCCTGAAGTCGCTGTCGGCAATACGGAAAGCATAAAGACTGTCGGATACGGGGAGGATGAACTGATCGACCAGCGGAACCGGGTCGTATTTTCCGCTTACATCGTAATCGGAGTAATACACGGAATCCATGTAAATATCATCGGTAAATTCGAATACCCTGATATGAAAAGGCGTCAGCGTATCTCCCTCCACACTGGAAAAATACATCCACAACATCACAGAATCGATGGCCATGTTCGGACCAAAAACTACCGCATTCGACAGATCATACTGGGTAACGATCTCGGCGCGGGCCTTGCCGAAGATGCTGTCTTTTCTGCTTCCGAGAAGGAAAGTGCGGCTTGCCTGGGGATTCCCGTAGGTTTCCGAGGAGCGGATGTGATTGGCAAAAACCGGAAAGGTGCTGATGTCGCCAATGGTATCGTAATAAACAGACATATTATCATCCGGCGGAAGCAGATCGCGGCCGAGCTTGTTGTTATCGGGGTTGCATGAAGATATCATCATCGTCAGAACTCCTGTAAGGAAAAGGGTACCGGCATGGCTCCTGATGAACCCTTTAACCTCTGTCAAATTCTTCATGTATGCGTAGGGGATTAAGCGTTAATGATCTGGTGATAGAACTTTGAATAATTCTCAATATAGTCCTCTGTTGACTGATACTCGAGAAACGGTTTGCCGCTGCTTTTTATTGCCTGCAAGGCCTGTTCATTCAGGACCGGGCTTCCCTGAACCATTCCGTCGGAAAATTTCGCCGCCAGTGCAATCAGATTCGGATAGCTCGGATCGGCGATGACGCTGACATCTTCCCGGGTGACCCCGTCGATGATGCTCTTGGTAAGAAAGGCCTGGTTCAGAGGTTTTTCAAAGGCGTTGTTATACACCGAAAACACCACTTTTGAGTCGGCAAACAAAGGGTCTTCCCGGTAAGCCTTCTTTAAATACAATGGAACAAGCGAGGTAAACCACCCGTGACAGTGAACGAGGTCGGGCGACCAGCGAAGCTTCCTGACCGTTTCCAGCACTCCCCTTGCAAAGAAGATCATGCGCTCATCATTGTCTTCGAAAAATCTGCCATGAGAGTCTTTTACTGTGGCTTTCCTGTGAAAATAATCGTCGTTGTCGATGAAGTAAACCTGCATGCGGGCCGACTGGATCGAAGCAACCTTGATAATGAGGGGATGGTCGGTGTCGTCGATGATCAGGTTCATGCCCGATAAACGGATCACCTCGTGCAACTGGTTCCTCCGTTCATTGATGTTTCCGTATTTAGGCATGAAAGTTCTGATCTCCTGGCCTGTCTCCTGGATGCCCTGGGGAAGGTACCTGCTGATGTATGAAATTTCATTCTCAGGTAGGTAGGGCGTTATCTCCTGGGAAACATATAATACTTTAAGACTTTCCATTATTTTCCCGCCTTATTTTTGGACCATGCAAAGTTACTAAAAATATTGATTCCCCGCTATATGCCCCCTAAATCCCTTTACGGCCAAAGCGGTTATCGGTTGATCTGACGAAAATTGAGGATAAGTTGTATCTTTGCGGGGAATCTGAAAGGATGAAAGTAATAAAAACCGCAGACGGAATCATTCAAGCCGTGGCTGAAGCACACCGGTCGGGACTGAGTGTCGGATTTGTTCCGACCATGGGTGCTCTGCACCAGGGACATCTGTCACTGGTAAGGGCTGCTTCGGAAACATGCGGACTGGTGGTTGTCAGCATTTTCGTCAACCCCACCCAGTTCAACGACCCCGAGGATCTCCGGCGATATCCCCGCGATCTTGAAGGCGACCTCCGCCTGCTCGAAAAGGAAAGGACCGATCTGGTCTTTGCCCCTGATGTGAAAGAAATTTATCCTGAACCGGATACGCGGATCTTCGATCTCCATCCCCTCGACCAGGTCATGGAAGGTAGGTTCAGGCCCGGGCACTTCAACGGGGTTGCCCAGGTCGTCAGCCGGCTCTTTGAACTTGTCAATCCCGATGTGGCCTTCTTCGGAAGGAAAGATTTCCAACAACTTACGATTATCCGGCGCCTGGTCGGCATCCTCGGTCTGAAAGTCCGGATCGTTGGCTGTCCGATCATCCGCGAATCCGACGGACTGGCCATGAGCTCAAGGAACCAGCTCCTCTCCCGTGAAGAACGGGCCGCGGCTCCGCATATCAGCCAGGTCCTAAGGGAGGCAACGGAACTAACCGGTAAAATGAAACCGGAAGAGCTGGTCACCTGGGTGACAACAGCGGTGAACAAACATCCTCTTTTACAGGTAGAATACTTTGAAATTGTTGATGATGAATTACTTATGCCTGTGACCGATTGGGAACAGAAGGTGAACAAAGTGGGCTGTATAGCTGTTCATTTAGGAAAGGTCAGGCTAATAGACAATATGGTTTTTGCGTAAATTTGAGTTATGTACATTGAGATAGTCAAATCCAAAATTCACAGGGTAACCGTTACCGAATCCAACCTGAATTATATCGGGAGCATCACCATTGATGAAGACCTTATCGAAGCAGCCAACCTGCTGCCCTTCGAAAAGGTCCAGGTTGTGAATATCAATAATGGCGAACGTTTCGATACCTACGTCATCGTCGGGGAAAGAGGTTCGGGGGAGATCTGTCTGAACGGACCGGCAGCCAGGAAGGTTGCCATCGGGGATATCGTGATCATCATCTCCTATGCCACCATGGATTTTGAAGAGGCACGGCATTTCGAACCCAGGATTATCTTCCCCGATACCGCAACCAACAAACTGACCTGACCAGCCTTGAAAAAAACCATCATTCAGACTGCCAAATTCCTCGGCTTCCTGTCCATCGCCGTGGTATTGCTGTACTTTGCATTCCGCGGAGTGAATATCCAGGCCCTCATCACCGATCTCAAGGGTGCCAGGTACTGGTGGATCGCCCTTTCCTTTGTTTTTTCGCTGCTTTCGCTTTTCAGCCGCGCCAGGCGCTGGACGCTGATCATTGCACCGCTGAATTACAAACCATCTTTCTGGAACACCTTCTATGCCGTCATGACCGGCTACCTTGCCAATCTGGCCTTCCCGCGTATCGGTGAAGTCACCCGTTGTGTCACCCTCGGAAAAAAGGAAAAGGTACCGGTCGACGCCCTTATCGGAACGGTGATCGTGGAAAGGGCCTTCGATGTGCTGATGCTTCTGCTCCTGATGATCGGTCTCCTGGCTGCCCGGGCGGAGAAATTCGGATTTTTCTTTAAAGACAAGATCTTCATCCCCCTCGGGGAAAAAATAACGGGCACCTTTGGGGCAGGATGGCATTTCTGGCTGCTGATAAGCCTCTCCGCCCTGCTGATCATGGCCCTGCTGATCATTTTCCGCAAAAAACTTTACCGCTTCAGTCTGGTGATTAAAATCCGTGAGCTGATCAAGGGCGTGATCTCCGGCCTGAAAACCGTGTATAAAATGAAACGCAAATGGGAATTTATTTTCCATACCGTATTCATCTGGACCACTTACATCTTCATGACCTGGGTCGTTGTCTTTGCCCTTCCTGCCACCGCTAACCTGAAATTTGTCGACGGGCTCTTCCTGCTGGTCATCGGCGGACTCGGAATGTCGGCACCCACCCAGGGCGGTTTTGGCGCTTACCACTGGATCACCTCCCGCGGGCTCTTTTTTGTGTATGGCATCTCTATGGAAGAAGGCCTCGCCTATGCCACTCTCAGCCATGAATCGCAGACCCTGCTGATCATCCTGCTCGGCGGGTTTTCATTCCTGATGCTTTTTGCCGGAAAGAAAAAAATACAGGCTAAAACGGGTACCCCATGAAAAACCCGGAACATATGACCGGAAAAATCCTTGGATTCAGCGAACTGGAAAAGCTGCTCACCCCGGAATTCCGATCCGCCCACCGGATCGTTTTTACCAACGGATGCTTCGACCTGCTTCATCCCGGTCATATCCATTACCTTACCGAAGCTGCACTGATGGGCGACGTGCTGATCATCGGCCTCAACAGCGATGCCTCCGTGCGACGGCTGAAAGGTCCCGGCCGGCCGGTGAACAATGAAGCGGCCAGGGCCATCATGCTTACAGCCCTGCGACAGGTCGATTACGTGGTCGTGTTTGATGAGGACACCCCCCTCCGTCTTATCAGGATGGTCCGCCCCGATATCCTGGTCAAAGGCGGGGATTACAAGGCCGCCGACATCGTAGGCTACGAAGAGGTGATTGCCTCCGGCGGCCGTGTGCTTACCGTGCCGTTCCTTGAAGGATACTCCTCCAGCTCCATCCTGGACAGGATGAAATAGTCTCCGCCCGCAGCAGCCCGGTGTGTTAACGCCTGTCCGCTTTTTCCCTGAGACTATTTGAATTCAAATCACCTGAAAATATTTACCTTTATCCACCAAAGCGGTTTCTATGGGTAAAGCTAAAACGGTTTATGTCTGCCAGAGCTGCGGGGCCGAATCCCCCAAATGGATCGGCCGCTGTCCGTCCTGCGGAGAATGGAACAGCTATGTGGAACAACTGATTACCAAGGCATCCCGCAACGAGGAACTATTTGAACCGGATAAAAACAGAAGCCCGAGGAAACTGGAAGAGATCGATCCCGGAAATGTACAGCGCAGGGACATGCGTAACGGGGAATTCAACCGGGTACTCGGCGGCGGACTCGTTCCCGGATCGCTTGTGCTGATCGGCGGTGAGCCCGGTATCGGAAAATCCACCCTGGCCCTCCAGGTCGCCCTGCATCATCCTGGAAAAACCCTGTATGTTTCGGGGGAGGAGAGCCTGCAGCAGATCCGCCTGCGGGCCGACCGTCTGGGAATGAAGGACAACAACTGCCTGGTTCTCTCTGAGACCTCCCTGCAATCGATTATTTCCCAGATCCTTCACCTCGGTCCCGACCTGGTGATCATCGACTCCATTCAGACCCTTTTCTCTGAAGATATAGAATCTTCGCCCGGCAGTATTTCACAGGTTCGTGAATGCGCAGCACGCCTGCTTAAGCTGGCCAAACAATCCGACATTCCCGTTATCCTCATCGGTCATATCACCAAAGACGGAAGCATTGCCGGGCCCAAGGTGCTGGAACATATCGTCGACACCGTGCTCCAGTTCGAAGGCGATACCCACCACCTCTACCGGATCCTCAGAGCCAATAAAAACCGCTTCGGATCCACCTCGGAGATCGGCGTCTTTGAAATGAGGAGCGACGGTCTCACGGAGATCATCAATCCTTCGGAGATCCTTATCAACAGGCAGCCGGAAGACCTCAGCGGCTCGGCTGTCGCTGCCAACATGGAAGGCGCCCGGCCCCTTATGATCGAGGTTCAGGCGCTTGTCAGCTCCGCCGTTTACGGAACACCCCAGCGGACCTCAACGGGTTTTGACCTGAGGCGCCTGAGCATGCTCCTGGCCGTACTTGAAAAAAGAGCAAGCTTCCGCCTGGCCGCCAAAGATGTGTTTATCAATATTGCCGGGGGGATCCGGGTCGACGATCCGGCCACCGACCTTGCCGTCGTTGCCGCCATCCTTTCCTCCACCGTCGACATCGCCGTCGAAAGCGACAGTTGCTTTGCCGGTGAGGTGGGCCTGTCGGGCGAGATCAGGGCGGTAAACCGGATCGAACAGCGGGTCGGCGAAGCCGAAAAACTCGGCTTCAGGAGGATCTTTATCCCCGGAGCCAACAGGAAAAGCATGAAAAACGGCAAGACAAGTATTGAGATCGTTCCTGTGAACCGGGTCCAGGAACTTCCTAAAAATCTCTTCGGCTGATGGAGGAATTTCTGGAACATGGCAACAGTCCGCTGCTCCGGGATAACTTTATCGCGGAGATTGAGCCCTACGAGATCAGACGACCTGAAATCGCCTCAGGGGCTGCCTATTATTTCGTGACGGGATCCGGCCTGCAGTATGAAGTGCTCTTCGCCAAGAAAAAAAGCAACTATCTTGAGAATATCATCAATTTCAGTGTTCTGAACGACGAATTCGAGGACGAATACAGCGAAACCAACCGGGGCGAGGTCTATCGGATCATTGCCACCGTCCTTGAAATAGTCAGGATCTACCACGAGCATCATTCCTATTCTCTGAGCTATGAATTTTCCGGGGAGTACAAGGGTGATGAGGCCCGCACGGGTGCCAGCATCCGAACCAGGCTTTATTACAGGAAAGCCTTGCAGGTGATGCATCCGTCCTGGGATATCCAACTGCAGGAAAACAAAGTGGTTGTACAGCGGAAAAAGAATTATCATGAATGAGGCCCTCCTGTCGGTTTCCGGACTGCAGATTGTTTCGGGGGATAAGATCCTGGTCGACAGGCTCTCGCTGACCATCAGGAAAGGCACTACCATGGGGATCGTCGGGGAATCCGGCTCCGGCAAGACCCTCACGGCACTTTCACTGCTCAGGCTGCTCCCCCCGGGAGTGGAGATCCGGTCGGGACAGGCAGAACTCATGAAAGACGGTCAACAGACACTTTCACTTTTTAAGCTGGATGAAAAAGGCATGAACCGTGTACGCGGAAAAGAAATCGCCATGATCTTCCAGGAACCGATGACCTCCCTGAATCCCTCCATTCGCTGCGGGCTCCAGGTGAGCGAAGGGCTTGAACTCCACCTGGGTGCCGGAAAAAAAGAAGCCAGGGAACGGGTACTCGATCTTTTTAACGAAGTGAGGCTCCCCGATCCCCGGAGGATCTACCGGTCGTGGCCGCACCAGCTCTCGGGCGGACAGAGACAGCGGGTCATGATCGCCATGGCCCTGGCTATGAACCCTTCCCTGCTGATTGCCGATGAGCCTACCACGGCCCTGGATGTAACCGTGCAGAAAAAAATCCTTTCCCTTCTGAAGGAACTTCAGGAAAAACATGGTCTTTCCATCCTGTTTATCAGCCACGACCTGATGGTCGTCCGCCAGATTGCTCACGATCTGACC
>JBMOLL010000004.1:0-24943 GCA_049325415.1 Bacteroidota bacterium | reverse complement strand
GGTTTCTTATGTTTCAATCAGCAATTCTGACCGGAACCCGGAACTTGAGTATTCCGCAACAGTCTATAATGGAATAAATATCGACGAATTCACCTTCAACAGGGAGCCTGAGGATTACTTGCTCTTTTTTGGAAGGATTCATCCTGAGAAAGGAACTTCTGAAGCTATAAAAATTGCAAAAAAAACAAAAAGGAAACTTATTATCTCCGGATTGATACAGGATAAGGATTACTTTATCCATCAGGTAGAGCCCTATTTAAACAATGATGATATAATCTATGTCGGCAATTCAGGCCCGGCCGACCGGCTACGGCTTTTAGGTAATGCCTGTGTACTCTTACATCCTATTGGGTTCCCGGAACCCTTCGGCCTGAGTGTTGTCGAAGCAATGGCTTGCGGAACCCCGGTGATTGCCTATAACAAAGGTTCTATGCCCGAACTGGTCATTCATGAAAAAACAGGCTTCCTGGTTTCAAATACTGATCAGGCCGTTGAAGCTGTCAGAAATATTGGTTCCATCAATCGGATGGATTGCACCGAATGGGTGTCCTCAATGTTCAGCAGGCAAAAAATGGTTAAAGAATATATAAAAGTCTATAAGAAAATGCTTGAACAGAGAAAAACCTGATCAGAATTTATCCGATTACTATTTTGAGTTTTTTAACTCATTCAGAAGCTCCTTCAGATTAACGGAAGCATATGTAGAAGAATAATCCGACATAGCATAGGGAAGAATCAAATCATTATTATGCACCATTGACCCGCAGGAATAAACGACATTCGGAACATATCCCTCCCTTTCTTCGGAATTGGGAATCAGGAGAGGCGTTCTGGATCTTCCTATTTCTATTTCAGGATTATCAAGATCAAACAATGCTGCTCCCAACACATATTCCCGCATTGGACCGACCCCATGAGTGATAACCAGCCAGCCATCATTTGTCTCAATAGGTGAACCGCAATTACCAATCTGTATGAGCTCCCACGGGTATTTGGGCGTCTGCAATAACCTGGCCTCACGCCATACTGTAATGTTATCTGAGAAAGCAATGTAATTATTGACGCCATCCAGGCGGCACAACATGGCATATTTTCCCTTTACCTTCCTCGGGAATAAGGCCATTCCCTTGTTCTGGGCTATCTCCCCGTGCAGAGGCCTGACCTTGAAATGATAAAAATCTTCAGTTTCGAGTAATTTTGGCAGAATTGTGGATCCATCGTAAGCTGTATACGTTGCATAATATATTATCCGGTTGTCATCGCCCCTGAACTTTACAAAACGGGCATCTTCGATACCATTCTTCTCATTCGATGAAACTGGAAAAATAACACGTTCAGAAATATTTGTATCTAAAGAGAATTCCAGTTCATAATGAGAGGATGCCAGCCAAATGACCTGGTCAAAAAGCGACTCCTTGTCCAAGGCTAAATGAATAGTCTTTCTCGCTTCATCGATACAGGAGCGGAGTTCATCGTACGAAAACTCTTCATTCAATCTGTCTAAAATATATGCCGGAGGGATAATCCGTTGAACTTCCTGCATTACCTCCAACTTTTCGGCAAATGATTTCTTATTATAACTATGTCTCCTGATGTGTTCTGCTTCCTCGAGCAAATCACCAATTGTCTCAAGACTAAGATTATTGGATTGATCAAGAATACCTGTCCTGAATACTATGGATGAGATATGACCCTCGCCGGTGGCACGGAAACTGATAATAACCCGTCTCGAATCCTGTTCAATCTCGGTCTGATCGGGATGCTCTATTATGGATGGATTAAAAAATGCCGCCGATTCTATGGAATACTCCATTGTAAAGAAAGAACCGATGAGAATCCTTCTTGTATAATCAATCTGATCAGGAACTACATTCATTCCCGGGAGGAGAAAAAGTATCCTGTTAAAATGTCTTTCAAATATTCTGGAAATATTCCTGTGGCGGAAAGAATAATCCCTCAGGGTTTGTTTTAATGTCAATAAAACCATATCATCCGGCATCTCAAGAACAGAGCGGATGGTTTTTGTGGCCCTCTGGTCGTCTGTAAACAGAAAACGGGCAATAACCCTGCTCGGATCAGGATCGAATCTTATACTTTTTCTGCTTACCGGGACCTGCATACCTGTATTTTTTTTTAAAGGTACTATCAATAGTCGGATAATTTCCTGTATTTCAGCGAGTATTCATAAAAAGCACCAAAATTCCTTGTAACTGCTTAAGCTGATGTGCTTATCTGAAGAGAAGATAATACGGGTATAGTGGAAGCTGAAGTCGCTATCCGAGCGCCAATTTTTGCTGCGACACAGGCTTCGCCGATCTATATTTCCCTCTCGCTCTCAATGGTGTAGGTAAAACTGTCGCCGCGGTAATAGCCCACATTGTACTCCACAGGACGGTTGCCGGGATCATAGACAAGGCGTTTGCGTTTCAGGATGGGTTCTCCCTCCTTGAGGCCCAGCTTCTTCGCCAGCTCCCGGTTGGCGGCCTTTGCACTGATCTCCTCCTTGGAGACCTTCACAATGGTGGAATAATCATTTTCCAGGATCTCGTAAAGCGGACGGGAGAAATCCTCCTTACCGGTGAGTCCGATGCGGGGGTGGAAATAGGAAAAAAAGTACACGAAGGGTCCGTTCTCCGTTCCCCTGAGGCGTTCCATTTTCAGGATCTTTATATCCTCCGGGATCTCCAGGAAGGCGGCCACGTTTTTCTCGGGATAACACCAGCTGACGGTGATCTCGTAATTCCTGATCTGCAGCCCTTTCGCCCGCATCTCCTGCGAGAAGGAGAGCCAGTTCTTCAGCCGCGTATCGACGTTTTTCCCGGCAAAACGGGTACCCACGCCTTTCTTGCGGATCAGGACACCCTCGTAAACCAGCTTGTTGGTGGCCTGGCGCACCGTATTCCGCGATATCCCCAGCTGCTTGGCCAGTTCAATCTCGTTGGGCAGCAGTTTTCCATTGCTGTAGCGCTCATCCTCCGACATCCTTCGGATCAGTTCCTCCACCTGCGCGTGCAGCGGTACCGGACTCTTATGATCAATGCTGTACTTCATTTTCTCCGGGATTCAACGGGTGTTCCTTTTTGCTTTTCCGAGTTTAAAATTAACACATTTTTCTTTCGCAAAATGATCCTCCGCTACTCTGCACTCTCCAGGATCATCTTCAGGGGAACCCTGATAAAGCGGGGACGGTAAATGCTTTCGTCCCGGTAATGATCCTCCAGTGCCATACTGTTCATGTTATAAGAGATCAGCAACTCACCGTTCCGGGTTTTTTCCGGATGGGCGACCGCATTGTAGGTGAAAATATTCATATTGCTTTCCCGGGGGAGTGGCGTTTTGTACAACAGCTTCCGGTTTCCCCAGGGGCCAAAGGGCGTGGCAGAGGTAAAGGAGCAGATCTCGTCGCTGAAGCCACCCATCTGGGTGATAAGGATGTAACTCTCCCCTTCCCGGAAGACCGAGAATTGTTCGGAACCCTGTATCTCGGCCATGGGTCGGGCAAGTGAGGGATCGGCGGTCCAGCCTTCCCCGGTAAAATATTCCCAGCTCCCGAGCACCTCTCCCGGGGTATAGCGGGCCGCATTGGGTTTTCCCCCTCCGGCTCCGTAAACATAGGTAAACTCATCGGTCTCACACACGGCATGTCCGAAATGAATGCCGGCTTCCTTCACCCGGGGAAGCGGATCAATGGACGCCAGTGAAAAGGACGGAAGGTTGAAAGCCGCCACCCAGCTGCCGGTCCAGCTGAAATCCCACATCCCCGTATCGAGCTGCACAAATTCGGAGAGGAAAAGCTTAAACTGTCCATTCTCAATGAGTCCGTCACCCGGCCAGTACCAGACCGAATCCTCCGAAACCTTTTTGCCTCCGGTGGCCGACAGGGGCGGGATCACAAAGGAGGCTTTCTCTGCTCCCGAACCCGTAAAAAGGGTTTTCGGGGCGCCTTCTCCCTCGATCACCAGGGAGTTGCGGATAAAACGCGGAACCTGTTTCGACCGGGAATGGTCGTTGTTCACTCCGCCGATAAAGGTATCGCCAAAGATCCAGGCAGTGCGCCCGTCGGGCAGTGCCACAGAGTAGGTACCGTCGCCGCCGGTGTAACCCTCCCCGCTCATGCGGAACATGGCGGTGTAAAAGGTGTCGATGTATACCGTATCGGACGGCTGCCTTTCAACACTGCTGCCGGAACGGCCCGTACAGGCGGTAAGAAAAGCCAGAACAGTGAATCCTGCAATTATTCTTGTCTTCCTCATTTTCTTAGTCTATTCATTAACATACTTCACAATAATATCCTTCCACAGTTCATAGCCTTTTCCGTTCAGATGGAGTCCGTCGATACTGTATTTCAGGTTCAGTTTGTGCTCCGGTGTGGAGAAAGGCGTAAACAGGTCGATGTAAACCAGTCCCCGGCTGCCTGCCAGGGCCTCCAGTTGCCGGTTCAGCTCCATGATGTCGCTGTTTTTCCGGAAAATATGGATGGCATCCTCGGTTGGCAGGATACTCTGGATATAAACCTTTGTATCGGGCGATTCCGAAGCGATCCGGTCGAGGATCAGCCTGTAGTTCTCCATGACATGTTCTTTGGATTTGAGATAGGCCAGATCGTTGGTCCCGATTCCGATGAAGATCTTATCGGGCTTTGAACTCAGCACTTCCGGCAGCCGTTCGAGCACGCCATCGGTGTCATCTCCCCCGATACCCCTGTTCTTGATATTGGGATTCCTGAACAGTTCCGCCCATTCGGCATTATCCGTAATGCTGTTGCCGAGGAAAATGATCTCATGTTCCGTATCGGGCAGCAGTTCGAAATGTTCTTTCTTGTGGTAATAATAGGCTTTGATGGCCCTGTTCCATTCATCCAGTTCACTGGCGGTCTTGTCGAATTTCATTATGGAATCGAGTTCGGCCGGTTTGAGCACCGAGCTCAGTGAAGGAGGAGCATCTTCGGGCCTGCTGCCCCATTTCTCATTGGGCTTCGGTCCCATTTTCAGCACCAGGGTCCCGCCTTTCACCAGTTCGTCGTGATAGAACCAGGGTCTGTTGAGTGCTTCGCCATTCAGCTTCGCCGACTGGATGTAGCGGTTATCGCCGGATACATTTTTTGCTTCGATCACAAACTCCCCACCGGGGTAATAGTTTTTATCCAGGTGGATGGTGATCTTTTCAAACAGGGGGCTCCCGATCTCGTAGACCGGCCGTAGCGCAGTCCCGCCGTCCATTTCGAATAGTCCCATGGCACTCATCACAAACCACGCTCCCATCTGTCCCTGGTCCTCATCGCCCAGCCAGCCCCCATGCGGTGCATCACCGTAATAAAGGTCCATGATCTCCCGGGCCCAGTACTGGGTGAGCCAGGGCTTGCCGGAATAGTTGAACAGCCAGGCGGCTTCCATGTTCGGCTGGTTGCCATGGTTGACCGGCAGGATGCCCATGCCTTCGAGGCTGTTCGATCCGAGGGTTTCGGAATTGAAGCGATAGGGCTTCGAGGTCTCAAAGCCTTTCTGCAGTCGTTCGTTAAACTCATCCTTTCCCATAAGTGAGATCAGTCCCGACAGGTCGTGGGGAACAAAATAACTGTATTGCCAGGCATTGCCCTCCACGTAGCCCGCTCCGAGCCAGGCTACCTGGCCGAAGGGACTGAAACCCTCCACCCAGGTTCCGTCGGTATGTTTGCGGCGCATATACCCCACCGAGGGATCGAAGACGTTTTTATAATTGTAGGCACGTTTCGTGAAATACAGGTAATCATTGGTCTTTCCGAGAGCCCTGGCAAACTGTCCCACGGTCCAGTCGTCGTAGGCATATTCAAGGGTGTTGGAAACCGGGCCGTATTCATCGGGCACAAAACCGTATTTCATGTACTCCTCCAGGTTGCGGTTCCCGACATAGCCACCGGCTTCATGCGGACCGCCCCTGACCGTCTGCAGCTTCCGGCAGGCATCGTAAGCCCTTCCTGCATCAAAATCCCTGATCCCCTTCATCCAGGCCCCGGTAATAAAGGCCATCTGGTGGGAGGCCACCATGATCCCCGAGTATTCGATCCCCGTTGGACCTTTAGGCAGCCAGCCGCCGCGGTCGGATATCTCCAGAAAGGATTTTACCCAGTCGCTGGTAACGGAGGGAGTGATCAGCGGCCAGAGCTGGTTGATATTCCAGATGGTGATCCAGAAACCGTCGCTGCCGAAGATGGAGCCCGTGCCTTCAGGAAGGGTCTGTTCCTTCTCGTACATATCGATGTACCTGCCGTTCACGTCGTTCCAGGTGGTGCGCCCGACATAGGCCCGGTACAGGTTGGTATAGAACTTGGTTTTGTTACTTTCGCTTCCGCCTTCCACCGTGATCTTCGACAGGAGTCCCTCCCAGGTGTTTTCAGCCGAGCGCCGCACTGCATCGAAATCCCAGTTATAGCCGTTCAGTTCTGTTTCGAGGTTTAAGCGCGCCTGTTCAGTTGAAACGAGGGATATGCCTGTCTGCACCATGACCTGTTCGCCTTCCGTGGTCCGGAACTGCAGGAATGCACCCACGTCCTTATGACCGAAGCCACCCGATACCTCCTGCACATTCCTGTACACATCCTCCTGCACCCAGCCGTTAAAGGAATCAAAGGGTTTGCTGAAACGCATCACAAAATGGAGCACATACTCGTTGTAATTGGCTTTCCGCAGGCTCTGCTGGTAGGAAACCCCTTCAATTTCATGGTCATTCACCACCCGGATATCGGTGTAAAATATTTCGTACCCGTATTCGGATGGAGTGAGCAGGTCGACAAGGATCCTGGAACTGTCGCTGGCCGGGAAGGTATAGCGCTGAAAGCCGGTGCGCATGGTCGAGGTCAGTTCGGCCTTTATGCCGTAATCATCGAGCATAACGCTGTAATAGCCAGGGGATGCCTTTTCCGTTTCGTGCCTGAAATGCGAACGGTAGCCTTTCTCCGGATGTTTTTCGGTTCCCGGTTCCGTCATCAGCGGACCGTTGACCGGCATGGTCAGCAGTCCGGCCATGGTCCAGGAATGGATATGACTGAAGCCGGCCAGGTTATCGATATCATACTCATAACCTGCTTTCCAGCCCAGCTCCTGGTTATCAGGACTCAGCTTGACCATGCTGAAAGGCAGGGCCGGACCCGGAAAGAGGATCCAGCGTGAGTCGTGGCTCCCGATCAGCGGATCGACATAGTCGATGCAGCGTTTCTGGGCTTCAGCGCCGGCAAGGGCTGAAAAAAGGATCAGTCCGAATAAGATCTTTTTCATCATTTCAGTATTTTTTTATCGCTCCCGGATCATCTTCACCCTGCCGTTGCGGGCGGAAAGCGTGTAGTATTCGCCCCTGTATTTCACGTGGCGCAGTTTTCCGTTAAAGGAAGCGGGTCCTTTGATGGTAATCGGATCGTCGCCCACCCCGGGATAGAAGCCAAAGAAATCCTTCAGCATCACCTGGGAAATGGAAATCCCCCCGGAAGCCTCACGGGCTCCCCAGCCACGCTGGGCTATGCGCACCCTGGCTTCTTTGTCGTACTTATGTTCACCCCACAGTTCGTGCGATTGTGCCCAGGCCCCTTCGTGGGTTACCGGCTCAAGTGCACGGTAGAAGTCCCAGGCTTTATCCGGATAGCCCATCCGGGTGAAAGCATCCATCGTACCTGCCGGCCAGCCATCGAAGGCACCCAGCGGACCATGATCGGGACGGTCGGAGTATTCGGCCGCAATGTCTTTCAGCGACTGTGCTCTCATCCAGTGATTGGTGAGCAGCTCATCCTCGGCAAAAGTGATCATCTCCTTCTTCATTTCCTCCGGCAGATCTCCCGGGATATAACGGCCGGCAAACATAAAGTCGAGGCAGTGCCTGACCTCGATGGTCTTTCCGTCGGGATAGAGGCTGTTCCATACGCCCGAGCCTGCATAGAGTTTCAGGATACGCTGCGTCATTTCCCCGCTTTCCATTTCCAGCTCTGCAGCTCTTACAGCATTGCCCTGGTGCCGGTAAAATGCGGCGAGTTCCTTCATCATCCAGGCATAACCAATGTTAAAGGAAGGCACGATATGCTTATAGGTGGGAACACATTCGAGCAGGTTCCATTCGTCGTCGCCGAAATCGGCCAGCCGGTAAAGGTCATCGTTAAGACCGTCTTTCCCATACAGCGACAGGTTTTTCCAGTTCATGGCATAATCGTCGAGGTGCTGCAGTACGGTTTTACCTCCGATCACCTCACCGAGAAAAGCAAAATCGCGGGAAACGGTCACATAGGAACGGATCATCTGGAAAAGCGCCCAGTAATTGGCCGAGTAGCCGTTCCCGACTCCTTCTCCCCCGAAATTATCCTGGCCGTAGTATTTCGACGGATCGATCCCGATCCAGGAGCTGACGTGTTCCTTCATCATTTCCGGGTCGACCACGGCCCAGAGCGTCGACCACTCGGTGATATCCCAGAAAAAGGTAATGCTCGCTCCCCAGCGGGGACCTCCGGTGAGGAAGACCTTGTCGTGGACGGGGAGGTTATTGTTGATCATGTAGAGCATGGTCAGCGGACCATTGTAATACACCCGCCGGGCATTTTCATCCTCTGTTTCCAGCACAGGGAAAGCTCCGGATAGAATGGCGTTACCGGGTTTGAAGATCTCCTGCCACCGTTCATTCCAGGTTGAAGTAACATCCTGGAAGATACTGTCGAAAGAAGCGGTCCAGGTATCAAGGGCGGCGGTCATCTCCATTTCTTTGGTACCGTATGTCATTACGCTGGTAAGCGTAATACTTTCCCCCGGCGCCAGTTTTCGCTTCCATACTGCGGTTCCCCCGCTCCGGTCAATGGTGAGGGCATCCGGATCGGGGCTCAGGCCAAAGGCGGTGAGGGCATCGGTTTCCGTATCGGCAACAAAGAGATATTTTCCACTTAAACGGGCCGAATACTTAGCGGAGGCCAGTATGTCTTCATCGGAAGGCCAGGTCAGCACCCTGTCGACAGGCGTCGGTTTACCGTTGATCAGTTCAAGCGCCTGTCCGGGAACACGGGTGATCCCTGTTCCGATATACCGCCGCACATTTTCCACCTCTTCATCCCTGACGGTGGTTTTCCCGTCCAACTTCGGGTAAGGATACCACCACTGCCAGTTGCCGTCGTAACGACTGATAAAGCCGATCATATCCAGGGAGATTTCCACCTCCCGTTCAACGGTGGTATCGTTGATGATATCCACCTCCCACATCATTCCGTTCTGATCGGGGATCATTTTTACCGTCGAAAAGACCTTGTAGGCATTGATCTCCCCTTTCCGGATCGCCTGGTCGGGCATCCAGCGGAACATATCCGCCTTCGGTGCCTTACCGTCGATCCGCAGAATCCCGGTATGATAACCGCCAGAGAAGGGGGCAGAGACAAACCAGCTTACCGAGGTCATATCCCTGTTCAGCAGGGCCTGACCGCGAAAATTGCGAACGGAAGGTTCCATATCGACGGTATCGGCGGCCACCCAGACCCCCGACACCTCGGCCAGGGAGGGGATGTTTGCTGCGGTATTCTCCATGTTTTCCCCGCTGTTGCGACAGGCTGAGAATGCAGCCAGCATGATGAGCAGTGCGACCCGGTAAGTTCTCATAAGCATTATTGTTGATTATCCAGTTGCTGTAAGGCATAGGCATAGGCTCCCAGGGCAATGGCCCTGCTGGCACCCAGCCTGGAGAGTCCGACGGCCGAACGGGCCATCTCGTCGTAAGAGATCTTCCTTCCGCTCCCGGGAACGGTCAGCTCTTTCTGTCGTCCGAGGGCAAATTCGTTGAAAACAGTCGGGTCCTCGAGGTTATACACTTTATACGACAGGCGGGGAAATCCCTCCCCGAACGGACTTTCATAATGTTTATCGATCTCGCCGAACATGGCCGGTGCAAAGAGATCCCAGGCAGCGGTGATCCCACCCCCGAGAACAACCAGACCGTCGATGAGCGACATCACATTGGCGATCGATGCTCCCAGACCACGACCGTATTCCCTGAAAGCCACTACGGCAGCTTCCCGGAACCCTTTTTTCTTCCCTTTGGCGATATCGGCAATATCCGCCGGCATAAGACCCGGGATGATCTCCCCCGAAGTCTCGCTGTAAACGCGCTGGATAGCCCTTGTGCTCACACTTTCCTCGGCATTCCACTGCGGATGGAGGGCATTGAGTGTGTTGTGCACCTCGGCTCCACCGGTATTGTTCCCCAGAAGCATCTGGTTGGAGACGACAATACCCGAGCCAAAACCTGTGCCCAGGGTCAGCCCGATCAGGGTATCGAACTGCCGGATACTGCCGGCATCGGCCAGCTTCCTGTTCAGCTCGGGCAGGAAACCCGCCAGCGCCTCCCCATAGGCAAAAAGATTTCCGTCGTTATTGATAAATACGGGGATCCCGAACTGGTCCTCGAGATAGGGCCCAAGCGGCACCCCGCCCCTGAAAGCCTTGAAATTGGGGAGAACGCCGATCACGCCCTGGACATAGTCGGCCGGTCCGGGAAAGGCAAAGGAGATGGCAGCCGGTTCCCCGTCGAGCTTTTGTTTTACTTCAGTGAAGCCTTCGCTCATCATGGCAAGCAGGCGTTCAAGGTTGTCGGAATAGGAAGGCTTACGGATGGGTTCCACCAGCTCCCTGTTACCCCGGATGGCTGAAAACACGAAATTGGTGCCACCGGCATCCAGGGTTAATATGATGCGTTGATCGTTATTTGTATTCATCTGTATATTAACAACTTATTAATCTTTAGAATTCTTTTTATTTCCTTTCAGTGGCTTTCGAGGTACGGATGGCATAGAAGACGGCAAAGGCAATATAAACCATGCAGAACACCAGTACCCACAGGCTCGCGGAAGCCGAGAAACGGTCGTTCATGTAACCCATTACCGGAGGAATGGCCGCGCCGCCGATGATCGAAAGAACAATGAGGCTCGATAATTCGTTGGCATATTTCGGAAGCCGGTTAACGGTGATGGCAAAGATCACCGGGAAGGTATTGGAGAAGCCCAGTCCGGCAACGAAGATCATGATCCGGGTAAGCATCAGGTTATCCGAGAAGATAATACCGGCCAGACCCAGGAAGGTGATGACCACGCTCCAGACAAGGAACCTGTATGAATCGACCTTCCTCAGCAGCAGACCTCCCGCAAAACGGCCCACCATCAGGGAGGCAAAATAAATGGAGATCCCGATATTGGCCGATTCGAGGGAGATGGAAAAAGTTTCCTTCAGGTAAATCGCAATATTGGAGTTCACCCCTACATCGAATCCCACCATGAGGAAGGTGGAGAAGAACATGACCACAACAAAGGGATTGCGGAACAGGGAAAGTACGCTCCCGAAGGTGGCGGGTTCCTTTTCCTCTTTGCTTTCCTCCACTTTTACCGTGAACAGCCAGAGGGCAGAAAGGATGGAGATGACGGCATAAATGGGGAAGATCAGTTTCCAGTTCCCGGTGTATTTAGCCAGCCCGGAGGCGATCAGTGGCCCAAGCATGGAAGCGATGGCCTTGACAAACTGCGACAGGCTGAGGTTGGCCGCCTTGCCGTTCTCCGGCGACACATCGAGCAGCAGCGGGTTGGCCGATACCTGCAGAATGGTATTCCCGATCCCCAGGACCATAAACCCGATGATGGCGGTGATGTAGTTATAATGAATAAACGGGATAAGCACCCCGAGACCCGTGATCGACATCCCCAGCACGGCAGTGACCCGCTTGCCTTTCCGGTCCTGGAAAATCCCGGTCGGGATAGAAAGGACCGCAAACCAGAGGAAGACCATGGAAGGCAGCAGCTGTGCCAGGGTATCCGACAGTTTAAAATCCTGTTTTACATAACCGGTGGCCACGCCAACCAGGTCAACGAAGCCCATCACATAAAAGGAAATGAAGACGGGAAGGAGCACTTTTACAGAAGTTGTGTTTTTCATTGTTGCTTTCATTGTTGGTTTATGCATTTTTCCTCACATAGGCCTTGATCGTCGCACACCTCTTCCCTTCAGCTTTTCCGAAGGGACGGATGGTATAGCGTCCGACGGCTGCCGGCACTATGAAAGTTTCGGCATAATTTACTACAAAAGGTTCAAAGCTGTTATCCGGACTTTCAACAATCACCTGTTCACCCTCCACGAGGTTGAGCACATTTACGCCGTTATCGGTGTCGTGAGGAACGGTGCCGGTGAACCAGTGACGGCGGGTCTCGATGAATTCCCGTTCATGCAGGCCGGTCCGCTCCTCGATCCAGCCCTCTCCTTCCGCAAGCTTTTCAACACGGTCGATGAGATTGCTCTTCGTCCACTTTTCCGTCCGTTCCCACTGGATATTGGCAAGGCCATGATCCACGTTGATCGGCCGCGGCTTGCCGTCGAGGTTCTTTCGTCCCCAGTCGTAGAGCTTAAAGGTAAAGATATAGGGCGTGGCGCTGATCTCCAGCACCATGCTGTTCTTCCCGGAGCAATGAATGGTTCCGCCGGGGATCAGGAAATGATCGTGTTTTTTCGCGGGCCAGTTCGCCACATAGTGCTCCGGATCGAAAGCTACACCTTCCTTTTCCGCCCTGCGGAGTTCCCTCTCCATAGCCGCCCTGTCGGCTCCTTCCTTCAGTCCGAGGTAAACCGAACCATCTGATTCCGCTTCGAGGATATAATAACTTTCGTCCTGGGTATAATGCATTCCGAATTTCTCCTGGATGTATTCGGTCAGCGGATGTACCTGCAGGCTCAGGTTCCCTCCATCCATGGTATCGAGGAAGTCGAAGCGGATCGGGAACTCATCGCCGAAGCGTGCATGCACCGGATCACCCAGCAGTGCTGCGGGAAGGTAAAAAACGAGGTCAACGGAAGGGATCTCGAAGAGCATTTCCCCGAATTTCAGATAAAGGCTGTTTTCCTCAGGCACACAGTTAAAGCACCAGGCGAAATTGGTCACCTCCTTTTCCAGGTCAAAGTTCGCTTTCATCCACTGCCCTCCCCAGGGTCCGGGATCGAAAAAGGGAACCACGCTGAAGGGTTGACGGACAGCCTGTCTGAGTCCTTCCCTGACGGCTTCTGCCCGGGCTAACCTGGGATGATGGTTGTCGTTCGTGTCGAGCACATAATCCCATTTCGCCATGGTCTTTTTCTTCAGCCGGTCGCACACCCTCCAGTCGACAAAAAAGGCCCGTTTGTATTTCAGTTCAGGAAGTTCTTCACGGTTAGAGATCCCCAGGTTATTCACCAGATTCTTCCGCATTCTCAACTGGATCTCCCAGCGGGCCATATCGGCGTAGATCAGCAGGTCCGGTTCGGGCACAAGCAGGGAGGCTCCATAGCCAAAAACTAGTACCAGTCCGTCCTCCACGCTTTCCATCGCTTCTTCGGCACTTTTCATGCCCTCTGCATCCAGAAAATCAGCCATATTAAGCCGGGTCATGTACCCGAACACCCGGTCATCCGTCACATCGGGCCAGGTCCTGCGCCGGATATCCTCCTCGGGGAGAAAGAGACCGGCAGTGTCGATCAGCAGCGCAGGTTGAAGAAGTCCCCTGAGCTTGACCAGTACTTCGTCGTAAAGGATCCCCTGGTAAACCTCAACGGCAAGGATCTTTCTGCCCTTGCCTTTTAAGGCCGGATCACCAATCAACACGCTGCCGATGGAGGCCCATCCTTCCGAACAGGCATCCTCACCACCCTTTACGTCGATAAAGGGTTTTTTATTAAAACCGGATTTTAACTGCATCTTCACAATTACCTTTAATACTGCTCATTCTGTGTCAGATTGGGATTCAGGTCCCTTTCCCGCTGGGGGATCGGGAACATCATATTGAAATCCTGCGGATTGGCCTTGTCTCCCTTTGCCCTTTTCACATAATCCACCAGGTTCCCCGTACGCACCAGGTCGAACCAGCGCTGGCCCTCATTGACGGTCTCGCAACGTTTCTCCTTCAGCACAGCCTCACGGAAGGCGGCATAATCGAGTCCCGCCAGGTCGGGCAGAACGGTGTCGTTCCCGTTCCGGGCCCTTCCGCGTACCTCGTTCACGGCGTCGTAGGCTTCCTGGGTCGGTCCGTGATTGAGCTCATTCAGCGCCTCGGCATACATCAGCAGGACCTCGGCATAGCGCATGACCGGGAAATTGGCGCCCGACTGACCGGTCTCACTGGCGGCATACACGTCCTGGTCCCAGTATTTCCAGATGTGCGGCTCGAAGCGGTTCCAGCCGAAATAGAAATATTCGTCGAAGAAGGTCACTTCATAGCGGTGATCGCCCTCCTCAAAGCTGTTCAGGAGGTCTTCTGTGGGCAGGATGATCCCCACCCCGGCCGGAAAAGCATAGATGGAGGGTAGCCCGCTGATGACGATCTGACTGTTTTCCAGCGTCACACCGCTGAAGAACTGCACTTCGAAGAGCGATTCCTTCCCGTTTTTATTGGCTTCCCGGAAATTATCCTGGAAATCGCCCCAGAGGCTGTAAACATGCAGATCCTGCAGGTCCTCGATCGCCGTGACGGCATCTTCCCATTCGCCAAGGGTCAGATACACCTTGGCCAGGATCCCCAGCGCGGCTCCTTTGGTCGCCCTGCCTTTGTACATGGGCACATAACTTACCGGCAGCACCCCGGCAGCATAGCTCAGGTCGTCGATAATCTGTCTGTAGACGGTATCGGATGCATTTCTGGGCACCAGGTATTTGGAAATGTCCGTTTCAGGCTTCAGCACCAGTGGAACGTCGCCAAAAAGCCTCACCAGGTTGAAATAGCTCAGGGCCCGGAGAAAACGGGCCTCACCGAGAAGCTTCGCTTTGGCTGTTTCGTCCATATCCACTCCGGGGATGCGGGTAACGGCCAGGTTGGCACGGGCAATCAGCTGGTAGCTGGCCCGCCAGATCCCGGTCGTATAGGTATTATTGGCCTGAAGGGTGTACTGATCAAACTGATGGGCTGCTGGATCATTCCATGTGGAAAGGGCATTGCAGTCGTCGGAGGCAATATCCTGGATGAGCCAGAATTTCGATTTGTAGAGATCGACATCGCCCAGGGCATCGTAAACCGACATCACGGCGCCAAAGGCGTCATCCTCCGACACAAAATAATTATCCAGGGTAAGGTTGTCCTTCACCTCAAAATTTAGCGACTCCTCGCACCCGGTCATCAAACCGAGCAGCAACAGGGCATATAGGGCTAAGCGTTTCATATGCTTTTGATTTTCCATAGTTTAAAAATCGATATTTACACCGGCAAGAATGGTCCTTGCGGTGGGATAGCCACCCAGGTCGTAACCCTGCCGGATATTGGAGGCGCCGAAACGGCTCACCTCGGGATCAAAACCGGTGTATCGGGTGAGAGTGTAGAGGTTCTTCCCGGTAACATAGATACGGGCTCCCTTCAGATGGATTTTTCCCAGAACCGACGCGGGAAGGCGGTAACCCAGGGAAACAAGCTGGAGGCGCGCATAGGACCCGTCTTCCAGGTAACGGTCCGACATATACAGGTAATCGGAATTCCGGTTGGCCCTCGGGTACACGTTGCTCGGATTGCTTTCTGTCCAGCGGTCGAGCATCCCGATAGAGGCATTGGAAAGACCGTTGCCCGATTCGAGTTCGAAGCGGTTACTGTTCAGAATGTCGTTCCCGTAAACGCCCTGGATGAAAATGGTTAAATCGAAGTTCTTGTATCCAAGTGTATTATTAATGCTCCAGAAGAAATCCGGCTGGGCATAGCCGATAATCACGCGGTCGTCGCCATTAATCTTGTGGTTGTCGTCCTGGTCGACATACTTGAAATCGCCGGGTTGCGCCCCGAATAAGGCAGCCTCGTCGGCTTCGTCCTTCTGCCAGATCCCGTCGGAGACCAGTCCGTAAAAACTGCCGAGCTCCTCACCTTCGGCAATCACCGACCAGTAGCCGATCTTCAGCTTATAGGTATCATCGCTGATATAGGTAGCGTCGTTGTTATTCAGGTCGACGACCCTGCTTTTATTGAAGCTGATGCTGAAATCGGTGTTCCATGAGAAGTCGCCTTCAAAGTTCACCGAGTTGAGGGTGAACTCAAAACCGTTGTTCACCATGGATCCTACGTTGATCAGGGCCGTATTGAAACCCGAGGTGTTCGGAACCTCGGCATAGTAAAGCATGTCGTAGGTAAACTTGTTGTAATAATCGGCAACGAAGGACAGGCGGCCTTTAAAAAGTGCCAGGTCCGTCCCCAGATCAAGCTGCCTTGTGGTTTCCCAACGCAGGTCGTCGTTCCCGATCCTCGACTGGGTGTAACCGGTTACAGGCTCCCCGTTGTTCAGATAATAAATGGTGGTGGTCATGGTGGGGATGAAATAATAGGCCGGAATAGCATCATTCCCGCTGTTACCCACACTGGCCCTGAGTTTGAAGTTGTATATCGCCGGAACATTCTCCAGGAAGGGTTCAGAACTGATCCTCCAGGCCAGGGCCAGCGATGGAAAATTCCCGAAGCGGTTATTCGGTCCGAATTTCGAGGAGCCATCCAGGCGGTCGGTGACCGTGATCATATACTTGCTGTTGTAACTGTAGTTGACCCGGGCCAGGTACGACACCAGGGCTTCCTCTCCGAAACCGGAATAGATATTCGGCATGTTCTCTGCCGTGGCGATCCCGTAGATCCCCAGGCGGTCGTTAGGGAAACCGGTGGCAATATCGATAAAGGTGCGGGAGTCTCTTTTCTGATAGGTAAATCCGAGAACGGCATCCACCTGATGAAGGTCATTAAAGGTCTTGTTGTAAGATAAAGTATTCTCATTCAGCAAGGTATACATTTCCGTATAGGCAAAACGGGCCTGGCCGTCGTTGAAAGAGCCTGAATAGATGAACGACGGATCGTAATAATCCTGGGTGTTGGTGTACTGATCCAGTCCGACGGTTACACGAAGATCGAGCCCATCGATGATCGTACAATTGGCATAAGCATTTCCCAGGATCTTAAAAGCCTTGTCGATGGAGGTCACTTCGCGGGTCACGGCCACCGGGTTGTCGAGCCAGGCATCGGCATTGGGATCCTTCAGGGTGTACTGACCCGTACTGTCGAATACCGCCAGGGTCGGACTGAAAGTAAGTGCGGTATTGACAACCCCCGGAAAAAAGCCGGCCTGGGTTGCCGATCCGACGGTATTTGCACTGGTCCGGTTCATGGTGAGGCTGGTACCGATCTTCAGTCGTTTGCTGACCTTATGATCAAGGTTGGTGCGGAAGGAATAGCGCATAAAGTCCGAACCCACGATGACACCATCCTGACGGTAAAGGTTGGCCGAAACATTATATTGAGTCCGGTCCGTGCCACCCGATGCCGAGAGGCTGTAATTCTGCATGGGAGCGATCCGGTAGATCTCATCCTGCCAGTCGGTTCCTTCCCCGAGCGATTCGGGGTCGGGATAAAGGGGAACATAAGTGGTTCCGTTATCCTTTGCGGCATTGGCCCCTGCCTCATCATAGAGGGTGGCAAACTGCGTGGCGTTCATCACTTCAATCCGCCGGGCCACCTGCTGGACTCCGTAATAGGCTTCGAAATTGACCTTGTCGGAACCCGATTTACCACGTTTGGTGGTGATCAGGATCACCCCGTTGGCACCTTTGGCACCATAGATGGAAGTGGCAGAGGCGTCTTTCAGGATCTCGATGGATTCAATGTCGTTCGGGTTCAGCGAACCCATGGCATTGATCGTGGGTGCGCTGAGCCAGGAGATGTTATCGCTGGAGTTGACCTGCATGCCATCGATGACGTACAGGGGCTGGTTCCCGGCATAGATCGAACTTCCGCCCCTGATCCTGAACATGGTTGATCCGCCGGGCTGGGCAGAGGTCTGCAGCACCTGCACTCCGGCCACACGGCCCTGGAGCGACTGATCAATGGAAGTGGCAGGGGTCTTCATCATCTCGTCGACCTTCACCGAGCCCACAGCCCCGGTAAGATCGCTCTTTTTCATAGTGCCGTAGCCGATGGCCACGACCTCTTCCAGACCGATCACATTCTCCTCCATCTCCACATCAAGCACGCTTTTCCCGGTATAATCGACCTCCGTGGTCTTCATCCCTACAAAAGAAAAAACAAGCAAGCCGGAAGAGGAATGCACGGTGATGGAGTAGTTCCCGTCGAGGTCGGTGATCGTTCCGTTGGTCGTGCCTTTTTCCACCACACTGATCCCGGGAATACCCGTATCCTGTCCGGCCGGAACCACTTTTCCGGTGATGGTCCTGCCTGCCTGGGCAAACAGGCCGACAGATAAAAAGCTTAGCAGGAAAAGGGTGGATGCAGAGCGAAGAAACCCTGCCCCAGTGCCTGACCGGTAAAGACTGAATGTTTTCATAGGTTTATTTATCTTTTTAGTAGCCTGGATTGTATTTGATCACCGGCAGGGTATAGCTGCCCGACTGGTATTCTATATTCACAAAATAGTATCCCGCCTGAAGGTCGTTCATCGGTAATACGATCCGGTTCTCACCCCCGTCTGCCTGCCGCACCGGAAGATTCAGCACGACCCGCCCGGCCGTATCGCTAAGGCGTATCCTCACCGGTGCCGAAGCGGGAAGGTGAAATGAAACGACAGCTTCCGAACCGACCGGGTTCGGTGCGATGCTGAAATGCAGATCCTCCCCCGCCGTCTTCTGCTCCGTGCCGTTCGGCCAGTACCAGAAATCCAGGTTCATGTAGGGAACCCTGATAAAACGCGGCCTGTAAATCTCCACGTTGCTGAAAATGGAAAAGAAATCGCCATTGACATTATAGGAAACGAGCATTTCGTCGTCGCGGTTAAACTGCGGATGGACATAAGCGTTATAGGTGAAAGTACTTCCTTCCGTTTCCGGGGTGGTATAGAGCAGGCGTTTGTTCGACCAGGGCCCGGTGGGAGAAAAGGAAGTAAAGGAATAGATCTTTGGAGAAAGCCAGATATCCTGGGTAAGCAGGATATACTTCCCTTTGTACTCGGAAACGCTGTATTGTTGCGAAACCTGGAAGTTATTCATTCGTTTGGTATCGGTGGGATCGTTGCTCCAGTCGCTGCCTGTGAAATACTCCCACTGCTGTTTCATCAGCTCGCCCTGCAGGGTTCGTGCCACATGCGGGTAGGCTATGTTGATGGAAGGATCATCAGTTCTCCTGCCATAGATGTAAATATAGCCCGAGTCGGCCAGCAGGCGGTCGCCGTAGATCACCCCGTTCAGGTCGAAGACAGGCAACGGGGTTTTACCGATGTATTCCAGGCCGGGATAGCTGTAGCTGGCAATGCAACTGCCGATCTGTTTGAAGTTCCATCCGGCGGGCTGGGTGGGATCGGTGGCGAAGCGGGAGACAAAGATCCGCAGGGTGTCGTTATCGACGATCCCCTGTTCCGGCCAGTACCAGATGGAATCGGGGTATTCGGTGGGGATAAAGTCGGAGGGTGCGGTGCGGGTGCCACCGGTGAGGGTGCTCATCGCCTCCCCTTCCTGGATCACCGCGCTGTTGCGGATGAATTTCGCGCCCGGTACAATGGCACTGCCGTTCTCCTCCACACTGCCGATAAAGGTATCACCGAAAAGCCAGAGCGTACGGCCATCGGGCAGGGGGATGGAATAGGTGGCATCGGCGGCGATCCATCCCCCGATATCTCTCCGAAACAGGCTGTTAAAAACCGTATCGGGCTCCGTCGCTTGAAGAGGCAGGAACGAGAGAATTAAAAGGATGCCGGTAGCTGTGGAAATTTTCATGGGTGTTTTTTCACTTTGAACTGCCAGCCTGCCGGGCGTAACAGGAGGAACAGTCCGGTAAGAATAAAAGGAATGCTGAGTATCTGGCCCATAGTAAGAAAGAGGTCGTTTTCGACCGCTGCCTGCGGGGCTTTAAAAAATTCAATAAAAAACCTCGCGACATATACGAGCACGAGCACGAAACCAAGAATTTCCCCGGGTTTCTCATGACCGGCTTTGCGCAGGTAGTAACGGTAGGCGATCACAAAGATCAGGGCATATGCTGCTGCTTCGTAAAGCTGCACAGGATGCCTGGGGATAAAGCCCTTTCGCAGGAAAGCCACGGCCCAGGGCAGATCGGATGGGGTGCCCAGGATCTCGGAATTAAAAAAGTTCCCGATCCTGGTCCAGAAGCCGATCAGCGGACCGAACAGGGCAATGCGGTCGATCATCCAGATTGCCGGGATCTTAACCCGACGGGAATTGATCAGGATGGCCAGCACGATACCAATGGCCGATCCGTGCCCCGACATCCCCTGAAATCCGATAAAAACCGCATCTTTCCCAAGTGTACCGGTCCATGGTTTAATTATATCGATCGGGTGCTGCAGGTAATGTGCAGGTTCGTAGAACAGGCAATGAACAAGCCTTCCGCCAATGATCAGACCCGCAATGATCATCAGTCCGTACGACACAATGGCATCCACGGGCCGGCCCTCCCTGAGGAAGATCTTTCTCAGGAAAGCGTAACAGATAAAAAGGCTGAGAACCAGGAACAGCGAATACCAGCGCACGGCAAAGGCGCCGAGGTGGAAGGCCACGGGATCCATGGTCCATGTGATGTAGGCCGGTACCATTTCGCGACGGAATGGAAATTGGTTTATTAGCTTTTAAAGATAAAGGATACGCTTACGGTAATACAACCCGGGCCGGCAAAGGACCCGGGTTGCAGTATTCCGTTTACTTCAGTGCTTCAGAATGGTAATGATCAGTTCTTCACGATTTTCTTCGTGATGGCCTCATCACCGGCTTTCATACGGACCAGGTAGGTGCCTGCTGCGAAATCTACGATGTCCAGCGTGGTATGGGCACTGTTCAGCGTCTGGTGCTTCATTTCCCGGCCCCTCATATCGTAGACCGAAAGTTCAACCTGCTCACCGTTGTAGTTCTTCAGGTCGACGTTCAGGTAACCATTCGAAGGCGTCGGATAGAGTTCAAGGGCTGATTCAGTCAGCAGTGAGGGCACCGAAACCGCCTGGGTAATGGTGATCAGCATCGGGTCGGTGATCACATTCGGGTCGTAGGGCATCCTTCCCCAGTAATCGGCATCGCCCACAGCATACTGCAGGTAAAAATCGCCGGTCTTGTCATCGGTATTGAAGGTCACCGTGAAGTACAGGCTGTCGAAGTAAGCCATATCCAGCGGCTCGGATGACACGCCACCCCACCAGTAATAACCGGCCGGAGGGGTCGGGGTTGAATCATTCAGCATGGTGGTCTGTTCGGCATTGTAAACAATCGTATAGTCGCCGTCGTGATTGCTGGCTGGCTTCAGCCATCCGCCCTGTCCGTCGGAAAGTGAATCGGCGGCCTCAACATGCAGTGCAATATTGTCGTTGATGGTCCATCCTTCCGGAAGAAGAATACCGATGAGCCCTGTCTTGGTCAGCGAACCGTCTTCCCACGACCAGTCATTCGACGGATCATCGTCCTCGGTCATCACGATATTGACATCAAAAGAGCTGTTGGTGTATCCGGCAACAGGCTGATCAACGGTCTTGAATTCGTAGCAGCCAAAAACAAAAAGGAGGGTGAAAATACCGGCAAAAAGCAGGCTCTCCTTCCTGAAAAACAAAGTCTTAAGTGTAGAAAGCTGTTTCATAGTCTTAAATTGATGTGTTAGTTAATATGTTCATACATATGGACAAATGTACGGGAATAATTTTAAATAATGCAAGGAAAGAGATGAAAAAAGTACGCATACGTCCCTTACGTGCATCGGATCAGGAGACAGTGAAAGCCGGGCTTTCCATCCAGGCCGGCCGTAACGGATGGTGCATTGATTTGGATAAACAGGAAAATTATGTCTATCTTATGCCTCAGCTTTACTGACCAATGAAGGAGAAATCATTTCTTTTAGCAGCTTTCTTGCTGATTGTTTCAGGCTTTTCAGGTTTGCCGGCCCAGGACCCCTTCCCTGACCTGAAAAACGGTTGGCTGGAAAAAGCTGAAGATAACCGGCCTCATCTCGTCTTTAGCGAACAAAGGGCAGTTGCCGTGGTAGCAATTGAAAAAGATGAAGCTGCTTTCCAGGGATACAGTGTTGTTTACAAAGACAAACCGGATACCTTTTATTCGATGTCGATGAACCGGCAATCGGGCGTGATCCTCGATTTCGGCAGGCACATGACCGGATTTGTAAGCATCAGAATTGAGGATCTTAAAGGCGTTTTTGATGGCGCTCTCCGTCTGAAATTCACCTTTGCCGAGGTCCCAGCTGAAGCTGTATTGCCTTTCGATCCTTATTCCGGGAGTCTGAGCAGGGCCTGGCTGCAGGATGAAATCCTTACCCTGACCGAAGCTCCTGCAAGTATTACTATCCCACGAAGGGTAGCCTTTCGTTATGTGAAAATCGAAGTTCTCGGTAGTTCTCCATTTTCCGATTTCCGCATTGCCGATCTTTTTGTAACGGCAGGTACATCGGCAAAACGTGAACCTCCGCCACTCCTGCCCTCCACCTCCCCGGAGATAAGAAATATAGATGCCGCCGGACTTGCCACCCTGCGTGAATGCATGCAGACCGTTTACGAGGACGGTCCTAAACGTGACCGGCGACTGTGGGTGGGCGATTTGTACCTGGAATCACTGGCCAACATCTATTCATTTAAGAACGACAGTCTTACGCGCCGCTGCCTTTACCTTCTGGCGGGTCTCTGCTATACTGACGGGACCATCCCCTCGAATGTCTTTGAACGGCCTTATCCTCATCCCCAGATCAGTCCGCTGCTCGATTATGCCCTGATCTATATTGTCGCCCTTCGTGAATATCTCGGGGCAACGGGCGACACGGCAACGGCTGCCGACCTGTGGTGCGTTGCGAAGGAACAGGCCGAAAAACCTTTGCCATATATAAGCGATGATGGTATGATTGATTATGAAAGAGCCGGAAAGGACTGGTGGCTATTCTTCGACTGGAACCCGGACCTCGATAAACAAGCCTGTCTCCAGGGTTGTGTGATCTGGGCCTTCAGGAATACACTTGAACTGGCAAGGGCTCTGGGAAAAGAAGAGGAAGTTGCTGAACTGCCCGCTCTGATTGACAGGATGACAAAGGCAGCAAGAAAGAACCTGTATGATAAAAAGCTGGGGCTGTTTATCAGCGGGAAGGAGCGGCAGCTTTCCTATGCCTCCCAGGCATGGATGGTGCTGGGTGGAGTAGCAGGGAAGGAAGATGGGGCACGGGCCTTCAGGGTCCTTGCTTCAAAAGATAAGGTAATAGAACCTGTGGCACCTTACCTTTATCATTTCGTGATTGAAGCCATGATCAGTTCGGGGATGGATACAGAAGCCAGGAAAATGCTTAATGAGTACTGGGGTGGAATGCTAAGCAGGGGGGCCGATACCTTCTGGGAAGTATTTGTCCCTTCCGATGATTTTGCCTCCCCCTACGGTTCCTTTTTGGTGAATAGTTACTGTCACGCCTGGAGTTGCACACCGGTATATTTCATTAGGAAATACCCCGGGATCTTCCAGCAATAGAAACAATAATTGATAATGCGATAAAGATGAAAAAAATCCTGTTTTTTGCTTTCTTCCTGACCTGCCTGGCAGCTTCCTCCAGCGGCCAGTTCTCCCAGGCAGCCCGCGACAGCATAAACCGTCTCAGCTACCAGGATCATCAGCAAATGATGCAGATGCTGGGAATAACGGAATTACGGCCCGGTCCTTCCGGGGATCCGAAGTCTCCCAATGCCGCCAACAGCGATGAAAGCAAAGCCGGATCGTACACCCTCCCCGATCCCCTCCGGTTTAATAACGGGAAGAAGGTCAGATCGGCCTCCGCCTGGGAAAAACGGAGGGCAGAGCTTTTTGAGGACTTCGATCGCGAGATCTACGGCCGCACTCCGGAAAATCTGCCGGCAGTTGACTGGATCGTACTGAATGAGAAAGATACCGTGGAAGGACCCTACCCGGTGAAGATCAGAGAACTGTCGGGCCGGGTCGACAATTCCTCTTTCCCCGGCATTGACGTCAGTATTTCCATGACCCTCACCCTGCCCGCCGGAGCAGAAAAAGCTGTTCCGGTGATCGTGGAGTTCGGATGGATCCTTCCCAAAGGATGGAAGTTCCCTCAGCCCGAAGGCCTGCCCTGGCAGCAACAACTCCTGGCAAAGGGCTGGGGCTATGCCATCCTGGTACCGACCAGTTACCAGGCCGATAACGGAGCCGGTCTCCGGGAGGGGATCATCGGGCTGGCCAATAAGGGAGAGGCGCGGAAAGCCGACGACTGGGGAACGCTGAAAGCCTGGGCCTGGGGAGCCAGCCGTGCACTCGACTACTTTGCTGCCTGCGGAGAGGTGGACATGAACTGCGTGGGGATCGAAGGACTGTCGCGCTACGGGAAAGCTGCCCTGGTGGCTATGGCCTGTGAACCGCGCTTTGCCATAGGTTTTATCGGATCGTCAGGGGCAGGCGGTGCCAAAATCCTGCGACGCACCTTCGGGGAGCAGGTGGAAAACCTGGCTTCATCGGCCGAATATCATTGGTTCGCGCCGAATTTCATTAAATATGCAGGTCCGCTTACCCCCGCCGACCTCCCCGTGGATGCCCATGAGCTCATTGCCCTTTGCGCTCCGAGACCGGTGTTTATCAGCGTGGGCTCGCCCGATGTGGAAGGGAACTGGATCGACGGACGGGGAATGTTCATTGCGGCGGTTCACGCCGGACCGGTGTACACCCTGCTGGGTAAAAAAGACCTGGGGACCAGCGATTTTCCGCCGGAAGAAACTTCTCTCCTGAATGGCGATATCGCCTTCAGAATGCATTCGGGCGGCCATACGGTAGTCCCGAACTGGCCTTACTTTATTGAATTTGCATCGCGTTATTTCGGGAAATAACTGGCAGACATGGGGCGCCTTCGGCGCTGTATTTTGCCACTAAGCCACTAAGCCACAAAACAGCACAAAGTATTATTAAATATTTTCTTTGTGGACCTTGGTGTCTTCCTGTCTTTGTGGCGAAAGCGGCTTCGGCGCTGTATTTTGCCACTAAGCCACTAAACCACAAAACAGCACAA
>JBMOLL010000003.1:0-25188 GCA_049325415.1 Bacteroidota bacterium | reverse complement strand
TACCGAGATTAATTAGCCAGATTTTTATTTAATACAGGAATTCTCCTTTTCAAAAGATTCAACAGGTCGCTCCGGGTTACACCGTCGCGCGGAATAATAAGTATGGTATCATCACCTGCAATCGTACCGGCAATTTCATATGCATTTAACTGATCGATAGCGTAGGCAATGCTGCTGGCATGTCCGGGCAGAGTCCTCATCAATCCCATTCCCTGTGCAAAATCGAGCGAGACAAACCCGCTGAAGGGATAGGCTGCATAATCAAGCTCTTCGCTCAGGCTGCCATTATCGGGAAGAAGGTAGACATAGCTGTCCCCGGCAGGCATTTTTGCCACCTTCAGGTATTTAAGGTCTCTCGAAAGGGTTGCCTGCGTCATGGAAAAGCCCTGCTTCTCCAGTTGACCAAGTAATTCTTCCTGACTGGAAATTTCTTTTTTCCCAATTATTTTTCTTATGGCCATCAGCCTGTCGTTCCTGTTTTTCATATGCTGCCTGGTCTGTTTGCGTTTCCGGGACAAATCCTGGGTGTATATTTATACATTTTCTTTGCAAATTTATACATTTTTTATTTCCTGCAACAATTTGTATCTCTTTTTTTCCTATTTTTACAACCCGGATCGAACAGGCCGGGAGTCCTCCAATGTCAGTAAGGTCCTCTTTATAAATGATTAACACCATTCTAGATGACCGAAGAAATCAAAAAAGTTATTATTCTGGGATCCGGAGCCCTGAAGATCGGTGAGGCCGGGGAATTTGACTATTCCGGATCGCAGGCCCTGAAAGCCTTACGGGAAGAGGGCGTTTATACCGTTCTTATCAATCCGAATATTGCTACGGTACAGACCTCTGATGATGTTGCCGATAAGGTTTATTTCCTTCCGGTTACTCCCTACTTTGTTGAAAGGGTCATTGAGAAGGAAAAGCCCGACGGGATCCTTCTTGCCTTTGGCGGACAGACAGCTTTGAACTGCGGTGTTGCCCTTTACACCCAGGGTATTCTTGAAAAACACCAGGTCAGGGTGCTGGGTACGCCGGTCCAGGCTATCATGGATACGGAAGACCGGGAGTTGTTTGTGGGTAAACTGAATGAGATCAAGGTCAGGACTCCCAGAAGTATCGCCGCTACCACTCCTGAAGCCGCTTACCTTGCGGCAGCTAAACTGGGTTTCCCCATCATTATCCGCGCAGCCTACACCCTGGGAGGCCAGGGAAGTGGTTTCTGCACCAACGAAGAGGAATTGCGCAAACTTGTGGATAAAGCCTTTTCCTATTCAGGGCAGATCCTGGTTGAGGAATCCCTGAAAGGCTGGAAAGAAATAGAATATGAAGTTGTCCGTGACCGTTTTGATAACTGTATTACGGTATGTAATATGGAGAACTTCGATCCCCTGGGGATTCATACAGGGGAGAGTATCGTTGTGGCGCCTTCCCAGACCCTCACCAACAGCGAATATCACAAACTCAGAAAACTCTCCATCGACATTATCCGGCACATCGGGATTGTCGGGGAATGCAATGTTCAGTATGCCCTGGACCCGGAATCGGAAGACTACCGGGTGATTGAGGTCAACGCCCGGCTTAGCCGTTCCTCGGCACTGGCATCGAAGGCCACCGGTTATCCGCTTGCTTTTGTGGCGGCCAAGCTTGCTCTGGGTTATGGCTTGCATCAGCTCCGGAACTCCATCACAAAAACCACCTCGGCCTTTTTTGAGCCGGCACTGGATTACATCGTGTGCAAGATCCCCCGCTGGGACCTCAATAAGTTCACGGGGGTTTCCAAGCTGATCGACTCCAGCATGAAATCGGTCGGCGAGGTGATGGCCATCGGTCGCACGTTTGAAGAGGCAATTCAGAAAGGCTTGAGAATGATCGGTCAGGGTATGCATGGCTTCGTCGGAAACCATGATATTGAGATCGAAGATATTGACAGAGAGCTGTCTGAACCAACAGACATGAGGATCTTTGTCATCGAAAAAGCGTTTGAAAAGGGATATCCGATCGATCAGATCCACGAGCTGACCAAAATCGACAAGTGGTTCCTGGTCAAGCTGCAGAACATTTACCGGCTGAAAAACGAGCTTGAAATGTCGTCTTCCCTGGAAAGCCTTCCCGACAGCCTACTTCTTGAAGCCAAACGGGCAGGATTCAGCGATTTCCAGGTCGCCCGACTGGTTATGAAGGGCAACGTATCCGCCAACATGATGGAAGTCCGCCATCATCGCAAAGAAAGGAACATACTGCCCTATGTAAAACAGATTGATACGCTGGCCGCCGAATATCCGGCACAGACAAATTATCTATACCTCACATATTCGGGTAACGAACATGATGTTACTTTCCGGAACGACCAGCGCTCAGTCATCGTTCTGGGCTCGGGCGCCTATCGCATCGGGAGCAGCGTCGAATTCGACTGGTGCAGTGTCAACGCCCTTAAGACGGTCAATGATGAGGGTTACCGCTCCATTATGATCAATTACAACCCGGAAACGGTTTCCACCGATTATGATATGTGCGACCGGCTTTACTTTGATGAGCTTTCTTTTGAAAGGGTCATGGACATTCACGATCTGGAGCAGCCCAAAGGGGTGATTGTATCCATGGGAGGCCAGATCCCAAATAACCTGGCAATGAGGTTGCATGAGGAAAAGGTAAGGGTTCTGGGCACTTCTCCCGTTTCCATCGACAATGCGGAGAACCGTCATAAGTTCAGCATGTTGCTTGACCGGCTGAAAATCGACCAGCCCCGCTGGAAAGAACTTACCAGCCTCGATGATATTTATCATTTCGTGGATGAAGTGGGATTCCCGGTCCTGGTACGTCCTTCCTATGTCCTCTCCGGTGCGGCCATGAATGTGGTCAGCAACAAGGAAGAGATGGAGCACTTCCTCACCCTGGCCGCAAAGGTTTCCAAACAATATCCCGTTGTGGTGTCTGAATTCATTGAACAGGCAAAAGAGATTGAAATCGATGCGGTTGCCCGGGATGGAGAGCTCTTTTCCTATGCCATTTCGGAGCATGTCGAATTTGCAGGCGTGCATTCCGGGGATGCCACGATGGTGTTTCCCCCGCAAAAGATCTATTTCGAAACGGTAAAAAGAATTAAGAAGATCGCACGTCAGCTGGCTGCTGCACTCGAAATTTCCGGACCTTTTAATGTCCAGTTCCTGGCCAAGGATAATGATATTAAAGTGATCGAATGCAATCTGAGGGCATCACGAAGCATGCCGTTCGTTTCGAAGGTGTTGAAATCCAACCTGATCGATCAGGCAACCAAGATCATGCTGAAGATCCCGGTGGAGAAGCCGCATAAATCAATTTTTGACCTGGACTATATTGGCTGCAAAGCGCCCCAGTTCTCCTTCAGCCGCCTGAAAAAGGCGGATCCCGTGCTCGGGGTCGACATGGCCTCCACGGGTGAGGTGGGTTGTATCGGAGACAACTATTATGAAGCGATTCTGAAATCGATGCTCAGTGTCGGATACCGGATCCCGAAGAAAAATATTCTGCTTTCGACGGGGGGCATGCGGTCAAAGGTTGAGATGGTAAATTCATGCCGGATGCTGGTTGAGCGGGGCTACAGCCTTTTCGCCACCCATGGAACCCATGAATTCCTCCGGCTGAACGGGATCGAGTCGGTCGACCTGGCCTGGCCTGATGAAAACAAAAAGCCGAATGTTCTGGATTACCTGAGCAGTAAAACCATCGACCTGGTGATCAACATTCCCAAGGACCTGTCGTCACATGAACTTTCGAACGACTATACCATTCGCAGAAGTGCGGTCGACTTTAACATTCCTCTTATCACCAACGCCCGGCTGGCCAGTGCCTTCATTTATGCCATTACCCGCATGGGCCTGGATGATATCCCGATTAAAAGCTGGGACGAATATAAATAAGGGAATCAGGTATAGCTGCCCGTCATGATGAACAGCGGCTGGAACTCGAAACTTTTAAAGTGAGGCCGCAGCCGTTCGGTGTTGTAATGTTTCCGGACATCGACATTTTTCTTCACGCTGGTCACCACATCAACGGGCGCATTATCATAGCGTCCGTTCCGCAATACAACGAGCCGCCCATGAATTCCTTTCAGGACCAGGTCAAGCGCGAGGTTACCATAGGCCATAGGCACAATGGAATCGATCGCGTCGGGGTCTCCTCCCCTGACCAGGTAACCCAGTTGCTGGTTAATTATGTTAACGGGTTTTCCGTTGTTGTACTTTGGAGCAAATTCCTTGATCTTCTCTGAAACAGCAGCTCCGATTCCTCCCAGTTTTGCATGTCCGTAGGCATCTTTTTCCATGCTCTGGTGCATCATTTCCTTCATCCCTTTAAATGTGGCACCTTCCGAAACCAGAACCACCGAATACCGGCTGGGATTATGAAGACGATCCTCTACGAGCAATTCTGTAAGAAGTTCGATATCAAACTTGTATTCCGGTATGACGCAGCGGTTCGCCGCTCCGGCCATGGTTGGCAGCATTGCTGTAAAACCGGAGTAGCGGCCGAAGACCTCCAGAACGAGAATCCTTTCATGCGATCCGGCGGATGTCCGTAGAGTATTAGTCATATTGATCGTCCGCGTCACACAGGTGGAGAAACCAATGCAATAATCCGTTCCGGGGACATCATTGTCCATCGTTTTCGGAATGGCAATCACCTTTACCCCTTCCTTATACAGCCTGACTCCATAACTCAAGGTATCATCTCCCCCGATCGGGATCAGGTATTCGATCCCAAGAAATTCAAGATTTTTTAAAACTTCGGGAGTAAGGTCATTGATCTTGTCGTTATATTGACTTTTCAGGTGCTCGGGTACTGAGTCTTTACTTACCTTGCCCGGATTCACCCTCGATGTGTGCAGGAATGTGCCTCCGGTACGGCCGGCTTTGTTTACGATTGCTTCCGTAAGGGGAATAAAGTTTTCACTGTTATCGGCTTTTTCATCTCTGATCATCTCCATGATACCTGCCCAGCCCCGGCGTATACCGATTACCTGATAACCCTCTCTGAGGGCCCTGATGGTCACCGCCCTGATAGCGGGATTTAGCCCCGGAACATCCCCACCCCCGGTGAGAATACCGATTGTTCCTTTCGAATTGAGATACTCAGCCATAATTGAAATTTTTTATAAAAATACAGCAATAATCGATACCATTCAAGAGCCGGCAGGACGGTTCAATACATATAAAAAGGGGCTTTTCGTTATGAAAAGCCCCTGCAAAAAAGAATAGAAATTACTTCTCGGGATCCGGCTCCCAGTTAAGGATCTTATAGAAATCAAATTCCTCCGGATCCTTAACATACTTTTTGGCGGCCCGGTAGTCCTCTTTGGTAATGAAATGCAGGTTATTCCTGAAAATCAGCTGGACATTTTCTGTGTCGACATTCACCAGACGCGGTCTAACCTTGCCGTTTTCGTCTTCAACGTCCTTCAGGTAAAGCGGTGAAACCTCGCCTCCACGGTCAATGGTGGTCATACAGCCGGTAACACCCCTTTTGAAAAGCTTGTATACACCGAGGCCCAGTCTCGTGGCATAGGCAAGGTCATAAGCAATCGGACGACAGCAGCGAAGTTCATAACCCATCTCATTCGGACGGCTTTTAACCACGATACGGAGATCTTTGAGCTTCTGCTGTGTCAGCATATTAAAGATATGGGATTTGCTCACATTTCCAAGCTCGGGATGACCGTGATCATCATAGGTGAAATTGATCCCGGTAGCAATGATCTCCTCATCACTCATAAAGTGGAACACACCCTCGCTGATAATGGCAACGCCATAGTCAATACCGAGGATCCTTCTCTTCACCATTGAAGAGATGACCAGGTTGGTGATTTTTTCAAAGGTGACCTTTGTCTTGTTGAACATCTCGGGAATGATAATCATCGGGTAATGACAGGCGGTCCCGATCCCGAAAGCAAGGTGGCCTGCTTCGCGGCCCATGGCCGATACAACAAACCAGTTTCCACTGGTACGCGCATCTTCATAAATGGTCGTTGCCAGTCTGACCCCTTCCTCCTTGGCCGAGTGATAGCCAAAGGTCGGCGTGCCTTCCGGCAGGGGAAGGTCATTATCGATGGTCTTCGGAACGTGAATATTCTTGACATCCACATGCTGCTGTGCCAGGTATTTTGAAAGGCGGTTGGCCGTGGAAGCCGTATCGTCGCCACCAATCGTAACCAGCAGCTTTACGTTGTTCTTTTTGAAGAATTCCACTTTGAATTCATCATCTTTCGGCTTATAGCGACTCATCTTCAGGGCTGATCCCCCGCGGCTGTAAATCTGATCGGCGTAATCAAAATCCAGGTATTCAAAAGAAGGTTCGGCAGCAAAAAGGCTTTTATAACCTCCGTTGATCCCCAGAACATTGTATCCATTATTGATGAATATTTTTGTTACTGCACTGATTACCGTGTTAATCCCGGGAGCCGGACCTCCGGCACATAAAATTGCAACAGACTCTTTCATTATTACTTATTTTAACTATTAGACATCCAAAGATTTCAAATGGAAAATAAAAGTGCCAAATTACATAAAAACGAACAGATTTCTTTCTAGAAAAAATCTAAATTATTTTCAGTAAAAGCGCTATATTTGCAAACGATTTGCAAATATTATGACGCCTGAACAATTGCTGAGAAAACACGGATTAAGCCGTACAGCGGTGCGTTTGAGCATCCTTGAACTGCTTGCAGGAGAAGGCCGTCCGGTATCAGGATCAGAGATTCTGGCTCATCTGGCTGTAGACTGCGATAAATCAACGGTATACCGCACCGTCAGTTCACTTTATGAAAAGGGCCTGTTGTCGCGGGTGATTGTTGACCACGAGGTAAAGTACGCGCTTAAACCGGTTCACGCGGATGGAAGCGGCAGTTCTTCCGACCATGTGCATTTCAAATGCGACCGCTGCAGCCGGGTCTACTGCCTGAGGGAACTCCAGGTAAGGGATTACGAACTGCCTGAAGGTTTCACCAAAACTGAAAATCAATTTTTAATTATCGGAACATGCAGGACATGCGCGGAACAGAAAAAAACGGGGCAATAAACATGGTTCTGAAAGGAATCCGGGAGTTTTTTGTATTTCTTCTGGTGATTCCTGTAAAGCTTTACCAGTGGCTGATCTCGCCACTTCTTCCCAACAGTTGCAGGTATGATCCGACCTGTTCGGTATATGCTATCCAGGCACTGAAGATTCATGGTCCGATCAAGGGCCTGCTAATGGCCGTGCGGCGCATTTTTAGCTGCCATCCCTGGGGTGGTCACGGTTACGACCCCGTTCCGCCCAAGGGCACACCCCTTTTCCGGTTTAAAAAACTTAAAATCAAATAACTCTATGAATAAAGCCTTGCTTTTTCTGTCCGTTCTGCTTATGCTTACTTCCGGATGTGTAAGATCAGGAACTGCAGAAAGCCAAAAAACACAGATTACCGTGTCCATTTTACCGGAGGTCTATTTTGTCAGGCAGATTGCCGGTGATCTGGCAGACATCAACGTGATGATCCCGCCGGGCGCCAGTCCCGCCACCTATGAACCCACTCCGCAGCAACTGCACGAATTGCTGAAATCGACGCTCTATATGAAAATCGGTTATTCTGCCTTTGAGTCTTCCTGGATGGAAAAAATGACCGCGGTCAATCCGTCCATGCTGGTCACTGATCTTTCCAGAAACATTGAGTTGATCAGGGAGGAACACAGCCATGAAGGAGAACAGCTTAGTGTCAATCCGCACACCTGGCTTTCCCCGGCAAATGCAAGGATCATTGCCAGGAATGTTGCGGCTGACCTGAAACGGATCCTTCCGGGTGATTCGGCTGTTTTTAACGCCAATTTATCGGCCTTTCTGCTTAAAACAGACACCCTGGACCGACAGCTTCACGAAATTCTCGACCCCTTGGAAAACAGGGCCTTTATGATCTATCATCCCGCCCTTACCTATTTTGCCCGGGATTACAACCTGGAACAATATGCTCTTGAAACGGACGGTAAGGAACCTTCTCCGGCCCATATGAAATACCTTACCGACCTTGCGCGTGAAAAAGGAATAAAGGTCATCTTCCTGCAGATGCAGTTTGATCAGCACAATGCCATGGCACTTTCAAAAGAAACTGGGGCTGAGATCGTCCAGATCAATCCACTGGATCCCGAATGGTATAATCAGATGTTGTTTATTGCAGAAACCATGAAAGAGAAACTCAGATGAAGAAACCGCTGATCTCGTTGAAAAAGGTCACCGCCGGTTACCAGAATCATATTGTTCTCAGGGAAGTTTCATTGGACATCTTTCCCGATGATTTTATCGGTGTAATCGGCCCGAACGGCGGAGGAAAGACCACCCTTATGAAGCTGATCCTAGGGCTGTTAAATCCTGTGAAAGGCAAGGTTAACAGTTTTATTCCAAGGGACCGGATCGGTTATCTTCCGCAGATCAGCCAGTTCGATGATCAGTTTCCGATCACCGTAAGGGAGGTGGTACGTTCAGGCCTTGCCAAAGGGCTTTTTTCCCGTAACGAAGACCGGTACTCTGCAAACAAGAAGGTAGCGGAAGTTCTTGAAAAAGCAGGGATTACAGGTCTTCAGGACAGACCGATCGGGGAGTTGTCCGGTGGAGAGTTACAGAGAACAATGCTGGCAAGGGCTATTGTGTCAACACCACTTTTGCTGGTACTTGACGAGCCGAACACCTACGTTGATAATCGTTTTGAACAGGAATTATACCGTCTTTTAAAAGAACTGAACAGGCAAATGGCCATTTTGCTCGTATCCCACGATGTCGGGACCCTCTCTCCCTATATCCGTTCGATAGCCTGTGTAAACAGGACCCTGCACTACCATCCCTCCAATGAAATTACCCAGGAACAACTGAAAGTATATAACTGTCCGATTGAAATCATCACACACGGTCCCGTTCCTCACCGTGTTATGTCGGAACATCTGAAAGAAGAAAATGGAAGCCTTTGATCTCCTCAATTATGGGTTTTTCAGAAATGCCCTGGCTGCTGCCCTGTTAATGTCGGTCACAACGGCCCTCATCGGCACCTATATCGTTTCCCGCCGGATGGTTTTTATCAGCGGTGGGATCACCCACGCCTCCTTTGGCGGAGTGGGGATCGGTTACTTCCTGGGCTATCCGCCGCTTGCGGGGGCAACGGTTTTTGCGGTACTGACAGCCATACTGACTGAAAATCTGACGCATCGCAGAAAACTGCGCAACGATTCGGTGATTGCCATTATGTGGTCGCTTGGAATGGCCATCGGGATCATCTTTGTTTACCTGACTCCCGGCTATGCTCCCAACCTGATGAGTTATCTCTTCGGGAGTATTATAACAGTGACCCTCCTTGACCTCTGGCTGATGCTGGCCCTCACCCTTACGGTGGTCCTCGTTTTTATCCTGCTGTTCAGGGCCATCCTGTATGTTTCCTTTGACGAGCAGTTTGCCCGGTCGCGCGGTATCCCGGTGATGTTTATCAATTACCTGCTGATTGTGCTGACAGCACTGACTATTGTCCTGAGCATCCGGATAGCCGGGATCATCCTGGTACTTTCCCTGCTCACCATCCCACAAAACACAGCAAACCTGTTTACAAGCCAGTTCCGGAAAATCATCCTGGGTTCCATCCTCTTCGGCTTTGCCGGAGCCTTCTCCGGGTTGCTCTGCTCCTACTGGCTGAACATTCCTTCCGGGGCCACCATCATTTTTTGCCTGACCGTCATCTATCTCTTATCCAGAATGGTCAGATGGTTTATATCACGTAGGAAAGGACAGAACATTGGATAACAGTTAATTCTTATCTTTATAACCTGAAAACCGATGCGTATGAACACAAAGGATCTTATTGAACAGGCATGGGAGGACAGGACCCTTCTCGGTAAAAAAGAGGTCAGGGAAGCTATTGAATCCGTAATCGCTCAGCTCGATCGGGGGGAGATCCGGGTTGCCTCTCCTGAAAACGGACAGTGGGTGGTGCATGAATGGATAAAAAAGGCCGTGATCCTTTACTTTCCCATCAGGGAAATGTCGGTGATTGAGGTTCCTCCCTTTGAATTCCATGATAAGATCCCCCTGAAGTCCGGTTTCCGGGAAAAAGGAGTAAGGGTCGTGCCTCATGCCATTGCCCGCTACGGATCCTTTCTTTCCAGGGGAGTGATTATGATGCCTTCCTATGTGAATATCGGGGCCTTTGTCGGTGAAGATACCATGGTGGACACCTGGGCTACCGTGGGTTCCTGTGCGCAGATCGGTAAAAACGTGCATCTCAGCGGTGGTGTCGGTATCGGTGGCGTACTTGAACCGGTTCAGGCGGCTCCCGTGATTATCGAAAACAATTGCTTCATTGGATCCCGCTGCATTGTGGTTGAAGGGGTACACCTCGAGGAAGAGGTTGTGCTCGGTGCCAATGTGGTGATCACCAACACAACCCGGATCATCGATGTAACCGGCCTGGAACCAGTTGAAATGAAGGGCCGGGTCCCGGCCAGATCTGTCGTTATTCCGGGGTCCTACACCAAAAAATTCCCTGCCGGCGATTACCAGGTTCCCTGCGCACTGATCATCGGCAAAAGAAAGCCGTCAACAGATCTGAAGACTTCGCTGAACGATGCACTGAGGACCTATAATGTTGCTGTCTGATGCGAACCGGCTTTGATGCCAAACGGGCTTTTTTGAATTCCAGCGGCCTGGGCAATTACAGTCGCTATGTTATAAACGGGCTGTGTGAAAAGTACCCTGCTAATGAGTGCTATTTGTACACCACCGGTGCAGGAAGTTTTGTGCCTCCAACCAATTCGGTAGTGAGGAAGCCTTCCGGCTTTCCCGGCAAATATTTCCCTTCCTACTGGCGCACTTTCAGCCTGGCGGCCGAACTGGAGAAGGACCGGATTGAGTTGTTTCACGGACTGAGCAACGAAATCCCCAGGCTTCCTCAAAAACGAAATTTCAGGACCGTGGTCACGATTCACGACCTGATCTTTATCCGGCATCCTGAACTGTATCCTTTTACAGACAGGTCATTTTACCTGTGGAAAACCCGCTATGCTGTTCGTCATGCCGACCATATCATTGCAACCAGTGAACAGACGCGCAGCGACCTGATTGAACTCAGTGGTGCCGATCCGAAGAAAATAAGTGTGGTTTACCAGAGCTGCGATCCCCGTTTCGGAATCCCGGTATCGGAAGATGAAAAAGAAAGGATCAGACAAAAATACCGGCTCCCCGGCCGTTTTATCCTTTCGGTCGGAACGGTGGAGGAGCGTAAGAACCTGCTCGGCATTGCCGAAGCCCTTCGGCTTGGCCATATCGACATCCCTGTAATTTCGGCAGGAAGAAAGACCTCATATGCCACAAAGGTAGAGTCCTTTACCGGAGATAATAAACTTCATGATTTCCGCTTACTGGGTGAAGTACCCTCGGCCGACCTTCCCGCTATCTACCAGATGGCCACGCTTTTCATCTATCCCTCCTTTTACGAAGGCTTCGGGATCCCGGTGCTGGAAGCCATCAGCTCAGGCCTTCCGGTCATCACTTCGGCAGGAGGCTGCCTTGAGGAGAGCGGAGGAGAAGGAGCTGTTTTTGTTGACCCCCATGACCCGTCCCAGCTCTCAGAGACTATCCTGACCCTGCTGGATAAAGAGCAGCTTTGTTCAGATCTCACCGCAAAAGGATTGTTGCACGCAGCCGAATTCAGCCAGGAAAAAACCCTGGCAAAACTTTATAAGACCTATGAATTATGTCTGACATGAATACCGCTCTTTTAAAAGCCCGCGATGTCGTCCTCGGGGGAGGCGTGATCTGCTATCCGACCGATACGATCTGGGGCCTGGGTTGCGACGCCACCAATGAAACGGCTGTCGCCAGGATCTATGAGATTAAAAAAAGAGCGGATAACAAAAGCATGCTGGTGCTGATGGACAGGGTAAACCGTTTGGATGCCTATCTCCGGGAAATACCTGAAATAGCACTTCAGTTAATTGAGGTTAATGATCAGCCAATGACCATTATATACAGCGGGGCAAAAAATATGGCGCCCAATCTAATTGCCCCGGATGGCAGTGTTGGTATACGGGTCACGACCGATCCCTTTTGCCGCAGGCTGATTGAATTGATCCGTCGTCCGCTAGTTTCCACCTCGGCAAATTTTTCCGGCAGTCCTTCGCCCCGTTATTTTGGAGAGATCAGCCCGGAACTCCTTAAGGAAGTGGATTATGTAGCGGAATGGAGACAGGAAGAGACCGTTCCCGGCAAAGCTTCTTCGGTAATAAAGATCGGCCCGGGAGGAGAAATTCAGATCTTGCGCAAATAAAAAAAAGAAAACCCGGACATTACAGCCCGGGTTTATTGTATATATATGTCGGCAAATTATCCTTTCAGTGCCTCAGCCCCGCTGACGATCTCAAGGATTTCGTTGGTAATGCTGGCCTGACGGGCTTTATTATACTGCAGGTTGAGTTCTTTCAGAAGTTCGGTGGCATTATCGGTGGCCTTATGCATGGAAGTCATCCGTGCTCCGTGTTCAGAGGCAAAGGAATCGAGCATCGCCTTATAGAATTGCAGCTTCAGGGAGCGGGGTACCAGTTCTTTGACAATGTATTCCTTTGACGGTTCAAAAATATAATCGGTTTCGATTTTATGCGCGCCAGCGGCTATTTCCGACACTTTGATCGGCAGGAACTGTTCTTCGGTAAGGATTTGTGTTCCGGCATTCCTGAACTGGTTATAGATCAGGTCCACATGATCGTATTCCTTTTCCACATACAGTTTCATGATCATTTCGGCAATCTGGCTCACTTTCTCGAACTGCAGATTATCAAAAATATCTGTGCTGTGATACAGGATATTGTAGCCCTTCTTTTTCAGAAAGTCGTTTCCCCTTTTTCCCAGCGTAATAAAATCCACCTGCCGGGCCATCATCTGGTTCGACCAAACGGTAAGCCCCCTCTGAATAGCCGCTTTGATCACGTTGGCATTAAAAGCTCCGCAAAGGCCTCTGTTTGAGGTAATAAGAACAATCAATATCCGTTCTTTCTCCCTTCCCGAGGAATAGATATTATCTTCATCATCCTTCAGGCTGTCGCTGATACTACCGAGGATCTCCTGCAGTTTTTCCGCATAGGGACGCAACTGGAGGATCGCGTCCTGGGCTTTCCTCAGTTTGGCTGCAGACACCATTTTCATGGCGCTGGTAATCTGCCTTGTGGAAGCAATGGACGCTCTCCTGGTGCGTATCTCTTTTAAACTGGCCATCTCTCCGAATTAAAGATTACCTGATCTTTTCAACAATCTCTTTTGCCACCTCCTCAAGGATTTTCAGTGTCTCATCCGTGAGTTTCCCTGCCTTAAGATCTTTCAAAACGTTTTTATGTTTGAGATCGAGATAATCGAGGTATTCCGTTTCAAAAGCCTTGACCCTGGATACAGGAATGCCTGAGAGCAGGCCTTTTGTTCCGCAGAAGATAATGGCAATCTGTTTCTCCACCGGCATGGGGGAATACTGTCCCTGTTTCAGGATCTCCACATTCTTTCTCCCTTTATCGAGGACGGCAAGGGTTGCAGCATCCAGGTCGGATCCAAATTTGGAGAATGCTTCCAGTTCACGGAACTGTGCCTGGTCGAGCTTCAGTGTACCGGCAATTTTCTTCATCGACTTGATCTGAGCTGTCGCTCCCACGCGGGATACGGAGATCCCAACGTTAATCGCGGGACGGACACCGGCGTTGAACAGGTTCGATTCAAGGAAGATCTGCCCGTCGGTAATGGAGATCACGTTGGTCGGGATATAGGCGGATACGTCACCGGCCTGTGTTTCGATAATCGGAAGAGCCGTAAGGGATCCTCCCCCTTTTACCATCGGTTTAAGAACTTCCGGAAGGTCGTTCATGGTCCGGGCAATCTCATCGGACTGGATGACCTTGGCGGCTCTTTCCAGGAGGCGGCTGTGCAGGTAGAACACATCGCCCGGGTAGGCTTCCCTTCCCGGCGGACGGCGAAGCAGCAGCGAAACTTCCCTGTAGGAAACGGCCTGTTTGGAGAGATCGTCATAAACGATCAGTGCAGAACGGCCTGTGTCCCTGAAATACTCACCAATAGTACACCCGGCAAAAGGGGCATAGAACTGTAGGGCTGCAGGATCGGAAGCGGTTGCCGCCACAATTACAGTGTAATCCATAGCCCCATAGGCTTCGAGGGTTTTATAAATATTTGCTATGGTTGATCCTTTTTGGCCAATGGCTACATAAATACAGTATACCGGTTCGCCTTTATCAAAAAACTCCTTTTGGTTAATGATCGTATCTATGGCAATAGCCGTTTTACCGGTCTGGCGGTCTCCGATGATCAATTCACGTTGCCCTCGCCCGATGGGAATCATTGCGTCAATTGCCTTGATACCGGTTTGCAGGGGTTCAGTAACAGGTTGTCTGTAAATTACACCAGGGGCTTTTCTTTCCAGCGGCAGCTCGATCAGTTCACCATCAACGGGACCTTTTCCGTCGATAGGCTCTCCAATGGTATTGATAACCCGGCCCAGCAGTCCTTCTCCAACCTTGACCGAGGCAATCAGGCGCGTACGCTTTACAGTATCCCCTTCCTTGATCTGTTCGGAGGATCCAAGGAGCACGGCACCGACATTATCTTCCTCGAGGTTAAGAACGATACCCTTTATACCGTTATCAAATTCGATAAGCTCATTGGCCTGAACCTGGTTTAGGCCGTAAATACGGGCGATGCCGTCACCAACCTGAAGAACTGTGCCCACTTCTTCAAGCTCCACATCCCCTTTAAATCCTTCCAGCTGTCTCTTAAGTATCTCGGATACTTCTGCAGGTTTAATTTGCGCCATCTCTTATTTTTTTTCTGTTGTTGATTGCAGTAAATGCTTTCTGATCTTTTTCAGGCTGCTGGCAACGCTCGCATCATAGAGCTGGTCCTCCACGGTAAGGAGGAAGCCCCCGATGAGTTCTTCCCTGACAGCCGTCGTCATTTCAATTTCGCTGCTGAAGGCTTTTTGAATAATCTTCGCGAATTTTTCCCCGGTTTCCTTATCCAGGGGCTTTGCGGTGACCAGGGACACGCTGCGGATCCCTTTATCCTTCTTGTAGAGTTCACGGTAATAGCGGGCAATGCCCTGAAGGTACTGATCCCTTCTGTTGCGGATCACGAGTTCCAGCAGAGATTTCGTGAGGGCAGAGATCCGGTCCCCGAACATATGATCAAGCAGTTCACATTTGCGGGTCCCGCTCAGTACCGGTGTTTCGATCATCCTGTTGAAGCCTTCATTCCGGCAAACGCTCAGTAAAAGCTCCATGTCATGGTTCACCTCTTCCATCAGGCCCTTATCCTTTGCGCTCTGGAACAAGGCCCTGGCATATCTTACGGAAATTGAACTTTCGTTCATAATTTATCAGTTCAGGTCCATATCATCCACCAGCTTATTGACCAGGGTTTTCTGCGCCTGATCATCTGCCAGTTTTGATTTGAGTATTTTTTCAGCCACGCTAACAGAGAGTTCGGCCATTTTTTCGCGGATCTCTCCTATAGCGGCATGTTTCTCCTGTTTAATGCTCTCCCGGGCTGCATGAATCAGTTTATCTGCTTCAGCAGCAGCTTTTTCTTTGGCTTCGGCAATAATTTTATCCTTTACCTCCCGGGCTTCCTTCATCAGTTTATCCCTTTCGGCCCTGGCTACAGCTAGGATCTTTTCATTATCCGCCTGAAGTTTGACCATTTCCTTTTTTGCTTTTTCTGCGGCTTCCAGAGCGGCCCTGATTGATTCATTCCTTGTGGAAACGGCTCCCCTGATGGCCGGCCAGGCAAATTTGCCGAGCAGCAGCAGCAGGATAAGGAAGAAGACCGTCGTCCAGAAAATTAAGCCTATGCCTGGTGTTACAAGGTCCATAATTGCTCAGATTAAATTTTTTCATAAAATAAGTGAACTGCAACCAACCGTTACAGTCCACTTTTTAGATTTAAGCATTATTTGACATCATGGCTACTACCACGGCAAACAATGCAACACCCTCAACCAGTGCTGCTGCAATAATCATTGCTGTCTGAATTTTTCCGGTAGCTTCCGGCTGCCTTGCAATGGCTTCCATTGCCCTGCCTCCAACCATACCGATACCCAGACCTGCTCCGATAACGGCAAGACCTGCTCCGATTGCTGCAAATGTTCCAGTCATAATTTAAAAGTATTAATGAAAAATATTACTCATGGTGATGCTCAGGCACCGCCAATCCGATAAACAAAGCTGATAAAAGCGTGAAAATATAAGCCTGCAGAAAAGCTACCAGTAACTCGATCAAATCCATAAACACAACCATGATCAGAGAAGGAATAGCCATCCCGATGCTTTTAAAAATGAATATCAGGGATACCAGGCTGAGTACAATGATGTGGCCTGCTGTAATATTCGCAAAAAGTCGGATCATCAGTGCAAATGGCTTGGTGATAATACCGAGTAATTCAACCGGGATCATAATCGGTAACAGCCAGACAGGCACTCCGGGAGGGAAAAAGATATGCCCCCAGTACGTTTTATTACCACTGAAATTTGTAATGAGCAGGGTAAAAACTGCCAGAACCATCGTTACAGCAATATTCCCGGTAACATTGGCCCCGAAGGGAAAGAATGGGATTAAACCAAAAAGGTTTATGCATAGAATAAAGAAGAATACAGTCAACAAATAGGGCATGAATCTTTCATACTTATGCATGCCAATATTGGGGATGGCAATATCTTCCTCAACAAAAACCACGAGCGGTTCAAGAAAGCCCTGTATCCCTTTCGGAGCGCTGACTCCGGTCTTTTTATAAGACCTGGCCAGAGAAAGGAAGATGACCAGCAGCAGGACCACTGCCAGGAACATCATGAAAACATTTTTGGTAATAGATAAATCCAGAGGGAAACCATCTTCCAGCATCAGGCCGTGTTTATCATACTCAACAATCACAGAAGAAAGATCTTTTTCAATGGTTTCTCCCTTTTTATTTACCGTCAGATACTTCGCAGGCCCGTATGAAAAATTCTTGTAGCTGTGACCGTGAGCAATTTTTGAAGACATGAAAACATGCAGTCCGGAATGCTTGCTGTAGATTATGACCGGGAGGGGGATGCTAACATGATGACCTTCTTTCGTTGTAAGAAGATGCCATTCATGTGAATCCTTGATGTGATCCATGATCACCTCGGTCATGTCCTTTTCTTCCCCGGCAGCTTCAGCATTGTGCACTTCTCCGGCAGCCTGGTGTTCTGCATGAATCATCTCCTCTGATTCTCCATCCTGGTTTTGATGCTGCTGGGCATTGAGTGTCCATCCGGAATATACCATGCCTAAAAACAGCAGGAGAATCACCCTGTACAGTTGTTCCTTAATTCTCACTTTCACCTGTAATCGTTTAGTTTTCAATGCTTTAGAAAAACACTGATCAGGAATATTGCAAAAACTAAATATAGAACAAAAAAAGTAATGATAAACTCTTTTGTCAGATTTTTTGTGATGCCCCACCAGATAAGAATAAGGAAGAGATAAAGCAGGAATTTAGCGCCAATACTAACAAGGGTGAAAAAAAACCTGACCTTTTCCTCTTTTTGTTGTCCGATCAGAAAAATCATGCCCGACGAAAAGGAAATGGACGAGGTAACGAGAACAAGTATGACCAATTGAGTGAGCGGCAGGGAGAGCATACCCCAAGAAATAACAAAGTAACCGGTCAGCAGGAGCAAAGCAGTCAGCACCATTAACTGCCAAAGAAAGCGAATCCGGTCAGTCATTGTTCGATGAAATGAGGTCCTTCAGGGTGATGTAGAGGGACACGATTACCCCCAGCAGTGTCAGGATGGCTGTATAAAGAGGTTTTTCTCTTCCGGCATGTTCATCCAGTTTCCGGCCGGCCCAGAGGAAGATAAGTATAATGGCCAGCATTTGAAAGGCCATGCCGGAATACCTGGCGTACTTTTTCAGCGAGGAGGAATTTTCCGGTTCGCTAGGCTTTTTGCTCGGTTTCTGTTCCTTTTTTGCCACCCATATCGCATTTTCCGGTAAAGATTGCACCGGGCTCAATGGCCAGTTTGCCCGTGTGAATATCCCCGTAGAGTTTTGACATGGCTCTGAGCGACAACAACTCATCAACAAGCACTTTGCCTTCCACAACGCCTTCGATCTCGCAGTTTTTGCAGCGGATTTCGCCGACAACTTTTCCGGACTGGCCGATAAATACTTTTCCTTTCGTGGTGAGGTTACCAACCAGGATGCCGTCGAAACGGATGTTCTCACTGGAAGTAATGTTGCCTTCAATGCTGGTCCCAACACCTATTATGTTGATTTTACTGGTATTATCGACTTCTGGTACCTTTGCCATTTTTTCAGAAGATTATTTGATCCACAATAATAATAAGGATAACTGTCAAAGATAAAAAATATTTCGTTCAACCTTCCGCCCCTGCCCGCTGTATTCACCGGCTGTAAGCATCATTTTTTCCTTCCGGGTTTTTGTCCATCTATTTCTGGCCGTCGTAAGCCCAGACCAGGTAGGTTGATCCCCAGGTAAAGCCCCCGCCAAAAGCCGCAAGAATGATCTTGTCGCCTTTTTTCAGCTGAGGTTCCCATTCCCAGAGGCATAGCGGGATGGTAGCCGCAGTGGTGTTCCCGTATTTCTGAATATTGATCATGACCTTCTCCCGGGATATCTCCATTCGCCGGGCAACGGCTTCAATTATCCGCATATTTGCCTGGTGGGGAACCAGCCAGGCCAGTTCTTCAGGGGAAATCTGATTTCTTTTCATGATGTCGACAGCGACATCAGCCATCTTGGATACCGCGAATTTAAACACGGCCTGACCTTCCTGGTATACAAAGTGCTCTCGAGCATCGACCGTTTCATGCGTGGGAGGCCTGAGAGAACCGCCAGCCTTCATATGGAGATGTTTGGCTCCCGAGCCGTCGGTTTCAAGAATGGAATCGCGGATCCCGTATTCCCCGTCGACCGGCTCCAGGAGAACAGCTCCGGCTCCGTCACCGAAGAGCGGGCAGGTTGTACGGTCGGTATAGTCGGTAATTGCCGACATTTTATCGGCCCCTACCACAATGATTTTTTTGTACTTCCTGGAACTGATCAGTCCGGCGCCCACTTCCAGGGCAAAAAGGAATCCGGAACAGGCTGCGCCGACATCAAAACTCCAGGCGTTTTTTATTCCCGCTTTATCCGAAATAAGGTTGGCTGTTGCAGGGAAGTGCATATCGGCGGTAATCGTGGCACAGATCACCACTTCAATTTCGCCGGGATCGGTGGAGGTTTTTTCTAGTAAACCAAGAACTGCCTCTGTTCCCAGGTCGGAGGTGGCTTTCCCTTCCCCTTTCAGTATCCTTCTTTCCTTGATCCCGATCCGCTGCATTATCCACTCATCGGTGGTATCAACCATGGTACTCAGTTCATCATTGGTCAGACGATATTCCGGCACCCAGCCATGAATCCCGGTTATTCCAGCATAAATCTTGCTCATTTGTCCAGTGCGTCTTTAATGGTTTGAATCATACCTGCCCCGGCAACTTCCAGGGTATGAAGAATCATCTGTTTAATTGCTTTTTCCGTCGACACCCCGTGTCCGATCACTACCGGAGCCTGTACTCCAAGGATCACTGTTCCTCCAAAATTTTCAAAATTGAACATTTCGAAATACCCGTTACATATTCCTTTCATCGAGACCAGGCGGTAAAAAGCTTCTGCTTCCTTCAGAACCACATTGCCGGTGAAACCGTCGCAGACTATGACATCAGCTTTGTTTCCGACAAAAAGTTCATTCCCTTCTATGTTTCCGATAAAATTAAAGTCGGTGGAATCCTTCATCAGCTGGAAGGTGCTTTTAACAACCAGGTTGCCTTTATCCTCTTCACTGCCAAGGTTTAAAAGACTGACAGTGGGAAGGGGTATACCGGTGACAATGGTGCTGTACACCGATCCAAGGATCCCATACTGATAGAGAACATCGGGCCGGGCATCGGGATTCAGTCCGACATCCAGCAAAATAGAATTGTTCCCGGAAATATTGGGTATCACGGTGGAAATGGCCGGGCGGATTATCCCGGGTATAGGAGTAATGATCTGCATGGCCCCGATCATCATGGCCCCGGTATTCCCGGCGCTGCAGAAGCCGTCAAGTTCTCTCCTTTTCAGCATTCTTAATCCTTCAAAGAGCCCGGAACCGGGTTTTTCCTTGAAAGCTTTCAGCGGATGATCGCCCATATGTACACGGGCACGGGCATCAATAATATCAAACTCGCTGACATCCAGACCCTTCTTTTCGGCGGTTTCCCGGATCAAATCCTTGTCCCCGATTAAAACGATCTCGGCATCAGCGGGTAGCTCCTTTCGGGCGAGAACACTTCCGGAAACGGTTACATCCGGAGCAAAGTCCCCTCCCATCATATCTATGCCAATCCGCATATCTGATCTTGTTTCTGCTCAGTTGAGCAGGGCAGGGCTATCAGGCCCCTGCTTCAGCATCAATAACGAGTTTTCCTTTATAATAAAGGTTTCCGTCGACATAATAGGCCCGGTGACGCTGGTGAACAGTACCCGTGGTCGGGCATGTAGAGAGCGTAGGAGCCTCGGCTTTGTAATGAGTACGCCTCTTGCTTGTCCTGGTTTTTGAGAATCTTCTCTTCGGATGTGCCATTTTATTCTGTTTTTATTCTTTATCCATTAAATCCTTCAATGCATTCCATCGGGGATCCGTTCCTTCAGCCTTTTTTTCTTTTTTTTCAGGCCTCAGCGTTTTGAGCCGGTCCAGCATCTCCCTGCTGCAGCCCGGCACCCCGGGTTTCAGGTCAGGATGGACCTTCTTCAGGGGGAGGTTCAGAATTAAAAATTCATACAGGTACTGAGAAAGATCCAGTTCATAAAGATCTTCTGGTACCATAAGCAGGTGTTCATCGATGTCGGCCAGTTCTTCTCCTCCCTTAAGTATCAGGTATTCCTGAATACTTACAGGCTGGGAATAGAATTCGAGACATCGGTCGCACAGAACGGATACGGCTCCGTCGAGGCTGAACTCCAGTTTTCTGATACTCCCTTTTTTCTCGTAAACGACAACGGCTTTCACCGCACCGTCATTGAGTTCCGGGTTGTCAAATCCGCCAAAGAACTTCTGATCCAGTCCGAAATCATAGGTATGTTGTCCGTCACCCACGCCAGATAAGCGAACGGAAAACTCACTGTTTCTTTTTCGCATAGGCAAAATTTCGGTCCGCAAAAATAAAAAGAAATCTGATATAAAAAAAATATTCTTTACGAAGTATAACTCTTTGTTTTACACCCTGTAAACAGAAAGTACATCAGGGCTTATCCCGGCGACAGGCCAGGGGGGAGAGAAAACAGAGGGATCAGTTTAGCAGCTGATCTATGGATTCCATCAGTGAATCCACAAAAAAATCGTCTTTTGTCAGGAATCTTTTCACACCGGCGTCCATAAAGCGGGAAAGAAGCTTGTCGTCGCCATGACCCGTCAGCACAATAACAGGAATTTTTTTATCCGTTTTGCGGATTTCGAGAAGGGTTTCCAGTCCGTCCATTCCGTCATGTCCCGGCCCGCTCAGCACATGGTCCAGCACGATCAGGTCAGGCCTTTCGTTCAGGTGTTCGAGACAGGCCTCTCCGGATGAAAAGGATCTGACCGTATATTTTTGCCTGCTTTGAAAGGTGTATTCCAGGAGATTGATAATCATCCTGTCGTCATCTACAAAAAAAATTAATTTACCCATTCCGTCCAGCCTTTAATGCAATCCGAAAGGTTTATCGGACAAACAGTTCTGATACCGTAAAAATATAAAATAATCCAATATTCCCTCGGCATTTTAAAAAATATCCATGGAATCGGCTCCGGGAGAGCCTTTGCCTTTATCCGAATAAACTCCACTAACGACGAAATAGTTGCAAAACAAGCTAAGCTCCTGACCTTTATGTTTCGAAACCGGGTGTACGAAATCGTACACCTGTACTCCAAAAGTGAACAAAACCAGGGCCGGGTTATAAAGCGTATGGCCTTGTTATTCTTTACATTAATAATATTGGCACAGCTATTGAAATGTTAAATTTTGTTTGTTCCGCTTTTACCAAAACCTTAAAACATGTCGCTCATAAAAAATTACTTCGTTGCGCTTTTCAGGAATATACTGAAGGACCGGTTCTATGCTTTTCTGAACATTTTCGGACTGGCGATCGGGCTGGCATCCGTGATTCTCATATTTATTTACCTGAAAGATGAACTGACCTTTGACCGTTACAATATCAACAAGGACAGGATTTACCGGCTGGAGTCGCGGTTCTTTATCGATAACAAGGAAGACGCCTTTGCCCTGACCATGGTTCCCCTCGGGCCGACGCTCATGGATGAATATCCGGAAATTGAGGCCCAGTGCCGTTTCCTTGGGCAACCCGAAACTTTCTTTATAAAAGGAGAGGACAAGCATAAGGAAGACAGCCTGATGCTGGCCGACTCCACGGTATTTTCGATTTTCACTGTTCCATTCATTGAAGGTGATCCGGCAACGGCACTCACAGAGCCAAATAACATTGTGATCAGCAAGTCGATTGCCATGAAGTATTTCGGACGCACCGACGTGATAGGTGAAAGCATGGAAACGCTTAATAAAGATCAGTATACGATTACCGGGGTATTCCGAGACCTTCCTTCGAACACCCACATGCGCTATAATATGCTGCTTTCCGCTGCTACGATTGAAAAGCAGGTGGGCTCGGAAAGATTTAATGACCGAAGTGCCCCGAGGTTCTGGAACATCAATGTTTATACCTATGTGCTGATGGCGCCGAACACCGATCCGAAATCAATCCTGGATAAGTTCCCTGCCTTCTATGAAAAATACATGAAATCGATCGGCGATCAGATCAAAGGTGCCTACAACCTGAAGATGACGCCACTCACCCGGATCCATTATCATCCGCAAAAACTTGGCTACGACCAGCCACTGGGAAATATGAATTATGTGATCATCCTGGGTGTCATCGGCCTATTCCTGATGATTATTGCCAGCATCAATTACACGAACCTCACCACGGCGCGCGCGGCGAACCGCAGCAAGGAAATCGGGGTCAGGAAGGTAACCGGTGCGCCGAAACAGCTTCTGCGCCGGCAATTCCTGTCCGAATCCCTGATTGTCGCAGTTATTTCTGGCATCCTTGCAACAGGATTAGCCGTATTGGTTTTACCCTATTTCAACGAGTTTTCGGAGAAATCCTTCACCGCCGGATCGCTTTTTAATCCGGAGGTATTACTGATCATCCTTGGTCTGAGCCTTTTTACCGGACTTATATCGGGCCTGTACCCTGCTATCTACCTGGCTTCTTTCAATCCGATCGCCATTATGAAAGGAGGGACAGAAACAACGGCCCGCGGTGGTGGTTTACGGAAAGTGCTGGTAATTATCCAGTTTACTATATCTGCGTTCATGATTTCGGCTACCCTTGTGGTAGCGGCCCAGTTAAGCTATATCAAAAACAAGGACCTTGGCTTCGATGAACAGAACCTGTTGCTGATCACCTTAAACGACACGTCCCTGGTCAATAATTCAAAAGCCTTCTGTGAAGAGATCCGGAAAAACCCCGATGTGGTGGGTACCGGTCTTTCCACCACTGTTCCCGGTCGCCCGATGGGGATCCAGGTCATGAAAATAGAAGGAGAAAACGGAGAGATGCTCGATAAGGCCATCAATAATTTCTTTGTCAACTTTGACTATGTGGAGATGATGGGTTTTGAATTTATCAAGGGGCGGGGCTACAGCCGGGAGTTCCCTTCCGATCCGGGAAACAATTTCATTGTGAACCAGACCGCCGTGGATCGTTTCGGCTGGGGACAGGAGCCTGTCGGGAAAAAATTCATGGACCAGGTCAATATCAATAATAACGATATCCAGCCCGGTCAGATCATCGGTGTAATGAAGGATTTCAATTACGGATCCCTGCATAATCCTATTGAGCCTGTTGTTATTAGGCTTCTGGGGGATGAGAACGCCCGCTTCCTGCAACAGCTGACTGTTCGGCTTACCGGGAACAACACCCAGGATGTCATCCGCTATATAGAAGAAGTCAGGGCCAAATACCTCCCGGTCTATCCTTTTGAGTACACTTTTCTTGATGAAGTGCTTAAGGAACAGTATACTCAGGACCGGATCATCTTTATTATGTTCACTTCCCTGACGACCCTTACCATTATTATTGCCGCGATGGGGCTGCTCGGGCTGTCGGCATTCATGACCGCCAAAAGGACCCGTGAAACGGGCATACGAAGGGTCATGGGCGCTTCACAGAACCAGATCCTGTATATTTTCCTGGCCGAATTCTCCAAATGGGTCATCCTGTCGAACCTTGTTGCCGCCCCGCTTGTGTGGTACGGCATGGACAAATGGCTGGAGAATTTCGAATATCATATTTCATTCCCTCTATGGACATTTGTTATAACTTTGCTGGCGTCGGTCCTCATTGCTGCGGCCACCGTGAGCTGGCAATCGGTTAGAGCCTCCAGGATGAATCCGGCAGAATCGATCCGGATTGAATAGCATGGAGCAGATCAGAGGAAATTACCTACTTATAAACGGGAAAACTGTTGAGGCCGAAGCCGGACAAAGCTTCGCCTCAACAGTTCCTTTTTACGAAGTCATCCGGGTGATGGCCGGAAAACTGCTGTTCTTTGAGGATCATTACCGGCGTTTCCAGAACTCCGTATCAGCGTCGTGCCTGGAACTTCCGGCAATGGAAGTGCTCAGGAAGGACCTGCACCGGCTGATCGGCCTGAACGGCTTCAGTGAAGGAAATATTAAGATCCTGGCTTACCCGGGCGATATGGAGGTCTGCATCACCGAATCCTACTTCATTCCTCACAGTTATCCCGATGCAGCACAATACAAAACCGGCGTCGTTACGCGCAGCTACCGCTTTACCCGTCCTGATCCTTCGCTTAAACAATGGTTCGGGGATTTTCGCCGCGATGTATCCGGCTTTATAAAAAACGAAGGGATTTACGAGGCAATCCTGAGCGACGAACAGGGTCATCTGACCGAAGGAAGCCGCTCCAACCTCTTCTTTACCGACGAGCAGGACCGCATTATCACCGCCCCTGCCGGAACCGTCCTCCAGGGGATCACCAAAACCAGGACCGAAGAGCTCTGCCGGCAACTTAAGCT
>JBMOLL010000002.1:0-25332 GCA_049325415.1 Bacteroidota bacterium | reverse complement strand
TATACTATGGCGACCGCACGGGTTCACGCTATTACCTGATCATGAACACCCAGACCAACAGCGCTACCGATGTTGACATCACCAGCAATCACCTGTCGGGCAACTGGGGACCCGGGTTCACGGACGAGCTGAACGCATTCATGTTCAACATTTTTGCCCAGGCCTATGGCTTTGAGTTTTTCGGAACCGCCGAACAGGCCACCGGTACTTCAGCCTTTGGCGGAGCAGCTTTTAAATACACCCAGCTGGCAGGCGACCTGCTTTATCGTTTTGGCAAGGAAGATCAGTTCTTTGCAGGCGGTCGTTTCAACAAGGTAAGCAACGACCAGTCGATGAGCATTACCCGTCTTCAGGCCGGAGCGGGCTGGTTCCTCACTCCCGATATGGTAGTTAAGGCAGAATATGTAAACCAGTCTTATGATAATTTCCTTTCAAAATACGGAGCAGATGCAGGATTCAGCGGCATTATGGTAGAAGCCGGAATTTCCTTCTGATCCAGGATTAAACGTGTCCCGTCTGATAGGTGTCGTAGATCATTACTGTTGGGTTTTAGGTAAACTGTGGTGCTGCGCGGGACACGTTTTTAAACTTAAAGAAATGTTGAGAAGATACTTCTTCACCGGCATTTTTCTCCTCACCCCGCTCCTGGCTGTTTCGGCAGCAGGAGCCGGCGGCGGGGATTTTCTTTCCACACAGATCCGGATCCTTGGACGAACCAATCTGAGCCGTTTCGAATTATCAAGTACAACAGGAGAAGGAAGTTCTCTTCCCTCTGCCTTTCATATCAGTCCCGACCGGAGCACCTTATCCGGTTCAATCGCAATCCCGCTCGAATCCTTTACCAGTCGCCCCGAACCCATCCGTGATGATTTTCTGGACCTCACCGATGCCGACCACAATCCCTATATCACCATCAACCTGCTGCAGGAAGTCATGCTTCCCGGCAAAGAACTGAACATCTCTTTACCGGTCAGTATCACTATGGCTGGAAAGGAAAATAACTACCTGATCGCCTGCCGTGTGAAACGAATTGACGGGGAACATGTGGCGCTGGAAGGGGCGCAGCAGATTCGCCTGACCGATTTTGGGATCGATCCGCCCGAAAAGATGGTAGGTCTTATAAAAGTGGAAAATGAACTGGATATAAATTTTTCCATTATCTTTACTGTCAGTGAACAGTTTTCGGAAAATCTGCAGTGAAATTTAACACCCGAATACGATACGGAATCCGAACCATGCTCGAATTGTCGCTGAACGACAGTTCAGAAGGTGTATTTCAGAAGGATATTGCCATCAACCAGGATATTTCCATCAAGTACCTGGATCATATCATCGTTGCCCTGAAAACTGCGGGTCTGATCAGAAATGCCGGAGGAAAAAAGAGCGGCTACAAACTGACAAGGGATGCAAAAGAGATCACAATGCTGGATATCTATCATGCCTTTGAACCCGGGTTCTCGGTAAATGAATGCGCTTACAACTCTTCTTCCTGTCCGCGGATCCGTATCTGTGCCGTCAAAGGCTTCTGGGCGGGCCTGAATGCCCTGATGATCGACTATTTCAGATCCGTGACCCTGGAAGATATTACCACCAACCAGGTCACCATCGAAGGGCTCAGTGGCGGAGAAAAATGTCCGATACATTCGGAAATCGAAGAAGATAATTTCTGAGACCCGGAATCCGTCAGGTATTTTATGCGGGATTGCTGAAAACGATTACGTGAAGTGACGAGCAATAAATAATTCTAATACCCAGCTAATGAAAAAACCGAGATACCTGGTCGACAACCTTTACACCGCCGATCCCGCCGTACATGTTTTCAACGGCCGGTTGTATATCTACCCATCCCATGATATTGAATCGGGGATCCAGGAAAATGATCTGGGCGATCATTTTGACATGAGGGATTATCATATCTTTTCCATGGATGCTCCCGAAGGTACGGTCACCGATCACGGTATTGGGCTCGACCTGGCAGATATTCCCTGGGCAGGACGTCAGTTGTGGGACTGTGACGCAGCATTTAAAAATGGGCGCTATTATCTTTATTTCCCGGCGAAGGACAAGACCGATATCTTCCGGATCGGCGTCGCTCTCAGCGATCGTCCGGAAGGTCCCTTTAAAGCACTGGAGGCTCCCATACCGGGCAGCTATTCCATCGACCCCTGTGTTTTTGCCGACAGGGATGGTGCGCACTATATGTATTTCGGGGGATTATGGGGCGGCCAGTTGCAGCGGTACAGAGACAATAAGGCCATAGAATGCGGCCATGAGCCGGCCGACCATGAACCGGCCCTGCCTTCCCGGGTCGTAAAACTGGGTGAGGATATGGTCAGTTTCGCCGAAGAACCCCGTCCGGTCATCATACTTGATGAGAAAGGCGAAGTGCTCCGGGCAGGCGATCACAACCGGCGTTTTTTTGAGGCTTCCTGGATGCACAAATACGGCGACAAATACTATTTCTCCTATTCCACCGGAAACACCCACCTGTTGTGCTATGCCACAGGCGACAATCCCTATGGGCCCTTTACCTACCAGGGAGTGATCCTCACCCCCGTTGTAGGCTGGACCACCCATCACTCCATTGTTGAATTTAAAGGGAAATGGTACCTCTTCCACCACGACAGCGTGCCTTCCGGCGGGAAAACCTGGCTGCGGAGCATGAAGGTGGTCGAACTGGAATACGATCAAGCCGGTAAAATCATCACCATTAACGGTACGGTCTGATTAACAAACTTTTCACGGATCCGGCATAGTAAACATGACTGGCGGGATATCAGGTCCTGCAAGGGATAAACTGTCTCTATGCCCGTAATCCCGACCCTGAAAGGGTCAAACAGGATAGCCGGGGTCCCATCCCCGGTAAAAATGATAGGCGATAGCCCCGACCCTGAAGGGGTCGAACAGGTTCCGGGGATTACTGCGTGATCCCGGAGGGGGAGCCTTGCAAGTAAAACCCTGTCGCTACGCTCCTTCGTGTTTTTTTATTTCGTAAAAAAACGCGAAAGTGGGCTTTCGTGTCAGTGGGATGGCAGGGGATTACTGCGTGATCCCGGAGGGGGAGCCTTGCAAGCAAAACCCTGTCGCTACGCTCCTGCGTGTTTTTTTTTCGTAAAAAAACGCGAAAGTGGGCTTTCGCTTTTTTTTACGAAAAAAAAACCCTGCATCTGTGATGCAGGGTTTTACTTGCGGTGAGGGGGGGATTCGAACCCCCGGTACCCTTACGAGTACGGCAGTTTAGCAAACTGCTGGTTTAAGCCACTCACCCACCTCACCGAATATGCGAGACAGTTTTGTCACTTAATCAAGTGCCTGTTGCATGCTTTTACTGAAGAACGTTGGTCTGCTTTCATCAAAAGCACGACAAAAATATAAAAAGCTTTCATAAGAACAAAAAAATTGACTTTTTTCATCAGTACGGATTCTATGCCGGACCGGTAAATAAAAAGAGGGTATCCTGAGTGCCGCTCCGGCGCAAGCCGGTCATTTCGGAATGTATTGCGGCACTCAGGACACCCTCGGGTAATCAAACGGCAGGTATCTTTCAGGTTAGTTTAAGTGGTCTTATTTTCTCAGGTCGGGTACGTAACAGGCGATAAGGCCAACGGCATCTTTTCTCTCCATTTTACGTTCCTTGCTGAGGACAGTCTGTTCCTGGTAGGCTTCGTGGTCGAACTGGTTGTGCTCATCAGGATTTGAAAACATGACTTTTCTTACGCCGAAACCGTTCTTCGTGCAATTATAGAAGAACATATAATCCTTGGTATAAGCAATGTACGACCTGCATTTGCCTTCCTCAAATACAGCCACTTTCATATTCATGTCGGGATTGTCGTAGTAGACCTTGTACACATTGTACTCATCACCATTGTAATAAAAAATGTCGTCGGTGGTCTGAACTACAAAATTACCGGCAGCGGTATTGGAAGAGGTGCCAGTGAGGAATACTTCGGTGATTTCACCATCGGCAAAAACCAGGGAAGAGGTGACAAACAGCATGGCTGCAACAGCCATAAACTTTGTAAAAAAACTAACCTTTGCTTTCATGATAAGTAATATTTAAATAAGTAATTGATATTTAGTGCAATTTGTCGGGTATTCTCTGAATTTTCTTCAGCAGTCGGTCCAGCATGTCAAAGAACGGCACAACGGCAGGATCTTTCCTGCCCAAAGCTAAGTGATCGTCGCTGTATGCGGAAATTTCTTCAAGCAAGCTGCCGTCTTCGGGATTCAGTGACATTCTGCAGACTGTGAACGACACAGACCTGTAGCTTTATTCCCCTGGCAGCGGGCAACGATCAGGCAGACTTTTTAAAGAGCTCATCGATCTTCAGATCGACACAGTAGAGGTTTCCGATCCTGCGTGCTTCCAGCTGGTGACTGGCCGGGAAACTTTTCCCCAGTACACTTTTAACGGCCTGCAGACCGATTCCGACACTTTTAGCCACATCGTCGCCATCGCTTTCCGGGAGGGAATTCCGGGTGATGAACCAGAGTTTATCTTCCTTGATCACCACCTGGATCGTAATCCAGCCGTTATTCCCGGACCTGCGGACACCGTGTTTAAAACCATTTTCCACCAGGGTATAGAGGGATAAGGGAGGGATCATCACCCCATCCGTGCTCCCGCTGACACTCAGATCCATATAAAAGGCATTCTCACCCAGCCATATCTTTTCAAGGTTAATATATTCCCGGATCAGCTTCAGCTCCATCGATAAAGGGATCAGCTCCTGCTGCGCCGAATAAACCACCTTTTGCAAAAGCTCGGATAAACCGGCAATGGCAGCAGGCGTCTGCTCCGACTTCTTTACCGAAAGCGCGTACAGATTATTCAGGGAATTGAAAAGAAAATGAGGCTGTAACAGGGTCCTGAACAGTTCATGATCAGCCGGTGCTGATCCTGATTTTTTTTCTGTCCTGGTTTGATATAACTGACTTGCAAACATCTTTGTTTTGTTTAGCTTTTTACCGTCCCTGTAAAAGCCTTTATAAGATGCTTGTATTAATTCATATCTCGTGCCAAAAATTATATCTTATTGTATTTCTGTGTTTTACTCAATTTTAGCAACTATTAAAATGTGTTAAAAACGTCCGGATGTGCACAACCCTGTACGTAATGGTACAAGGCGTACACCCTCAATAAAAACCTGTCAGACAGACACAAAGGAGGATTACCGGCAAAAGGAGAAATGAATGGGGGAAAAAAAAGAAAAACTTGCCGCAGGGAAATGTATAAACCTAAAACTTTGAAGCGAGTAGATATGCGGCAAGTTTATCGTAGAGTCATGTCAAATGTAAAACATGAATTCTGCAACAAAAAAAAGTTTCAGCCAATGACGCTTTCCCGGCTACAAACGGCAGGATGAGCAGGTATAACGCCCTTTCACCCTCTGGAAACGACCGGTTCAGAAGGGTATATGACTGTATTGTTCCATGTAATAACGGATCCCCGGCTCTTCACCCGTGGCCTGCCGGATCAGTTCCTCCCACCGCAGACAGTTGCCATTGCTGAAGATCTCCGTGATGAAATAGTCGCCCAGTTCGGGATGACCGGCAATGCCTGTTTCAAACGATGCCCCCTCACTCAGTACATCGTATTCCACCTTATGCTGGATCTGCGAGGCAATGATATCGGCCAGCAGGTAGTTATGGACCACAGCGTGCGAAAAAAAGATATGCCGGCTGGCCGCCCAGTCGGGGTATTTGTGCCGCCGGGGACAGTCGATCAGCAGTACCTCCTTCATCAGCCTGTACCAAAGGGCATTCAGGTCCTGATCGGGGTTGCGGAACAACTCCCTCTCAAAAACCGACATCAGGTAGATAAAGCGCATATAAACCAGGTGGTTCATTTCATCGGAAGGGCGGCATTCGGTAATAAAACGGTTAATGGACGAATCGCTGACGCCCATGGTCTGCTGCAGCAGGTAAGGATCGTAGAACCTACGTTCGAAAAGGACCGCCACCGCTTCGGCAACGGCCAGGTTCGGCATCCGGAGCAGGTAAGGAATATCGGGATCGATATATTTGTTATGAACCGCATGGGCATATTCATGCAAGGTAAAGCGGAAATTACGGTGAGGGTTTCCGGCATCGCCAACCATGACGCGGATATCACCCCGGTAATCCACGTTCATCATAAAGCTGACATTCACCCCGTTCCCAAGACTGTCGGTACCGCTCCTTTCCATGATATCGTCGACCGGCAGACCAATCCTGCTGTAAAATCCTGAGGTCGCTGCCATGAGATCTGTCCCCTCATAAAGACTGTAAAATTCGGGCGGCGTGAAGGAAACCGGGATGTGGGTAAAAAACTTGGCCTGGTAGTGCCAGGGCATGATCTCTTCCCTGCTGATCCCGTAACGCAGCATTATGAGGCTGTCGGTATAGTTTTTTACTTTACAGTAGAGCCCGCGCGTTTCCTGTTCAAAACTGCCGAATAGCCGGCTTACTTCATCCGGATCCTGCTCATAAAAAGCCATGGCCAGTTCGTAATAGTCGTTGTAGCCAAGCTGGCGGGCTATGCTGTTCCTGAGTTTAACGGAGCGGATCAGTTCAGGCGCGGCAAACTCACCGAAGCTCATGAGCGACGACCAGGCTTCCTCAAGCGCATCGCTGTTCACGGAGTTGTACAGTATGCTGTACAGACTGCCCTCACTCACCTTCTCACCCCTGAAGAATGGGATGAACTGGGGAAAATCCTGCATTATCTTCAGGTCCTGGCGAAATAGTTCCTCTTTTTCCCTGACATTCGACTGCCTGTTCAGCAGATGGAGGTAAAGCAATTCCAGCTGTCGCTGCAGGCTTTCATCGCTGATTTCTCCCGATCTGAGCAGTGTGGAAACTGTTTCCAGTCCCTCAATATCTTCAAAAACAAGGTCGAGCTTTTTGCCATAAAACTCAAGCGCCGCCTGCTCACGGGAGGCATTTCCGGGCCCGGTCACCATCTGCTCCATCCCCACCTTCACAAAAGCTTCATAATCCTCTTTGCTCCCTCCTTTCATCACTTTCCACAGCGCTTCATTATACCGTACTGAAAGATCGCGCGTATTCTTTTCGTACCGGTCGATCATATGTCGCGCGATCCTTTCCATTCTTGCCTCACGGCTAAGGCAACCCCACAGGAGGAGACCAGTGGCAGCCAGTACGACCGGAAGAATAATTTTTCCCTGCATTACTTTAATTTAAACCGGCAACGTTTTCAGGCGAACCCGTAACGCTGACCCTGATTGAAAAAGTGTACATTTTCTCGGTAGTGATAAAAGTGTGCCTTCCGGGATATAGCAATTGAAGACGTTTGGCGATATTACTCAGACCGACCCCGCCTCCCTTGCTTCCTCCCCGGATGATCTCGGGCTTCCTGTTCTCCGAAGCAAATTCCACCGTATTATTTTTAACGGCTATCCGGATGGAGATCGAGGGCTCCTCGACATCGGGACCGGTTCCGTGCTTAAAGCAGTTTTCGACCAGCGGAAAGAACAGCATCGGGGGGATTTTGGTCGAACCGGTATCCCCCGAAACCTCAAGGGCAACCCTGATCTGTTCCTCGTGCCGCAGCTTTTCAAGTGCAATGTAGTCTTCGATCAGGCCGATCTCCTGTCTGAGGGTGACTGCCGGTACCGTGCACTCGTAAAGCATGTACCTGAAGAGGCTGGCTATTTTTTCGAGAAGGGCCGGTGCGCTGTCAGACTTGTTCAGGACCAGCAGATAAAGGTTATTCAGAGTGTTGATCAGAAAATGAGGATTCAGCTGTGCCTTCAGCGTCTGTAGCTCTACCTCAAGTCCGCGCCGGCGCATTCGTTCTTTCTCCTTTTCAGCCTCCTGCCAGTGAATAAAATAGTGTATCGCTATAAAGAACACACAGGGGATCAGTATCCAGAATGCACTGAGCATCATTTTATCGGCTGTAAACCAGCTCGATGGCCTGAATTCCAGCGGTAGGAAAAATCCATAAAAGATAAAATGGTTCAGCAGGAGCCGCATCGCCGAAAACAGGATCATGCTGATGATCCCGGTTAGAATAAACAGCGGAACGCGCCCGGGAAGCAGCATTCGGGGGATGAGCACCCTGACTACCAGGTAGTTGAACCCGGCATAGACCGGTAAAATGACAATAAAGTTAACGAGGTAAAAATAATAGGGGAAGGTTCCCTGGTAACTGAATATCAGGGCGCCGGCCAGAACAAACATCAGCCAGAAGGCAATTTGCCAGATGATCTGCAGGTTTTTCCGGTTAATCTTCATCTCACATCCCCTCCTCCCTTTTAAGTATGACGATTGTTAATCCGTCACCGGCAGCAGTAAAACTGAAAACATAGCGCTCCGATCCGATCATTTTCAGCCGCTGTTCAAGATCGTCACGCACACTCCCCGATCCATAAACTTCCTTTTTACAGTTACAATGGACGGAAATTTTCGTACCCTCTTCCGCCGGACCAAATCCGATGCTGAAGGCAGGAGCTTCCTTCCCGTACGACTCCCGGCTCACTGCCTCAACGATAATAAAGAGGAGCAGCGGATGCAGCATGATCCTGGTCAGATCGGCCGAGGCAGAGACCCCGAACTCGCTTACTTTGACAGAGAAGGTGTCGAAGAGCCGGATCAGTTTTCTGACCAGGCGGATCTCATCCTCGGCCGAATGCTGCGGAACGCCTGAAACAAGCATGAGATCATTGATGAGATCAGAGGTGGCAGCAATGGCAGCAGGGGTGGCCTGATCCCCATCCTTCGCCATCCGGTCGAGCTGATCGACAGCAAATAACAGAAGACCCGGCTGCAGTTTCCTGTTGGCCCGGTCGAACTGTTCCTCCAGCTTCCTCAGATGGAATTTCTCCCTCTCCTCCCTTACCATGTAGGCATTCCTTATGATCCTCGCAGCCAGGAAAACGATGACGATATAGAGGTTACCCAGGCCGCTGACTAAAATATGGCCGAAGGAAAGATAGTTGTCCATCAGCTCGGAGCCTGTCGGAAACCACTTAAATATAAATTCATTACTGATCACCAGTTCGAGGGCTGAGAAAAAGATGAGCATGCCCAGGAAAAGAAGAACGAAGATTAAGTAGCGGCCTTTCCTGGCAAACAGTGGGATAAGCCAGTAGGCGATCAGGTAGGTATGGCCCACAAAAACCGGCAGGGTGACCATGTAATAGGAAAACCAGGCAAAATAATGGTGCAGCGATTCCCCGAAGCTTTGAATAAAGGTGAAACTGAAAACCCAGGCCATCCAGAAAACCAGGTGTCTGGCCGTCCTGTTGGATAATATCTTAAACAGGTCAGCGGCCATATTCATCGAGTTCCATTTGAAGTTCCACCTTGAATCGTTCACGGCTTTCAATAATCGACAGATGATGTTTTCCCGGATACAGCAGTTCGAGTCGCCGGCGGATCTGACGGATCGAACCTCCGGGCTGCTCATCTCCGGCAGATACAAAGAGGTCAGGAATACTGTTTTCGGCTGTAAACTGGATGCCCTGTTCCTGAATATTCAATACAATATTAATCCAGGAGGGCCCGGTCTCTGCGCTGCAACCATGTTCAAAGCAATTCTCCACGAATGAGAAGAGGATCAGGGGGACCACCTGCAGGTCACCGGCCACCCCTTCCACGGTAAATTCCAGCTTCAGCCGGTCGCCATACCTCAGTTTTTCCAGGCCGATATAATTCCGGATCATCAGGACCTCTTCCCGGAGGTAGACAAAAGGAACACGGCTCTCTTCAAAGATATAATGAAGCACCGATTTCAGCTTGACCAGCTGGGGTTCGAGCTTCTCCGGCGTACTCAGGGAAATGGCATACAGGTTATTCAGATTATTAAAGAGAACATGCGGATCGAGCTGGTTCTGCAGCATCTTTATTTCAGCTTCGAGACTGCTCTTCTCGAGTACCCGGATGACCTCCTTCTCATGGTAATGGTCGCGGGCAAACTTCAGGATGGAGAACAGCGCGACTATAAAGGTCATGTCCTTGGTATTGGTGATAATCTCCCCGAAGGTCAGTTCCCTGGCAGCACTCTGGTTTTCCGGTGCAATAGCGGTGTAAAAAACAAAATCGGAGAACTGAAATTTCAGGAAGGAAATAAGAAAGCCCGAAGCAAGGAAAGCCAGGAAAAAGAGCAGGTACTTTTTCCTGAAAGCCAGGAATGGAACCAGGAGATAAACAGTGAGGTAGGCATAGCCAAAGAAAAACACCGCATTGCTGGTTACCATGAGGAACGATGAGGCAAAGCTGCTGCTTTTTCCGGGCCCTGAACGGGCCACAAACGTGAAAAGCAATACCATTGAAAAAAACAGTAATGAATGCCGTACCACCCTCCAGAGCGGCAGTTCACTGAAAATTAGTAAGTGCAGCAGTTTTTTAAGCATTTCCCGGACCTCCTGCCTTGTATCAACCTGAATTCAAATGTACTGCGAAAAGGGGATATTCATACTGATTATCAAGTAACTGCATACATCTGACTGTGAACGCCGCTTTTCGGACCATGAGTGCATTTCAGCCTGCTTTGTCGGTCGTTCACTCTTATTTGGCGGTTGTTTACTGAATTAATTTATAAAAAGGATGTATTTTTAGTAAGTTGATCGGAACTACCCTCAGGATGGATTGCCCGTACCCGGCGTGAAGCCCTGAAGTGTATATTTGAAACCAGCATGAATTGCCTTCTGCAAGCGGATAATAGCACTGGTATTCCATTTCAGACTGATCCGGATCTGCAGAACATGTGGGTTCCATAAAGCCGAAAACTATTTAATTACTGCCTATGAAAACCAGATGTATCATAGTGGATGACGAACCCCTGGCCAGGGAACTGATCCGCGGTCATATCTCCAAGCTGGAGAACTTTGAGATTGTTGCCGAGTGCGACAATGCCATGAAAGCGGTCGATGCACTCCGCAACCACCAGGTTGATCTGATGTTTCTGGACATCAAGATGCCCCAGATCACCGGAATTGAATTCCTGAAAACCCTGAAGAATCCGCCCAGGGTCATTATTACCACCGCCTACAGTCAGTATGCGCTGGAAGGATTTGAACTGGATGTGGTGGATTACCTGATGAAGCCCGTTACCTTTGAACGTTTTTTCAAAGCGGTAAACAAATATTTCCTGTCGGCCGGCTCACAGTCCATCACTGTAGAAAACGAAAGCGGTTTTGAGGATACGGCTTTCATATATGTGAAGGAGAATAAGAAGATCATCAAGATCTATCTCCGCGAGATCCATTTCATCGAAGGACTGAACGAATACATCCGTATCCATACCGAAAACAGGAGAGTGGTAGTAAAAAGCAGTCTGCAGGCCATTGAAAAGAAGCTTCCGCCTGAGTTGTTTATCCGGATCCATAAATCCTATATCGTAGCCATACCAAGGATCAGGGCCTTCAATGCCACCACTATTGAACTGGACAATGCCAAACTCCGGATCGGCCGAAATTACAAGAACCAGGTTTTCAGCGCTCTGCAGTTTAAGAACGAGATCTGAGACTACAGAAAACTGCATTTAGTACCTGCACTTTACAGCAAGTATTTATTAAAGAGGGATAAAAAAACAGGCTGCCTTTCCGGGCAGCCTGTTTCATTTCAGATGCAGCAGAAGCTACTGGATGGTCCAGTTTGCACTTATCTCTCCGGAGGGATTATAAACCCCTACTGAGAAGGCTCCCTGAGGCACAGACAGTTCAACCACGGTGCCAGAGGCAGCCACAAAGGGCTGGGTAATGGTCACCACATTGTCGCTGATCGAGATATTGCCATCCGGGACATAGATTTTGTTCTCGCCGGTTTCGGTATAATAGACAAAGGCCACATCACCCGTCGTATAGGCAGAAGAGAAATCCACAAAATCCCCGAAGGTCAATGTAACCGTAAAATCGGCGGGCTGCGATTCACCGGCAGGCCCTACTTCGGCATCCATCACTACCTTTACGGCTCTCCAGAAGAAACCAACGGCATCATCGAGGCTTGAGCTCAGGGCCGCAACCGGGTTACCGCTCATATCGCTGACAACGCCTTCTTCATAGGATAGCTGGAAATAATCTCCATTCGGTACAAGTTCCGAAGGATAGACCAGGATGGAATAGCCGGTAGAGACAGCCGAATCGGCACCAAAAGTCAAACCGGTGAAATAGGTCTCAAACAGGAATTCCTTCTCCGGATCAACAACCACCCATTCATCGAAGAAGATCTCCACCGGATCGCCGGGGGTATAGACCTGGTCGAAACTGGATTCCGGATCCGAGCCGATCGGGTTCGGTGCATGGGTGTCGGAAGTCTGTACCTCAAGCACGGTCACCGCACTTACGACTCCGTCGCTGTTCGCTGCAACCGCCATGACCTCATAGCTCATGTCCTGCTCGATCATATCCTGACCAAGAGTAATGGATTCGGCCGTATTGGCTGCAAGTTTGCGGCTCACGAAATCGATATAATTCAGGTTCCCCGTCAGCAGATTTCCGGAATCAGGAACGGCATTCCCCGTACCTTCCAGGATACAGATGCCGATATAGCCTTCCATTGAAGTGCTCAGGGAGACGGTTATACTTGAATCTGCTGCGGTGACCAACTGCAGGGTGACAGTGGGAGCATCGGGCAGATCCAGACTTTCATAATCCTCGAAGGTGGCACAGGAAGCTGCCAGTATTCCAAGGAGAATGAACGCGCCAAATTTCTTTAAATATCTGGTTTTCATAATTATAATCTTTCAGGTTTATTTTAAATTTTGATGCTTGGCTGCGGGAAGGTAACCCTTTTCCGCTGTAGCACCTTTTTTGGACGTCTTGGTAAAATAGGTGTCAAATGAATCCCAGACATAGCCGGCATTGATCCCACCAACAAATTTTATGGCCACATGGTCGATATGGATAGAGCCATCTTCCGAGATCTCGCCCACCATCGGGTCTGTTTCATTGTCGATACCACCTGCTTCATCACCCAGGAAGATCGCGAGCGGACCGCCGTATGCCCCATGGGTACCGATTTCCGAGCCGCCCTGGATCGTTATGGTCATGTTCTCCATATCAACAGCGGCAAGCACCGGTGTATGTTCGGAGTAAGCAGGACCGCCGAAGCCTGAAAGGTAGAGATTATTTACATCGGCCGGATCCGGATAGGTAACGATCACCCAGGCCTCATCCCAGTCGCCCGGTGAGCCATAGCTCTTCGCATCCACATCATAGGTCCCGATCCATTTTCCGAGCGGATGCTCGTTATCGGACAGCACCACCGTATGTTCCTGCAGGGAACCAAACTGGTAATCGGCGGTGTTCGAAGTGAGCGTAACCGTAAATGATTTGTCACCGGTAAACAGGTCGTTGTCGATCGATTCAATCCAGATTGTATCGAAGCCCCAGCCATTGGGGAAGGAAAGGGTCTTCGAATCGTTCAGAAGGGTATAATCCACTCCTTCCACAGCCGGATTGCTCAGGCCGGTGGTGTCAAAATCAAAGTTGACGGTAAGGGCGGGGCTTCCGGGGAGAGCGGATACCTTGACCACAATTGCCGATACCACCGACATCTCGGCCATGTTCGTCTTTGCAGCTGTAAAGGCCACAAAACTTTTTGAGCTGTCGAATTTAATCGGCTCCCAATCGCAGGCAGTCACGAGCATCATTACTGCCAGCAGGGTAAGTATTTTATTGCTTATCTTTTTCATAGTCTCATCAATTTTTTTGTTTTATTCGGAATACCCCGGATTCTGCTCCATGTTGGGATTGGCATCCATTTCAGCCTGGGGGATAGCCATCGCCCAGCGATAATCGGGGAAGGCAATATTCCTGTTGACGGCGCCATTATAATCGGTACGCTCCAGGCTCCTGCCGGTCCGTGCCAGGTCGAAACTTTCCTGACCCTCGAAGCAGAGTTCTATACGGCGTTCCTTATAGATGAGAGGAAGATCCACTTCAGTATACGGGGTAGCATTCCTGATAGTTCTGATGGTATTGATATCATCAAGCGCCGTGACCCCGCTTACCGTTGCTCCGTTCTGAATGGCTTCTGCCCTGTTCAGGTACATTTCGCTGAGGCGCAGAACGGGAATATTATCTTCACGCAGGTTGCCATCCGGAGCTTTGCCCGGATATTTGGTCGACCAGATATTAGTGGGCCATTTTACACTGTTGACAAACATTCCTTTACGGACATCGCCATCTTCCATCAGGTTATAAACATCATAGGAAGCGCCTATATCACCATAACCCAGGGGCGACATGATATAGGAGATGACCTCCCAGTTGCCGTGGGTGGAGTTTCCTTCGGCACCGAAAACTTCGAATATCACTTCGTTGCCGTTATCGGTTCCCCATGAACCACCATCAACCCAGGTAGCATATTCACCGGCGCTGTAAAGGGCTCCGGGGAACTCATCGATCACTTCGGTGGCATAATCGGCAGCATTCTGCCAGTCGCCCATGTAGAGGTACACCCTGGACAGGAGCGCCTTGGCTGCATAGCTGGTTGCCCAGCCTGCCGGGTCGGTCCCTCCGTTCGGTGATACTTCCGGAAGCCCTTCGATGGCATCGAGAAGGTCGTTGACAATCTGGTCATAGACCTCACCCAGGGTATTTCTTGCCGGTGTACCGATCTCCGTTACAAGCATAACCGGTACTCCCAGATTATCCCTGCCGTTCACCTTGGTATAAGGCTGGCAGAATACCCGGGCCAGATCGTGATAGGCCAGTGCGCGGAGGAACTTACATTCGGCATCGAGCCGGTTCAGTTCGCTCTGTTCCACTCCGGCTTCCTCAAAACCGCCTTCAATCTTATTGATCACATTATTTACCCGGGCGATCAGTTCATAGGCTGTGGCCCAAAGGGTTGAAGTTGCTCCCGGATTATTGTTCCAAAGGTATTCTGTGACAAACCTGCCGGAGCTGATAGGACTGATCATGGCATTGCCCCCTCTCAGATCAGAGGTGATGACAAGGTCCCTGCCGTACCAGTTAGTGTTGTACAGGGGGGTGTAAGAACCCAGCGTAGCGCTCTGCAGCCCGTTAAAGGTGGCCAGTGAGAGTTCATTGGTCTGTGAAAGCCGCGGCTGCTGGTTGAGGAAGTCCTCACAGGCTGTGAAGGAAAGGAGGACTGCCAGTAAACCTGAAATATATATAATATGCCTTTTCATTATTTTCCTGTTTTATCGTTAAAATGTCAGGTCCAGACCGACAACAAAGCTTTTGGTCATGGGATAAATACCAAATCCCTGTCCGTCCACCCCACGTTCCGGATCCCAGAAATCGACGTTATGCCAGGTGAAGGCATTGACAGCGCTTCCGTAGATTCGCAGCTGTTCGATGCCGATACTGCTGGTAAGAGATTCCGGAATGGTGTAAGACAGGGTCAGGTTTTTAAGCCTCAGGTATGAACCGTCGAACATGTACCTCATATTTCTCCAGCCATTCGAATTGGTGGAGTTGTCGGCGATCGGTTTCGGATTCCTGGTGATATCACCGGGTTCCTTCCAGTAATCGACTGAAGTATTAACCTGGTTGGCTCCCCACAGGTAACCGTCGGAATAGAGGTAGTGCAGTTCCTCAATCAGCACGTTGCAGCCGTATTTCAATTCCAGTCCGGCCGAGAAGGAAATTCCTTTCCAAGACAGATCGGTACTGAATCCTCCGAGAAGCTCCGGTTCCGGGCTTCCGGCAATGACACGGCGTGCACTGGTATAGATGTTGGTTATTTTCCCTTCCGAATCATACCAGAGTGCTTCTCCGTTCACCGGATCCACCCCTGCATAATCGAACAGGTAATAATTGTAGAGCTTTTCACCTACCCTGTGGATCAGACGATTGTCGATGATCTGCTGATCACCGCCAAGGTCGAGGATCTCGCTCCGGTTGTGAGCAAGGTTGATTCCCGCATCCCATTTGAATTCGCCATCAAACAGGGTGACATTAATCATCCCTTCAATCCCTTTGTTCCTCAGGGAACCGATGTTCTGGCGCAGTGAAAGGAATCCACTTGTCCGAGAAATAGGAAGATCGAGCAACATATCAGTAGTAAGGCGGTTATATACCTCGATTGATCCTGTGATCCGCTTGAACAGTCCGAAATCAACTGCCAGGTTGTATGTGGAGTTCTCTTCCCAGGTCAGATCAGGGTTATTCGGTTGGGCAGGTGCCATACCGGCCCTGGAGTTATAGGCAACCGGAGAATAGACGCCCCACTGTTCGTATGTACCGATACGGTCGTTACCGTTGATCCCGTAACTGGCCCTCAGCTTGAGAAGGTTAATTGCATTGACATTCTCAAGGAAGGATTCGTTATGCATGTTCCAGGATAGACCGACCGAATAAAAAGTACCCCAGCGGTTGTTGGCCCCGAACTTTGAACTGCCGTCGCTACGGATACTGGCTCTCAGGTAGTACTTGTTATCATAGCTGTAATCGAGGATCCCGAAGAAGGAAGCCATGGTATAGTGGTTCTCAAAATAATCGGCATCGTCGTTATCCGAGGTTACAGTATTTGAATAGGGAATATTTGCATCCACACCGGGAGCCCAGAGCATATGAACATTGTCGTAGTTATCAATGGCTTCAAAACCGGCCAGCAGAGAGAAATTCTGGTTATTGAAATATTTGCTGTACGACAGGGTGTTCGATGAAGTGAGCTGGTAATAGCGCGACCTCGAAGTCTGTAATGTCGGATCACTGCCCACATTAGCCTCGGGTGACCAGTAGTACCGGCCTTCGCCATCGACATATTCTGCCGCATTGCTGGTCTTGAATTTCAGGCCTGTAAGCGGTTCCCACTCAAAATAGAACGAACCCTGCAGCCTGTTCTGGTTTTCCGACTGCTCATCGTATGCTGCAGAACAAAGCGGGTTGGTGTTCCCGTTGATCGGGATATCCATGTTATAGGTGCCGTCGGGATTTGTTGGCGGAACCCAGGGCTCAATGATCGTCGAAGCAAAAAGCGGGTTGGTGAAGTAAAGATCCTGCATGGCGATATCGTTCTGCAACTGGTGGAACAGGTTGATCTTCACTCCCATTTTCATCCGGGTCGAGATATTATGGTCAATATTGGACCTGAACTGGTATTTCCTGTAATCAATACCGTGGAAGATCCCGTTTGCCTTGGAATAAAGTCCGGATGTAAAGTGCCGTGTGTTTTCATTACCTCCTGTTACCGATAATTCATACTCATTGATACTCCCGTAACGGATCAGTTCCTTCTCCCAGTTGTAGAGAGGCTGTCCCAGCAGGGAGGTGGGAACGTAGTAATTGCCGTTCATCGGATCATCGGGATCAAAACCGGCATTCCTGACGGCATCCCGCTTATATTGGAGGTACTGTTCGGGGGTCATGGCTCCGAAGTGATTATCGTTTGCCAGGGAGGTTACCCCGTAGGTCGCCTTGAAGTTGATCTTGGATTCACCTTCCTTACCCGATTTTGTGGTAATCAGGATGACCCCGTTGGCAGCGCGGGAGCCATAAACCGAGGCGGCAGCAGCATCCTTCAGAATGGAGATGGATGCAATGTCGTTCGGGTTAATCATAGCCAGGGCGTTACCAGTGTTGGAAAAGACCGACTGGTTTCCATCCATTACAGGGATCCCGTCGACCACATACAGCGGTTCGTTACCGGCATTCAGGGAGCTTGTACCCCTGATACGTATCTCGGTGGAACTGCCCGGCTGGCCCGACTGTGAAGTGACCTGGACCCCTGCCACCTTACCGGTGAGCATTTTTTCAAATGACATCTCCGGTACATCCCGGATGTCTTCGTCCTTGACCACTGCCACAGCTCCGGTATTAGCCTCCTTGGTTGAGGTTCCGTAGCCGATGACCAGTACTTCATCCATATTTACCACATCGGTCTCCATCACGATATCAATCACGGTGGAGGTGCCAACACTGATAATCTGGCTTCTCATCCCGATAAAACTGAAGACCAGTCTTTGTTCGGGTGCTGCCATGATCGTGTAGGTACCGTCCATCGCGGTAACCGTACCGATTGTGGTTCCCTCTATTACAACGGAGACCCCGGGAAGGGGTGATCCGTCATCTGCACCGGTCACCCGACCTGTAATCCGGGTCTGAGCCCATACAGCGGAGACGCTAAGTGCAGTAAAGATCAGTAATAATGCAATTCTTTTCATAAAATGAACTTTAGGTAAAAACTCGGTTTTATTGAAAAATCGTAACCTATTCACACCGGGTGATCGGTTCATTCAGGAAAGAAACAATGATTACTAATCAATTACCAATTATTTCAAGGCACGCTATTTAACTCCGTCTGAAATGAGATTAACGAATAAAAAAAGACAGATACCGGGCGGTCCGTGAATTTGACCCCCATAAAAGCTGCATTTGACTGATAAAAACCCTGTAAAACGGGCAGGACCGGCAATTCATGCCGGTCCCGAAGAAAGGTAAACTTCAAAAAAAACAATACAGGCAGCTTTCACCGGTTTTCTTTCCGTTCCTGCCTGTCATCCTGTCGTTCGAACCGGTCTTCGCGTTTTTCGATACGGTCTTCAACCAGTTCGCCCCTGGTAAGTTCGAGATCGCGTTCCATAGTAAGTCCGAACTGATCGTACATTTGCAAAAGCGCTCCGGCCTGCTCCGGTGCGAGTCCTTTAAACGACTGTTCTTCAAGTTTTGCCAGAAGTTGTTTCTGACGGTCCAGGACGGCAGCCTGACTGCCAAGGTCCTTCCGGTCGTCCCGCAGATCGCGCCGGTCATCCTTTCGGTCGTAGCGGTCGCTTTTAAGATCCCTGATCTCACCGGGACGCTTTTCGCTTTTTCTGATTTCACCCCTGTCATCGCGTATTTCCCTGTTCTCTGAGCGTACTTCGCCCCTGCTCTGACCTATCTCACGATGGTCCTGTCCTAGCTTGACCTCCCCCTGTTTTATTTCCTTTTTCATAACATCGACCAGTTGAAAACGGATGAGCTCGGCTCCTTCCATATCTTTCCGCGCGAGTGCATCCCCGAGGGCGGTCAGTTGCAAGCGGTAATCATCGAATTCCTTCTGGTCCCTGGCAATCTGCGATCTGTCAACGGCAATCTGCCTGTTGTTACGGGCCGATTCTGCCGTATTTCGCACTACCTGTCCGTTCAATCCTGCTGCAAAACCGGCGAGGCAGGAAAGTATAATCATTGTCTTTTGCATTTTTTGAAATATTAGTTTCTGCTTAGACAGCAAAAACGATGCCCCGGTTTAAGGCATAAAAACAAAAATGGGAACAAACTTTGACATTTGTTCCCATTTCACCGTATAGTCGCCGTAGCTTCCATACAATGCCAGGCTACTGTTATTTCGGCCGGCTGCTTTCCGGGTCCGGAGACCCTTGAGCGCCCTGACTTTGCGGTCGTCTGCCGTAGCTTCCGTCCGCTCCGCCGTCCTCTCGCAGTACCGGAGTACTGCTTACCGGACCTGCCCCGTTTGCCCCATCAGTAATCGTGTCTTACGATCCGTTTACTGCCTGGTTGGAGTCCCGGGATTCGTGCCTTTCGGCCTTCCTCCTTTTCTCCGGCAACCCGGCTCCCCGGTATTTTGAAGAACGACCAGATGATCGCTTTTCACCGGAGGAACAGTAACAGAGAATCTGGTTCTCCTTCCTGTGCTTGGCTCACCGGGTACTCGTTCCGCAGTCTCCCGCGTCACCCGCCTTCCGATGTTTCAGCTGCCATGTGACTGCCTTCATCTTCCGGCTTTGCACCCTGAGCGACCCTTTATCACTCACCTGGTAGAATCAAAATTAAGGCATAGGATAAAACGAGTCAAGCCGAAAAAGCTTTTGCTGTCCACAAGAAACAAACAGGCGAAGTTCACAATTTGTTAATATCGCAAAATATTGATATTTAATTTTTTATGGATACAAACGAGTGGTTATTAACAATAGTTAATAAAAATGAATTCACAGGAGCCTGCTGCCGTGACGGGAAGTGGTACCTGTGGGTTCAGGGGTAAATTCAGGGACGAATGAAGCTATGTCTTGACAAACAGCAGAAAAAGTTTGAGGAACGATATTTTTTGCTCTTTCGGGTAGGGTAGATGATTCAACTGGCGGTTAAGGTTCAAAGCAGCCCTCAACCGGAAACTAAAAATTACCTGATATGGAAAATATTCAGCTTAAGAAGAGTGTGGCCATCAGCGAATCCGGGTTTATATTCCATCCCGGATCAGGAGAGTCATTTTCCGTTAATGCCACCGGACTGGAGATCCTTAATCTTCTCCGGCAGGACATGGACAGTGAAGAAATCATCCGGACCCTGGTTCAGAATTATGAGATGGACCAGGCCGAACTGGAGAAATACTTCTATGATTTCATCGCCTCGTTAAAACAGCATCACCTAATCCAGGATCATGATTAAGCTCAGCATTGCCGTCACCGGCCTGAACAACACCGATAATCCCGGTCCCGGGATACCGGTAATCAGGGGGATCAGGGATTCCCGTGAAATTGAGGCAAGGATCATCGGTCTGGCCTATGAAAACCTTGAACCCGGGATCTTCATGCATGAACTGGTCGATAAAACCTACAAGGTGCCCTATCCTTCCGCAGGAACGGGAAACCTGATGGAGCGGATCAGAGCCATCCATGCCCGTGAGCCCATCGACCTGCTGATCCCGAATTTCGATGCCGAACTCTACACCTTTATGAAGGCAGCAGGCGAGCTGGAAACCCTTGGCATCCGCACTTTCATGCCCAGCCTTCAGCAGTACGAAGAGCGGCACAAATCGAACCTCCCATCGTATGGAGAAAAATACGGCGTGAAAGTGCCTTACAGCGAGGCGGTAACGTCTATTCATGACCTTGTCGGGCTTAAAGACAGGATCACATTTCCTGTAGTTATCAAGGGCAAATTCTACGATGCCTTTATTGCGCAGAACATGGAACAGGCCATCAGCTATTATCACAAGATGGCTGCAAAATGGGGATTGCCAGTCATTGTCCAGGAGTTCATCAAGGGAACCGAGGTCAACGTGGTCGCCCTGGGCAACGGCAAAGGTGATACCATTGCGGCTGTGCCCATGCGAAAGCAGTTCATTACCGATAAGGGCAAGGCTTGGGCAGGCATCACGCTCGACGATCCCGACCTGCTGGAACTTACCCACAGTCTGATCAGGCAGACGATGTGGAAAGGCGGGATGGAACTGGAGATGATCAGGAACGAAAAGGACGAGCTCTACCTCATTGAGATCAACCCGAGGATCCCGGCCTGGGTTTACCTGGCCGTCGGCGCCGGACAGAATATCCCGGAGGCACTGGTGAAACTGGCCTTGGGGCTTCCTGTGGAACCCATGGAACACTATGCCGTCGGTAAGATGTTCGTGCGCTACTCCTTTGATATGATCACCGACTGGAAAGAGCTGGAAAAGCTCGTTATGAACGAAGAACTTTAAACAGGTCAAACGCAACGCAAAACCCATGGAAAAGAAAAAATTTGAACGTCCGTATATCAGGAAAATCCAGGCCGGGATGCCCGCCAAATTCGGAATGCCGGTAAAAGTCGATCCCATTACCCATATCGAGGGAATACCGGTAAACGAACTCACCTCACGCTTCGGTTCTCCCCTGTTCGTCCTGTCGGAGAAAGTCATCCGTAACCGTTATCAGCAGGCCAAAAGAGCCTTCGAAACACGCTATCCGTCGGTCCAGTTTGCCTGGTCATATAAGACAAATTACCTGGATGCGGTCTGCCGGACCTATCATCAGGAAGGTTCCTGGGCCGAGGTGGTTTCGGGTTACGAATACGAAAAAGCCCTGAGAAACGGCGTGCCCGGCGGCAGGATCATCTTTAACGGTCCCGATAAATCCATTGCCGATCTCGAGATGGCCGTTGATAACAACTCACTGATACACATTGATCATTTTGATGAGCTGTACGACCTGAGTGAGGTAGCCAGGAAAAGCGGTAAAAAGCCAAGGGTGGCGATTCGGGTCAATATGGATACCGGGATCTACCCGCAATGGGATCGCTTCGGATTCAATTATGAAAACGGAGATGCCTGGGATGCCATCAACAGGATCATCCGGGGCGGGCAACTTGAGCTGACCGGGCTGCATTGCCATATCGGCACCTATATGCTTTCCACTTCAGCCTATAAGATTGCTGCGGGCAAACTGGCGAGCCTGATGACCGAAACCTACAACCGGCACCAGGTGATCATCAGGTATCTTGACCTCGGCGGGGGCTTCGCCTCGCAGAACACCCTGAAAGGATCGTATTACAAGGGCTACGACACCGCTCCTTCCTTCGACGATTATGCTGAAGCCATATCCGGTGCCCTCATGGAGTTCAGCTTTCCCGAGAATAAAACCCCGATGCTGATCCTGGAGACCGGACGTGCCCTCATCGATGATGCCGGCTTTCTGCTCGGGAAAGTCATCGCGAACAAACGCCTTGCCAGCGGACAGCGTGCCACCATACTTGACACCGGCGTAAACCTGCTGTTCACCTCCTTCTGGTACGAGCACGACATCCACCCGGCGCAGGAATCATCCGATCACCTCGAGGAAACCACGCTTTACGGCCCTCTTTGCATGAACATTGATGTGATCCGCGAAGCCATTGCCTTTCCGTTGCTGAAAAAGGGCGACGGTTTCGTGATCCGCAGGATCGGAGCCTACAACATGACCCAGTGGATGCAGTTCATCACCTTCCGGCCCAATGTGGTTATGATCGACATGAACGGAAAGGCGCATGTGATCCGGAGGAGCGAGAACCTCGAAACGATTGTTTCCCAGGAAGAGATACCCGATCACCTGAAAAATATCTGAACATGCCACGCCCGCTGGAAGAAAGAATCGGTCCTTTTGGAAAAGGGATTCTCGACAGCTATTCCCAGATCTTCTTTTCCGATAACACGCTCTTCGGCGTGGCACTGCTCCTTGTTACCCTGATGGATCTGGTAGCCGGGATCTCAGGACTCATCGCTGTTGTGATCTCCCAGCTCATGGCCGTGACCATGGGTTACGACCGTTCGCGACTCGGGAAAGGGGTCTATGGCTTCAACAGCCTGCTGGTGGGCCTGGGTATCGGGATCCAGCTTCAACCCGGCCTGCTCATGCTGGCTGTGGTCATTCTCGGATCGGTGCTCACCTTCTTCATAACAGTCTCCCTGCAGGGTGTCATCGGAAAATATGCCCTGCCCTACCTGAGCATTCCCTTTCTTATCGCCATCTGGATCATGCTCATTGCCATTCAGGAGATGACGGAGCTGGGCCTGAGTGAAAGAGGAATCTATACCTTTAATGATATCTATCATCTTGGCGGACAAAAAATGATTGCACTGTATGAGTGGGGGCAGCAAATCCGCTTCCCCGCATCATTCAGGATTTACCTGATCTCGCTGGGCGCCATCTTTTTCCAGTTCAACATCTTTTCCGGGATCATCATCATGACCGGCCTCCTTCTGGTATCCAGGATCTCCTTCCTGCTTTCACTCCTGGGCTTCTATTCTGCCTACCTGTTTTATACCATGGCCGGTGCCGATATCACCACGCTCTCATACACCTACATTGGTTTTAACTTTATCCTGACTGCCATCGCACTGGGAGGCTTTTTCATCATCCCCACCTGGAAATCCTTCCTCTGGGTGATCATTCTGATGCCCCTGGTCGCCATACTCACGATGACCTTTGCCAGCCTTTTCACGGTATTCAGGCTGCCGGTCTATTCCCTGCCCTTCAACCTGCTTGTATTGCTATTCCTTTATGTCCTGAAACTCCGGTTTTTCCCCGACGAAAAACTGGCAGAGGTTTATATCCAGTATAACTCCCCCGAGAAAAACCTGTACGCGCACCGCTCCGGAACGGAGAGATTCGGGAAATATGCCGGGATGCCTCTGATCATGCCCTTTTACGGAGAATGGACCGTTTCCCAGGGGCATTCGGGGGAGTTCACCCATAAAGAAGCATGGAAGGATGCCTGGGATTTCATTATTACCGATAAGGAAGGAAAACAGTTCAGCGGGAATGGAGATTTTCGCGAAGATTATTACTGCTATGGCAAGACAGTGGCCTCCCCCGGTGACGGTTGGGTGGAGCTTGTGGTCGACAATATTCCCGATAATGACATCGGGGAGATAAATATCCGGCAGAACTGGGGAAATACGGTTATCATCAGGCATACGCCCTACCTTTATTCCGCACTCAGTCATCTTCAGCCGGGTTCTGTAACGGTAAAACCCGGAGCCCGGGTTTCAGCCGGAGAAAAACTTGGCAAATGCGGGAATTCAGGTCGCTCACCCTATCCGCACCTCCATTTTCAATTTCAGGCTTCGCCTTCCATCGGTGCCCCGACACTGCTTTTCCCCTTTACCTATTACATCCGGAGAGACAGCGGGGGGATGAGCCTCCGGTCCAATGCCATTCCCGAAACCGGGCAGTCGCTGATGAACATCAGTCCGAATGAACTGATCAGCGGAGCACTTGACCTGGTTTCCTGTAAAAGTCTTGCTTTCCGGGTTGCCTGTCCCGGGCTGCCAGCCGAGTGCCATCTGGATGTCCAGATCGATCCCTATAATTCCTCTTACCTGGAAGACCGTGACACGGGTTCCCGGGCCTGGTTCAGGTACGACGGGAACATGCTCTTCTTCATCCGCTTCAGCGGCTCCAAAAAGACCTTTCTTTTTCATCTCTTTATGGCGCTGTACAAGCAGGCTGCGGGTTACTACCCTTCCCTCAGTGCTGACGATGAATTTACACCGGATCTTTTATTCGGTCAACCGCTTAAAGCCCTGCAGGACTTTGCGGCACCCTTTGGGATCTTCCTGAAAACGAGCTATTCCTCACAGGCAGTGTATACCGATAATGAACTCTCTCCGTCGAAAATTATCCTGCGGAGCACGGTGGAGAAAAAGGTGTTCCGCCGTTCCTCAGGTCAGACGGTCTATGAGATTCACCTTGATAACAAAGGCATTGAGAAAATTAATATGACAAAAACAGGAGTAACAAACCATCAGCAATGTACAGGAGAATCATTACGGGAATCCTGATCATCTGCCTGTCGCTGCCGGCGCTGGCCCAGAAGAAGATAAGCTTTGCAGAAGCCGACAGGAAGACCTATGCCCTGTACCTGGCACAGGACTGGGACAGCCTCATTGTTGTGAGCCGCGCCGCCCGAAAAGCCGGATACGATACCTATTTCATGCGGATGAGGTACGGTATTGCCCTGTACAGAAAGACCAGGTACCGGCAGGCGGCCAGCGAATTTACAGGAGCGCTTTCTTTTAACAGCGGAACACCTGATGCGCTCGAACTCCTGTATTATTCACTGTTGATGGGCGGGGAAAGCGGACGCTCCGAACTTATTACTAAAGAGTTTAAAGGAGATCTGGCAAAAAAAATCGCTCCCGTGAAAGGAAAATTCCTGTCGGCTGTCTACGCAG
>JBMOLL010000001.1:0-3020 GCA_049325415.1 Bacteroidota bacterium | reverse complement strand
TTTCCTGAAGGGCCTCAAGAACCACTTTGGTCTTAAACCCTGCCGGGTAATTCTTTCGCTTTTTCATAACAACAAGTTTATTAAATTTCTAATTATACTTGTTGTCTAAATTTTTGGGGTAATTTGTGTAAACCCGGTCAGCTCGGCCTTGTGATCCTGACCCACGGCGATCACGATCATGCCGGAAACAGTTTGTTCCTGCGGGAAAAATACGGAGCCCGGATAGCCATTCACGCGGATGACTCCCTCATGGTACAGAATGGAGATATGAACTGGAACAGAAAGGAAAAAGCCGACAGGTTTTCCTTCCGGTTTCGCCTGATGTCGGTGATGTCCATATTCTTTAATCCCGGAGAATTCAAAACTTTCACCCCCGATATTTATCTGGACGAATCCTTCGATCTGTCTGAATATCATTTCGATGCAAGGATCATCTGCACCCCCGGCCATTCAAAGGGATCGGTGAGCGTGCTCACTGGGGATGGCCGGCTGATCTGCGGAGATCTCCTGTATAATTTTTTCGGCCGGCCCCGGCTGGAATTCTGTGATGATATCGGTGATTTCCATGAGAGTGTCAACAAATTAAAGAACTACGATATTAAGCTCATCTATCCCGGTCATGGCAAGCCCTTCACCTGGGATGCCGTTTTGAAGAAATACAATTAAGCGACAGGAAATCAGAAACAGTTGCTTACCTTTATATTGGTTGAGCTTTTGGGCAGCGCCTATCATCTTCATTTCAAAGGACTATGAATAAAAAAAAGAAAGTAATCGCCATCAACGCCGCCTTATTTGCCGGACTTTTCGGTTTGATTTCCCTGAATAAGGAGGTCGTGAGGCCGGCATTGCAGCCCGGCAGTGTGCTGAGTACCCTTGCAGGTTGTTTTCCGAATTTCATTGCCGCCTTCCTGATCAGCATGGCCTTCGTATCTTCCGTAATCATCCGGGAGTTCAGGTATGGCCGCCTGCTGGTCTATGCCGCATCCCTGGCCGTTTTTGCCGTACTGACCCTGGAAGAGATCAAACCCATGTGGGGCGCCAGCACGCAATACGACCTGTTCGATATCATTGCCAGCGGCGTCGGTTCCATCCTGGCCATAACCACCTTTGAACTGATCACCGCGCTAAGAAAGCGGAGAACCGTAAAGGATTGAGTGCTGACACGCATAATAAAACAGCTTATCAACCCGGAAATGAGCTTTGGAGAGATACTTTTGACCCTTCAACCAGGAAAACTGCGCTAACCCGGAAAAGTCCTCACCCGGCCCTCACACCACGATCACCCTCACCCCCGAATCCTGCAGCGTCTTCAGATCGTAATCGGTGATGCGGTTGTCGGTGATGACGGTATTGATCTTATTCACCGGACAGATAAAAGCCAGGCTCTTGCGGAAGAATTTGCTCGAGTCGGCCACCAGGATCACCTCCTTCGAGATCTCGATCATGATCTGGTTCAGGTAAGCCTCTTCGATATTCGGGGTGAAAGCCCCTGTTTTCGGATCAAAACCATCGACGCCCAGGAAAGCCTTGTCGACCGAAAAATTGCGGAAGCTCCGTTCGGCAATCGGACCTACAAGGGAATGGGAGTTCTTCCGGATCGAACCGCCCGGCACGATGATGTTCACCGACGGGAAGGTCAGAAGCTGGTTGACAATGTTGATGGCATTGGTGATGACCGTCAGTGCTTTGACAGAGCCCAGATTTTTGGCGATCTCCAGAGTCGTGGAACCCGAATCGAGGATGATGGTCTCCGACTCGCTGATCATCCGTGCCGCTTCCTTGCCGATGCGCGCCTTCTCGGCCAGGTTGATCTTGTGCTTCTCCGTGATCAGGTAGTCGATCGCCACGTTCATCTCCCGCTTCATGGCACCGCCACGGGCCCGGATCAGCAGATTCTTTGCCTCCAGCTGCTCGAGGTCATTGCGGATGGTCACTTCGCTCACCCTGAACTTTTCGCTGAGCTCATGCACATATACCTGCCCGTTCTTGTCGATCAGGTTCAGAATGGTCTTCCGCCTTTCCACCGTCGACCGCTTCAGTTTTTCTGTCATGCCTTCTACTTTTCAAATTTCAAATCAAAGCTACGATTTTATTTCGTTTCTTATAAAAATGTCCGTTATTTTTTTCGAAACCTTTCAATAAAATAGTAAAAATTTATTTTGAATGTAATTATAAGTTTTCTAAGTTTGCATAGAAATGTTACGAAACTATTTCGAAACCTATTGTAAATTTAACCTATGGATTACTTAAACAAAGACCAGCACTTCCTTGAGGAGAAGGGAGCCCTGCATACGGCGATGGAGATCAGCTCCCAGCCGTGGCTGTGGAACGAGATCTACAGAAGGATCAGGGAAGAACGCGGAGCACTCGGTGCCTTTCTGGACAGGGTACTTCCGGGGATGCGCAAGATCATCCTTACGGGTGCCGGAACCAGTGCCTACATCGGCTATTCCCTTGAAGGCGTGTTCCAGCGCAGTACGGGGATAACCACCGTGTCCGTGCCCACCACCCACCTGGTCTCTCACCCGGCCGACTATTTCGATCCCCTGACCCCTACCCTGCTGATCTCCTTCGCCCGTTCGGGAAGCAGCCCGGAGAGTCTGGCAACCGTCAAGCTTTTCGACCGCTACTGCCCCGGCTCCGCTCACCTGGTGATCACCTGCAACAGCGAAGGGGAACTGGCGCGGCACCACTTCAGGAACGACTGCTATATCTTCAACCTGCCGCCGGAAGCCAATGATAAAAGCCTGGCCATGACCAGCAGTTACTCGGGTATGCTGCTCGCAGCTTACCTGATCGGCAACCTGCACGAACTGGATGCCCTGGAAACTGCCGTGGCTACGCTCTGCCATTACGGGCAACGCATCCTGTCGGACTACACCTCCACCCTGCAGGAAATCGCACGGATGCCTTTCCAGCGGGCCGTTTTCCTGGGTTCCGGACCCGCTTACGGGACCTCCCGCGAATCGAACCTGAAGCTCCAGGAAATGACCGACGGGCAGATTATCTGCAAAAACGAT